>NZ_VOOR01000006.1 GCF_007993045.1 Phaeodactylibacter luteus
AAGAAGCCGTAGACACAGACGATGAGACGGTGACTGCGGATCAGGAGCCCGCCCTCGCTTTATCGAAGACAGCTGCGCCACAGACATACACCGCGGTTGGGGATGAAATTGTCTATACCCTGGTCGTCACCAATATAGGCAATGTTACATTAGCCCCTGTAGTGGTGACAGACCCGCTCACAGGTTTGAGCGAGTCCTTTCCTACCTTACTTCCGGGCAGTTCAGAGACCATTTATACCTCATACTTTATCCAATCAGAGGACATCCAATCAGGCGAAGTGTTGAATACTGCTTCTGTAGCGGGGACTCCGCCCAATGATGGCCCTGAAGTAACCGATGAAGATGAAGAGGTAGTTACGTTGTTATATGCAGACCTGTCTTTGATAAAGGAGGTGTCTGATGTCAATCCGAACGTTGGCGACGTAGTGACCTTTACGATTACCCTTCAAAACAGTGGCCCTGATACGGCTACAGGAGTTGAAGTACGGGATGACGTGCCAGAAGGCTATAGCAACATCAGTGCTATTTCTGGAGGAGGTACGGTTGTTGGCAACACAATTACTTGGATTGTGCCCTCCATCGGGGCAGGAGCATTTCAATCCTTTACCTTCGATGCAGCCGTTGAGCCCAGTGAAGCAGCTGCTGACTATATCAACAACGCAGAAGTATCAGCCGCGGATCAGTACGATCCTGATTCCTCTCCAGGGAACGATGACGGAGACCAGAGCGAGGATGACGAAGATCGGGCCATCGTTGAGCCTATCTTTATTGATTTGTCGGTTGAAAAGTCAGTAAGCGACGCTACTCCAGATGTGATGACTACCGTTGTCTATACCGTTTCTCTTACAAACGCAGGGCCAGGTGTTGCAACGGAAGTTGCCCTTGAAGACATTATACCTTCAGGCATAGCCGATATTACTGGCATCTCTGGCGGAGGTGTGCTCAATGGCACCGTTGTCCGTTGGGAAAACTTAACCCTTGCAGCGGGTGAAACGCAAACCTTTAGCTACGAGGCAACAGTACTGCCCACGGGCAACTATACAAACACTGTACAGGTGGCCGAAGCTAAGGAGTACGACATAGACTCTACGCCCGGCAATGATGACGGAGACCAGAGTGAGGATGACGAAGACCGGGCAGTGCTCAGCCCAGAGGCCATTATCGATCTTGAGCTGGATAAAAACATCAACAACCAATTTCCGCTTGTCGGCGAAGTGGTGGCCTTCACTATTGACTTGTCCAACCAAGGCCCAAGTGTGGCAACCGGAGTGGCCGTCACGGATAAGCTCCCGAATGGCTACCTGTTCACAGAAGCCCAGCCCTCACAGGGCACTTACAATCCCAGCAACGGCAGGTGGAATGTAGGCACGCTGCCAGCAAATGGAACGGCTACGCTCACGTTGTATGCAGAGGTACGTATGACAGGGGATTATACCAACTTGGCTGAAGTAACTGCTGCCAATGAGCAAGATATTGATTCGGCCCCAGGCAATGGAGTGGATACGGATGGGGACGGACAGGTACAGAATGACCCTGGGGATGAGGACGATGGCGACGGTGTAATCGTTTCCCCCGAACGCCTGATCGACCTCGAACTGGTCAAAACGGTAAATGATGCGACCCCTGTTGCTGGCCAGACTGTAACCTTTGAAATCGCAGTTGCCAATGAAGGCCCGTTCATTGCGACCGGGGTGGAAGTGACCGATCTGCTCCCAAGCGGGTTCACCTTTGTACAGGCCTATCCTTTCAGCTACAACCCCACAACCGGGGTGTGGCCTGTAGGCAGCCTTGGGGCAGGCAGCAGCCGGAGCCTCTTTATTGACGCCATCGTTAATCCGGAGGGGGATTACCGCAATGTCGCCTTTGTATCTGCGGCTGATCAGCGTGATATGGATTCCGTGCCCGGCAATGGGGCAGACTCCAACGATAACGGCATGTTCCCATCTGAAGATGAGCATGACGAAGACGATGGGGACGATGTACAGATCATTATAGAACAGCTTATCGACCTAGAGCTTGAGAAGTCCGTAGCGCCAGCCAGCGCATTCACTGGGGATACGGTGTCCTTTACCATCACCCTTGTCAACCAAGGCCCAAGCCATGCCACAGGCGTGGAAGTAGCCGATCAGCTCCCCAGCGGTTTTGCTTTTCTCTCAGCGGCTCCCGGATATGATGCTGAGTCAGGTATTTGGATGGTTGGCAACCTACAGGCAGGTGAGAGCACAGAGCTGGTTATACAGGCCATAGTAAATGCTGCAGGCTCCTATCTCAACCTAGCGGAGGTGGCCGCTGCGAATGAGCCCGATATCGATTCTACGCCAGGCAATGGCGTCGATACCGATGGCGATGGCGATTTTACAGATGATAGCGGAGATGAGGATGATGGCGATGGTGCAGAACTGAACGTGCCCTGCGATATTTCAGCCTTGACCACCGATGTGCGCTGCGATGATAATGGAACCCCCGCTGATAGCTCGGATGATACCTACACATTCACCCTTACGGTAATGAACGAGGGGGGCGGCAGCGAGGGTTGGACTGCCGTATGGCAGGGGCAACAGCTTTCAGGTACTTATGGGGTGCCACAGGTGTTTGGCCCTTACAATATCGAGCAGACCGGCAACGTCACCTTCTTCGCCCGCGACAGCGATGACCCGAGCTGCCTTGCGCCAGCCGGAGCAATAGCACCTGCTACCTGCTCTCAGGATTGTGCAGTGACGCTTACTTCTGTAGAGACCTTCTGCGACGGCAACGGTACACCGGGCGACCCAACCGATGATGTCTTCTACTTCAACCTCGCGGCAGATGCTTTCAATGCAGGTGTCGGCTACCGGTTGTTTGTAGCGGGAGAACAGGTGCACAACTATGCAGTATTTGGCGGCCAGCCAGCACAGAACGTTGGCCCATTCCCGATCATTGGAGGAGCAATAGAGGTGACGATCTCTGCTGATGAAGTGACAGGGTGCGAGTTAGCCACGATGGTGGACCCTCCTGCAGCCTGCTCATTCGACTGTAGCATCACACCTCAGGTCGTCAATATCCGTTGCATGGACAATGGCACGCCCGCAGACGCTGCTGATGATCGGTTCTTTGCTGACCTGCTCATCACGGCAAACAACTCTGGCAGCAATGGCTGGGATGCCAGCAACGGCGAAACGGGATTCTATGGCGAGCTCATGACCACTCCGCTGTACCCCATCGCAGGAGGGCCGGTAAGCTTGTCGTTTACAGATAGTGAGAATGCAGCTTGTACAGCGGCTATTGCCCTCACTCCGCCGGCTACCTGCTCTGAACAGTGCCTGATTACTTCGGCTGAGGCCTCCAATGTCGTTTGTGATGATAATGGCACGCCAGCCAATCCAGCAGACGACACTTTTACCTTCCAGATCACGGTGGAGGGTGTAAACACTGCTGGCAGCTGGACCGCAGCAGGAGGGCAAAGCGGCTTTTATGGGCAGCCCGCTAGCTTTGGCCCATACGCAATTGCAGACTATCCGCAAGTGACTGTGCTCATTACCGATGGAGAGGACCTCTCCTGCACTCAAGCAGTGGAGGTGACGGCACCATCAGCCTGCTCGGATGCCTGTACAATTGATCTTATGGTCGCTCAGGAGCCATACTGCAGTGATAACGGCACCCCATCCGATCCTACTGACGATGTGTACTATATTGATGTGCTCATTTCTGGAAGCAACCTGGGCAACGGATGGTCCGCTATCGGCGATACGCAAGGCAATACGATTGGCTTGTACAATCAGGTAAGCACTTTTGGCCCTTACCTGCCAGGCCAGGAGATCAGCCTTGGTTTTACAGACAACAGCGCTCCGGCCTGCTCTGCTGTCTTGTCAAGGGCTATGCCGGCAGGGACTTGCTCGGACGTGTGCAACATCACCATCACCAATGTGAATACCCCTTGCCTGGACAACGGTACACCATTTGATGGTTCAGACGATCAGTACTTCGTTACCATGTATATTTCGGGCTCCAATACCAGCGGCAGTTGGAATGGGCCAGATGGACGGACAGGCCCTTACAACGACCCAGAATATTTTGGGCCATATCCCATTTCCGCAGGCATGCGTACCATCTCTATTGCCGATGCCGGCGATTCAGGCTGTAGCGCTACAGTTACGGTCATGCCGCCCCCACCTTGCGTGGACTGCAAGATTACTCCTGAGCTTATCGGCATGATTTGTGATGATAATGGCACCCCATCCGATCCTGCAGACGATCAGTATTATGCTGAGGTGACCGCAACGGGAGAAGGCAGTGCAGCAAGCACCTGGCGGTGGCGAATGGTGCCCGGCGGCACCTATCAGGCGCTTGCGCCTTATGGCGAAACAGCATGGGTAGGCCCATTCCCTATTGCTGGCGGCAACAAGACCGTCCGCATCAGCGATGGAGGGGACAACGGCTGTACTGCTGATCTGCTGTTAATAGCGCCAGCGCCTTGCGCCGTGCAGCCTTGTAGCCTTGCCGCTACGGTAGCCGGAGTAGTTTGTGAGGATAATGGTACGCCTACAGACCCTACAGACGACACCTTCAGTTTTGACTTCAATGTGGAGGCAGCCCATACAGATTTGACGGACTGGACGGCAATCATCAATGGGGAGCTAGTAAATGGCAGCCTAGGCACGACTGCACTGAGCGGCTTTGCTGTGGGAGAAGACCTCCTGATTACAGCGATCAACTTAGCCGGTGCGCCAGACTGCCAGGCTGAGCCTATTGTGGTAGAAGCTCCAGGCGCTTGCTCTGATGACTGCGCCATCGCTGCAACTGCTACAGCTCCGCAGTGCGATGACAACGGTACCCCATTTGACCCATCAGATGATACTTACCGATTTGTACTGACGGTGGCGGCAGTGAATAATGCAGCCACCGGATGGACAGCGGTGATCAATGGGCAAACCTATACGGAGCCTTACGGTAGCCTGTTGATTACGGGGGTCCCTGCTGCACAAAACTTGCTTATCCAGGGGCTGCACGCTATTGGAGACCCTAGCTGCCAAGCTGCTCCTATCGAGATAGCGGCGACCGGGGTATGCGCTGAGGACGCCCCATGCAATCTGCAGGCTACAGTTGTGGACGGCACTATCCTCTGCGACGACAACGGCACCCCCGGCAATCCTGCTGACGATAGCTTTACCTTCGGTCTTTTGGTAGAGAACAGCGGAGCAGGCACTTCCTGGATGGCTAATAATGGCACTACAGGGGCCTACGGGCAAGTAGCCACTTTTGGCCCCTTCCCCGCAGCAGATGCAGGCGGAACCCTGAGCTTTACAGTGGAAGATGCCGATCAGGAAAGCTGCGGGGTCTCCTTTGAGGTAGCGGTGCCCAATTGCACGAACGACTGCAACCTCGATGCCAATATACTGAACATGGCATGCGATGATCAGGGCACTGCAGATCCGCTAGATGATACTTATGCTTTCGACCTGGTCATCCATGGTTCGCATGTAGGTGAAACCTGGACAGCAGAAAATGGCACGGCAGGCACTTTTGGAGACACCATTAGTTTCGGGCCTTACCTCATTGCTGAGGGTAACGTTACCTTCAACGTAACGCCAGACGCTAATGACAACTGTGTCTTGACCGTTTTGGTAACGGCTCCTCATCCCTGCTCGGTGGCCCCTTGTGGCATATCGGCACAAGCCCTTGATGTAGCTTGCAACAACGCTGGGACACCAGAAAGCCCTGCTGACGATACCTTTACATTCTCAGTATTGATAGATGGGGACGATGTTGGTGCCAACTGGATCGCGTACAATGCAGCAGGACTGCCAGTGCAGTTTGGTTTGTTTGGGGTGCCAGCCCCGATCAATGCCAGTTACCTCATTGCAGAGGGGGATGCTTTAATTACCATACGCGACCTGTCCAATCCCGATTGCGAATTTTTACTCGAAGTGCCTGCGCCAGCTCCTTGTTCAGTAGCTCCATGCGAGATCTTGGCCCAGGCGGCTGCCAGTGCTTGCGATGACAACGGTACTCCTGCCGACCCTTCTGATGATACTTTTACCTTTACTTTGAGGGTGACAGGAGGCGGCGACTCATTTGTGTCTGAGCTGGAAGGGGTAGCCGGAGCATACGACACGACATATACCTTTGGGCCTTATCCCGTAGGGCAAGACCTTGCCTTCAGCATAGCAGATGCAGCACAGGATACCTGCACTGCCACGGTGGTGGTAGAGGCACCAAACGCTTGTTCTAATGTGGAGCAGCCCTGTGATATAGCTTCAGTCTCTGCCTTCAATATCAATTGTGATGACCAAGGCACAGCAGATGCTTCCGACGACCTGTTCACTTTCCAGCTGCTCGTGCTGTCCAACGGGGCTCCCGGGGGCACTGCAGGCTGGGCGCTCGACTTGGGCGGGCAGGCCATAACCGGGGCCTTTAACGAGCCATCAGTTGTCATTGAAGTGCCGGCCACTATTACAGGCGAAGGGGGCACGCTCTCTATACAAGTCTACGACGCCAATAGTACAGACTGTTTCCAAGCGCTCACCTTTTCCCTGCCTATTGCGCTACAGCTCGAATGCCCTGAAGATACCGATCAGGCCAGCCGGCTGCAAACGGTGCAGTACTTGGACGGTGTGCTGGAAGACAGCAGCCCTCAGCTGCATGCTTTATGCGAGCAGGTTGGAGGCGCAGCTGTAGGCAGCTTTATGGATACGGCTTCCTTTACCGTGGAGCAGGGTGGGGCATACACCTTTGTATTGTTCAGCGCCCTGCCTCAGGAAGATGGCTATGGTATGCTCTATGAAGGGCCTTATCAGCCACTCATGCCATGCAACAACTTAATAGACACTACCGCTGCATTGGAAGACGACTGGGCGCCTGTGCCACTTGGCGGCCTGGCTACCTGGCCAACTGCAGGTCTGGAGCCAGTACGCGCACTTACGGCACAGTTGAGCCCCAATGAGGTATACACCCTTCTGTCCACCACTATGCAGGCCGGTGCTCAGGGAGCTTATCGCTGGGTGGTATTCACCCAAGACGGAGGCTCGCTGCAATCAACTGTTCAGCCTGGTTGGCGTACAGACACTGCGACGGTAGCATACGGCCTTTTCTGTACTGATGTAGGCCACTTGCTGGGCAACTCCGTCAGCAGGGCTTATACCGGCGATGTTGAGCTTGAAGATTTCTGTGGCGTGGACAGCCTCTTCTTCAACGACCAGCTACTGGCAGATGGAGATTGCAGCGCTCAGGTCATCAACAGGACCTTTACGGTAATGGATATCCGGGGCAATACCTCTTCCTGTGCCCAAGAGATCACGGTGAAACAGCCGGAAGTGGGAGATGTACAGATGCCACGCCTATTCTCAAGGTACGATTGTGCAGACGAGTGGCTGGCTGATGCCAATGGCCACCCTCACCCACAGGCTAGCGGTTATCCTTATGTACAAGCTGCCTTTGGGGTACACACATTAGAGGAGCCCTATTGCAACCTGTCCGCAGTTTATACAGATGGCCCTGAGGTGGCTGAGTGTGCTGGCACTTACGCTTTCGAGCGTACCTGGTCCATCATGGACAGTTGCGAGCCAGATGGTGTGCGCACTTTCGTGCAAACCATTAAAGTAGGCGACTTCTCCGCGCCTGTAGTGAATTGTGCAACGGCTACGCACTACTGCCCAGTTTTGGAAGACGATATTATGCTCTTCCCCACAGACCCTTTCGACTGTTCTGCCACTATTGAGGTGCCGATGCCAGAAGTGGAAGATGCCTGCTCTGATACCTGGACGGTACTGACGGAAGTCTTGAGCGTACAGCCCGATGGGCAGGGCAATATGAACCTGGTGGCCTTGGATACACTGTTTTCCGGAGACTTGCGCCTGATCACTGGGCTGGAAATAGGGGAGTACAAGTTCCGTTATACCGTGACCGACGACTGTGGCAACACCACAGAGCAGCTTTGCCACTTCCGCGTAGCGGATCAGTCAGAACCGGTAGCCATCTGTACCAATGGGCTGAATGTATCTGTTGGTGGGTTTGGGCTGGCACGCCTTTATACTCAGCACATCGATGCAGGAAGCTACGACAATTGCGGGGTAGACAGCATCCGAGTGCGCAGGGTTTATGAACGTGACGAAGCAGATTGCTCAGGCCTGCCGGAGCCTGTCTATGGGCAGTGGGGCAGCTACGTTGAGTTCAGCTGCTGTGATGCTGGCACCTATGTGACGGTAGAGCTCAGGGTGGCCGATATACACGGCAACGTCAATATGTGCTGGACCGATATCTTGGTAGAAGACAAGACCCTTCCTACTTGTTACGGGCTGGAAGACGTAGCTGCTGATTGTAGCGATCTGCCAGCTGCGTTCGATCCTTACGACCTGCATCAGCTGGACAGCTTGTTCGGTACCGCCCATGTGATAGACAACTGTTCAGCGGAGACCGTTGAACTGGAGCCAATGGTTGCGCTCACATCATGTGGGGCAGGTACAATCACCCGCCGTTTCATTGCCATCGACCGAGTGGGCAATATCTCGGCAGATACCTTCCTGCAAGTGGTCACCTTAGGCGGGGCAGGCGGCTTTGATGTACGCTTCCCTGCTGATGTCAGGGTGGCCCCGGGGGGCTATCAGTCAGGCGATCTGCCGGTAGCAGGCCTTTGGGTCAATGGCTGCGATTCAGTCGGCATCACCTTCACAGATACCCTTGTGGCTGGGGGTGCGGCTGCTTGCGCCCGTATCCTGCGGACCTACGAGGTGACCAATTGGTGCACTTTTGACGGCACGGGAGCAGATACGCTGAGCCGTGACCCCGCTTGTCTTGGATTGCCAGGGCAAGCCCCAGTATGGCTGCTTAGCCGCCCAGGTGGCCTCTACGTGGACGCCGACAGCCTGGCGCTCAACAGCTTCCCTGAGGCCGGGGTGAGGGATACCCTGTGCAATGGGCAGACCAACCCGGAAGGTTATTGGCAGAAGGTGCCCAACACTGGGCGTTGGTACTACACCCAAGTCATCTATCTGGAAGACGGCAGCTTTGAGCCCTATGCCATCGTTTTCCCCAAAGACAGCCTGGTGTACAGTGCCGATCTTAGCGCTGACAGTGTACGGCTTTACGCCTCTTTATGTGATTCTGTGACGGTTAGCCACCGCGACAGCTTGGTGTACCACGGTGGGTATGCCTGCTATCAGGTATGGCGCACCTGGGAGGTGACCAACTGGGACGAATACGATGGCCTTTCAGGAGCAGTTGTCGTGGGCCGGAATGAAGGCTGTGATAGCCTGCCAGGCCTCGCGGAAGTCTGGGCCCACCGTCAGTTGGATACGGCCTACATCGATGCGGACAGCCTTTTTGCCAATGCTTTCCCGCTAGAAGGGGCAAAAGATACCCTTTGCGGCGGAGAGGGCAACCCGCAAGGCTATTGGAGAGGTGAGGCCTCAACCGGTCGCTGGCAATACACACAGGTGCTCTTTGTGCAGGATACAGCGGCCCCCGTCATCACCTTTACGGCTCCTGATGCATTCTGCAGCTTTGACGCCAACAGTTGCGCGGGGCAAGCCGAACTGGCCTTCACGGTGACAGACAGCAGTACGGTGGGGCAGTGGATGTCGCCAGAAGTGTCAGCCTTCTTGGATGAAGGCGCAGATGGCCTGCTCGATGGGGCAGTAACGCTGACCGGCGCTTACCCGAATTACAGGGTACAAGGCACTTTCCCAGCGGGCAGCCATGCCATTTATGTCGAGGCTGTCCGGGGGTGTGGAGAAATGGCTGCTGCCTGGATCCCATTCGAGATAGCAGACTGCTACGTTGCAGCGCCCCCATGCTACGATGCACTGGCCATTGAGCTGATACCGTTGGCCCCGGGTACTGATATAGATGGCGATGGGCAGGCAGATGCTGCCTACGCTGAGGTAACCATGGATTACCTCATGGAGGCCATGGATACCATTGCAGACTGTAATGGCCCGATCGCTCTTGGCATGAACCGTAGTGGAGAGGAGCCGGCGGCGGGCAACAGCTTGGAAAAGCTGATCCTTACTTGTCACGATGGCGAAAGTGTGGAAGTAGAGCTGTGGTCTTGGGATCAGGCGCAGAACCCTTATGCTCTACAGCCCGACGGCACCGTTGGCGGGCGCAACTACGACCGCTGCGTGACTACCATCCACATTCAGTCTGTGGCCGGGCTCTGTAGCCCTGCTCCGGTGCGCCCGGGTAATGAAGCAGGGCCTGTGCTTCCGGAAGGGCTTATGCTGGGGCAGAACACCCCTAACCCTTTCATGCAAGCTACGGCCATCCCATTCTACCTGCCAAAAGCAGGGGAAGCCCGGTTGACCGTGCGCGATATGCAAGGCAGGGTGGTCTTTAGCAAGGCTGGTTATTTCGAAGCCGGGGCACAGCAATGGGAATTGAGCCGGGAGGCGTTGCCGTCGACAGGGGTATTGGCTTACACCTTGCAGTTTGGCAGCGAGCGCCTTACGCGCCAGCTGATTATTTTGGAGTAAGTGTGAAACAGCCCGGGGGAGTCAACATTCATAAATCCTCCGGGTTCTATAGGCAACATGAAATCAGCAGAAGGCCCTGTGCCATCTGTCCAAGAATTGTGCATATTTGTTTTGTTGTGGGGGAGCCTGCCGCGTTTGGCAAGGCTCTCCTTTTTGTATACAGCTGTACTGCTGCTCCCCTTGTTTAAACCGTTATTTTGTAGTTATATGGCTTTCGCCAAAAAAGGATAGAGGGGCAAGGCTCCCCCTAGGTCAGGCATGAGCCAACATGTGGCGGGCTGGAGCTTCAGTAGGCTTGATGTGCAGGGGGGGGCTTTAATTATAAAATTCGGCCTAGCGCTGCGCAGGGGTTTAAGCCCGATAGGGCCGAGCGAGCAGCGAGCCCCGGAGCATAGCGGCACCTGCTGTTGGGCCATCCTTGCGGCAGGGGCAGGCCCCATCCCGTGAAGCAGGCTGGGCAAGCCAAAGAAAAGCCCATCTGGGTTGGCATTTGGGCAAAGGTGGGGCGTAGCCGTACTTTAAGCGCGTGTTGGGACTTTTGTAATCGGAAAAGAACTAAACTTGGGGTGTCAAGGATTTATGGCTTGAGGCACTAATTTTCGGCTAGAAGGCCAAAATCTCAACATCTCTAAGCGGGCCGTGCACTTCGGCTATTAGGGGCAATCTGGGCATATCGCCGCATTTCTTGATGATAGCGTCTATTGATTTTTTACTTTTGAGAAAAAGCCGTTCCATGCCCTATCCTAGCCAGCCATCTGCCTGCACCACAGAGCGGGCGGCACAAATCGTATCCACTTATTTCGGGAAGACAGCATCTTTGTGCCACCTTGCAGGAGAGTTTGACGCCACTTTTTCCCTTAAGGCAGCGGGAGCGCATTTGGGGGTGTTGAAAGTCAGCCAGTCATCGCAAGAGGCCTTAGGCTTTCAGGTGGAGCTGTTGCAATGGCTTAGCCGTCAGCCCTTGCCGTTCTCTCTTCCTCAGGCAGTGCCTGGCGAAAATGGTGCCTATTTGCAACAACTGAAAGAAGGAGGGGCGGCGTATCTGCTCACCTGGGTAGAGGGGCTGCCTTATGCTGAGGCGGGCTTAAAGGAGGGCCGGCTATTGCGGAGCCTGGGCCGGAGCAGCGGTCAGCTTGCCAAGGCCTTACAAGGGTTTGAACACCCTGGAGCGGAGCGGTACCTGAAGTGGGATATGCAGCACGCCACTTGGGTGAAGCCGCATTTGGAAGGAGCCGCGGAGCAACAGCTGTACCAATACTTTGAGTCGCATACCCTCCCCTTGTTCCCTCACCTCCGCCAAAGCGTAGCTTACTTGGATGCCAATGAGCACAACATCATGGTGCAGCCTGTTAGGGATGAAGTAGGGGTACATTGGAGCGTGTGCGGGTTCATTGATTTTGGGGATGCCGTTAAAACCTTTACTGTCAACGATCTGGCGGTAGCTCTGGCCTATGCGGTCATGGGGCAGTCAGCCCCGCTGTCTGCTGCACGAGAAGTGGTGAAAGCGTTTCACGAAGCCTTCCCCCTTACGGAAAAAGAAGTGGCGGCTTTGCCTGGGCTTATGGTTGCCCGCCTGCTCATCAGCCGGGCCGTGGCACGGGAGAACCTGGCCGAGCGCCCGGGGGAGGCTTACCTCCAAGTCAGCCAATCGGGTGCGGAAGCGGCTATAGCCCACTTGGCCCAACAACCGATGGCGCTTTGGCATTACGCATTCCGGGAAGCATGCGGTTGGGAGCCTTGCCCGCAAGCCCAGCCTTTCCGCAAATGGCTGGAGGGGGCCAAGCACAACCTTCGCCCGGTCTGCAGCCTGCCGGCCGATTGGGCCGCCCTCGATCTGAGCGTCGGCAGCACCCGCCTAGGCAATAATGCCAACTTTATGGCGCAGCAGGGGTTTGAGCACATCATTTCCCAAATGTTATCGGATGCGCAAACGGAATTTGGGCTGGGGGGGTACGGGGAGCCCCGCCCATTTTATACCACCGATGCTTACGAAGTAGAGGGCTTGGATGGCCCCCGCTGGCGGACGGTGCACCTGGGGCTCGACATTTGGGGCCCTGAGGCTACTCCCGTCTATGCGCCCCTCGATGGTACTGTGCACAGCTATGCCGATAATGCTGCAGACCGTGATTATGGCCCCACTATCATCCTGAGGCACGAGCCCATGCCTGGCCTCGTTTTCTTCACCCTTTATGGGCATCTTTCCAGGTCGTCGTTGAAAGGGCTGTACCCGGGCATGGCAGTCCGCGCAGGGCAGCAGATCGCGACCTTTGGGCCATGGGCGGAAAATGGGGGCTGGCCGCCCCATCTGCATTTCCAGATCATGCTGGACCTTTTGGGCAAATCTGGCGATTTTCCAGGCGTAGGTTTCCCGGAAGAATGGGGCATCTACCGCAGTATCTGCCCGAGCCCTGAGCCCTTGGCCGGGCTCGAAGAAGGCAGTACGCAGGCCGATACAGGGCAATGGGCTACACCGGTCATTTTGGAAAAACGCCGTTCTTTCACAGGCCCCAACCTGAGCACCGCTTACCGAGCGCCCCTGCACATAGTCAGGGGCTTTGGGCACTACCTCTACGATGAGACGGGGCGGCGCTACCTGGATACCGTCAATAATGTACCTCATGTAGGGCATCAGCACCCTGAAGTCGTCGCGGCGGTACAGCGGCAGGCCGGCATCTTGAATACCAATACCCGGTATTTGCATACGGGCTTGGTGCGCTATGCAGAAAAGCTGGCCGCCAAGCTTCCGCAGGGGCTGGAAGTGGCTTACCTCACTACCTCTGGCAGTGAAGCGAACGAGCTGGCCCTTCGCATGGCCCGTACCATCACCGGGCGCCGGGATGTATGGGCCATGGATCATGCTTACCATGGCCATACACAAGCATGTATAGACATCAGCGCCTATAAATTCAAAGGCAAGGGAGGGGGCGGGCAGCCACTGAGCACGTTTTTGCTAGCGGCTTTCAGTGAGGGCGTGGTGCAGGAGCTGAGCCGTTTAAAGCACGTATCTGCCCCCGCTGCTTTTATCAGCGAAAGCATTTTGAGCTGTGGAGGGCAGCTGGTGCCGCCCCCGGGGTACTTTCAAACGGTTTTTGAGGCGGTCCGGGCTGCAGGGGGGCTTTGCATCATGGATGAAGTACAAACGGGCTTTGGCCGTGTCGGCGAAGCTTTTTGGGGGTTTGAACTGCAGGGCGTAGTGCCTGATATCGTTGTATTGGGCAAGCCTATCGCCAACGGCTTCCCGATGGGGGCAGTCGTATGCACCCGGGAAGTAGCAGAGGCGTTCAACAATGGTATGGAGTTTTTTAGCACTTTTGGCGGCAATCCAGTAGCGTGCGCTGCCGCAGAAGCTGTCCTAAAGGTAATAGAAGAGGAGGGGCTGCAGGAAAATGCCCGGAAGATAGGGATGGTTTTGCGTAAGCGGCTAGAAGAGATACAACAAAAGGTGCCCTTCATCAGCGATGTGCGGGGGCATGGGCTGTTCCTTGGGGTGGAGCTGAGCCGGGGCGGGCAGCCGGCCCCGGAGGCTGGGAGCTATGCCATCAATGAAATGAGAAGGCTGGGCGTACTGATGAGCACAGACGGGCCCGCTCACAACGTCTTGAAAATCAAACCGCCCCTCTCTTTTGACGAGGCAGCGGCAGACCGCCTTTGTACCTATTTAGAAAAGGTGCTCTGTGCTTATCCGTACTAGAGCATGTAGCGCAACTGCCGAAAACGGCTTGGCTGTTCAGCAGCGTTTAGTGGGCTACCATTCCATATTAGGGTAGGCGCGCTGAACAAACTGCAGCTCCGCAAGGATGTAGCCTAAGTATTCGGTATGCATGCGGCCATCCTTGCCGCCAGACTGCATATAGCTGGGCTTGGGGCGGTTGAGGGTAGCCTCTTGCAGCACGGCGTTGAGGCGCTCATCGAAAGCAGTATGTACCTGTTCCAATGCCGGCGCTATTCCAGCTTCTGCCATCATCAGGTCTACTTCATCTGCGGTGGTCAGCTCGCCGGTATAGATAATGAGCTCGTCTACCGCATCTTGCATTTTCTTATGGCTCTCGGGGGTGCCGTCTCCGAGCCTGATGACCCACTCAGAACTATAGCGGAGGTGATAAGTGATTTCCTTTAGGGATTTTTCGGCAATGGCTTTGAGGTGCTCGTCCTTGCTTCGGGCCAAGCCCTGGTACAGCGGGAAGTTGAAAGCATCAAAGAAGAACTGCCGGACGATAGTATGGGCAAAATTTTCATTAGGCTGTTCCACAAGCAGGAGGTTGCGGAATTGCATCACATCGCGAGTGTAAGCCAACTGATCTTCTGTCCTGCCCTCGCCTTCTATTTGTGCAGCATATTGCAGCAGGCTTCGGGCTTGCCCTACCTGATCGAGCGCGATATTGGTCATAGCAATATCCTGCTCGAGGACAGGGCCGTGCCCGCACCATTCGGAAAGGCGGTGCCCAAGGATGAGCGCGTTGTCCCCTAAGCGGAGCAGGTATTCAAATGTGGCTTCTTTGGTAGTCATGGCGGTTGGTTGGTATGAAGGGCTGAGGAAACCGGGCAGGCCTTGGCCTGCCCGGTTGTGGTTTTCCTACATGTGCTTGATGTCGTCAGGCACATCATAAAAAGTTGGGTGGCGGTACACCTTGTCGTCTGCCGGATCGAACAACGATTCGCTTTGGTTAGGGCTTGAGGCAGTGATGTGCCCGGATTCCACCACCCATATACTCACGCCTTCGTTGCGGCGGGTGTATACATCTCGGGCATTCTCTATGGCCATTTCTGCGTCAGCAGCATGTAGGCTGCCCACATGCTTATGGCTCAGGCCATTTTTGCTGCGGATAAAGACTTCCCAGAGGGGCCAGTTTTTTTTAGTACTCATGGTTGATCAAAGATTGAGCTTGGGCCTAGTGCCTCAAGCCATAAATCCTTGACACCCCAAGTTTCGTTATTTTCCGTCTACTCTTCGTTAAAGAACCGCTCCTTTAGCTCGGGCTAAAGTCGCGAACCTTCGCCTTGATTAGCCGGAAAATAACTTCAACTTAAGTATCAGAGATTTATGACTTAAGGCACTAGTGGTTTGTCAAGGCTAAAACTAGGGGTTACCTGCGGCGGCTTTTGAGGCTACTCTTCGTTGGACAACCCCTTACGTAGCGCTGCTGTGCGCGGGAACATCCGCCTTGATTAGCCTCAAAATTCGCTCCCACTCAACCCATAAATTAACACTTGACAGACCACTAGCCCCAGGCTGAGTGTTTGCTTAAGCAACCTGCGTTTTTGCGGCAGCAGCTTCTTTGCGCTTTCTGCGCTTTTCGGCATAAGCCAAGGCTGCATCCCTTACCCAAGCCCCTTCTTCATGGGCTTTGCGGCGAGCTTTCAGCCGCTGCCGGTTGCAAGGCCCTTCGCCCTTGACTACCTGCCAGAATTCGTCCCAGTTGATTTCCCCGAACTCATAATGGCCGGTCTCTTCATTGAGGCGCAGGCTGGGGTCGGGTACGGTGAGGCCCAAAAATTCGGCTTGGGGCACGGTGATGTCCACAAAGCGCTGCCTGAGCTCATCGTTGGTGAAGCGCTTGATTTTCCAAGCCATAGACTGTGCGGTGTGCTTGGAGTCGGCATCATTGGGCCCGAACATCATCAGGGATGGCCACCACCAGCGGTTGAGCGCATCTTGCGCCATTTGCTTTTGGGTAGCTGTGCCGCGTGCCAGGGTGAGCATGATCTCGTACCCTTGCCGCTGATGGAAGCTCTCCTCCTTACATACCCGCACCATAGCACGTGCGTAAGGGCCGTAAGAGCACCGGCAGAGCGGCACTTGGTTCATGATGGCAGCGCCGTCTACCAGCCAGCCTATTGCGCCTATGTCTGCCCATGTCAGGGTGGGGTAGTTGAAAATGCTGCTGTATTTGGCTTTCCCGGTAATCAGTTCTTCGAGCAGTTCGTCGCGCTCAGCGCCTAAGGTCTCGGCAGCGCTGTAGAGGTAGAGCCCGTGCCCGGCTTCATCCTGCACTTTAGCGAGCAGGGCGACTTTACGGCGTAGCGAAGGTGCACGGGTAATCCAATTGCCCTCCGGCAGCATGCCTACAATCTCAGAATGGGCGTGCTGGGAAATTTGCCGGATGAGGGTTTTGCGGTAAGCCTCCGGCATCCAGTCTTTAGGCTCGATGCGCTCCTCCGCGTCAATGCGGGCTTGGAATTGGTCTTCAATGGTGTGGTTAGTTGGCTGGTCCATGTCGTCAGCAGGTAGTTGAGTCAGAGACGGCAATATAGCCTTGCAAGCACAAATATAAATGCCTACAGGGATAAAAACGAACATTTGTTCGTTTTTGTTCACTGCCCAACCATTGGCCACAAAATGCAGCAGCCTGCCCCTGAATAGGGCGCTTGGCTAAACCTTTTCTGCATCTTTGCTTTTGGTTAACCTGGGATATCTCGCCCCAAGCCATTTTTCTATACCAGAAGACAAAGGATGATATGAAAAAACGAATGATCACGCTGCTCTTCAGCCTTACAGCCATCGCACTTTGGGCCCAGCCCCCGGGCGTCCGCGGGCGGGGCGCAGCTCAAGGCCCTTCGATCAAAGGCAAAATCACGGGCACGGTTATCGATTCGGTGGCTCAGGCTCCAGTAGAGTTTGCCACCCTGGTCCTCAAGTCCGCAGCCGATGGCAAACAAGTGAACGGCGGCATTACAGATGATAAAGGCGAGTTTAAGCTGCAGGATGTGCCCAATGGCACTTATGAGATTCATTTGTCTTTTATAGGCTATACCGCTAAGGTGGTCAAAGGGGTGGTGCTGACCCCCGAAAAGCCGGACCGGGACGTTGGGGTGATATACTTACAGCCAGACAACATCACCCTAAGTGAGGTGGAAGTTACGAGCGAGCGGGCTTTGGTGGAGAACAAAATTGACAAAATCGTTTTCAACGCTGACCAAGATTTAACGACCATAGGGGGCGATGCCTCGGATGTTTTGCGCAAAGCGCCCCTGCTGTCGGTGGATATCGATGGCAACGTCTCTCTGCGGGGCTCTCAGAATGTACAGATCTTGGTCAATGGCAGGCCTTCTTCTCTGTTTGCACAAAACCCAGGGGAAGCGCTGAAGTCCATCCCGGCCGATCAGATCAAAAGCGTAGAAGTGATCACTACGCCTTCTGCCCGGTACGATGGGGAAGGCACTGCGGGCATCATCAACATCATCACCAAGAAAAAATCGGTCCAGGGTTTTACGGGGTCGGTGTTCACCAGCATTGGCACCCGGATCAACCGGGGCAGTGCAAGCCTGAGCGTATCGAGCGGGCGCTTTGGGCTCAATGCTACCGCAAGCGGCTGGGGCTCCTGGCCTAGGGACGGCTATTCGGAGTTTCTCCGGGAGGATTTTTCCGGGGATACCGTGCGCACCCTGGTCCAGAATGGCGACTCTGAAAGCCAGACTTTCGGCCCGCGGGGCTCGGTCGGGGCTTTTTACGACATCAACGCTTACAACAGCCTCAATACCTCCCTGACTTTCGGGGGCTTCGGCAGCATCAACGAGAGCGTGACCAATGCAGCCTTTACTGCCCCGATGGCAGGCATCGATCAGGCCTATAGCCGCCTAAACAGCGGGGAGAGCCTGCGGGCCAGTTTTGACTGGAACACGGACTACCGCAAGACGTTCAAAACCGAAGGGCAGGAGCTGATTTTTGCTTTCCAGTGGAGCGGCGCTCAGGGCAATCAGGACAACTTGGTACAGCAGGTTGGCAACAACGAATCCCTTGCTGTAGACGAGCGCAATGCGAACGACAGCTACAACAATGAGTACACCTTGCAGGCAGACTATGTGCACCCTTTCAATGACCGGGTAAAGATGGAAACCGGCCTGAAAGGCGTACTGCGCCGTATCGATAGCGATTCGCGTTATGAGGTGTACAATGCTAATGACGATGCCTACTTGCGCGATGCGAGCCGGTCCAATATTTTCCTCTACGATCAGGATGTGTACGCAGGCTATCTTTCATTCAACGTCAAGCTCGGGGAAAAGTATGGGCTCGTTGCAGGGGCAAGGTACGAGTACACCGACATCCGGGGCGATTTTGAGGACGAGGCGGCTGATGCCTTCACCAACGACTATGCGAATATCCTGCCTAGTATCATCCTCAGCCGGAAGCTCAAGAACTTTTCTACGGTCAAGGCCAGCTATGCGCGCCGCATTCAGCGCCCGAGCTTGTTTTTTGTCAATCCATTTGTCAACCTCAATGACCCCTTCAGCGTCACCACCGGCAACCCTTTGCTTTCTCCCGAGCTGACCGATCAGTATGAGGTCAACTACAGCACATTTGTAAAAGGGCTGTCTTTTAATGCTTCCGTCTTCTACCGAAAAACTGCGGATGTGATACAGCAGTTCCAGCAGGAGGTAGATGCAGAAGGTGTGTCGCGGACGACCTACCTCAACGTGGGCGAAAATCAGTCTATTGGTTTCAACCTCTTCACCTCTGCTACCATTGCCAAGCGGCTCACCC
Source organism: Phaeodactylibacter luteus (assembly GCF_007993045.1). Lineage (GTDB taxonomy): Bacteria > Bacteroidota > Bacteroidia > Chitinophagales > Saprospiraceae > Phaeodactylibacter > Phaeodactylibacter luteus. Next base: position 18,925 of record NZ_VOOR01000006.1, read on the forward strand.
TCAGAGGAGGCGTGAACGTGTTCACTTTCGATACGGAAAGCGTCATCAACGGGCAGCGACTGAGCAATGAGGCAGTCCTGTTCAATGGCAACATCAATGGGTCGTTCGACTTTGGGAAGGGCTATAAAATGGAGGCATTCGGTTTTTACCGGGCACCCCGGCAGACCGTGCAGGGCAAGATTGCTTCCTTTTCCCTTTTCAGCATGAGCTTCCAGAAGGAGTTCAGCAAGCGGTTCAGCCTGGGCATCAATATGACAGAGCCTTTTATCAAGTTCAAGGAGTTCCCCAATGAGATCAGCGGGCCAGACTTTTACCAGCGCAGCACAAGCGCCGTGCTTTTCCGCTCGTTTGGGCTCAATATCAATTACCGTTTTGGCAAGCTTGATTTCCGGCAGCAGCGCCGGGGCAGCAAAATCCGGAATGACGATTTGAAAGACGGGGGCGGGGCAGAGTTTTAAGCTTGGCTTTCGCCAAAAAAGCAGTAGCGCCAATGCAGATCCTAATCTGCATTGGCGCTGCTTTTAGCGCCCGCCATGCGGGCAAAGTAGCCAAAGGTGCTGGCCCCAGCAGTGTTTATCCTTTAAACCAGCTGCTGTACATGATGTAGTTGTTGGCAATGCGGCCTACAGAATCTGCGAATGCCTCGGCACTGAGCGGTTTGACTTTTCGGGCGGGCACCCCCGCGTAGATATAGCCCGATTCCAAACGGCTGTTCTCCAGTACGACGGCCCCGGCAGCGATCAGTACGTTCTCTTCCACCACGGCGTGGTCCATTACGATGGCCCCCATCCCAATCAGGACGTTGTCGTGGACGGTGCACCCATGTACGATAGCGCGGTGCCCGATGGAGACATTATTGCCGATGGTAGTGGGCGCTCGTTCGTAAGTACAATGTATAATGGCGCCATCCTGCACATTCACCTTGTCTCCCATCCGGATTTGGTGCACATCGCCGCGGATAACGGCCTGAAACCATACGCTGCACTGATCCCCCATTTGTACATCCCCTACTACAGTGGCATTCTCAGCCAGATAACAATCATTGCCAAACTTAGGGGAGGTGCCTTTTACTGCTTTGATCAAAGCCATGACGAGATGATTTTGGTTGGGCTGCTAAGATAGTGTTTACAGTGCAGTGGAGAGCAGGTCTACGAAAAAGAAAGCGTAGAACATGAGCAGGACAACGCCTTCCCAGCGCGTTATTTTTTTATTGTTGGACATGATGCCGAAGAGCACGGTCATGGCTATCATAAGCGGGAGGTAGACGTCATTGATGTTGGCAGGAATGGTAAGCTCTCCAAAGAATGAAGGGATGCTCATTACGATGTAGGTGTTGAATATATTGGAGCCGAGCACATTGCCCACAGCGATGGAAGCTTTGCCGCGCCGGGCTGCGTTGAGGCTCACGATGACTTCCGGCAGGGAGGTGCCCAAGGCTACCGCAGACAAGGCGATGATCTCGGGGTTGATGCCGGCCATGGCTGAGAGTTGGCGGATAGCGAAAATGGTGTAGTCTGCCCCGAGGTATACCAGTACCCCGCCGAGCAGCAGCATAGCATAAACCTTCCAGTTGATGGTGGGCCGGTCCAATGCTTCTTCAGCATCTTCGCCTTTAAAGGAATAAGCCAGGAAAACTACAATCCCGACCAGAAACAGCAAGCTTTCAAATATGGAAAAGTGAAAATCCCGCAGCGTGAACCAAAGCAGGAAGGCAGAGCCCCACAAGAATGGCATATCTACATGCCAGATATTGTACTCCATCTCTATCCTGTTGACAACGAGTGCGGCCAGGCCCAGCACAAGGGCAATATTGGTGATATTGGAGCCTACTACGTTGCCAACAACAATTTCGGACTCCCCGCCTATAACGGAGGCAATAGAGGTGGCCAGCTCGGGCAGGGATGTGCCAAAGGCTACAATGGTCACCCCAATGATGAAAGGGGAAACCCCGAGGGAAAGGCCGATCTGCTCTGCAGCATCGATAAACCAATCGGAGGCTTTTAGAAGGACGGTAAGGCTTAAAATGAACAGCCCGGTGTATAGTGCTATATCCATATCCTGCTTTTACGGCGCGGGGAGGGGGCGCCATACAAGCTGCCCCTCCCGCTGAAGTGCCGCAAAAGTAAGGTATTCGCTCTGCCTTGGCAAGGCTTTAGTGTTGCCAGTGGCCGATTTCGCGGTTGAAGAGGTTCTCTTCTGCCTGCTCGGCTTTGAGCAGCAGCTCCCGGCCAGTATACAGGGCTTCAAGCCGGGCATCCTGTATATTGGAAACTTTGATCACGTGGCTGGCAAACTTGCGCATCTCAAAAAGGTCGGCCCAGCTCATAGGGCTGTGGTAGGTGCCATCTTGCGGCATGGGCATGCGGTGCAGTATTTGCCGGGCTTCAGGGAAGTAAACCCAGAAGAGCGGCTGTTCAAACCTTACATGGCCTTGCTCGTCCCGGTCTTCTACAATAGGGGCTATGCCCAGTATGCGCACCTGAAGGGAAGAGGAGCGGCTGTCGAAATACCATTGCTCCTTGAGCCGGTAGCGCACTACCGAGGCGGGGTCGAAGTCGTCTTGGACAACCTGATAAACCTCCCGCCCAAGGTCGAAATCGTAAACCGGGATGGTGTCTTCGCGGTAGAGGAGCTGTTGGAGCTCTTCGGCCTCCATAAGCACAGCAAAGGACTCAGATGCCGGGCTGAAAGCCCGAAGCTCGCCTGCTTCAATGGCTTCTAAAAGGATGGAAACGAGCGGAGCTTCGGGGTAACGGAATGGCAGATTGATTTTTTCTCGTGTATCAATGGTGCGCCATACGCGCTGCTCCCAAAGGATATCCGCCTCCCGGACGGGAGGGTAGGGGAGCTGCCGTTCTTCTGCCTGTAGGCGGCGTGACGTGATGTCGTCCAACGGCATTTGCTCGGGCTGGGCATAAGCCTGCAGGGTGGCCAGCGGCCACAGCAATAACAACCAATACTTCATTTCCCTTCATTTTGGAGGAAACCCAACCATAGGGGCGGGCATGGCACGGGCAGGGGCCGGCTGTGGCAATGCCGCCCTTTGGGAGAAGGCTTCCTGGTTTATGGATGGTTTTGCCTGCTTAATGCAGCAGGGCCCGAAGGTTACAGGGGCAGGCGGAAATGGGCAGGGCAGGAGGCTGTTTTAAGGCTGTTAAATTCATTAGGGGCAGCGGGCGGGCTTTGATTTTTCGTTACTTTACAGACATTATTTTTTTTAACTAGAAAGATATAGCGCGTATGCAGCCGCCATTCCACTTAGCGTTCCCCGTGAGCGACCTGGCTGAGACCCGGCAGTTTTATGAAGGCTTGTTGGGGTGTAGCATAGGGCGTACTTCAGAACGCTGGATTGATTTCAACTTTTTTGGGCACCAATTGTCAGCCCACCTGACTGATGAGCCGGCATCGGAGCCTATGGCCAACCCCGTGGATGGCAAGTCGGTTCCGGTAAGGCATTTTGGGGCTATTCTGGACATGCCCACCTGGGAAGCGCTGGCCGGAAAGCTGAAAGCGGCAAAGGTGGAATTTGTGATCGAGCCTTACATCCGTTTCAAAGGTGAGCCCGGAGAGCAGGCTACGATGTTTTTCCTCGATCCATCCGGTAATGCACTGGAGTTCAAAGCTTTTGCCGATAAAGCTAAAATTTTTGCTACAGCCTGAAAAACAGGTTGGCCCCAGCTACCCGCACAACCAAAGAGCCCAATGCCCCATTCGGCGGATTATAGCAGTCTGTCTCAGCTCAGCCGAGGTGCTGCAGCCCGGCATCGGTTATTTTAGAGATGCTATGTTAACATCCAAGCAGTTCTTTGAAAAAATTGCAGATTAGCACTACCGAAGGAGGTCATTCTTTCGAGAGTGATCATCCAGTGTAGGCAGGCATGGTGTCCTGCCTACCCCTCTTGCCCAACAGCCAGGGTTTTATAGTACGCTGGGTCGTAAGGCGTGTTGGGGCTTTAGTAATCGGTCTATCCCGCTAGACAGCGGGACACTTTTTTGTTTATACTTTGCCCCGAAAATCCTTCCCGCTTTTGTGTATCAAAAGCGGGACTTGGCTAAACTCCGGTTTTCGGGTCTCGTTTAATCAAAAAATGGCTTGAGGCACTAATTTTCGACTAGAAGGACAAAATCCCAACACGCTCTCTTAAGGAATAGCCAATTAGCCGAAGCAGGGCCTTCCCTACCGGCCACCATTCAATGTGCCATTGCCCACTTTCTGTTTTCGCAACGAGCAGGCGCCCCTCCAAATGGACTTGCAGGGGGTTGGACAAATAGGGGGCATATTGCTTGAGGGCATATAGGCGCCTGCCTCCGGCAGTTTTCAACAGGTAGTGCAGTGTAGGCAGGTTGGGGAAAGCGATGATGAGGGGGGAGCGCTCTTGCCCTCCTTCGAGAGAGATGGCTCCCTGAGGGCAGGAACAGGACAGATTGGCGGCTGCCTGAAGCGTAGTAGTGGGCATAATGAGAAGACTTGGCAAAGGAGGGCAGCCAAACGCTGCCCTGCTTTGGGATGATGAAGGCCAGCCCCGTTAAAAAGAGGCCGGCAGGCGTCATGATTGGCCAATTATGATTTTTCCTTGGTCGTCACGCGTAGGGTGCCATTCATTTTCCATTTGGCATGCGCTGCATCCGCTGCCGTGCTGCTGGGCACATGCAGCTCAAAATCGTCAAAATGATAGCTGATTTCCGCATCGCGGCCTGTCAGTTGTTCAAAAAGGCCAATGGCCAGCTCGGGCCAGTTTTTTGTGTCCTTGCTCATGATCAAGCTTAAATTTAGTTTTCTAATGCATTGGTTCTGAATGCCATCGGCATCAGCTGTTCAATATCAGAACGGCATAAGGGGCTCAATGTTTACCCACAGGCCTTTGGTTTTCGCGGCGGTAGACCAGCTGAAAGCCGAGCGCAGCCAGTACGGTAATGCCCGCAATGACATACCAGAGGGCAGGAAAACCCCATATCCCCGCCATTTGCAGCCCAATATTGGGTGCCAGGATGTGCGAGAGGGAGTAGGTCGTTGAAAAGAGGGACATGTACGCGCCCCGGTTGTGGCGCCCCGCGAAGCCTATGGCCCTTGTCGACAGAAAAGGCAGGCTGAACATTTCCCCGAAAGTCAGCAGCAGCATGCTCGCCAGAGCGATGCCAGGCCAGGGGCCGAAGGCATTGAACAATAAAAATGCGGCCCCGATCAAAAGGGTGCCGAAACTGATGATCTTTAATGCGGGCACCCGCTTTTCCAAAATGAAGATCAATGGCATTTCCAACAACCCGATGGTAAGCCCGTTCAGCGCGAGCAAAGCGCCAATCTGGCCTTCATTGAGGAATACCTCCTGCTTGAGGAATACCGGGAAGGCAGAAAATAGCTGCATGAATGCCAGCCCGTTGAGCAGGGTCAGGAACAAGAACAGCAGATAGGGCTTATCGTGGTATACGCTCCGGGGAAGCGCTTTTACTGCGCCTTCCTCTGTTCCGCCCTCCTCCTCTTCTTCTGCAAAGCGGGGGGGCAGAGCAAAGCGGAAAATAATGGCTGCTGCTATGCACGTCAGCCCGTCTGCCCAAAACAAAAAGTGATAGCCGTAATGAATGGCCAGGAAGCCCCCCAAAGCAGGCCCAACGGCCCAGCCCAGGTTGATGGCCATGCGCAGCAGGGCAATTGCCCGGGTACGGTTTTCTGCCCGGCTGTAGGCAGCGATAGCTGTAAAATTTGCAGGCCGGAAGGCATCAGCAATGGTGGTGCTGACAAAGACGGCCAGGCACATAGCGTAAAAAGAGGTGAACAGGCTCAGGGCAATGAAGGAGAAACCGCTCAGCAGCAGCGCCCAAAACTGTACCTGATAGAACCCCACCCGGTCAGAGAGCTTCCCCCCAATCAGTGAGCCTGCTACGGAGCCTGCCCCAAAACTGCTCATGACCCATCCGGTCTGTGCCAGGCTAAAGCCCAGCTGCTGGGTCAGGTAAACCGAAAGGAAGGGGATCACCATCGTGCCGGCACGGTTGATGAGCATGACGCCAGAAAGGAGCCATATCTCTCGGGAAAGGCCGCTGAAGGATTCGCGGTACAGGCCGAAGGCTTTACTGAACATGGTATTCTGATTTTGTAGGCCAAAAGCAAGTCTAGAGAATACCGCATCCTGCAGGAAATAGTTCCTGCCTGTAGGTAAAAGGGAAATAAGCCCTCAAAGGGCGCACCTGATTGTCGTTTTTTGGGCTTGCCCCCTCCGCAAGGATAGGGGCCTGCCCCTGCCTGAGGGCAGGTGCCGCTATGCTGCGGGGCTCGCTGTCCGCTCGGCCTTATCAGGCCTGCCGCCCCTTCGCAGCGCTAGGCCGATGCCTGGCTAAAGCCCGGAAAGCATAGCTTAGTTTTCGCCCCCTCAAAAAGGGTAGCGCTGTAGCAAAATCGGGGGAAAACCATTGTGGGCTTGCAGGGCCATCTATGCCCTGTGCTGTGAGGGCGCTCGGCGCAGCTTTGACGGAAAAGCCCCGCTCGGGCTAGTCCCGGTCTTCGTACCATTTGTCGTCAGACAAGGTGTGGGGGCTCTCATCGTCGGCGCGCAAAATGACGTAGGCTTGCAAGATGAGCAGGGCTGGCACAAAGAGCACCCCCAGGCCGATGACCCACTTGGCAGGATAAAGGAACATCAGCAGGAGGGCGAGGGAGAGGGCGATGAAAATCCACGCAGTGACCGGCTTGTAGTGCATGTTCAGCTTGTTGTGCCCCTGCGCTGCAGGGGTGGTGAAAGGGGATATGGCTTAGCGCCTCAAAGCGCGCAGATACGGTCCCCTTGCAGGCAATAGGAAAAGGCGTTAGGCTGCGGCTTCTATTTCGTCCAGCTCTTGGGCGGCATCCCGCCAGCTGCCCCCATTGTACACTTCCTCAAAACCGAGGGCTTTGAGCGAGAGCGCTACCAGCCCGGAGCGGTAGCCTTCTTCGCAGAACAAAATCCAAGGGCGGGGCAGCTCCTGTAGTTCATCGAGGTAGTAGAGGTGGATATCCCAAGGGATGTTTACCGCCCCGGGGATGTGGTTTAGGTCGTATTCTTCGCGGTTGCGGACGTCAACTAGGGTGCCGTGCTGTAGGTTTTGGATATCTCGTAGCCACATGACTTTTGTTTTTGAGTGGGAAAAAAGGGCTTTCGCCCAGCCTCCTTCAAATTAGCCATGATAAACGGCTGATGCTCTGCTAAATGTCATGCCTTCCCGGTGATTTTTGGCAACAGGCCTGGGAAGCGGTGCTGCGGCAGGCACTTGGCCATTGCTGCGCATACGGTGCCCAGCTGTGCCGGCCTAGCGATGAGGAGGGGTGGCAAGCCCGGCAGGGCCGAGCGGATAGCGAGCCCCGGATCGTAGCGCCCCGTGCCGTCAGGCCGGGGAGGCCCCCCCCCCAGTTTTGTACCGGCATTACTTGACCGGCTCTACTTGGTAGCCTGCTTCGCGCAAAAGTGCAATGACACCTTCTTCGCCCCCGAGGTGGCCTGCGCCTACTGCGAAGAAGGTAGGCTGCACCTTCATCATCTCCGCCATGACCGGTATCCAATTCCGGTTGCGCTGCACGAGCAGCAGGTCTTCATATCCGGCAATGCCGCCTTCTTCGTCCATCATATCCTGCATGGCATAGATATCCTGCTCTTTGTACATTTTCACCATTTCGGCAAACTGATCGCCCCCAACGCCGCCTCCGGCATCAATAGACTCCATGAGCATCTTAGCCTGTACGGAGTAGGGGATGCTGTCGAACATGCTCATCTGGTATTCCGCTGTTTCCAGCCCGCCAATTGTCATTTCGCGTTCTTGGGCCATTTTCATGAACTCCATTTCATAGGAGACGACCTCGGAGGAGGCGTTGGGGTCCATGCTCATGGCCTCATCTCCCCCCATGACAGAGAGGAACATCGGCTTGATCCGGTTGACGAACATCATAGGCAGGCCAATGGTAGCGAAGTGATCGCTCACGCGGGCATATTCCTCTTGGGTGAGCAAGTCTTCCAGAGTGGTATCGCCTACCATGAAGGCCTTCATCAGCAGGGGCATCAGCTTGGAGAAGTCGGTCATGTCCTCCATATTGATTTCAAAGGTGACGTGGCCCACCTGGCCGAAGGCCTCCTGAGTGGCCTCCGTCAGGAAGAAGTCATCTTTGCCGATCATGTGGATAGTGCCGTAGAGGTAGGAGGGCTGCTGTAGCCCTTGGCCGGAAATTTCCCAGAGCAGGGCTTTTTCTTCTGGAGCAGGAGCGTAGGCGGCGCTCCCGGGCTGGGCCCAGGCGCTAATGCTGGAGAAAGCTAGAGCAAGCAGGATAGCAAAATACTTCATCATAAATCAGGAAAGGTTTGTACGCCCGCCTTGGCTGTTAGGCCGGTGCAGGGCATAAGTGGTAAAGTTGAGCCAAAAAGCTGTTGCGGCAGGGACGAATGGCAGTATTCAAGGAAGAAACAATTTTTTTCCGAAGGGGTTGTGGGAAGGGGGTAATTTAGGAAAGCCTTATCATTTGGCGGATTCGCTTTTTCACATCTTTACGACTCCCTTTTTTGTTACCTTTGCAGCCTACCGGCACTTGGAAGGTGCTGGTTTTATCACGATTTAAGCGACCAAGGTTTATGCCACTCGACCAAATAGATGTAGACCGCCTCGGGCCAGAACCGCAGGAACAGGAGATGACGTTTCTGGAGCATTTGGAAGAGCTCCGCTGGCACATCATCCGTTCCCTGATAGCTGTTGTTGGGCTGGGCATTGTGCTTTTCCTTTTTCAGGGCTGGCTGTTCGACACCGTCATTTTTGGCCCGACCAAGGCCGACTTCTTCTCCTACCGTTTCATCTGCAACTTGTCCAACAGTATGGGCTTGGGGGATGTCATGTGCTTTACGCCGCCAGATTTCCCCAAGATCGCTACGGGCTTTGGCGAGCCCTTTATCATGGCCATCAAGGTCTGTTTTGTAATGGGGCTGATCATTGCTTTCCCCTACGTGCTGTGGGAGTTTTGGACTTTCATCAAGCCGGGGCTTTACGCCAAGGAGCGGCGGGCTGCCCGCGGCATGGTAGGGATTTGCTCCGGGCTGTTTATCATGGGCGTGCTCTTTGGCTACTACATCATTTCTCCTTTCGCGGTCAACTTTCTTGCCGGGTACGAGATACCGGGCGTGCAGAATACGCCTACGATGTCTTCCTTCATCAATTACATGATCATGTTCACTGCCCCGGCCGGGCTGATTTTTGAGCTGCCTATCATTGTTTACTTCCTCTCCAAAGTTGGGCTTGTGACTCCGGAAGGCATGAAAAAATACCGTCGGCACTCCATCATTGGCGTACTGGTATTAGCGGCTATGATCACCCCACCGGATGTGGTCACACAGTTTCTGATCGGCATCCCGCTTTACGTGCTGTACGAAGTCAGTATCCTGGTTTCTGCCCGTGTCAACCGTGAAAACGAAGAATTCTAATGCAACGACTGTCCAGCAACAGCACCCTGATGCTCAAATTTTTCATCCCCGTGTTCTGGATTGTGTTCTTCGGGGCATTGACCATTGCAGCGCTAGCCTATCAGTATGAATATGTGGGCAACACCCCGTCCATTTATTTCAAGGGGGGCATGGCCTTCGCTTATGTGACCGGGGTCTTGCTTTTCGCATTCACGCTGCTGCGCCTCAAACGGGTCGAAGCTGACGAGGCGTTCCTTTATGTGACCAATTACTTCAAGACGGCCCGCTACCCCTTCCATGCCATAAAGGAGATCCGGCAGAGCAGCTTCCTCTTTTTATCCATTGCGCGCATACAGTTTGTGGAGAAAGGGATATTCGGGCAGTCCTGCTTTTTTGTGGCTTCGCGTAAGCTGATGCAGGAGTACCTGGAGCAGCACCCGGATGTGCAGGAGAAGGTAGCCGCCTAGTGCCTCAAGCCATAAACCCTTGACACTCCAAGTTTCGTTCTTTTCCGCCTGCTCTTCGTTAAAGAACCGCTCCTTTAGCTCGGGCTAAAGCCGCGGACCTTCGCCTTGATTAGCCGGAAAATAACTTCAACTTAAGGCACTAGTATTTTGCCAAGCTTGGAAAAGCTGGCTTAGCCCTGGCCGGGCGCGGCTGCATCAGTCCTCCTCATACCATCCCTGTGTATTGGCGTGCAGCCTTTTGTAATCTGATAGAGACTTGCGAACTTTGCCCTTCTATACCATTTTTTGATTCATGATAGGGAAAGACATTCAGTACGCTTGCCGCCTGCTCAAAGCGGGCCAGCTTGTTGCCATGCCTACCGAAACCGTTTATGGGCTTGCCGGCAACGCGCTCAACCCTCGGGCTGTGGCCGCTATTTTTGCCGTAAAAAACCGGCCCAGCTTTGACCCGCTCATCATCCACCTTCCCGATTTCCCTTCTTTTGCGCCTTATATTGCTACTGTGCGCCCTGAGCTCGAAGCCCTGGCCCGGGCTTTTTTGCCAGGGCCCCTTACCCTGTTGCTTGAAAAGTCATCGCTTGTCCCTGATTTGGTCACAGCCGGCTCGCCAAGGGTTGCGATCCGGGTGCCGGCCCACCCTGTTGCTCGGGAACTGCTCGGGCAGCTGGATTTCCCGCTTGCAGCACCGAGTGCGAACCCTTTTGGCTACATCAGCCCAACTACGGCCCGGCATGTCGCGGACCAGTTAGGGGCGAAAATCCCATATATCCTGGATGGCGGCCCGTGTACGGTGGGCGTGGAAAGCACCATACTCGGTTTTGAATCTGGCCGGCCTGTAATTTACCGAAAAGGCGGGCTGGCTATAGAAACGATAGAAAAAGTAGTAGGTGAAGTTGCGGTCAAGCCTTACTCCAGCTCCAACCCACAAGCGCCAGGTATGCTGAAAAGCCACTATGCCCCCTCGGTGCCGTTCTTTCTGGCTGCTGCTCTGCACCGTTACCCAGCAGGCGCGGTCCTTATCAGGTTCCGGGAGTACAAGCCGGGCTGGCCCGAAGCACAGCAGCATTTATTGTCCCCTTCCGGCGATTATGAAGAGGCTGCCCGGCGGCTGTTTGCCCTTATGCGCGAGCTAGATGGGAGCGGCGCTCCGGCTATTGTGGCCGAGCTGCTCCCGGAAGAAGGGCTGGGCCGGGCGGTGAATGACCGGCTCAGACGGGCGGCTGCCCAGGGTTGAGCCCAGGCAGTTGTGCTGCCGCCCAAGAAAGGGCCTCTGCTTCTGTGCCCGTCACCACATAGGGCACTGGCTGGCTTTGAATGGCAAAGATGCCTTTCAGCGCGATGCGCAAAAGTGGCTGCTGGATAAGATAGGCCGTGCCCTTGCAATAGGCTTTCATCAGCTGAGCGTGGCTGTTTAGCCATTCGGCTTGTTGGCGCTGATACCGCAGGCTTGGAAAAGCAGCCTGCCGGGCATCAAAAAGGTAGACAAACGGCGATGCTCTAAGGTATGGCTGCTCTAGGCTGCTCAGGTAATCAGAGAAGTTGCCCTCATCGGCAGGGGCCCCGGTGAAGGTGACGCGGGCGAGTGGGAATGCAGAAAAATCGAAAGTGGCGTAGGCAGGCATAAAGGATGATTTTTGGGAAGGGCAGCAGCATACTGCGCTTCATAGCCATTTAAAATGCCAGCCCGGGCCCATTGTTCAGGGCTGTTGCCGTTATTCCAGCCCATGGAATTCTTTAAGTGAAATTTGGAGGGTCAGCCCCAGTTGAAAGGACAGAGTGGAAGTAGGGGAGATGCGCGGCTCAAATGCCTCCGCTGAGAACTCGAGCGGGTCTGGCGCGTCGGGGTCTCGTGCCCAATAGCGGGCACTGCCCCCATAGAGGTATACGCAGCGGAAGTCGAGCAGAAGGTCAGGGGCAGCACTCAGCCGTACCTGTACGCCTGCTCCGGCGCCTACGCTCAGGGTGTTGTCGCTGATTTCGGTATACCGTTCAATGACTTCCACCTCGTCTTCATCAAACTCTTGAGAAAAGACGGTCCTAGCGTATAGCCACTTGCCCCCTAGCAGCCCATCGGCATAAGGCTGCAGGAAAAAACCGGTAAAGGGCTTGAAGCGGGCCAGAACGTGCGCCTGAAGCAGGTGAGTGGATGTCCGTTCCCGGAAATCTTCCGCAAACCCATTCTGTGTGGTGGTAAATTTGATGCTTTCGGTCTCGAACCGCCCCCCTGCTGCTTCCAGCCCAAAAAACAGGGGCTTGCCGCGCTTGCCTTGGAAAATAAACGCCCCACCTCCGCCTACCGAAACGCCATCCTGTACCCGGGAGAAGCCTTCCACCGGAACGTTGATCAGCAGGTTGCCGCTGAATTGGAGGTAGTACGGGATGTCGCTCTGTGCATAGCAAGCCAGAGGGAGGAGGGAAAATAGGGTGATTAAGAGCCGGGCCATACTTCGTGCATTGGGTGGTGGTGTAAAGGGCTCCGCCCGGGCGAGGCTGCCCGGAAGAGCTCGATCGATCTACTGTTTAACAAGAAAAACATAAGGAGGGTTAAGTAGCTGGGGCTTTTAGATAGGGTGCGCAAAGATCCAAGCAGGCTGCTAATGGTGGAATTTGGCAACAGCTGCTCCTAAAGTGGTGCCACCGCAAGCCTGAAATTGCCACAGGCTGCACGGTATTTCTAATTTTGTGCGGAATAAGGCACCAAACTTTTGGAAAATAATCAAATAGAGATAATTTAAAGGGCCGCATGGGAAGTGACTTCAGCCATAGCGGCCGTCCTTAACAAAACCATCTTTTTTAAGGGCCTGTTTGGATTTTGGCCTTCTAGGCGAGAATGTGCAGTTTTTTGGTTAGGCAAGGCACGAAAACCGGAGTTTAGCCTGAGATAAATGAGGATTTTCGAAGCGAAGCATAAGCGGAAAAGTGTACCGCTGCCTAGCGGGATAGCCCGATTGCTGAGGTCTAAACAGTCTCTAAACATCAAAAAAACCAAAACAGACCGCTATGAAATTTGAAATCTTCAAAAGCGAGAATAACGAGAAGTATTACTTCCGCCTGAAGGCGCGCAATGGACAGGTCATCCTTTCCAGCCAAGGCTATGCCAATAAAGCCGGCTGCAAGAACGGCGTAGAAAGTGTACAGAAAAATGCCAGCAACGACGACCACTTTGAGCGCAAAGAGGCCGCTAATGGCAAATTCCACTTCAACCTCTTGGCAGGCAACAAGCAAGTCATTGGCAGCAGCCAGATGTATGCTTCCAAGTCGGGAATGGAAAAGGGCATCGAATCCGTAAAAACCAATGCGCCGGAAGCTACTATAGAAGACTTGACCGTAGCAGAATAAGACGGTATCAAGAGCTACTTCAATGGTCAAGCCCGGCTCAGGCCGGGCTTTTATATGCTTACTTTTCTATGACGATGCCCGTAAAGCGCATTAACGCTTGGTCTAGCCCACGCAACATCAGCACCGCCCTTATGTACTCCTTTGCACAGCGCAAAGATACCCGAGTGTACGATGAGCCGCTGTATGCGCATTACCTTCATCATACGCCCTCAGAGGCCGAACACCCCGGGGCAGCGGAAGTGCTGGAGAGCCAGCCCATTGACGCGGTGCAGGTGGTGCGGGAGACCATCTTAGGCCCTTGTGCCCGCCCGGTGGCTTTCTTTAAGCAGATGACCCACCACCTGATTGAATTGGATACTGCTTTCCTCCGGCAGACCGACAACATCCTGCTCATACGTGACCCCCGCGCCATCATCGCTTCTTATTCCAAAGTTATCCCCAATCCTACCTTGGCAGACATTGGGGTGGCGCAGCAGCTGAGCCTGTACGAAGAGCTGCAAGCTGCGGGCACCCTCCGTGCAGTAGTGGATGCCAGGCAGCTGTTGCTGGGGCCAAGAGCTGTCCTTTCCCAGCTTTGTGAAGCCTTGGGGCTGCCTTTTGATGAAGCCATGCTGGGCTGGCCGCCCGGTGCCCGCCCTGAGGACGGGGTCTGGGCCAAGTATTGGTACGCATCCGTACATCGGTCTACTGGTTTCATGCCTTATGAAGAAAAGCCTTACGTGCTGTCGCCGGCTCAGGAAGCCTTGGCCAAGGAGTGTATGCCTTATTACGAGGTACTGAGCAGGGTGGCATTGACACCGTAAATGACAGGCTTGATGGGCTGGGGGGATTGCGAGATTAAAAAGGCTTTTTCTTGCCACGCTATGCCTATTTTCAGTCACTTAGCTTTGGTTCCCCCAAAGCCGGTGCGTGACCGAAAATAGCTCATTTTTTCACTCCACTAGCCCGGCACATCAAGTCAAGTGGATTGAGCCGTAAATTTTTGACAAATAAAGGTCACGCACCAGAAAAGGGTTAATCGTGGAAATGCTATCAAGTAATTCGGTCTAGTCGCACTAGTGGGAAGGGCGTTGCCTGATGGTGCAAACTAAAATTTCGCAGGCGTTTATGCTTTTGGGGCTATAGCCTGGCATCGGCCTAGCGCTGCGAAGGGGTGGCCGAAGGCCAGACCCGACGCCTGTAGGGCGAGGGGCCGAGCGGACAGCGAGCCCCGTAGCATAGCGGCACCTGCCTGCTGGCAGGGGCAGGCCCCCATCCTTGCGGAGGGGGCAGGCCCAAAAACGACAATCTGGTTTGCGCCTCTGCGCGATGGGACAAGCCTACCTGATCAAGGTAAGGAGTGGGGGCATTAGGGGCGAGCTGGATCACAGCGGCCAGACAGTTCTTTTTGTCAAAACTGATTGGGGCGGTATAGCTTCAGCCCAGCCGAGCGTTTGTTCCTGCTCTGGCTGTTGTATATTAGCCTTTGGCTTTGGGGGCTTTCCAGGGCCTACATAAAAAGAGCTATGCTCAAAATATCCAGGTGCCTCTTCATTCATGCTGGGGGCAGAAACAGCTACAAGCTTCTAGCCTGCTATGGCTTGCTCCTGATAGGAGCATTGTCGGTTAGGCCCGTTTGTGCCCAAGAAGAGGAAGCCTTGCAGGACTCTCTCGAGCAGGCAGAGACTGCGCTCGAGCGGGCGTATTGGCTCAAGGAGAAGGCTTGGTACTATAAGGCTGCCCGCCCGGCCCGTGCGCACGAACTGGCCGGAGAGTCGTTGGCGCTGGCCAGGCAGTTGTCCAATTCTAAAGCCATTGCTGATGCCCTGCATACTGATGGGATGGTCTATTGGTACGAGGGCAAGGTGCCTCAAGCTTCAGAAGCCTTTTTTGCCGCCCTTAAAATCCGGGAGGCCATCAATGATAGTGTCGGCTTGGCAAGGTCTTATAATAACATAGGCAATGTATACCTCTGGCAGGGCGATGCGCCAAGGGCGCAGTCTTTCTACGAGCAGGCATTGGAAATCCGGCAGCGCATGGGCAACGAGACGGAGGTGGCCTATTCGCTGGTCAGCTTGGCAGAAGCCCGCGAGCAGCAGGAAGACCTCTCAGGTGCCATCTGGTATACAGGAGAAGCCCTAGACCGGGCGGTCTTGCAGCGAGATTCCAGCACAATGGCTTTTTGCTATGACTACCTCGGGCGTTTCCTCAGTCAGAAAGGGGATTTTGCCAAGGCAAGGGAATACCTCAATCAGGCGATCAGCATCAATAGCCGGGCAAAATCTTCGAACAAGCTTATCGACAACTGGCTTGCGCTGGCCCGTATAGATCAAAAGATGGGCAGCCACGGAGCAGCGATCGCTTGGCAAAAGCAGGCCCTAAAGCTGAGCAGGGAGACCGGCGCACTGGGCTTGGCCGCTCAGTCGCTTGAGGCGCTGGGCCAAAGCTACGCTGAGCTAGGGGTTTATGATAGCGCTTACCACTACAGCTTGGCTTACAATCAGGCTTATATTGAGCTGGTTAATGTAGAGAATGAACGGATTTTGCTGGACGTTCAGGAGCAGTACAATTCCCAGCAGCAAGAAGCCGCCTTGCTGGCCGTGCAGCGGAGGGAGGCCAGGAGGCTGGCCGGTGTGCTGATCATTGCGCTTGTCCTTTTCCTTGGGGTGGCGGTGCTGGCTTTTGTACAGTACCGCAGGCAGCGCAAAGCCAACCATCTGCTGGAGGAAAAAGCAAGGGAGATTGCCAGGATCAACCAAGAAGTTGCGGACCAGAACAAAGACCTGAAGGAGTCTAATTTTGCTCTCGAGCAGTTTGCTTACGTCGCTTCGCACGATCTGCGTGAGCCCCTGCGCACCATAGGCTCTTTCACCTCCCTGCTGGCCCGCCGCTTCCCGGAAGGGCTGGACAGTCAGAGCCAAGAGTTTATACAGTATATCTTGGGCGGCACTGAGCACATGAGCCGCCTGCTCGATGGGCTGATGGATTATGCCCGCCTGAGCAATATACAAGTGTTGAAGCGCAGTGAGATAGATATGAATGAGCTGCTTGCCCGGGTAAAAGCTTCCTTACAAGCGGATATACAGGAAAAAAATGCAGCGGTTGTCATAGACAGCTTGCCTGTGTTTGCAGGGCATGAGGTAATGCTTGCCCAGCTCTTCCAAAACCTTATCTCCAATGGCCTCAAGTTCAATGATAAGGAGCAGCCGGCGGTCCGCGTGACAGGCTGCCTGGAGGGCGGGCAGGCTATTTTTACGGTGCAGGACAATGGCATCGGCATCGATGAGGCTTACTTCAACAAGATCTTCCATATTTTCCAGCGCCTAGACAAGCGCAACTACTCCGGCACTGGGCTGGGGCTGGCTATTTGCCAGCGAATAGTTGCCCGCCACCGGGGGCATATCTCTGTTTCGTCAAGCCTTGGGAACGGCACTGCTTTTACGATAGCCCTTCCCATCCAAACATAAAAATCTTATGCTACAAAAGTACGACAAGCGCAATGATGACATCCTAATCTATATCGATGGCCAGCTCTTGCCGAGGGCTGAGGCCAAAGTATCTGTATTTGACAGTGTAGTACAGGGTGGAGATGCCGTTTGGGAAGGCATCAGGGTGTATAACGGCCGTATTTTCAGCTTGGAAGAGCATCTGAGCCGGCTGCAGGATTCAGCTCACGCTATGGCGTTTCAAGGCATACCTTCTTCTGAAGAAGTGAAAGCCGCACTGTTCAAAACCTTGCAGGCCAATGGGATGAAGGATGACACACACATCCGGCTTACCCTTACCCGGGGGCTGAAGATCACCTCAGGGATGGACCCTCGCCTGAATCAGTTTGGCCCTACGCTTATCATTGTGCCAGAGTGGAAGCCTCCGGTTTATCCGCCGGAAATCACCCTGGTGACCTCTTCTGTGCGCCGCAATTCTCCTATGTCGCTCGATTCTAAGATACACCACAACAACCTGATCAATAACATCCTGGCCAAAATTGAAGCAAACCACGCTGGGGCCGATGCAGGGCTTATGCTGGACAAGGACGGTTTTGTCTCGGAAGCCAACGGTGTCAATGTCTTTTGTATCCGCAAGGGGAAAGTGTATACGCCACATGCAGATAGCTGCCTGCCCGGCATCACCCGGCAGCACGTCATCCATCTGTGCCAGCAGGCGGGCATCCCCATATTGGAGAAGAATCTTTCCCTTACAGAGTTTTACACTGCCGATGAGGTGTTCACGACTGGCACAATGGGGGAGCTAACGAAAGTAGTAGAGATAGACGGGCGGCAGATTATGAACCGCTCCGGGGCCCAAGTCTTGAGCCAGGTGCAGGCTTTATTCCGGGAGATGACGGAAACCATGGGCGAGCCCTTGCCTTTCTGACGGGCATTCAGGAGCCCCTGGCCAGGGGCTCCTGAATGCGAAGCTTATTGCTTCTTTTTTATGCTATTGACCTTCTCCTTAGCGAGCTGTACCTGCTGCTCTTGTTTGCTGACTTCCGCTTTTTTGCCGGCAACGGCCTGGGCAGCGGCCTGGGCGGCCTTCTTGGCCTCAGCAAGCTCCGCTTCGAGGTCAGCAACGTTCTCTTTCGCTTTTTCTTCTTCTTTCTTGAGGTCGGAAAGGCCCTTTTCGAGCTCCTTGAGCAAATCCTCCTGATTGTCGAGCACCTCTTCAGCGTATTCGTACATCACCTTATTGCGGAAGCCCTCCAGCCAGGCATAAGCGCCGGGCATCCGGTCGGGGTGGCGCTCGGAGGAAAGGTATGCACCGCCAAGGTTGAACCAAACGGTCACGACAGCCCCCATCGCCTCCCCTTTGGGGCTTATGGTAGCGTAAATGTCGATGGTGTTGTTGCTGATGGTTTCAATTCTGGCGTTATCAGTCAGGTACTCGCCGGTCTCTTTGTTCAGCTTTGGTTTCTTGGCCTTGAAGCCCTTTTGGTAATCAGCCCAAAGGTCGGCGATATCCTCTGCCTGCCCAATGCGGAAATCGAGCAGAAAGCTGGGCTCGGCCCCTTGGCTCATCGGGCGGGGCTCCTCGCTAAAAGCGGTTTGGGCAAAAAGGGCGGGGCTGAGCCCCCAAAGGATGAAAAGCATGGCAAAAGCGTTCGTGTTCATATGTATGGTGTTTGTTGGGTAAGACGTAAGCTGGAAGTAAAGTAACGGCCTCGCTCTGAGCGCGGGCCTTTGTTTTGGGGCGCCAACCGGATTGTTGCTTTTTTGAGGCCTGCCCAGCCTGCTTTGCGAGATGGGGCCTGCCCTCTCCGCAAGGATAGGGGCCTGCCCCTGCCCGATGGCAGGTGCCGCTATGCTCCGGGGCTCGCTGTCCGCTCGGCCCTATCGGGCCTGCCGCCCCTGCGCAGCGCTAGGCCAATGCCAGGCTATAGCCCGAAAAAACATGAGCGCCTGCGACATATTGGTTTGCGCCTCTGCTTTGTCCACTCGGTAAAGAAAAGCCTTGCCGGGCTTATTTGTTCATAATTTGTTCGCAATGCCGCTTTAGAAAGCGGGCTTCCGCAAACCGCTCCTCCACTATGGAATCGTCCTGGTCCAGTTCGTCCAGCCAGCGTTCAGCCCCAGCGATGAGGTGGAGGGCCGTCCCTACATTATCGCCCCCGGCTCTGATCTCTACGCCAGCGAGCTGTAGGGCTACGGTAGCTGCCTCCAGGCAAATGAACCCTTCCCCCTGCCCAATGTAGAGTTGCAGCAGGGTGAGCGCACTTCTGAAGTGGCTCCGGGCCAAGGCGGTATCCCCCCGGTCAAAGTAGAGCTCCCCAAGGTGTTTGGCCACCTTTGCAGGGAAAAGCCCAGCCTCTTTTTCAGGGAGCTGCTTCAAGATGGCCAGGGCGGCTTCATGGCATTCCACGGCCTGTTCCTCTTCCCCTAGGTCTTGATAGGCCAGCCCTTGTGCCTCCCGGAGCTGTGCGAGCAAGAGCAGCTGCCCGCTTTCCTGAGCCTGCTCAATGCCGGCCTGGTAGGCTTTGATGGCTGCTTCGGGCCTTCCGCTTTCTTCTTCTGTTTTGCCCAAGTCGTACCAAAGCTCTGCCGCAGGCGATCGTAAAGCAGCCTGAAGGACTTCCCGGGCTTTCACAAACTGGAAACTCTGGCGCAGTGCGTATGCCTGACGCCGGGCAGCATCTAATTCTTGTGGTTCCATAGTCGCATTGGTTTGCAGCCCGAAGATACGATTACCCCAACATTTTCAAGGGTATAGCGAAGAATAGCCTTATTCATTCGCCCTGCCCTTGCAAAATCCTTACCTTGCGCCGATTATCAAAGAAAACGATGTACCTATGAAAATCGATAAGCATACAGTGGTCACGCTGCACTATAAATTGCAGGAAAAAGACGCTGATGGAGATATGGTGGAGCAAACCTTTGGCAGCGACCCGCTTGTGTTCCTTTACGGTGCAGGGTCCATGATCCCCAAGTTTGAAGCCGAGCTGTCTGGGAAAAAAGCAGGAGACGGCTTTGCTTTTGGGATTGAAAGCGCTGAAGCTTACGGTGAGTACGACCCCGAGGCGATCGCCCCCATCCCCAAAGAAGCTTTTGTCGTAGATGGTGAGCTCGCAGAGGATATCCTGCAGGTCGGCCGCGTCATCCCTATGCGCGACCCCGACGGCAATCAGCTGATTGGGACCATATTGGAGATTGGTGACACTGAGGTGCAAATGAACTTCAACCATCCAATGGCTGGGGTCGATTTGTACTTCACTGGCCAGATAGAGGAAGTGCGCGCAGCGACTGCCGAAGAGATCGAGCATGGCCATGTGCATGGCCCCGGCGGGGTGTCCCACTAAGCTTGCAAGCGACTAGATGAGCCTACCGCGGCCCAAAAAGAAAGCCGCTGCCTGACAACGTTCAGGCAGCGGCTTTTACGTGGTGCTAGCTAGCGCTTAGCCTATGCTTCCCCAAAAGCAAGTTTCACAATGCGCTCCTGCTGCTGATCGTGCACAGCTTTGAAGCCGGTAGCCGTAGATGCGCTCGACTTGCGTGCGATATGCTTCAGCTCCACATCGATGTCGATCTCTTTGTTGATAAAGATGGAGTTGATATACTGCCATGCCCCCATATTAGAAGGCTCTTCCTGTACCCAGAAAGCTTCCGCATTAGGGTAGCGCTCGAAGACGGCCTTCAGCTGTTTGGCCGGCAGTGGATAGAGCTGTTCCATGCGCACAATAGCCACATCGTCGCGCTTGTCGTCCTGCTTTTTCTGCAGCAGGTCATAGTAGATTTTGCCGCTGCACAGCAGCAGGCGCTTCACTTTCTTCCCGCTGCGCGGCCCCACTTCAGGGTCGTCCAGCACTTCCTGGAACCTATTGCCCGTTTCGAACTCCGCAATGTCTGAGACGCAAAGCGGGTGGCGGAGCAGAGATTTGGGTGACATGACCACCAGTGGTTTCCGGAAAGGCCGGGCCAGCTGACGGCGCAGCAGGTGGAAGAAGTTGGCGGGCTTGGTCACATTCGCTACCGTAATGTTGAATTCGGCGCAAGCCTGAAGGAAGCGCTCCAGGCGGGCGCTTGAGTGCTCAGGCCCCTGCCCTTCATACCCGTGCGGCAGCAGCATCACCAGGCCGCTCATGCGCTGCCACTTGCTCTCTGCAGCAGTGATGTACTGATCGACAATCGTCTGTGCACCGTTGTAGAAATCGCCGAACTGTGCTTCCCACAAGATGAGGCTGTCCGGAGAAGCCAAAGAGTAGCCATACTCAAAGCCCAGCACCGCAAATTCAGATAGCAGGGAGTTGAAAATACGGAACTTGCCTTGATTGTCGCTTATGCCATCCAGCCGGTTCAACGGCTCGAAAGTTTTGCCATCGTGCACTACAGCATGCCTGTGGGAAAAAGTGCCCCGCCGGACATCCTGCCCGCTCATGCGCACGTCTTTGCCTTCAGCCAGAATAGTGCCATAAGCCAGCAGTTCGCCCATTGCCCAGTCCAGCTGATTGTCCTCTAGCAGTTTGCGCTTGCCCTTGAGCAGGCGGTTGACTTTGCTCAGGGGCGTAAACCCTTCCGGGAAATTCATCAGGTGGCTGATCAGCTCATCGATCAGTTTGCGGTCTACCCCAGTTTCCGGAGACTCCTCAAAGTCCTTAGGGTCAGAGGTTTTCGTCAGCTCCCGCCAGGCCTGTTCCGGCTCTTGATACTCGTAGGGCAAGGGGTGCTCCCTAACCTCATCCAGCCGGTCTTGTAGCAGCTTCCAGAAAGAGTCTTCCATCTCTTCGGCCAGCTTCTGATCTACATCGCCCCGCTGTATCAGTTTTTGGTTGTAGACTTCGCGGGGGTCGGGGTGGTTGTTGATGATCTTGTACATCTCCGGCTGCGTGAACTTGGGGTCGTCGCCCTCGTTGTGGCCATGCCGGCGGTAGCACACCATATCAATGAACACATCATTGTTGAACTTTTGGCGGTACTCAATGGCAAACTGCGTGGCGAAAAGCACCGCCTCGGGGTCGTCTCCATTGACATGGAAAACGGGGGCTTGCACTACATTTGCGACACCAGTACTGTAGGTAGAAGACCGGGCGTCGTCGAAGTCTGTAGTAAAGCCAACCTGATTGTTGATGACAAAGTGGATGGTCCCGCCGGTATAGTAGCCAGCCAGCTTGCTCATCTGAACGGTCTCATAGGTGACCCCCTGCCCAGCAAGGGCCGCATCTCCGTGGATAAGGATGGGGAGGACCGAATCGTAGTCACTGTTATAAAGGATATCCGCTTTGGCGCGTGCAAAGCCCTCTACAACGGGGTTTACCGACTCGAGGTGGGAAGGGTTGGGCACCAGTTTGAGGTGCACTGTATTGCCGGAAGGCGTTTCTACCTGAGAGGAGAAGCCCAAGTGGTATTTCACATCCCCGTCCCCAAAGCTAAGGTCGGGCACAGCTGTGCCTTCAAATTCATTGAAAATCTGTGCATAGGTCTTGCCCATGACGTTGGCCAGGACGTTCAGACGCCCCCGGTGTGCCATGCCCACCAAAAACTCCTTGACGCCCAGCTCTGCCCCCTTGTTGATCAGGCCATCGAGCGCGACGATGGTATTTTCGCCCCCTTCCAGGGAAAAGCGCTTTTGCCCAATGTATTTGGTATGCAGGAAACGCTCGAACACGACTGCCCCGTTGAGCTTGTCGAGGATGCGCTTTTTGGTGTCGTTGTCAAAACCATAAGCGTTTTCGGCAGAGTTGGCCATGCTTTCAATGCGTGTCCTTATCCACCGGCGCTTGTCACGGTCTTGAATGTGGTGGTACTCATAGCCGATATTGCCGCAGTAAGCTTTGCGCATACGGTCGATAATCGCCGAAAGCGTGGCTTTGCCCAGCCCTACTTCCTGCCCTGCTTCAAAGGAGGTGTTCAGGTCGGCATCCGAAAGGCCGAAGTCGTCGAGGTTGAGGTTGGGCATGCGGTCGCGGCGCTGCCGGATAGGGTTGGTAGTAGACAGCAGATGGCCCCGGTTGCGGAAAGCTTTGATCAGGGACAAGACCTTGAACTCCTTGTCCAAGGCTTCAGCCGGAACCGTAGTGCCCGCCTCGCTCTGCCCATTGGTGCTGCTTGATGCAAAGTCAAATCCCCGGAAAAAAGCTCGCCAGGTTTCTTCGACCTGCGCGGGGTCTTGCAGGTATTTTTCGTACATCGAGTCGATGTAAGAAGGGTGAGCATTGGCTATGAAAGAAAAGTCGTTCATTGGCTGTAAAGATTACAGTAAATATTTGTGGTATAATGTGGCTTCCGGCACCCGCCCAAGCCTGGAAAATCATGCTTATCCCATTCAATCCTGTAGGGGCTGAATAAATTAGGGCCAAGTAAAGCCCCCTTGGACACAAATGCAAGCTTCGCGCAAGATATTTGACTATTGACCAGCTTTTTGGAGCCGGCGGCCAGCGTATTGTCAATAGGCTGTGCCAAACAGTACCCCCCGTGCGCCGCATTCGGCCTGAGCCACCCCGCCTACACCAAAGGTGACTTCAAGATAGAACCCTAGGCGGAAGGGGAAGGTTTCTGCGTAGTTCTCATAATTGCTGTAGTAGGCCGGGTAGTTGGCTGCCTGCCCTTCCTCCGACATCAGGTCGGTAAAGGCATATTCTGCCCGGAGCCCGGTTTTGACGGTGAGCACCCGGTTGGCTGTCACAAACCCTCCTACCCCAAAACAGCCTGAAAAGTAGCGGTCGGCATAAGCGCCTTTGGCATCTTCCCAGTTGGTGCCATAAGACTGCTGGGCTGCAAAAATGCCGGTGCTTTTGCCGCCGATTTCCGCAAACGCACCGTTGGGGCGTATATAGCGGTAGAGCAGGTACATATCGAGGCTTTCCCACTCCATATTTATGGTGCGGTTGCCGGCAGCATCGCCCCGGTAGGTCATGCTATGGCTGTAGTTGGCCCGCAGCAGCTCAAAGCTTAGGCCATGGCGCTCGCCTATGCTCAGGTTGGCCGCCCCTCCAAGGGAGGTCGCAAAGCCCAGAGAGCTGTCGTGGTTGGCGTCCCCATTGATATTGGCGTTGGCCAGCCCGGTCATGCCCATCATCGCCTTAGGGCCAATTTCCAGCCATACCTGGGCAGAAAGTACAGAGGCGAAGAGCAGCAGGGCTGCTGATAGCCCAATCGTTTTTCTCATAGTAGTTTGTATTTACGTGCCTGGCCGTGGCGCTTGCTGAAGAAAGCCCAGCCGGAAAATGGTTTGCTTGGTGAAGATATTGAATTGCACGCTTTCCGTAGGGCAGGGGCTAGCCTTTTATCCGCCCAGCCCCATCAGTCTTTGCCTTTGTAATTAAAAAGAGCGCCAGGCTTTTGCAATTCGAAAAGAAACCTTAAATTTGCGTCTCTTTTAAAATAAGTAGCATTTAAGAAAACTCAAGATACAAAATGGCGAATCACAAGTCATCCAAGAAGCGTATCCGTCAGGAGGCTAAGCGCCGCCTGCACAACCGCTATTACAAAAAGACCACCCGTACCTCTATCCGCACCCTGCGCGAGATGGAAGACAAAGCAGAGGCTGAAAAATTCCTCCCAAAGGTTATCAGCATGGTTGACCGCCTGGCCCGCCGTGGCACTTGGCACGACAACAAAGCTTCCAACCTGAAGAGCAAGCTGATGCGCCACGTCAACGGCCTGTAATCAGCCCGGACGCTTTCGCCATTTAGCTGCGAGAGCAGCGAAAAGTGTATTCTTGGACCACCCAAGGGTACACTTTTTTGTGTTGGCCCCTGCCCCTCGTAAATCCTGCTATTTCAGCCGGCTGCCAACCTTTGTCAAGTGCGGTTCAATAACTACCTTTGCACCTCCTTTTCATACAACCACAGCCATGGCAAGCAAAAAGATTGAATCCGCACTCATTTCTGTTTTTCATAAAGAGGGCCTCGAGCCAATTGTCGCTGAGCTGAAGCGGCTCGGCGTAACGATTTACTCCACAGGTGGCACACAAGGCTTTATCGAAAGCTTGGGGGCAGAGGTGACGGCTGTTGAAGACCTTACTTCCTACCCTTCCATTTTGGATGGCCGGGTGAAGACCCTCCACCCCAAAGTGTTTGGCGGCATACTGGCGCGCCGGGAGGAAAGCCACCTTTCACAGCTCGGGCAATATGAAATACCGGCAATCGATTTGGTAATCGTCGATTTGTACCCCTTTGAGCAGACCGTAGCCGCCACCGATGACGAGGCTGCCATCATTGAAAAAATTGATATTGGCGGCATCTCTCTCATCCGGGCAGCTGCAAAAAATTATAAGGATGTGGCCGTCGTCCCTTCTCAATCAGCCTATGCTGCCCTGCTCCGCCTTCTGAAGGATCAGGATGGCGTGACCACTCTTGCGGACCGGCAGGCCCTGGCTAGGGAAGCGTTTATGGTATCTTCCCACTACGATACTGCTATATTCAACTACTTCAACCGGGAAGAGGAGCCGGGGGCTGCTTTCAAGCACTCTATTGGGCAGGCCACTGCTCTGCGCTACGGCGAAAACCCTCATCAGGCGGGCGTGTTCTACGGCAACCTGGAAGATATGTTCGACATTATTGGCGGCAAAGCTTTGTCATACAATAACCTGGTCGATATCGATGCGGCAGTGGGCTTGGTGCGCGAGTTCAAAGGCGATGCGCCTACCTTCGCCATCCTCAAGCATACCAACTCTTGCGGTGTTGCGACCCGCCCCACCATCTTGGAAGCATGGAAAGCAGCCCTGGCAGCAGACAACGTTTCCGCTTTCGGCGGCATACTGATGGCGAATGCCACAATAGACCGGGCTACCGCAGAGGAGATCGACAACATCTTCTACGAAGTCCTTATTGCCCCGGGCTTTGATGAAGACGCCCTGGAGCTGCTCACGCAAAAGAAAAAGCGGATCCTGCTGCGCATCAAGGATTATGCCGCACAGCCACGCAGCTTCAAGAGCCTGCTCAATGGTGTGATCGAGCAGGATACAGACCTTAAAATAGAGGCAGCCGGGGAGCTTACTGTAGTGACCCAAAAGCAGCCTACACCCCAAGAGGTGGCCGATCTGCTCTTCGCCAACAAGTGCGCTAAGCACCTCAAGTCGAACACCATTGTGCTGGCCCGGGGGCAGCAGCTCCTCAGTATGGGGTGCGGGCAGACGTCTCGGGTAGATGCACTGAAGCAGGCGATAGAGAAAGCAAAGGCTTTCGGGTTCAGCCTGGAGGGCGCGGTCATGGCCTCTGATGCTTTTTTCCCTTTTCCGGATTGTGTCGAGATAGCCGATACCGCTGGCATCACTGCCGTCATACAACCTGGCGGCTCTATCCGCGACAAGGACAGCGTGGCTTACTGCGATGCTCATGGCATGGCTATGGTGACTACAGGCATCCGCCACTTCAAACACTAGGAGGCGGTTGAACTTGGCCATCGACATCGGAAACTCGCGCATCAAGGCGGCGCTGTTCAAAGGCAGTAGCCTGTTGTGGTCTGAAGCTTGGGCTTCAGCCGATGCCCCTGACTTTTTTAACCTTGCAACCAACCATAGGGCTGAAAATATCATCTTATCATCGGTGGCAAAAGCTTTGCCCCCGGAAGAGAGGGCGCGCCTTAGGAGGCGATTCCGCTTCATCGAGCTTAGCCCTGAAACCAACTTGCCCATTGCCAATCAGTATGAAACACCCACAACTTTGGGGAAAGACCGCATCGCAGCTGTTGTCGGTGCAGCAGCACTTTTCCCTGGGCAGCCCTGTATCGTGGCCGATGCAGGGACTTGCATGACCTTGGACTTGGTACACCCTGATAAAGGCTACCTTGGCGGCAATATTGCCCCCGGCATCCGTATGCGCCTTCAGGCCATGCACCATTTTACCGCAAGGCTGCCACAACTGAACGATGCTGAAACAGGACATGACAGCTGGTATGGGCAATCTACCGCTGATGCCATGAAAAACGGTGCAGGCTGGGGGGCCGTGTTCGAGTTGCAGGGCTTCCGCCAAAAAGCAGAAGCATGGCTCGGGCCTTGTCAGGTCATCGCAACAGGAGGAGATGCCTCCTTTTTGGCTGAAAAGCTGAAAAGCCAGATATTCGTGAATCCAAATTTAGTCTTATTAGGGCTGAATAAAATATTATCCTATAATGTCGAGCTTTCGGAGTAGATTTTTCGCAGTGGCGGTTGTCTTGAGCACAGCCTGGGCGGTTTCCGCTCAAACTACCACGCTCAATCCTAAAATCAACTCTCCATATTCCCGTTTCGGGCTCGGAGATTTCAACAACCTTTACTTCCCTGTTCAGGCAGGGCAGGGGGGGCTGAGCGCGGCTTACCATGACCCTTTCCACGCCAATGTCCTCAACCCGGCCTCCCTCTCTCAGCTGAAAGCGACCGCATTCGATGTCGGCCTGAACGCCCGCTTCGGAGAGCTTGCAACGGATGACGCCAAGCAGAGCCTGTGGAGCGGCAACCTTACCCATCTATCCTTGGCCTTCCCATTGGTCAATCCCATCAATAAGGTCTTGGACCGTAGGGAAGCGCCCTTTGGCCTGGGCATGGCTTTTACGCTGCAGCCTTATTCTACAGTAGGCTACAATGTGGAAACCACGCAGCAGGTAGATGGCGCAGGGCAGAGCACCAATTTCCTGATCGGTGCAGGTGAAACATACCGCCTCTCTTGGGGCAATGGCGTCAAGTACGGCCCGGTCTCAGCTGGCGTCACCCTGGGCTACAACTGGGGCACAATAACCAATACCCGCCTGGTAGAGTTCGATAGCCTCGACCTCGCCTACACCACGCAGTTCGAAGATCAGCTGACCATCAATGGCTTGTTCTGGCGCTTCGGGGCGCAGTATACCTATGAGTTCAAAAAAATCAATAGCAAGGGCGAAGAGGAGCCTTCGGGCAAACGGTTGATCCTGGGCGTCCACGGCAGTAGCGGCAATGACTTCAATACGGATGCAAGCCGCTTTGGCGAGCGCTATAACTTGAACTTTGGAGCCCCTTTTGTGATTGATACCTTGTTCAATGAAAGCGGCGTAGCTGGCACCGGGCGCCTCCCGGCTGAGTTTGCGGTAGGGCTGAGCTATCAGGAGGTCAACAAATGGCGCTTGGGTGTTGAGCTGGGTATGCAGCAGTGGAGCAATTACGAAAACGAAGGGCAGTCTGCCCAAAACCTGGCAGATACCTGGGAGGTGCGGGCAGGGGCAGAGTTCATCCCCGACTACCTTTCCTACAACAGCTACCTGGCACGGGTGAGGTACCGTGTGGGCATGTTCTACGGGCAAGACCCCCGGCAATTCTCGGGCGATCAGCTTTTGGATTATGGCCTTACCCTTGGGCTGGGCTTTCCCATTATCCTGCCCCGGCAGCGCACCTCTTTTGTCAACTTCGCCGTTGAGGCCGGCCGCTTTGGCGTGGCAGAGGGCCTTAGGGAAACCTACATCAATATGACTCTTGGATTTACTTTAAATGATAACACTTGGTTCTTCAAACGAAAATTTAATTAAACTATGAAAGAGTTACGTTTTTCATTGGTTGCATTCGCGCTTGCCGCTCTTTTTGGGCAAACTGCTGCCTTGGCGCAATGCGATACCTGGACCGGAAAGCCTTTTGAAGAGGAGGCGACTAATGCGCACGTACTTTACCGTGGGATCGTAAACGGTAAAACGGTGGCAGACCTGGAACAGCTGAGCGCGGAAGAGTTCAATATTGCCTACGAAAACTGGAAGAAAGCTTACGAAATGGCTCCTGCTGCCGATGGGCAGCGCCCTTCTCATTATTCTGATGGGCGAGACCTCCTGAAGGTCCTTTACAACAAGTCTTCTGATGCTGAGGAGAAAAAACAGCTCGGCGAGCAGATTATGAACCTTTACGCTCAGGAGATCGAGTGCTACAAAAACGAAGCCTTCTTGCTGGGCCGCAAGGGGTACGATATGTTTTATATGCCGGAGTACGGTTATCGGCAGGCTACTTACGATGCGCTCAAAGCCGCCCTCGATAAAGGCGGGAAGGACGCAGAGTATATCCTGCTCGAGCCTATGGCACAGGTGCTGGTTTATTTCTTCAAAACCAATAAGGTAGGGCAGGAAGAAGCTCAGCAGATATACACCAAGCTGGAGGAAGTCGCTGAACACAATATCGCCAACAACAGCTCTTACGGTGAATACTACGAAGCAGCCAAGGCTCGTATGGACAGCCACTTCAAGGAAATTGAAGATCAGGTGTTCGATTGTGGCTACTTCCGCAAAAAGCTGATGCCGCAGTACGAAGAGAACCCTAACGACCTCGAGGTCGTAAAATACGTATATGTGAAGCTCCGTCAGCAAGGCTGTGATACGACCGAGACCTTCATGATCGACCTGCGTACCAACTACGAGCAGATGGCCAAAATTATCAATGACTCTCTGGAGCTGGTCCGCCGGGAGCGCAACCCTTGCTACGATGCCACTCAGCTGCAGAAGGAGGGCGACTACGATTTAGCGCTTTCCCGCTATCAGGAATGTCTGGATGCTGACTCCGAAATGGACGACGAGGGCCGCGCTCAGATTTACTACAGCATTGCCTCTATTCAGCTTTACCGTAAAAATAACGCCGGCGCTGCCCTTTCTGCAGCACGGAAAGCAGCTAGCTTGCGCTCCGGCTGGGGGCGCCCTTACCTGCTCATTGGCGATAGCTATGCCAAGCTGGGCCGCAATTGCGACGACTGGACCTCGCGCCTGGCTATCTTGGCGGCAATGGAGAAATACCGCTACGCAAAATCGGTGGACGGTGATGTGGCAGAAGATGCGGACAAGCGCCTTGGGCAATATTACGATGCTATGCCTGCCCGTCAGGACGGCTTTATGCGCGGCGTGAAGGAAGGGCAGAGCGTATCTGTCGGATGTGGCATCGGAGAGTCGGTGACCGTCCGATTCAAGGACTAAATGCCTTTGTTTTCCTTCTGAAAGGAGGCAACTTTTGAAGCACCCTGCATGGCTATAACCGTGCAGGGTGCTTTTGTATGTCAGGCTCCCGCAATCAGCGCTCGGAGGTTTATAACTTGGAGATTGGCAAGCCGGCAGACCTTTGGGCGCGGCTTGTGCCGGCTTCCGCTCTTAGGGTGCTAGCGTTGATGCATCGGGGCCCCTTGAAGGGTGAAATGGGCGCTTTCCTGCCTGCGCTACGCCTTGAAAACCAGGATGTAGTTGTGAACAGTCCATTTTTCCACTGCATAGGCCCGGCAGAGCACTACCAAAAAGGCCAGGGCAAAAGCCCTGGCCATCTAAAATCGCTTAGTATGAAAATAGTACAAGCTGTATTCATTTGCTTGGCAGGCTAATTTAGAAAAGCAGGCTTGCAACCAAAGCCCAAGAAAGTGAAAAAGTCAGGTTTCTGAATAACAGGATTAGCCGGAGTCCTTACCGCAAGCCGTACCGTTATTTTCTGTATATTTGCAAACGAACGTTCATTCGTTTTGTTACCATGGTAAACTGCACTGTATGCCTAAGTTCCACAACCTTAAAGTGAAAGATGTGCGCAGGGAAACGGAAGAATGTGTTTCCGTTGCCTTCGATCTGCCGCCGGGCCTGCGCGAGGCTTATGAGTACCTGCCGGGGCAGTACCTTACCCTTAAGGCAGAGATCGGTGGGGAAGAGGTCAGGCGCTCCTATTCCATCTGCAGCAGCCCTTCGGACGGAGAGCTGCGGGTAGCTGTCAAAAAAGTGCCCGGAGGGCGCTTTTCTACCTTTGCCAATGAGCAGTTGAAACACGGGGATACCCTAGAGGTGATGACCCCGATGGGGCGCTTCCACAATCAGCCCAACCCGGCCAATGCTAAACAATATGTAGCTTTTGCAGCGGGCAGCGGCATCACACCGGTCAGGGCCATCCTAAAGGCTGTACTGGAAGAAGAGCCCAGAAGCACCTTCACGCTTTTTTACGGGAACCGCGGGGTAGATAGCATCATCTTCCGGGAAGACATCGAAGGGCTCAAGAACGAGTACATGGGGCGCCTTCGTATTTTCCATGTGCTGAGCCGGGAAAAGCTAGGCAGCCCACTGTTCACAGGCCGCATCACCGGTGAAAAAGCAGGGTTGCTGTGCGACAAACTCATCGACCTCAGCCAAGTAGACGAATTCTTCCTCTGCGGCCCACAAGCGATGACAGATGCCATCACTGAGGTATTGAAAAGCAAAGGGGTAGACCGGAAAAAAATCCACTTTGAGCTGTTCACAACGGGCAAAGCCCAGCTGCCGCCACAGCCAAAGGTGCAGGAAAAACAGGCGGATGTAGAGGCTAAGGTCACAATTGTGCTGGATGGCAATGCCATGGAGTTCCCATTATCTTCCAACGCAGAGAACATACTCGATGGAGCGCTGAAAGCTGGGGCCGACTTGCCCTACGCTTGCAAGGGTGGGGTGTGCAGCACGTGCAGGGCCAAAGTTACGGCAGGCGAGGTATACATGGATGTCAACTACGCCCTCGAGCCGGAAGAGGTGGAAGCTGGATATGTGCTGACCTGCCAAGCCCACCCTAAAACCGATGAAGTGACGGTTGATTTTGACGCCTGATAATTTACAGCCTTATGCCACAGATCCGAAAACCGGAAAAGAAAGAACAGATCAAAGAAGCTGCAGCCCGTTTGTTCCGTGACAAAGGGTACTCTGCTACTTCTATGCGAGATCTGGCAGAAGCCGTCAGCTTGAAGGCATCGAGCCTGTACAACCACATCTCTTCTAAAGAGGAAATCCTTCGGGAAATCTGCTTCGAAAATGCGCACCGTTTCCGTTCAGGCATGGAAGAGGTAGAGCAGGCCCAAAGCACTGCAATGGCCAAGGTAGAAGCGCTGTTGCGCTTGCATGTGCGCACTGCTATGGAAGACGCTACTTCCGTCACTGCGTTCAATGATGAATGGCGCCACCTCAATGAGCCTTTCCTGTCAGAGTTCAAATCCCTGCGAAGGGATTATGAACAGCGCTTCCGCCTCATTTTGCTGGCAGGCATGGAGGAAGGGGAGTTTCGGCAAATGGACCCCAACATCGCTTTATACACCCTCTTTTCTTCCGTCCGGTGGGTCTACGACTGGTTTCAGCCCGGGAGGCCGTTGACTGCTGCAAATGTTGAAGATGAGCTGACAGCTTTCATACTGCAAGCCCT
Source organism: Phaeodactylibacter luteus (assembly GCF_007993045.1). Lineage (GTDB taxonomy): Bacteria > Bacteroidota > Bacteroidia > Chitinophagales > Saprospiraceae > Phaeodactylibacter > Phaeodactylibacter luteus. The sequence continues at coordinate 50,642 of NZ_VOOR01000006.1, forward strand.
CCGCCCTTAAGGCTCCGGGTGAGTGACTTCCATATTATACCACCATTGGTTGAAGTAGAGGTTGCCGCCCTTCCATTCCACTTCCCCACGTTGGAAGTCTACCGTTTCGCTTCTTGGGTAAACCTTCGCAGGGAAGAACGGCCCTGAAAAATCATCATTGACGATAAAGCGGTAGGCGTCTGCTCCCCCAAAAAAGAAGCGGGAGGCAAAAGGCGAGCCCGGTATGTCCTGTATGTTGAAATCAGGATCTACAGGCACCCATCCAATCCCTTCAAAGTAAAGCTCAGCCCAGTCGTGCAGGTTTTTGTGCCCAGGATAGAGGAACCATCCGCTCTGCCACTTGGCAGGTATGCCTGCGTAGCGGCATAGGGTGATGAAAAGCAGTGCTTTCATGCCACAGTCGCCCCGCCGGTTTTCCAGGCAGTAAGCGGGGATGTTGGGCATGGTGGAATATTCCAGGGCACTCGCCCAAGGTATATTTTGCCCTATCCACTGATAAATCAGCCACGCCTTGAGCACCGGCTCTTCTGCGCCCCCAATAATGTCATCTGCCAGGGCTTTTATTTCTGGGGTAAACCGGATGTGCTGCTCCCGCTCTGCGGTGAACTCCCGAAAAAGGCGGGAGGTGGTGTCATAAGGTTCCGCTTTGAGGCTGAGCAGGTCATGCCATTCATCGTATGCGGTATACGTGAGCCGGTAAGAAAAAACAGTGGGCTCCCCAGCTTTGGCAGCCTTCTCCATATAAATGGAACTGTGGGGGTAGCCCATGGGCGAAAGGACATAGTGAGGCTCGCTGACTTTGTGCAGCTTGACCGAGCCCAGCCTGCTGCGGGAGGTACGGGGGTAAGGGAGCCATGCACGCACCACTTCTCCATCTGGCACGGCATCGGGCTTTACGGTCAGGGTATAGGCTACTTTGATTTCCTTTGGGCGTACCGTGGCGGTAGCGCGAGCCTGTACGGCTTCTACCGCCCCCGGCAGGTAGCTGCTCAGAAAGTGGTCCAGCCCTTTGTCCCCGGGGCCGTCTATGGCCAGTTTTCTCGCTTTGGCCAGGGAGTCTACCCGCAGGAGGTTCCAAACGGCATTACGGAAGTAGCGTTTTTCCCCCTCGATAATCCGCATTTCCAATACGCCGCTTTCTTCCCACTGCTGCAGTTGTTCAGCACTAAGCTCCGGGAAATAAGGCTGCAGGGTTTTCCGTACATAGGCTTCGTCCCGGTTGAAGTCCAGTTTGATGCGGTCGAGCAGGGCAGACTGCAGCTCAAGCGCTACAGCGGCCAGGGGCTCAGGGTGGGCTTGGGCAATATAGCTGGCGATCTGCTGTTGGGCCTGGCCAAAATGGCCGGTACGTATGGCTTCGTCGATTTCTGGCAGCCCGGTTTGGGCCAATAGGGCAAAGGGGAAGGCAAAAAGGTGAAAAAGAATCAGGTAGCGCATAAATCTGGGGGAGTTAATAGCTGGACAATTGGGAAACGGGCAGCACGCCGTGCTCTGCAGGGGCTGAGGTCAGCATCCGTTTGGCACGGACAAAACTGCTCAGGCGGTACTCGTTAAAGGAGGGGGCTCCTCTTTTGAGGCTTTCCGTACGGACATGACCAGAAGCATGTATGATTTTGCCGTCGCCTTTATAAATGGCGACGTGGGTGATTTTTTCTGGCTGCTGGGCAGTGGCTTTACGGCCAAAAAATAGGAAATCCCCGGGCTGTAGGCTGGCAAAGGTGGTATCCGTCGGCACTTCGACCCCACTATTGACCTGTTGGGAAGCGTCTCGAGGTAGCATCAGCCCGTTGAGGAAAAATACGGTTTTGGTAAACCCGCTGCAGTCCACCCCTTTGCCAGAGGTGCCGCCCCAAAGGTAAGGGCGGCCAGTGAACCGCTCGGCTGTGGCCAGGATGTTTTCCGGAGTAGGGCTGCGGCTTTCTAGCCAGTCATCCCAGCCCATGCCTTGGTCGGCCAAGATATACCCCTCGCGCCCATCGGGCAGTCTGATGTGCAGATAGCCCCCCGCTCTTCCAAGTTGTTGCACAATATTGCCTGCTATCAGATCGGTGACGACCTGCTGACTGCCAGGGGCAGCGTAGGCAAACCCGAAATCGGGCAGGAATACGGCTTTTTCCCCCGACCGGAAGGCCTCAGCCTCCGATTCGCTCATCAGCTGAAAACCACCGCTGTCCAGCCAGCCAAGGTAGCCGTCGGGGGTCTGCACCAGGTACCAGCCGCCCTCTTTTTTGTAGACCCTCAGTGGGGTGCCCATCAGCGCCTGAGTAGACAGCTCCGCAGCATGTTTTGGGTTGGACCGGATGTTGGCAGCGGTCAGGGATACTACCCCGTGGGCCTTGCCTTCCAAGGCGGTTTCGGGCAGCAGGCTTATCTGCCCGGTATGCCCCATCTGTTGGAGCCCGCTGAGCAATGCTTCCCGGGCCTCTGGGAAGTTGGTCTCCCCTGTTACCTCCCAGCCCCCGCCTTCGGCCGGGGCGATGGTGGTGTTGAAGATGGCCACCCGCTTATCTGGGGCATAAACCAACCGCAGGCTGTCAACGAAAGCGGACAGCTCAGCAGGCGGGGCTTCTTCAGTGCCGGGTGCCTGGCACTGAGTGAAAATGAGAGGCAACAGGAGCAGTAAAGCTGTAGGTTTCCGCATATTTTTGATGGGAAGATAGGAGTTTTGTTTGGGAATCCTGTGCCATTGTCGAGGCCAGCTCAAAGAGGCGCGAGCCAGATTGTCGTTTTTTTTTGGGGGAGGATGGGCCTGCCCCTGCCAGCAGGCAGGTGCCGCTATGCTGCGGGGCTCGCTATCCGCTCGGCCCTATCGGGCTTGCCACCCCTCCGCAGCGCTAGTCCGATCACGCCCTATTGACGGATAAGGCCTGAACGCATGCGGCATTTCCCTTTAGGCCCTTGCCGTTTGGCTTAGGAATAGGCACCTCTGCTTCTACCGCTTCTAATCCTTACGGACCTCAGCAACGGGCATTTTTTGGTCATAGTGCCCAGTCAGGGTAGGCGTCTGCACATTGCCTGTGTACCGCCGTACTTGCTGGTGCACATAATCGAAAAGCTCTTGTATGGAGACAATGAGGTCGTGGTTGAGGTCTGCTTCCCCCTTTAGCCCGCGGATCAGGAAATGGCTGAAGATGCCAGAGCGCAGCCCCCCATCTTCTAGGGAATACTCTTCGCCTTTAGAGGACATAAGCAGTGCCAGGCCGCCTTTTGTGTTTTCGAAGGCTTGGTAAAGGCGGCTAAGGTCGCTGCCCGCAGCGCTGCGCCTAGCCAATAGGCTGCCCGAGTGGCAGGCATCCGCCAAAACGACTTTGTGCTTGGCTTTGCTGTTCTCCAAGAGGAATTTGATGTCCTCATGCCTTAGCTGATTGTGGTAGCCATCGTAGTCTACGGGCAGGAAAGAGCCCTGCAGCCCATGGCCAGAGAAGTAAAACAGGATGACATCGTTCTCGTCGGCCCGCATGAAAGTGGTGCGCATAGCTTCCTTGATGTTGCGGTAAGTAGCGTCCTCGTCGATGAGCAGCCGCACTTGATCGTCGGGCAGTGCGCCGCCCTGCGGGCTTTTCAGGAAAGCGTAGAGCTGGTAGGCATCATCATCAGTATACCTCAGTGCTGGCATGTAAGTATAGGAGGCTGCACCTACGACCACCGCCCAGATTTTCACCTGTGGGTCTCGCTCAACGGTGACCATCGGCTGATTGTCCAGCCCTCCTTCTACAAACAGCTTTTTGGCTGGCTTGCCAAAGTCCCATATCGCGCCTACGACCCGGCCGCTAGCATAGTACATTACCCCCCTGCCATGAGGCGTATGGGCTTTCCAGCTGCCCTCGTAGCGGCTCCCGCTATGGTAAAAGACGGTGCCTTGCCCTTCAGGCTGCCCTTGGAAAAAATCCCCAACGTAAAGGGAGCCATCTTGGTAGCGGAATTTGCCTTTGCCCGAAGCGCAGTCTATAGCATTGCAGTTGCGCAGGGCCGAGGTGTCCCCTTGATAGCCGTATTTGCTCCAATCGGCCAGGTATTGCCCATTGGCCCATTCCCCGGTGATCTCCTCCCCATCGGGGAAGGAAAGGTGCCCTCTGCCGTGCCGCTCGTTGTCTTTCCACTGCCCATCGTAGACAGAGCCGTCCGAATAGGCCATTTCTCCTATACCGTTGAATTGCCCGGCCATGAAGCCGCCTTCGTAACGGTCCCCGTTCGCAAAGTAGAACGAGCCTTTGCCAGATTGCTGCCCGTTGACCCACCTGCCCTCGTAGCGGTTGCCATTGGCGTAGGCCATAATGCCTTTGCCATGGAATTTATTGTCGATAAAGTCTCCAGTGTACTTGTCCCCGTTGGGGTAAGTGAGGATGCCACGGCCCTCCTTGTAGCCGTCTTTCCAGTCGCCTTGGTATTCACGCCCATCGGAAAAAAACAACGCCCCTTTGCCCTGAGGCTTCCCGTCCCGGAACTGCCCTTCATAGCGTGCGCCACTGGGATAGATGCAGGCCCCTTTGCCATCGATGCAGTTGCCGTCCAAGCAATTGATCTGCGCCTGGGACAGCCAGGGGGAAAGAAAAAAAACGCAAAGAATAGTAAATGCAGCCCTCCTCATGATTGCTTAATGTTTTTTGGTTCAAAAGGGAATGGATACCGCTCCCCGAAGGTTTAGGCCGCCCCAAACGATTGGGGAGCGGTGATTGCTAATGCGCTGCATGAGCGGCTGTCAGAAGGAAACGGTTTTTCCTGTAAAGCAGGCCGTAGCTGCAGAGCATATGAGGAGTAGGGGGTATGCCATATAGGGGGCAGAAGTTTACGTTAGGAAAAGCAGCGCGCTGGCTCGAATTACGCCATTCAAAACTGAATCCTGGGCTCCCGTATTGCAGCCCCACCTATCTTTTAATGAAATATTAGCAAATCATCAATATCAAGGCTTCGCTTGCATAATGCAGATGGGCGTGAGCCATCATGTCGCAGGCGTTTACCTTTTTGGGCTTTAGCCTGGCATTGGCCTAGCGCTGCGAAGGGGCGGCAGGCCTGATAAGGCCGAGCGGACAGCGAGCCCCGGAGCATAGCGGCACCTGCCGGCAGGCAGGGGCAGGCCCCTATCCTTGCGGAGGGGGCAGGCCTTCAAAAAAATGGCAATCTGGTTTGCGCCCGGGCAGATGGGCTACGCCTAAGCGTTCATGCCCTGCTTTTTGCGCTGCCTGCAGCCCCCCACTTTCATTTCCGTTGGGAAGCGCCTATCTTTGCAGTCTGCTCCGGGCAGGAAGCCGGGGCGGTTTCGCACTTAAAAAACACAAACATGTTGAAAAAAACATTCTTGGCAGGCTTCTGTGCTGCCGCGCTCTTTTCTTGCAGCAACGAGGCTGCGAACTCCGAAACAGCACAAACTGAGCCAGCTGCAACAGAGCAGGCCGCTGTCCCTACCTATGAATCCTTTGGGGAGGAAATTGATGCAGAAGGCACCATTTCTTACCAGGACCTACAGCTGAAAATGGCAGAAGCGGAGGCTGACTCCGTGGCCGTTAAATTCACTGGCGTTGTAGAGGAAGTATGCCAGGCCAAAGGCTGCTGGATGACTATTGCATCTGATGATGAAGGGCAAGAGCCCATCATGGTCCGTTTCAAGGATTACGGCTTCTTTATGCCTAAGGATATCGCGGGCAAGAAAGTCATTATGGAAGGTTTTGCCTTCACGGAGGAGACCCCCGTCGACGAGCTGCGCCACTATGCAGAAGATGCGGGCAAGTCGGCAGAAGAGATCGCGTCCATCACTGAGCCGAAACGGGAAACCAAGTTCTTGGCTAGCGGCGTGCTGCTTGTGAAGGAGTAAGCGCTGCCAGATCGATGCCCTGAACGCAAGCAAAGCACTACAGGCCAGCTTTACTGCTGGCTTGTAGTGTCAGATTTGCCGGTTGCATTGAAATAAATGGCGGTGCTCAGCCGTTACAGGGTTTCTATGGCTAAATGTCGTTGGTTATCAGTTATTTCTGTGCAGTCTAATGCTGCTGCCTTGATTCTTTGCGCTGAAACCACCATCTTATAAGCTATGATTAGGCGACAATGATAGGGTAGCCTGCGCGCCATACCTCTGACTGCCACTAAATCTCAAGTATGAACTTCCACGCGGCGAAAGCTTTCATCCTAGATAAATTAGAGACGGAACTCGATGGCCAGCTTTATTACCATGGCATACATCACACCCTCGATGTGCTGTATACAGTAGAAGAGCTGTGCTATTACGAAAAGGTGACCCCCTATGAGGAAATGCTACTGAAAACAGCTGCCCTCTTCCACGATTCTGGTTTTACCATCGATAGCAAAGAGCATGAACAGCTGGGCTGCAATATTGCCCGCGATCATTTGCCAAGGTATGGTTATAACGAAGAAGAGATCGAACAGATTTGTGGCATGATCATGGCGACCAAGGTGCCGCAAGCCCCTCAAAACTATCTGGAGGAAATTATGTGCGATGCCGATCTGGATTATCTCGGCCGCGATGATTTTTACGATATCGGCAATACTTTGTTCGAAGAGCTGAAAGCGGGCAAAGTATTGGCCTGCGAAGAGAAGTGGAACCGCATTCAGGTCAGTTTCCTCGAGAGCCATTCTTTTTTTACCCGCACCAACCTCAAACGCCGCGCGCCCAAAAAACAGCGCTACCTCAATGAGCTGAAAGATATAGTGGCTTCTTACGAAAAAAAATAACTGCGCAAAGCAGCGCCGGGGCACACCAAGCCGTTTACCCTATAGTTTGATGATATAGGCGTAAATTCTGTAAGCAGCCCCTAAATACACTCACTAGTTCGAAAGATAGGGGCTGCCTACTTTCTCCTCTCCCAATCGGCTTCTTTTCCTTCTCCCTTTTTCGGTATTGCGTATCTTTATAGCGGTTTAGTTATAAAGCCAAGGATTTATCCTAGTGCCTCAAGCCATAAATCCTTGCCACCCCAAGTTTCGTTCTTTTCCGCCTAACTCTTCGTTAAAGAACCGCTCCTTTAGCTCGGGCTAAAGTCGCGAACCTTCGCCTTGATTAGCCGGAAAATAACTTCAACTTAAGTATCAGAGATTTATGGCTTAAGGCACTAGCCTACTGTACCGGCATGCCCGGGAGGATCCTGGCGGAGCCGCTAAATTTGAGCTTAGCGGAGATGCCAGGGTTGTAAATCGTTGATTTGCAATAGGATCGAGCTCCAAATATGCTCTTGGCCTCAAAGATTAAAAAACGCCTTTATGCCCAAGTTACTGTACTACCTCCTCTTGGTTCTATCCCTTGTCTTAGCACGCGCTCACAATAGCACAGCCCAATGTACTTGGCTGGCTGCCGACGCCTTTGATTATCCGGCAGGCGAGCCCCTGCACGGGCAGGCCGGAGGTGCGGGCTGGGCAGGCCCCTGGCAGGTGCAAAATGAAGATGTATTGCTGCCGGGGTATCAGGTAGAGGCCGGCAACCCATTAATCTATAATGGTTTGCTGAGCTCTACAGCCTACGTCAGCGGTGGCAGGGCTTACCTGACTTCGGGGCGGCGGCTCAATACCTCCGAAGGGGGGGCATTCGCCGATTTTGTTTCTGGCGAGCTGCCATATATAGGCGGGGCTCCACAGGGCGATACCCTTTGGATGAGCGCGGTGTTGCGGCACGATGCTGGCAATGGTGCGCCGGCTTATCTCGATCTGACCAATTCAGATCTGCCAGCGTGCAACAGCTATGAGTTTTGCAGCGATCAGCGCATAGGCATTGGGTATTTTGGGCAGGCATCTGATGTGAACGGCGAGCCGCGTTGGTCGCTCAGGCTAGGGGAGGAAGTCTTGCCCTCTGCAGCAGCTGTTGCTCCGGGGGCATCGGCCCTTTTGGTACTGAGGCTGGCCTTCCACACCGGGGCCACCCACGCAGCTTTATTTGTCAGCCCGGAAGAACTGGGCGGGCAGCCCCCCTCCGCCCCTGATGTAGCAGCTGCAGCCCCGGAAGCTTACCTGCTCCGGAGCCTGGCCTATTTTGGGGGCAGCCAGCCCGGCTTCAGCTCCTTGGACGAGGTGCGCTTTGCCAGGTCTTTTGCCTGTGCTGCTCCTGATGAAGATACTGTTGTCGATGAACCACCGGTGGCAAATATCATGGTTTCTCCTGAGTCTACAGGCATAGCTCCATTGCCCCTGATGTTCGATGGGAGCTCATCCATAGACCCTGAAGGCGGGGAGCTGTCTTACCTTTGGGACTTTGGCGATGGCAGCCCCACTGTAGCCGGCCCTACTGCTGCCCATACCTACACCGATGGCGGAGGGCAGGTGACGGCCTCCCTGACGGTCACAGATGAGGCTGGGCAGCAAAGTACAGCATTTGCTGCCATTACCCTGCTCGGCCCGGATGGCACTTTCCCTTGTTTGTCTACCGTTACGGCTTTGGCCATGGCCGATTGCTCTGGAAACGGTGCACAGTTGCGCATTAATACACCTAATGAGAGCGTTTCTTATACCCTTGCCCACGATGGGATAAACCTGCCACCGGGCACGGATGGGCTGCATACAGGGTTGAGCGCAGGCCTGTACGAGCTGGCCGTCATGGGCGAAAATGGCTGTTCGGAGAGCCGGGTGCTTGAGGTACAAGTGGACAGCTCAGCTTGCGAAGGTTGGAGCCCGGGCAACAAAGCGATGCTGATCGGGACCAACATCAATGGGCAGGCAGATTGGATGCCGCACCGGCCGTTCCGCAATTTTCTCAAAAATACCCGGGGCGCCCCAATCCCTTATACCACGGACTGCAGTTGCTGGTCGTTGGACGACCCGGAGGCGGTGCTCTCGCAAATGGCTTTCGATGAAAATGGTTATCCCGTCGGGCTCCCTCAGGCAACAACCGAAGGGGACGTCCGGCTACGCTTTTTCGTGTCGGCGGAAGGGCAGAATATGCGCCCCGGCGAAACTTACGTACTGCTTTACGAGGGTGTGGGCGAAGTGAGCGTGCACGGTACGCTTGGGGCAGTGAGCGCAGCGCCCGGCCGGGTTCAATTTGAGCTGGAAACGGATGGTACTTTCTGGTTTCATCTTGAGGCCTCCCAAGCAGATGACCCTGTACGGGATATCCGTGTGGTTAGGCTAGCAGACGAAGGGGCCGACCTGCAGGCTGCGCCCTTCTATGACAAATTCTTAGAGCGCCTTGAGCCTTTTCAATCCCTGCGTTTCATGGATATGATGCATACCAACAACAACCCTCTGACAGATTGGGGGAGCCGGCCATTGCCAGCAGATTATACCTACGGCACAGCAGCAGGAGCCCCTTACGAAGTATTGATACAGCTTGCCAATACCCTGCAGAAAGATATTTGGGTGTGTGTGCCCCATCAGGCAGACGAAGCGTATGTCCGGCAGATGGCCGAGCTCTTCCATGATGAGCTCGACCCCGGGCTGATGGTATTCTTGGAGTACAGCAATGAAGTTTGGAACTGGATTTTTGACCAGGCCCACTACAACGTGGAGCACAACCCTCTGGGCTTGATGTATGGCCGGGCTATGGCGGTAAAGGCACAACGGGTATTCCGGATTTGGCATGAAGTATTTGGTGATGAGCGGTGCAGGGTCAAACGGGTCTTGGGGCTGCAAGGGGGATTCAACTACCTCAATGAGCACATCTTGGCACATCTACCGCAGGAGGAGTGGGACTTTGGCTCGCCTACACATTATTTTGGCCTCGACCATGGGGAGACTGGCTCACCGAGGCTGGACCTGCTAGGCAGTTCAGCTACGGTTGCAGATGTAATGGCGAACGCCCGGCACAGCTTCAGCAGCTTCAGTCAGGCGGTTCGTCAGGATTACCGCAACGTGCAGGTCTATGGCAAGGAGGTCATTACTTATGAAGGAGGGCAGCACTTCGTCGGCAACGTTTTTGGCATTCCTTACCCTTATCAGCAGGCGATGTGGGATGCGCAGCACACAGAAAGCATGTACGAATTGTACGAAGATGTGCTAGACTCCCTGCGGGCTTGGGGCTGCCGTATGGCAACAAATTTCAGCCTGGCTGGCCAGCAGGAGAGCATATATGGCTCTTGGGGTGTGCTTGATGATATAGATCAGGAAGGGCCATTTGCGGCAACTGCTCCAAAGTACCAGGTACACTTGGACAATATGCCGGCTATTGAGGCTGTGGCTGCTCAGCGCATGGCCTGGTTAGACTGTGCGCCGGTCGTAGGCAGTAGTAGGGAAGCGGGTACCGCTGTTGCGGGAAAAGAGGTTTTGATCTACCCGAACCCGGGGCAGGACTGGCTTTTCTTAGAATACGATGGGCCTGCTGAGGAGACTTGGCTAATGGACTGGGCAGGCAGGGCTCTTGCCAGGGGCGCCCAAAAAGAGTTTTATGTGCCGCACTGCCCGCCCGGGCTATACCTCGTGCGTGTAGGCGACACCCTGCTCAAATGGGTTAAGGCTGGCAACTGATCTATGGGGTGCGGTGCTTTTTTGATCGCTGTGTTTAAAGGGTGGGGATCCTATCCATCAGCTTCCGGATAGGGAAGCGGTTTTCGGGCAGTTCGAATCCATGGCTTCTAAAATTAGGGGGGGGAGCAGATTGAGCTGCTGAACCATAGGCTGGATAGTGCCTTCCGCTTGAATGCTGAAGGATTTGGCCTCAGCCGGTACTTCAATGATCAATCTGCTGGCATCCGTATCCCGTAAATTGTTGGGCAGGAGCACTGCACATGGACATGCCAGTTATGACGTCACTTTGTGATTTTATCCGTTGGGTATGCTGCGGTTACTGGGAAGAGGCACAAGCAAGGGCTGCCAACTCTGAAGTAGCGGCAGGCCCTGCTTGTCGGACCCTCTCAGCTGTGCCCGTCAGTTCCGTTCTTGGGCTTTGCGCCTTTCCAAACTGCCGGGGACCAAGTCAAACTCCACCCGGCGGTTGCGGTTGCGGCCAGAAATGGTATCGTTGGTCGCTCTGGGGTTGGTTTCTCCAAAGCCACGATATGACATGCGCTCTTTGGGTATGCCCTGTTCGTTGTGCAAGTAATCGAAGCAAGCTTTTGCCCTGAACTCAGAAAGCTGTTGATTGGCAAAGTCGTTGCCTTGGTTGTCGGTATACCCGGCAATTTCCAGGTTGTAGGTGGGGTATTTCCGCATCAGGTCAGCTATCTGGCCGAGCACAGGGTAGGAAGTGCGGAGCAGGGCGTAGCTCGAAGAGGTAAACTTGATCTCATCGATGGCTGTCTCCAAGATGACCAAGTCGGCCTCATTGAGGACCGGGCAGCCATAGTTTTCCTTAGGCCCGGCGAGGTCGGGGCATTCGTCCTGATCATCGGGCAGCCCGTCGTTGTCGGTATCTGGGCAGCCGTTGAAAGTGCCTGGCGTATCCGGGCAGCGGTCTACTTCGTTGAGAAAGCCGTCATTGTCGCGGTCAGGTATTGGGCAACCGTAAAATTCAGCTACCCCTGGGATATATGGGCATTGGTCTTGTGGGTCCGCTATCCCATCCTTATCGGTATCCCGGCAGCCTTTCATTTCCACCAGGCCAGCAATATCTGGGCATTCGTCTTCCGCATCTGTAACGCCATCGAAATCTCGGTCTGGGCAGCCATTGGTTGCGGCACGGCCGGCTTCATCGGGGCATTCATCAAATGGGTCGCCTATGCCATCGCCATCCGCATCGGGGCAGCCTTGTGCTTCGGCCAGGCCAGCTAAGTCCGGGCATTTATCCTCCCGGTTGGGCACGCCGTCGTCGTCGGTATCTGGGCAGCCATTAAACTGTGCAAGGCCCCTCTGGCCAGGGCACTCGTCTTTTCTGTCGGCTATGCCGTCCAGGTCACTGTCTTTGGCCCCAAAGCGGTAAGCGGCTTGCAAGGTTGCAGTGCTGTACCAGTCGTTGGCGTTTGGCCCGCCGCCAAGGCTCAGCCCATCGAGGTAGTCGTTGAGTACTGGGCGCAGCCCAAACTCCAGCCCCAGGGTGAGCTGTTGGCCAAGGTCAGCCCGCAGGCCTGCCCCAAAAGGCAACACCACGTGCTGCTCGCGCTGATTGCGGAGGTCTTCCAGTACAGGGGGCTTGATCTGCCCTTCCTCCCCCGCAAAATCAGTGGCCAGATCCGTAAAAGCAGCTCCGACCCCTGCAAATACATAAGGCGAAACGATGGGGATATATCGGCCGCCTTTCCCATGCCTTTTGCTGCCGCGCAGGTCCCATTCCCCCAAGAGGGCTACTTCCGTAAAACCCGCTTCAAAGCTGTAGCCCCGGGCAGATAGCTTTTCGTTTTCCGCATCTGCACTGCTCAGGCTGCCCGCCAATACCTGCCCCCTGATGCTGATCGATGGAGCGGCTTGGTAGCGCAAGAAGGCACCATAGGCGAGGTCGGGCGTAGATAAGGCTTCTGCCCGGCTGCCCGCCATATCGCCATAGTCGCTTGCGGCTCCTGCCTGTAGCCCAAACTGAAAACGGGTATGCCCAGCCATAGCCGGGGCAAGGTCTTTTTCAGGCCGGCTGCCTTCGTCGGGGCAGCCATCAAATGCAGCAAGCCCCCAGTCTCGTGGGCACTGATCTTTAGCATCGGTGATGCCGTCGAGGTCGCTGTCTTTAGGCCCAAAGCGGTAAGTCAGCTGCACGGCGCCGGTGCTGTACCAATCGTCGGCGTTTGGCCCGCCGCCAAGGCTTAGCCCATCAAGGTAGTCGTTGAACACCGGGCGCAGCCCAAATTCAATGGCTAAACCGAAGGATGGGCCTAGATCGGCCTGAACGCCAGCCCCTACAGGGATGGTGATATGGTTGGTGCGCTGATTGAGCAGGTCCTGTTGTACGCCCTCGGTCAGGGTCCCCTCTTCCTGCTGAAACCTAGTGGCCAGGCTAGTGACAGTGGCGCCGGCCCCCGCGAAAATATAGGGCGAAATGCCCGGCTTGAACTTGCCATTCCTTAAGAAGCGCCTATGGCCCAGGAAATTCCATTCGCCCATCAGTGCCAGTTCTGTATAGTCGGCTTCAAAGCTGTAGCCCCGGCTGGCGAGCGCCTCATTGTCTGCATCTGTGCTGCTGAGCTGCCCGCGCCAAATGCTCCCGCGTATGCTCAGGTTGGGGCTGATTTGGTACCGGGCCAGTGCGCCGAAAGCAAGGCCAGGCGAAAGGAGGGCGTCAACCCGGGTGCCGGATAGGTCCCCGTGATCGCTTGACGCGCCTACCTGCAAGCCTATTTGAAGCCGTTGGTGGGCACGGATTGCCTTCATAGAGGTGCTGTCCCCTTCGGCAGCTTGCGCAAAAATTGAAGGGGCCGGCCATAATAGAGTGAAAAAGGCAATAAAAGAAATGATCAGCCGCGTCGGGCATGGTGTGGTTGTCATAGTCGGTTTGGGATTAACGATTCACAAGCAACGGCACGTGCCGTTATGAAATTACTGGGTTTTTAGGAGAAAGAAGCGTTCTATAGGGTATAGTAGGAAGTATTGCAGACCACCATTTGAATTAGGCGGTGTTGGAATTTTACCCTTTGGGCTGAATGGGCCCAATTTTATTCTGCAATTCGTTGCGTTCTTGCCTGCAGGTAGGCAAGTGTGAACTACCCATTTGCTAAAGACAAATGGGCTTCGGGTTTCACAGGTCTGTGCTGCTCGAAAGAAGCCTTGGTTTATACATCCACATACGTTACAAGTCTTTGAGCTTGGGTAAAACCGATTGATTTTAACGACTTGCTTATCGTTCCAATCCGCTTTGTATTCCAAAAAACCTTACAAAGGTACTGATCACGTTTGGCACTCTACACATCGTTCGGCCCTATTTAAGGGCCTTTGGCGTGAGCGTACCTTTTGGCCAGACGGTTATTTATTTGCGCTATCGGTGAGGCATCAGCAGCGGCTATCCGTCAGTACATCCTCACACAGGGTTAGCCGCTTAAATCGGCCAAAGGAGTTTACGCTCCATGGTATAAAACTTGATTATATCCGTTTTCGGCGCAGATACCCACCAATAAGCTCTGAAACCGGAGGAGGTAGCCAGCTCGTTGATCAAGGCATGCTCACCTCTGCCGAAGTGGTTTACACAAAACTAAAACTTTTGTTGATGCCTCGAGGGCAGGAGTGCCCAAAAAATGAGCCAAAGCAGAGAGAATGTCCCAAAATGAACGAGCGCTGTGCCAGCGCTGCAGAGCAGTCTATGGCATAGGGCTCAGCCTACTGTGGCTGGCACCACTGCCTGATTTTGGCGACAGCCTCCGTGCGTGAGCCCACTTGCAGTTTCGCAAAGATCTGTTTCAGGTGCGTCTTTACGGTATTGATGCTGATTTGATGCTCCTCAGCAATAGCTTTGTTGGCATGGCCTTGGTATACAGAAAGCAGTACGCTGAGCTCTTTGGGCGTCATTGGGGAATCTAAGAATTCGTTGGCCCTGATCAGGCTTTGAAAAGAATCGGGCGGTATGCGCGAAAAATTGTACAAACCGATTTCGATGGCCGCGAAAAGCTCCTTTTCCTGGAAGGGCTTAAGGATGAAGCCTACCGGCTGCAGCCTCTTCGCTTGTTCAATGATGTGTCCGTGCGCATAAGAGGTTAAAAAAAGGAAAGGCACCCCGTAATGGCTTCTAAGGGCCCTTGCGAGCTCCAACCCTTCGAGCCCACCAGACAAATTGATGTCCAAAAGCGCAATTGTGGGCTTCGCTTGCCTGAGCAAGGCTTGTGCCTGTGCTAAGCTATAGGCCACTCCTGCAATTTCGAAGTGGTAAGCCAAAAGGGACTCTTGGATGTCCTGAGCAGTGACAGGATCGTCTTCTACGATGAGGACTTTTACGCGGGGCATAAGCGGTAAGGGGTATTTGGGAAAAAAATAGTGATCTCGGCACCAGGGCTGTTCGAGATGCGCAGCTCGGCGCCCAGCTTATGGGCAAAGGTCCTAACCAGCTTGAAGCCGAGGGTCGGTTGCTCCCAAGGTGTGAAATCAGGCGGGAACCCCGGCCCATTATCTGCTACCTTCAGGGTTACTGCATTGCCTGTGCCTACGGTTATAGCTATGGTTATAAGAAGAGGCTCCCGCTCTCGGCTACCGTATTTGAGCGCATTGCTGATGAGCTCATTCAGGATGAGCCCAAAGGGTATGACGGTATCAATATGAAGTTGGATGGGCGCGATATCGAGTTGGCTGTGAATGAGGTGGCGCTCTTGCAGCGCATAATTGTCAATCAGGTTTTGCACAAGCTTGTGTACATAAACCTTAAGGTCGACATTAGATAATGCCGTGTCCCGGTAGAGGTTTTTGTGAATGAGGGCCATAGCGTCTACCCGGCTACGGCTTTCCCTTATGGCCCGCAGAGCGGTAGGGTCTTGTATTTGCCGTGCTTGGATGCTCAGCAGGGAGGCAATAGTTTGCAGATTGTTTTTGACCCGGTGATGGATTTCCTGTAAGAGCGTTTGTTTTTCCAGCAGGGCTGTAGTGACGGCTTCATGCTTGGCTTTGAGTGTCTGATTGACCTTGTGGCGCTGCCAGAGTACAGCCCCTATCGCCAAGGATAAAACCCCGAGCCCGAAGAGGCCCCACTGCATATTTTGTTGCTGTTGCTGATTGGCTTTGAGCTCGAGTTTCTGGATTTGGATAAGGTTTTCTTTCTCTTGGGTCAGGTAGCGGGCTTCCATTGTTTTTTCCAGCTGCAGCCGCTCTTTAGAAGTGAGGGTGTCCACCAGTTCAGTGTACTGATTCATAGCGAGCCAGGCCTGTTGATATTCGCCTTGTTGTGCGTACAGCTTGGCAGAGAGCTGGAAGAATACGCGCTTTAGCTCCAGGAATGTGGTAGGCCTAAGCAAGCTATCGGCTGTGCGCAGGTACTTCTCTGCTTTAATGTACTGCTCCTGACCCATTTCGGCAGCTGCAAGCCGCAGCCTGAGCGCAATGCGGTCGTGCGTATTGAGCTCATGGGCTTCTGTTTTCAGCAAAGGCTGCAATGCTTGGATGGCGCGCTGTAGTTCGCCCAGCTCGTACAGCACGTTGCCTACCGAGAGCTGCACACTGCTGGCCTCAGCTGCATTGCCCAAGCGTTCATACAGCTCTTTGGCTTGCTGCAAATGCTGTAGTGCTGCTTCCCGTTCTTTGAGGTATCCGTGGACCAGGCCGAGGTTGACCAGTGTGCGGGCCATGCCGAGGGAGTCGCGCAGCTCATTCTTGATGCTGAGGGAGGTCTGGTAAATCCGCCGGGCGTCTTCGTAGCGTTGAAGGCTCCGGTATACAATAGCAAGATTGTTGAGCAGCCGGGCGTATTCTACGGTTGGGGGGGCAGCCTGATAGATGGGCGCTGCTTGCAGATAGCAGGCCAAGGCTTGGCCCCAATCGCCATATTGATAGTAAGCCAGGCCCTTGTTGAGCAGGAATCCTGCTTTTAGGACGTCCCATTGAGGGGCATCCCCAATAAGAGACAGGCCTTCGTCAAAATGGGCAATAGCTTGTGCGAGCGCTCCACCGGAAAACGCGACCACTCCAACAATGCGAAGCGCTTCTAATTCTGCCCTACGGTAACCGATTTGCCGAGCCGCGCTAAGCGCCTTCATTGCTTCTGCTCTGGAAAGCTCCTTGTCTGTACTGAACAGCTGCCGAGCCTGTTGGATATGGGCATCCACCTCAGCTTTGTCGGGTGCAGCAGCCCCCGCTTGTGCCGAAGCCCAAAACAGGGCGGCTGCCAGGAGTAAAATCCGCGGACATGCTCGGGGGCAAGCCCACAGGTTTTTTTTAGGATATTGGTACGTTGGCATTATCGGCAGGTCTTATTGCAACTAGCGGCTCGCTTCTGCTTTGATCAGCGTAAGAGCCCAAAGAAGCCAAGCAGCCTGAGCTGGATATGCACAGTGTTTTTTGGGCTTATCCTAGCTGCATCAGCGCCAGGTTTTGCATAGGCTTCTCAACGTACAAGATAGCAAGAGTTTGTTGAGGTTTAGCGTATTGGGCAGCTCCTGCCCAATTTTATGCTCCCCCTGTTGCCTGCTGTGCGCCAAGGCTTGGCGGCCGGGCCTGAACCCCAAAGTAGCAGGCGGTTATGCTATAGCCTGGCATTGGCCTAGCGCTGCGGAGGGGTGGCAAGCCCGGTAGGGCCGAGCGGACAGCGAGCCCCGTAGCATAGCGGCACCTGCCCGCTGGCAGGGGCAGGCCCCGTCCCCGTCCCGTTGGCAGGGCAAAAAACGGCAATTGGGTTGGGCGCCCTTGCTGCCTGTAAGCCAGGTGTCAACAAAGGTCGTGATGCCTCTGCTTGCTTACGGGGTGCCCAAGACGAAACTGATATGCGTGCCCACAGAGGGCAACCCCAAGCAACCTCTCCAAAGCATTGCGCAGGGCTGCCCTTGTCCATAGGCTTTTGGCTTGGCCGCTGAATCAGTTCAGGGTAGGGTGCCATTCCCCTGTGTTGGACTGGAACTCCGAGGCCTCCTCAACAGGGTAGGAAACTTCGGTATTGCACCCGCAATTGTTGTATACACAAATGGCAGACCCTTTGCCTACACTTGGGTGGCAGTAGCCTCCGTCTTTGCATGCCGTTGCGGTACAATTGATTGTGGCATTGGTGCCTGGGATGTCCGAAGAGCCGTCGAAGGTGCTTGATCCAAGGTCTTGCTCGGTAGTGAAAATGAACGCTTTGCGCTTGGCATCAAAAAGGATCCGGAAGCCCTCCCGTGGGCGCAGTATATGGCCATCTTCTATGCGCAGCGCATCAAATTTGTACCTGCTAAGCGCCTGTGCGCTGGCTTTTGAGATTTTGAGCGCCCGTACTTCTTTGGGGATATTTGATGCTTTGGGGGTGGCGAATGGCAAGCTCATGGCTATCGCCAAAAGGAGGGCTAGGTACTTCATGTTGTACGTATTTAAGGGTTAAAAAAGATGTTTGGTTGAAATCAGCGCGGGGAGCAGGAAACTTCTAGGGTATATCCTCCTTGCTGCAGGCCGGCAGCCCCTGCTACTGCGATAACGGCCTGGTAGGGGCGCGCAATCGCCAACAGTTCGTTGAGCTCGCGGATGTGGGCAGGGCGGCTCCGCCCTGCTACCGGGCGGCCTCGCGCGTAGTCGGCTTCGCAACGGATGCACTGTTTGAGCATTGGAGGCAGCTCGATAGTACCTTGCCCCTTGAGGTAGCCATATAGGCTCATCTCCGATTTCGGGTCATCGGGTATAAGGCGGACGGTGAGGATAGACTGAGGTGGGATAGTCCCGGTATAAAACACCTGCGCACCGTCAAATTTTGCTTTTGCAGTGCCTGGGAAGCAGGCGACTTGGCTCGACCAGGCCCAGCTGATATCAGGCAGCAGCTCGCCTTCTTCCAGGTTCCCTTTTAGGGAGAGCGTCTGGCCTTGGACAATATCTATAGTGCGGGGCGTGTTGGCGCTCGGGCTCCGCAGGGCTTCCTGTAAACAGGCCTCGAGCTCTGCTCTGCCAGGGCTAGCACGGAGGTAGGCCGTCTGGCTAGTAGGCTCCCCTTTTCGGAGCATTAAGATGGCGGTGCCCATTTCACGCCGTTCCTGCCTGGCTTCAGGCTGTGTGGCCAATGCCTCGGCCATCGCATAGATTTTCAGTTGCCAAGCTTTGCTGATAGCCGCTGCCTGGTTTTCCCCTCCGCTATAAATGCCAGAAGAGCTGCGCCTAGGTGTTTGTGCTTTATAAGAGAGCAGCCCGTTTTGCAGCAGGTACTCATTGTTGTTGGCATCCACATAGTGCAGAGGGGCGTTCTGTGCATCGCTCTGTGGTAGGTTGGGCAAACCAGCCATAAGCATTAAAGTGAAAAAGTGCCTGATCATGGGGCGCTGTCTTTAGGTTATGGCTTCAAAATTAGGGGGGATAGCTCAAGGGGGCATCACCCAAATGGGTGGCCATGGCTTGGTGAGGGCCGCTTTGTGCTTCTCCTGCAGCATCAGGCACAATAAAAAAAGGGGGAGCCACAGCGTGCCCCCCCCTTTTTTTTCTGCCGAGAGGTGTTTGCCTAATCTGCCGTCCGGATGACGGTAGAGCGCTGTATCCAACAGCCAACGTAGAAGCTCTGCCCGGCTTTCAGGTTGCGTATGAAGACATCCTCCCGGTTGGGCATGTACTGCCGGTAACGGGCGATGAGTTTATCGGCTTCCGCCCGCACCTCGGGGTCTATGCTCCGCGCTTTCTGCCACGCATCAATAGCGGGCCAGGTCACAATCTGGCTGTCCCAGCCTCTGCCAGGCCCACAAAGCGGGCCGCTAGAAGCGTACAGCCGCCCGATGAGGATGTAGGGCTCGCCCCAGTCAGGCCGGATGCCTGCTGCCTGTTCTGCCCAAGCCCGTGCCCGTGAAAAGTTCCGGAGGTGGACTTCGTAGATCTTAGCATTATTAAGCGCGTACTTCGCCTTCTTCTCGGCATCTTCCTCCGCAGCGATGGCCTTTTCAAATGCAGCAATGGCCTTGGCATACTCTGCCTCCCGCAGGTAAATGTAGGCGGAATCAGCCGGGCCGGCTTCAGGCCGGCAGTTCTCGTTGCCGATCCGGATCAGGCGGGCCATGCGCTCATCTTCCTGTGGGCAGCCTGCAAACTTCAACCGGCTGTACACCGTGCGCACCACATCGCAGTCTTCGGGGCTGGCTTCAAAGTCGGGGTAGTATTTGTCCAGGTAATACTCACAGGGGTAAAAGCCTTTGACCGTTTCGAAATACTCCAAGCGTACAGGGGTGTACTCGGCGATGATCTGCCAGCGCTCGCAGGCGGTACCCGCACAATCGGCCAGCCCTTTGCGGATCATTTCCCTAAGGATGCCTTGGTAATGGTAGGCTTCCTGCTGAGGGATGCGGCCCTCGTCGTAGAGCTCTACAAGCAGGGATGCCATGGGGTTGACCACAAAGTCGGGCGCTTTAGTGCTATCGGTGTCCAATGCTTTTTTGAACAAGCCGTAGATTTCTTCCTTGCTGGCCCGGTTTCGGTATTTGTAGAAAAGGTCAAACCCTTTGATGCCGTAGATGTAACCGCCTTCGGGATAGCACCGCTCGATCTCGTCGTAAATGCTGAAAATAGTGTCTGCATAAGCAGCCTGCTGCAGGGTATCCTGTGATTGGCTAATGTAGTACTCGTAGAAACGTATCCCGTCTGCATAAACCGTATTGCGGCGCCCGTCTGCAGCAGGGGCTACAGCATATACTTTCTTCCATAGGCGGAATGCTTGATCCCAGTCTCCTGCCCGGAGGAAGTCCCGGTAAAGGACATAGTTGGTCTCTGCTTCGTCCGGGTTTGGGGCATCCCTGAATTTGGGGCAGGGGCTAAGGTCTTCTTCCACAGGCGCAGGCGCAGGCTGAGCAGGCTGGCCCTCCACAACAGGGGCAGTGGCCTTGGGCGTACAGGCAATGGCCAGGCAAAGTACTGCGCTGGCCAGGCATGAGCGGTAGCTGGTTATCATAGCTTTGGGTATTTTATTAAGTTTCCATGCAAAGAGCTCTACCCGCGGGCTGCGGGGGTTCAAAACTAAGAAGAATGAGCAAATTTGGCTGCACCTGCCGCCCAACAAGTCTGAAATCAAGTGGCCAGCAAGCTTTGGAGGACGAAAAAAGCCACCTCAGCATTGGCCCGAAGTGGCTTTTTGTGAAGCGGAGGGATGCCTATGCTTAGCGCAGCACCGCAATTTCTCCGGATTGGAACTGAGGCTCGCCGTTGCACGACCATTGGATGGCGTAGCGCAGTACCCCGGCATTGACCGTTTGCCCTTTGTAAAAGCCATCCCAGCGCTCGAAGGGGTCTGAGGTGGCAAATACAAGGTTGCCCCAACGGTCGAAAATCTCGAAGCGTTCCATCTGCTGTATGGCGAACGGGTTGCTAAGGCCATAGGTATCGTTGAGCCCATCGCCGTTGGGGGTGAAGGCAGAGGGGAGGAAGATGGTGCCGCAGTCAAGGTCGTCGGGGTCAATGACATTGAACGTGATTTCGTCAATTGCAGTACAAGTGGCCACGCTCGTATCAGCAATGGCCACCTGATAGGCGATTTCCCCAGCTTGCTGAGGCGTGATGGCCGTAGCAGGGGCATTGGGCTGATCGACGCCATCAAGGGGTGACCAGGTAAAAGCAGTGCCACAGGTAGTAGTGAGCGAGGCATCAAATGATTCGCCCAAGAAGATGTTGATGATATTGGCATCGCGTACGATCTGGTCTGGCGCGGTGTACAGCTCCCGCACTTCCCGCTCGTCGAGCGCCCGGTTGTAGACCCTCAGCTCATCCATCAGCCCATTGAATGGGAACTCGGTTGGGTTGCGGCAGTCGCTGTTGCCAAAAATCAGGTCGCCGTTGTTGGCTACATTTACGCGCTCCAGCGTACTGAAGACATTGATGAGGGCGCCATTGAGATAAAGCCGTACCCTGCCGCCTTCTCTTACGATGGCGAGGTGCTGCCAACAGGCGGTATTGTCGATTTGGTGGGTGGCAATGGTCCGCTTATCACTGGTCTCAAAGAAGAAAGCACTGATGCTGCGGCTGTTGGGCGTGTAGGTAATGTAGAATTCGCTGTTGCCGATGCAGTTGGGGCTGCGTTTGGACAAAAGGAACTGTGTGCCTGCGCCCCCGCGCGGCTTAAAATAAAAGGCAACGGTCACGTCCTCGCTGTCGAACTCATCGTTGACCGGGCCGCCCAGGATAACCACTTCATCCGTTTGCCCATTGAATGAAACGGCATCGTTTTCTACGCCACAGGTGAAATAGGGGCTGCCGCTAATGGCCCCCCCGTTGGCAGTATTGCCAGTAGCATCAGTAAAGGTGCCGTCAAACCGGTAGTGGGCAACGAGCCCGATAGTGGTCTGAGCATTGAGGGCAAAAGCCAGGGCGATCAGCCCTGTGAGTACCAGGATCGGTTTTTTCATAAGCACAAATAATCGGTATTGAAGGGCGCCCGGGCGCCCGGTTTCCGTTGTTAAACGCTGGCAGTGGGCGCTTATTTTGGTCAGCAGCCCAGAATCAAGGCCGATCAGCCAAAAAGGTTCCCGAGGTTGCCAAGGCCCGGAGGCAGCATATCTTTCACCATGCGCTGTGTTTCTTCTGCTTCTTTGGCTGCAGCCAGCTCTAGGGCCTGATTGACGGCAGCCAAGACCAGGTCTTGCACCATTTCCACATCAGACCAGTCGAGCTGCTCCTGATCGATGGCGATGTCAGTGATCTGCCGGTTGGCGTTGGCCGTGACGGTTACCGCCCCTTCCGGAGAGGTACCGGTGACGCTGATCTCGGCTAGCTTCTTGCGCATCTCTTTTTGGCGCTCTTCCATATCGCCAAGCATGTTTCCAAACATAGGTGTGGGTTTGTTTCCGGCAAAGGTAGTGAAACCCTAAGGTTTTGCCGCCAATAGAAAGAGGGAGTATATCTGCTCTTGGGCTGTGCGCAAATCAGGTCGCCGTACTTTTGCCTGCCCCTGCCCAACGGGATGGGGCCTGCCCCTGCCAGCAGGCAGGTGCCGCTATGCTACGGGGCTCGCTGTCCGCTCGGCCCTAACGGGCTAGCCACCCCTCCGCAGCGCTAGGCCGGCTTTCAGTGCATTGCCCTGCGGTAGCGCGCCGAAAAGGCTTGTAAGCCATGGGTTAGCGCTCAGCTTGTCCGAGCAGGGCCTGCAGGGCCAGTTCATACCCGCGCAGCCCAAACCCCACAATAATGCCGGCACAGTGCGGGGAAAGGTAGGAGTGGTGGCGGAAAGCCTCGCGTTGGTGTACATTGGAAATGTGGACTTCTACCACCGGGGCTGCAATCCCCGCAATAGCATCTGCGAGGGCTACGGAGGTGTGCGTGTATGCCCCGGCATTGAGGATAATGCCGTCACAGGAGAAGCCCCGGCTGTGGAGCTTGTCCAGCAAAGCCCCTTCGTGGTTGCTCTGGAAATACTCAAGATCTGCCGAGGGGTACTTCAGCCTGAGCTCCGCTAGGTAGCCCTCAAAGGTCTGATGCCCGTAGATGTGAGGCTCGCGTTTGCCCAGCAGGTTGAGGTTGGGACCATTCAGGATGAGGATGTTCATACCACAGAAAAATTAGTTGGCCTTATCTGACATGAACTTGATGCGGACCAGCTGTATTTCCTCCATGGTGAAGTCTTCATCCTGCAGTTCCTTCCAAGCTGCTTCGAGGGAGTCGGTTTCTGCGTCCATAAAGTACTCTTCAATCTCCTCCCGGGCGTATTCGTCCAAGTTTTCCTCCAGGTAATAATCGATATTGACTTTAGTGCCAGAAAGGACGATGGCGTACATTTCCTGCAGCAGCTCTTCCATGCTCAGGTTGTTGGCTTCTGCGAGGTCTTCCATAGGCACTTTGCGGTCTATGCCCTGAATGATATTGATTTTTGACTTAGACTTGTTGGCGACCTGCTTCATGACAAAGTCATTGGGGCGGTCGATGTTGTTCTCTTCGACGTACTGTTGTATCAGCTCCAGGAAGGGTTTGCCATAGCGTATAGCCTTGCCCTTGCTCACCCCCGAGATGTTGCTCATATCATCCATTGTGATGGGGTAGTGGGTGGCCATATCCTCCAGGGAAGCCTCTTGGAAAATGACAAAAGGAGGCACGTTGCGCCGGCGGGCCTCCTGCCGCCGCAGATCTTTGAGGAGCTTGATGAGGTTGGCGTCAAGCACAGCAACATTCCCCTTGGCTTCTTCCAGGTCTGCTGCTGCCTCCTGCTCAAAGTTGTGGTCTATCGGGATCTTAAAAGAAGTGGGGCCTTCCATAAACTCCCGCCCTTTATCGGTGATCTTCAGCAGGCCGTAGGTCTCGATGTCTTTGCGGAGCAGATCATTGAGTATGCCCTGCCGGAAAACAGAGCTCCAGTAAGTGGCATCGTGTGCTTTGCCGGCAGCGAAAAGCGGTTTGCGGTCGAAGTTGAAGTCTTTGATCTCCTTAGAAGGGTTGCCGTGCACAAAGTCGACCATGGTTTTCATGCCGTAGTTCTCATCCAGCTGAGCGGTAGCCTGTAGGGCCAGCAGCATATCCTCTTTGACTTCCACCCGTTCTTTGGGGTGGCGGCAGTTGTCGCACATTTTTTCGCACTGCTCCTCCTCGAACTGCTCGCCGAAGTAGTGGAGGAGGAAGCGCCTGCGGCAGGAAGTGGTTTCCGAATAGGACATGACCTCCTGCATAAGCTGCATGCCCATTTCCCGTTCTGCTACAGGCTTGTCGCGCAGGAATTTTTCCAGGCGCAGGATATCCTTGTAGGCATAGAAGGCGATGCAGCGCCCCTCCCGCCCGTCGCGCCCTGCCCGGCCAGTCTCCTGATAGTAGTTTTCAATGCTTTTGGGGATATCATAGTGGATAACGAAGCGTACGTCCGGCTTGTCGATGCCCATGCCAAAAGCGATGGTAGCGACGATGACATCCACCTCTTCCATCAGGAAGTCATCTTGTGTGTTGCTGCGGGTTTTGGCATCCAGGCCGGCATGATAGGGCGCGGCTTTGATGTCATTGACTTTGAGGGCATCTGCAATTTCAGCGGCAGATTTCCGGCTCTGTACATAGATGATGCCCGACTGCCCCGGCATCTCCTTGATGATCTGCACGATTTGCTTGAGGGTCTGTTCTTTGTTGAGCTTGGGGCGTACCTCATAGTAGAGGTTTTCCCGGTTGAAGGAGGAGATGAAGGTATTGTGCTCCCTCATGTTCAGGTTTTTGACGATGTCAGACTGAACCTTGGGCGTGGCGGTGGCGGTGAGCGCTACGACAGGGATGGTTTTGTTGATGGCATCGAGCATGGCACGGATGCGCCGGTATTCTGGGCGGAAATCGTGGCCCCACTCTGAGATGCAGTGGGCTTCGTCTACTGCGACGAAGGAGATGTTCACCTGTTGAAAGAAGTCGATGTTTTCCTCCTTAGTCAGCGTTTCCGGTGCAATAAACAGCAGCTTAGTCTTGCCGTCGGAAATATCCTGCCGGACTTGTTTCATCTGGGATTTGGTCAGGGAGGAGTTCAGGAAGTGTGCCACCTCGTCATTTTGGCTATAGCCGCGGATGGAGTCTACCTGGTTTTTCATCAAAGCGATGAGCGGGGATATGACAATGGCTGTGCCTTCCAGCATCAGGGCAGGCAGCTGATAGCACAAAGACTTTCCGCCGCCTGTGGGCATGATCACGAAGGTATCGTGCCCTTGTAGGACGCTGTTGATGATAGCTGCCTGCTCACCCTTGAACTTTTTGAAACCAAAGTATTGGTGGAGGGCTTCATGCAAGGTTTCTTTCGTCGTTGTCATGGCTCGCCTGTTCTTTTTTACTTTCTTTGTGCGCAGCAGCTGTTGAGGTGCGGCCTGCTCTTTACGGCTAGGAGGCCTGAATCTCAATCAGCTCTAAATGGGCGCATTTCTTCTAATTTAGCGATTTTTGGGCTTACGCGCGCACTCTGCCCCGTTTTTTTATGCCTATGCCATCCGCTAGGGGGCGCTCAGGCTTTGAGCCCCGAAGAAAATCAGGGCATTGGGGCACTTTATCGCGATTTCGTGTTGGAATGGAGTCAAAGAGGTGTATAATATTGGTTTAGGCATTGTGCCTTTTTCAAAAGCTTTCAAAAATACAAAAAAGGGGTGAACACAGAAGCAATTATCCTTAAAACCGCAGCCCGTACAGTGGAGATCGAGCGGCAGGCGCTCGAAGCCTTGCAGGAGCAAAGCCTGAACCAGGATTTTGCGCGTTGTGTAGAAGCGGTGCACGTATGCAAGGGCCGGGTTGTAGTGACGGGCATAGGCAAGAGCGCCATCGTAGGGCAAAAGATTGTGGCCACCCTAAACTCCACAGGGACACCTGCCCTGTTTATGCATGCTGCCGATGCCATACATGGCGACTTGGGGATGATCCTTCCGGATGACTTCGTGCTTTGCCTTTCCAAAAGCGGGGAGACCCCCGAAATCAAAGTGCTGGTGCCCTTGCTCAAAAACCTAGGCAACCCCATCATAGGCATGGTGGCCAACCTGTCCTCCTATCTGGCGCGTCATGCCCGATTTGTGCTGCACACCCCGGTCAGTCAGGAGGCCGACCCCAACAATCTGGCGCCCACTGCGAGCACGACCGCACAAATGGCCCTTGGCGATGCTATGGCGACATCGCTTCTGGCCTTGCGGGGGTTCACCCCACAGGACTTCGCGCAGTTCCACCCGGGGGGCGCACTGGGCAAGCAGCTCTACCTCCGGGTCAGCGATCTCTACCCGCAGAACGAAAAACCGCAGGTGGCACCGGATGCGCCCCTGCATGAAACCATTTTAGAGATCACCTCTAAAAGGCTGGGCGCTACCGCAGTGATCGGCCCCGATGGCTTGCTGGCCGGCATAGTGACCGATGGCGACCTAAGGCGGATGCTGGAAAAAGGCAGTGCCGACCTCAATCAGCTCGCTGCCCGCGACATCATGACCGCTGCCCCCAAGACGGTCTTGGCGGAGGACATGGCGGTAAAAGCGCTGGAGAAAATGCGGAAAAACAGCATCACACAGCTGGTGGTGGCCGATGCTGCCGGGCGCTATCTGGGCTTTATCCACCTGCATGATTTAATTCGAGAAGGCTTGATATGACGGTTCCTGTATACCGCCGGTACGTACTTGGCCTGTCCCTGCTGGCTCTGTTGGGCTGCAGCCAAAAGCCTGCTCCGGGCATTGTGCATACCGCATTTTACCACTGGAAAAGCAGCCCGGCCGATGCCCGGTCTTGGGCTGTTTTGGATAGTGTGGGCGCTGGGCGGGTATATCTTCGCCTTTTTGATATCGATTGGAATGAGGGGCTTGGGGCTCCTGCTCCGGTTGGAGCCTTGGATGCGAAAGGGGGGCAGCTGCCCGAGGGGCTGGAGTGGGTGCCCTGTGTGTTCCTCACCAACCGCAGCCTTATGCAGACCCCCATTCAAAGGGCTGGCCGCCTGGCTGAGCAGATTGTTGAAAGGGTGCTGGCTGATGTGGCCCGCTTGCAGCTGGAGGAGGTTCCGGAGGTGCAGCTGGATTGTGATTGGACGGGCAGCACACAGGAGGCCTACTTTAGCCTAGTGGCCCGCTGCCGGGAGCTGCTTTCGGCCTCCGGCATCCGTTTGTCGGTGACGGTACGCCTGCATCAGTTGCGCTACCCTGAGCAGGCTGGGGTGCCGCCTGCCGACCGGGGCATGCTCATGTTTTACAATATGGGGGAGGTGAGGAGCTGGGAGGAGCCCAATTCTATACTCAACCTGGATGCTGCAGCGCCCTATCTCGGGAGCGGGGCTTACGCCTTGCCATTAGATTTAGCGCTGCCTGTGTTCGCTTGGGGCGTGCTATTCCGGGATGGTGAGCTGGCCCGCTTGCTGCATGGCTTGAAAGCGGATGACCTGGCCGACCGGTCCCGTTTTTTCCCTATGGGCGGGAACCGTTTCGAAGTGGTGCAGGGCACTTTCTTGCAGGGGCACTACCTGTACGAGGGCGATCTGATCCGCTTGGAGGCTGCAGCGCCTGAGGATCTGCTGAAGGCAGCAGCCACCTTGCGCTCCTATCCCTGGCCTTCCCCTGTTTATTTAGCTTTTTATCATTTGGGGGAAGAAGCATCGGGGGGCTATCCGGCATCTTTGCTGAACGAGCTGAGCGGGGCATTGGAGGAATGAGGCTGGCTATGCTGCACAAAAGCCGATGCAGAGCTTATTGGGCTGCAATCGGACAAGCGATGCGCAGGGGTGGGAAGCCCGGTAGGGCCGAGCGGGCAGCGAGCCCCGGAGCGTAGCGGCCCGAGCCTTTGGGCGAGGGTGGCCCCCAACCCAACCGGGCGATGCAGGGCTGAAGGGGGGGTAACAAAAGTCATCTTTCAGGCTGCGGATTGCCAGCTGGCAGGCTGCGGTCTTCTTTATTTATTTGCGCCAAAACCACACCCTTAAACTATGGAATTCAACCGGAATTATCAGGCAGTAAGTGCAGACGAAGCGGTGAAGCTTGTGAAGTCGAAGGATAAAATATTTATACATAGCGCTGCTGCAGCGCCCAAGACCTTGATCGCTGCGTTGGCCGCCCGGGGCGCTGAGCTCAGAGATGTGGAGGTTTTGCACTTGCATACTGATGCGGAAGCGCCCTACGCTAGTGAAGGGCTCGGAGGGGCCTTCCGGGTCAACAACCTTTTTGTGGGGGCAAATGTGCGCGGTGCGGTGCAGAGCGGCCGGGCAGACTACATCCCTGTTTTCCTGAGCGAGGTCCCTTTGCTGTTCCGCAGGCGCATTTTGCCGCTCGACGTGGCCATGCTGCAGGTATCCCCTCCCGACCGCAATGGGTTTTGCACGTTGGGCACTTCTGTGGATACGAGCCTGGCAGCGGCCCAATCTGCCAAAGTCCTGATTGCGGAGCTCAACCCCAATATGCCCCGTACGCACGGGGATGGGGTCATTCATATCAGCAGATTTGACCGGGTGGTAGAGGTGGATTATGGGCTGCCGGAGCTGCACACGCCAAGCCCTTCTGATGTGGAGCTGCGCATTGGGCAGCATGTTGCCAACTTGGTGGAGGACGGCTCTACCCTTCAAATGGGGATTGGCACCATCCCCAATGCGGCCCTGCTGGCCATGAAAAACCACCGGCAGCTGGGCATACATACGGAGATGTTCTCTGATGGTGTTATCGACCTTGTGGAGCGCGGGGTGATCACGAACGAGCACAAGGCGAAGCACCGCAATCATATTGTGACGGGCTTCATCATGGGCACCAAAAAACTGTACGATTTTGTGGACGACAACCCCCTCGTCCGTTTTTTAGACATTGCTTACGTCAATGATACGGCTACCATCCGGCAAAACCCCAAGGTAGTGGCCATCAACAGTGCTATAGAAATCGACCTGACGGGGCAGGTGTGCGCAGATTCTATTGGCACCCGCATTTATTCGGGGGTAGGCGGGCAGATGGACTTCATCCGGGGGGCTTCGCTCTCTGAAGGGGGCAAGCCGATTATCGCGCTGCCTTCCGCTACGAACAAGGGCATCAGCCGGATAGCTTGTATGCTGAAGCCGGGGGCTGGCGTAGTGACAACCCGTGCCCACGTGCATTATATTGTGACCGAATACGGCGTGGCAGAGATGTTCGGCAGGAACTTGCGGCAGCGTGCACAGCAGCTGATCGCTATTGCCCACCCTGACCACCGGGAGCGCCTTGAGCGGGAGGCATTTGAACAGCTGCACCTGAAAACGTGGTAGTTGTTTTAGGGGCAGGCTTGAAATCGGGAATGGGCCATTTGGGGGCTATAGGCCATGAGCGCTTCTGAAAAGCATGTGCAGGTTTGAGCAGGCGAAGTTATGGTGCCGGACATTGCCGTATGGAACAGGAGTCTGTACGGAAATAAGCCCCGGTTTGCAGCATGATAAGGGTAAAATGTGTATCTTACGTGGCAATACGCTTTTGGTAAGCAGGCAGCGTTTTCCCCTCAAAAAGATACTATAAACGATTTGGCTTATTACAATATGTGCACCGGCCTGCCTGATTTACGGACAAAACTATGAGCCCTGCGCAGAGGGGATTAAAGCGGCGCAGTGTACATAGCACAACCCTTTTCCTGTGACGGAAAAAGAATTGGTTCAAGGTTGTATCCGGGAAGACCGTGCTTGTCAGCAGGAGCTCTTTCAGCGGTATGCTGGCAAAATGTTGGCGGTCTGCCTTCGTTATGCCCGTCACCGTATGGAAGCAGAAGATCTGTTGCAGGATGCTTTTGTCAAAGTATTTGACAATATGGCCCGGTTCGAGTTCAAAGGCTCCTTTGAAGGATGGATACGCCGGATCGTGATTAACACCGCCCTTAAGAATTACAGCAAGAAAAGTTTTCAGCAAGAACAAATCGGACTGGACAATCAGCCTGAACATGCCCTTTCCCCGCCTGTTTATGACAATCTGGGGGCAGAGCACCTGCTCAACTTGGTCAATCAGTTGCCCGATGGCTACAGGGTAGTCTTCAACCTTTATGCGGTGGAAGGCTATAGCCATAAAGAGATTGGGGACATGTTGGGCGTTCAGGAAAGCACTTCCCGCTCTCAATTGGTCAAAGCCCGGAAAATGCTGCAAGCTATGGTTTTGGAAACCCAAAAGGTCGCAATATGAACAAGCACCACCCCTTGGATGAGGCGTTTCGGGAACAGTTGCAGGGGCTGACTGTGGAAACGCCTACGCATCTCTGGGCACAAATCGAGCAAAAACGCAACCGCAGGCATCGGTTGGCGGTCTGGCTTGGGCAGCATAAGCCCTTAGCCTTGGTCGGTGTTGCGGCCTTGGCTTTCGGAGCCGCTTATGGGCTTTGGTCTGCCCGCAACCCCGACTTGTCGGCCTTCCCCATTACACCTTCTGCCGTGGTGATGCACGTGGAAGCCATCCACGATGTAAAGGTTGCCAAGGCGGCCGTGCTGGGCGATGAGGGTGCCGCCGCTGTTTTGCCGTCTTCCACCGCTTTGTTGGCAGAGGTGAGTGCCCCTTCTTCTCCCGCTGCATTACAAACCCTTCCCGCTGAGCCCCTGAGCGGGCAAACAACACTTGAAGAAGCTTTATTGATAATGCCCGTTGAAAAGGCCGTTGCCGATCAGGCTGCTGCAATTGCTATGCCGACGGCGGGCCACTCCGCCACTGAGTTTTCGCCTACGGTGGCGCCGCAAAAAGAAGCTGCCCTTCCCTTATTGCCTGCTGTTTATGAGGCGGAAGGGCCTGGTAAAAAGCTTGGCTTGTTTGCTATCGAGCCCAAATGTGCTGAGTTTGGCAATGGGTTCTGGTCTTTCCACCTTGATCTGATCGCTTCCCCTGATCTGGCCTTCAATGAGCTGCAAGCCCGGGATGCAAATTATGAAGACTATGCGAAAAGCCGGCAGGACACGGAATCCCGCCTTTATGCTTTCAGCAGCGGGCTAAGGCTGTCGGTAGTAGGGGATAACG
Organism: Phaeodactylibacter luteus; assembly: GCF_007993045.1. Classification (GTDB taxonomy): domain Bacteria; phylum Bacteroidota; class Bacteroidia; order Chitinophagales; family Saprospiraceae; genus Phaeodactylibacter; species Phaeodactylibacter luteus. Next base: position 81,370 of record NZ_VOOR01000006.1, read on the forward strand.
GGCTGGCTTTCCGTACGGGCGTCAATTATTCCCAAGTCACAGAGAAGTTTACTTACTTCAATGGTTTTGAGGAAGATATCCGCATAGAGACCATACGCGACAATCAGGGCAACATCATTGGCACGGACACGATAGTCGTTATCGGTGAGCGCTACAAGGTGACCCGCAATGTGTATGAAATGGTGGATATCCCCTTTCTGTTGGGGTATGAATTCCGCGGGCAGCGGCTCAATGTATCGGTCAATGCCGGGGTGTATCTGAATTTGATGTTCCGTCAGCGGGGAGATTTCCTTTCGCCTCAAGACCTCACACCGGTTTCCTTTGACAGCAGCGATCCGGAAGCTTTCCCTGCTTTTAAGCGTCAGGCAGGGCTTGGGTACTATGGCAGCTTTGGGCTGGCCTACAAGCTGCGCCCTGGGCTGAGTTTGCTGGTGGAGCCTCATTTCAAAATTTTCCCCAAATCTGTGACCCAAGAGAACTATGCGTTGATGCAGCGCCCAATGAGCGCGGGGGTCTTCCTTGGGGTCCGTAAACAACTTTAGCCGTTTTGTGCTAAAGCTGAAAAACCTCTGAAGCGGCCGCCGGTTCAGAGGTTTTTTTGATTTGGGGGCACCGGGGGTCAACCATTGCCTTTCCTTTTCCTTTTATTTCTTTTGAGATCCTTTTCAAAACGGAAAATCAATTCAACATTATGGAGTACTCGACCCTAGGGCGTACCGGGATTCAGGTAAGCAAGATTTGCCTGGGCACCATGACTTTTGGCGAACAGAACTCAGAAGCTGAGGGCCATGAGCAAATGGACTATGCAGTCAGTCAGGGCGTCAATTTTTTCGATACGGCAGAAATGTATAGTGTGCCCGGCCGCCCGGAAACTCAAGGCAGCACCGAACGGATCCTGGGTACTTGGTTCAAAAAGCGCGGCAAACGGGACGATATCATCCTGGCGACCAAGGTGACTGGGCCCTCTGCCGGGCTGAAACATATCCGCAACCCACTGAAATTCAATCGAGAGCAGATACGCGCTGCGATCACAGGCAGCCTCGGCCGCCTGCAGACTGATTATGTTGACCTCTATCAGTTGCACTGGCCAGAGCGCAAGACCAACTACTTCGGGCAGCGGGGCTACCGGCATGACCCCGAAGATGGCTGGGAGGACAACCTGCTCAGCGTATTGGAAGTCATGCAGGAGCTGGTTGAAGAAGGGAAAATCCGTCACTTTGGCGTATCCAATGAAACCCCTTGGGGGCTGATGCGGTTCCTGCAGCTGGCAGAACAGCATGGGCTGCCCCGTTGCGCGAGCATCCAAAACCCCTACAGCCTGCTCAACCGCACCTTCGAAACAGGCCTGGCCGAAGTGGCCATCCGCGAAAATGCAGGGCTGCTGGCCTACTCCCCAATGGCGTTTGGCCTGCTATCGGGCAAGTACCACCTCGGCAAAGACAGCAGCCGGGACCGCATTAATAAGTACCGGCAATTGTCCAGGTACAACAGCGAGCAGTCTAAACAAGCAACCGCCCGCTACCTCGAGCTGGCACAGGCACATGGGCTATCGCTGGCACAAATGTCCCTCGCTTTCGTCAATACCCGCCCATTTATGACCGCCAACATTATAGGCGCTACTACGATGGAGCAGCTGAAAGAGAACATCGGCAGCATTGAGGTAGCGCTGAGCGAAGAGGTACGGAACGAGATTGAAGCCATTCATGACCTGATCCCAAATCCTGCGCCTTGATCTTGACAGACTGAAAACAGCTCATTGGGCCACTACACTTGCCCGGCGCATCAAGGCTAATGATGTGGGGCGGCTGAAGGGGTAGGGCGGGCATTACGATCTGCCACAAGGTACTTTTACGAGAAATAGACGTTTTTTTTCTCCCAAAGCCTTACCTTTAAAACGAAAAATGGGATTATGAACTAAGAAGCCGGTTATCCACATCAAGGATCCGGCTTCTTTCTCTCGACCGGACGGAGCCCCTCAGACATGTGCGCCACGACTCAGCTTCGCAAATCGCAATCCAAAAAGTTTGCCTCGCGCTGAGCTCCTGTTTTCCACATGGGTTTTAACAGTTGAATAGTAGCCAATCGGGGCGCCTGTTTGAGCCTCCGCCGGTTTTTAATGCACAAGCCCATCCTATCTTCGCCCTCCTGCTGTATCTTTGCTCAAAATCCACCTCAGCTTTATGAACCGAGAAATCCACGCCTGGCACAGCCCTGCCCTCAACAAGCAAATGGAAATTGCCGTCTATGGGCACTATGGCTTTGCCTTACTCATGCTGCCCACTGCTGCAGCAGACTACCTGGAGTACGAACGTTTCCACCTTATAGACGCGATAAGCGGGCCAGTCAATGAAGGGAAAGCTAAGGTGTTCTCCATCAATAGCATCAATGCGGAGAGCTGGCTCAACCCTGATATGCACCCTAGGCATAAAGCCATCCGGCATCAGCAGTTCAATGATTATGTGGTGCGGGAGGTAGTGCCCTTCATACAGCAGGCAACAAGCGCGGATACGCCGATCTATACTTGTGGGGCATCTTTGGGCGCCCTGCATGCTGCCAACCTGTACTTCCGCCGCCCCGATTTGTTCAGTGGGGTGATCGGAATGAGCGGCGATTATGACCTGAGCACTTACACTAAAGGTTACCACGACCAAGATGTGTACTTCAATTCACCGGTGCAGTACCTGCCTAACCTACAGGACGGGCAGCTGCTGCAGCAGATCCGGCAGAGCCGGCACATACACATTGTGACCGGCTCGGGCCAATGGGAGAACCCGGACGCCTCCCGCCGGTTTTCTCACATCCTGAATGCAAAAGGCATTCCGCATGAGCTCGATGTTTGGGGCCCTGATATGCCGCACGATTGGGATACTTGGCGCAAAATGCTGCCTTATTACCTTCAAACCCGCTTTTAGCCACGGTCTGCTGAGCTCAGCAGGGCAACAGCTGCCCGCTGACCTCCTCCCGCATTTCCAGAAGCCTGAGCTCATCGTCGTATAGCGCATCGATAGCGAAGTGCTGCCCTTGGAGCAATAGCTGGTAGATCTGCAGGTCGGTAGGGGGCATAGGGGTCGTACTGATTTGTTCTAGCGGGATCCATTCCAAGGTGCCCTCGTCGCAGTGCGGCGGTGCTATCCGCTCGATATTGGCTTTGAAAATAAAGCAAAGCCAATTGTACCCGGCAGGGGAAGTCTCGGTAAGGACGCCCGCGTAGGAAAGGTCTGACTTTTGCAGCCCTACACCTGCTTCTTCGGCTGTTTCCCGGATGGCCGTGTCTATAGGCCTTTCGTAGGGCTCAATTTTGCCCCCGATAGGAGCGTACAAACCTGCATTTGGCGCTTTGTTGCGCTTGAGCAGGAGGAATTCGTCTGCGCTGCGGAGCACGATCATTACTGCCGCGCGTTTGAGCCCCGCAGGGAAGGGAGTGGAAGCCATGAGTTCTTTTTTGGGAAAATACACAATTGCTTGCAGCTCCTGAACCCTTGTGGGATAAAAAGCAGGGCAAAGCTTTTTCCTTTTGTGGAAATGGCTTATCTTTGCAGTCCGTTTTAAGAAGCAAAGCAACCTGAGTCATGAAAAAAGATATCCATCCAGATAATTACCGTATGGTCGTGTTCAAAGATTTCTCTTCCGGAGACTCTTTCATCACACGTTCTTGCGTTAATACGAAAGACACGATTACCTGGGAAGACGGTAAGGAGTACCCATTGGCCAAGCTTGAAATCTCAAGCTTTTCCCACCCATTCTTCACCGGTAAGATGAAGTTTGTTGATACGGCAGGCCGGATCGACAAGTTCAACAAGAAATTTGCCAACTCTCGTTTTGCAGGGCAGAAAAAAGGAGAATAAGCTGCTTGCTGTAGCGGCTTAAGGTTGCTGTATGAGCACCTGCTAAGGGGTAGTTCTTTGGTCATAAAGTCCGGAGCTACCCCTTATCCTGTTTGGGAATGCTGCTGAATATTTATCTTTGCCACCATACAAAACACAAAACCTAAAAATTACGAGATAGCCCTGCCGCTTTCCGGGCGGGGTAAGCCGTAGATACCCCATGAAGCTATGTCTGTGAATATTATTCTGTTCGACAACGAAGTCCGTGACCGATTGCTGCCGCTTACCTATACCCGCCCGGTCTGTGAAATACGGACGGGCATTCTCACCATACGTGAAAAATGGGAGCGCTGGCTCAATGCCTCCGTCGCTTACATTACACAGGACTACCTGGCAGAGCGTTATGAAATCAGCCATGGAGCAGAAAATTACATCATCAATGGCTCCGTTATGCCATCTCCACAGCTGGTCCGCCTTATTCAGCAGATGGACAATAACGAGGCTTTCCTTAGAGGGGAAGAGCTGATTGTTGCCAAGCTCGATGAGGAGCAGATCGAGCGCCTCATCAATGAAGATGACCTGACCGACCTCAAGGGCTATGACCTGGAAGGCACTGACTACCTGAAAATTGATAACCTTTGGGATATCTATCTGCTCAACGCTCAAGCTATAGCAGCAGATTTTGAGCTGCTGACCAAGGGACGGAAGTCTGCTCCCCTCAGCGGGACGAACCGGGTTGTGGGCGACCCCAGCCTCATTTTCCTCGAAGAAGGGGCCCATGTGGAATGTGCGGTCTTGAATACCTTGGACGGGCCAATTTACTTCGGGAAGAACAGCCTGGTAATGGAGGGCTGCATGATCCGCGGCAGTTTTGCCCTGGGCGAGGAGGGGGTGCTTAAAATGGGGGCCCGTATCTACCGGGGCACAAGCTTGGGGCCAGGCTGCAAGGTAGGCGGAGAGGTGAACAACGTTGTGATGCAGGCGAACAGCAACAAATCGCACGATGGCTACCTGGGCAATTCCGTGATTGGCGAGTGGTGCAATCTCGGCGCAGATACCAATGCCTCCAACTTGAAGAACAATTACGAAGAGGTGCGGCTTTGGAGCTACCCCGAGGAGCGGTTTGTCAAAACTGGGCAACAGTTCTGTGGGCTCTTCATGGGCGATCATTCCAAAACCGGCATCAGCACCATGCTCAACACCGGCACAGTCGTTGGCGTTTGCGCGAACGTATTTGGCGAGGGCTTCCCCCGCAACTTCATCCCATCCTTTTCTTGGGGCGGCAAGCAGGGCTTTCAGACCTACCGGACCAATAAGGCTTTCGAAACTATAGAGCGGGTCATGGCCCGCCGGGATATCGACTTTGATGTGCAGGACCGGCTCATTTTGCTCCGGGTGTTTGAAGACAGCGCGCGCTTCCGCAAATGGGATAAAGAATAGCTTATGTTGGTCCCATGGTGGAAACGCTGCCTCTCCTATCTCACTGAGGTGCACGTGGAAAGTGCCCCTAGCGATGTCAACCCCCATCTCTATGTGAGCATGCGCAAGGGCAGGTTCCAATTGTCAACCGCTCACGCCATTTATTCTTACGAAGACCTATACACCAACTTCCTCTACGCCTTCCGGCAAGTGGCCTTCAACCGGCTGCCGGGCGATGATGTGCTCATACTGGGCTTGGGCTTGGGCTCCATCCCCCTTATGCTGGAGCGCGTATTCCATACAGATTTCCGATACCTGGCCGTAGAGCTCGACCCCAGCGTCATTTATCTCGCAAATACCTATGCTTTGTCTTCCCTGCAGGCTCCGGTAACTACTATCTGTGCCGATGCTTACAGCTACATCATGCAATCTGAGGAACAGTTCAGCCTCATTTGTATGGATGTATTCCTAGATGATAATATCCCTGAGCATTTTCAGTCATCGGCCTACCTGGAAGCCCTGAGCGGGGCCTTGGAGCCCGGAGGGCTGCTTATGTTCAACCGGCTTTACCGGAATGCGGAGGATAAGACGGCTACAGAACGGTACTACCGGGAAGTTTTTCAGCTTCAGTTCCCCAATGGCACAGCTTTGGATGTAGGGGGCAATTGGATTTTGGTGAACGACCGGGCCCTCCTAAAGGGCAAGGCATAACATCTGCTAGGGCGCGGAAACAGCGGATCATTTTAGCTGTTCGATCATGCGCTTGCACTGTGGCAGCGCGTACCTTCTGTAAAGGTCCTCTTCCGGCAGGTCCTCCAAAAACTGTCGGGCATTTTCCAATCGCTTTATGGCTTCCTTGGCGCTGATGTGGCGCACAGCTCCTTCAGGCAGCTGATAGCACCCTACCGTTTGGTTGATCAGGGTGCGGGCGTAGAGTTGGGCCTGCCAGTTTAGCAGGGGAGGGGAGAGGGCTTTGGCTTCGGAGAGCAGGGTCAGGATGGTATCCTGTTGGGCCAGGGCATGCTCAAGCTGTGTACTTTCAATGGCATCGTCTATGCGGCCAGCTTCATCGGCCAGCGCCTGTGCAAGTTGCCGTTTGTTTTCTGGTGTAGGGTGGAAATCCGCAGCTTCCCTCGCGAGGTATATTTGCCTTTGCCCCTTTGACATCCGCAGAAGGCTGTCGGGGGAAAGGGGCAAGCAGTGGGCCGTAGCCTGTGCTTTGGGCAGCAGCTCATCAATAGGAAGGCTGAAGGCCTCAATAGGGAGGGGGCAGGGCAATAGCTGCCAGAGCGGGGCAGCCGGCACATGGCTCAGCAGGAAGATGGCAGGGGGCGTGAAGAAATAATCGGTGCCAAATTGTTGCTGCAAGGCATCATCGGCACTAGCCCAAGTCGCATCGAGCAGTTGCCATTGCCCATCGGCCCATACGGCATTCCAGCTGTGGTCAGGGGCTGAAGGGAGCGCCCTAGGCGGCTGAAGGGCTGGCAGGGCGTAGCCGTCTACTACAGCGCAGTGCAGCCCTGCATAGTGGGCAAGCGCCTGGAAGAGCAGGGCATAGTCCATGCACAAGCCCCGCTGCCGTTTTAGTATATCCCGTATGCTATTGTTAATGCGCCGGCCTTCCCGGGAGGCTTGTTCATCATAAGAGAGGAAGTGGGAGGTCCACGTATAAAGGGCCCGGGCTTTTCCGGTTTCACTATCGGCTGTGGCAGTCAGCCATTCGGCCAAAGCGGGAAGGTCGAACCTTAGGCTGTCGGGCGCATTCCGGGCATGCCGGTCTATGGCCCGGTACTGTGCATTGCTGTTGCTCCATGAGCAGAGCAACAGCAGCACAAAGAGCAGCTGGGCAGCCCTGTTTTTCACTTTTAGGCTTTGTTCACTCCACATATTCCTGCCGTACGACGAGGGTCAGAAAACCGCCTTCCTTTTCGATATACCCTTGGTCATAACAAAAGCGGTATACACGCCCAGACTTGGTGATGTACTCATTGGTGAAGTAGCTGAACTTGAAGCCTTGTTCCAGTAGTTTATCGCGGTGCACCCTCGCTTTGCCCTGTGGGTTGAGGTTGGCCATGATCCTACGGTTTTTGCGGAGGATGTTGTTGATATTGCGCATGAAGTTATTGAAATCCCTGTTCATGCGGTTGTTGTAGGCACTGCGGCAGTCTGAAGAGCAGAACTTTTTGTCTGCCCTCCCTGTAATGACTTCCCCGCACTCCGGGCATTTCCTCTTCATATCCGGGCATTTTTTTGGGCGAGCAGTTTGTTGTACTCTTCAATGATGGCTGGCACATCAGGGAACCTGTACCCCCGTTTGCCGATTTTCCCTGCCAGTTCCGGGGCGTGCTTTTGTAGCACCCGCCTCATCTTTTTGCGGAAGCGCCAAGGGCCTATTTTGGTGGCTCTACGGCCCTGAGGTTTCACCCAGTAAGCAATAGGGGCCATTTGTTCCGGCCTGGCCTGCAGGGCGCCGAAATCATTGCCGGTCCCTTCGGTCAGCACATAGAGGTCTAGAGGCTGGTTTTTAGCCACAATGCGCAGATAGCGCCATTTGCGTTGGACCTGCCGGCTCTCAAAAGCAAAAAACTGCCCTTTTGTACTGAATACAAACCCTTTAATGCGTTCAGCTTCAATTTGGTATACGTCCCCAAAATCATTGATGAACACAACGGTGCTGGTCTTGAGCTGATGGTTGATGTTGGCGATGTAGCCGGTAAGCTGTGTACCGTTTTTACTGACGATATAGCCCCGCCAAGGCATAGCGTGGGCCCAAAGCGGCAACAGGGCCAATAGTAGTAGGGTGCAGATTGTTCTCATACGCGGCCGTATTGATGTACATGTATCAAAATACGAAATCTGCCGGAATGTTGCCAGGGCTTATGTTGAACTTGCTTAAAGGGAGAAGGGGGAAGGGCGTAAACTAAAATGTCGCAGGCGTCTATGCTTTTTGGGCTTTAGCCTGGCATTGGCCTAGCGCTGCGAAGGGGCGGCAGGCCTGATAAGGCCGAGCGGATAGCGAGCCCCGTAGCATAGCGGCACCTGCCGTCGGGCAGGTGCAGGCCCCTATCCTCGCGGAGGGGGCAGGCAAAAGAAACGACAACTGGCCTGCGCCCAGTGGAAAAAAAGGGGGGGGGGGGGAGGAGCATCAAGCTTAAATGCCTACAGTAAGCAAGCGCAGGCCAGCGGCCGATTGGGGTTAATAGCTGATCCCGGTGATCACTTTGCGGTCGCGGTGTTCGCCTGCTGCCGGGTCATAGATTTCACGGATCTCATAGGAAGCCGTGACTTGCTTCCCGGCAAGGGCCTTAGGGTTGCCCATGAGCTCATCGCAGCCGGGGAAATAGCCCAGCCAGAGCAGCTTCTGCGTGCGTCCGTTCGCTTCTTTGATGCTGATGATGGCCAGCTCGTTGCCAGAAATGCCCTGCAGTTGCCCGCTGACCTGCCCACCTGCCGGGCTAGGCTGAGGAGCGGTGGCTTGTTGCCCAGGAGCAGCTTGCTGAGAGAGCTTCATCAGCACATCCGGGCAGCGGGTGACCATGCGCATTGCGACATCTTCTCCCAGTTTCTGCATAGCTTTTTGATCAGTGGGGTTGAAATCGCCATAGGCTTTTTGGTAGGCGGCTTCATTGGCGCCCACCGCTTCCATAATGCAAAAGCCAAGCTGCATTTGCATTTCTTCGGTCTTCATATCCAAGAGCTTCTTCTCTTCTGCACAGGAGCAAGTCGCGATGGCCAGCTCATCGAGCAGGTCCTGTGCGATTGCAGGAAGGCTGAGCAGCGCAAGTAGGATAGGGAGGACTAACTTTTTCATGTCATTTGGATTTGGCCCTGTTGCAAGCCAGGTTGCAGCAGGTGGTACACGGTGCAGTATGCCCCGAAAGGGGCGAGGTGAATAATACCGGCAAAATACGGAAACCGGCCCGTTTATTCTTCTGCGGACTGCTGCTTTTGCAGGGCTTCTTCCCGCTCAAGGATAGCCGCCATGCTATTGTCTTCCAGCGTTTGCAGCGTCTGATCTCGGATCATCAGGAAAACAGCACGGATGCCACATGTCTTTTCATCCTTGCACTCGTCGCACCGCTCATAGTAATTCAATGAGACACAAGGGAGGAGTGCGATAGGGCCATCAAAAAGGCGCATCACTTTGGCCAGGCTGATCTCTTCCGGTGCAGCTTTCAAAAAGTAGCCCCCTTTCCGGCCCCGCTTGCTCCGCAGAAAGCCGGCATTTTTCAAGTCCAGCAGTATCGCCTCTAAGAATTTGTGCGGGATGTTCTCCCCTTCCGCAATTTCGGAGGCAAGGATAGGGCGCTCTTCGTCTTTACGGCGGGAGATGTAAAGGAGTGCGTTGATCGCGTATTTTGATTTTTTGGACAGCATAGGGTCGTATCGTTCTTGCTGCACAAGATAGGGCATTTTGCAGCATTGCCCATGTGACAGCTGTCACAAACCCGATCTGACAGATAGATGATCGGGGAAATAGGAAGGCCCAAGCTGAAGGGGAGGGAGGTGCCCGCTCAGCTCAGGCTTTCAGTGATGGCATAGCCTACTATTAGCGCGCCAAGCATGCTCTTGGCAGGTCAGGCGGCTACACGGGCCCTTTCCAATTGGTAGAATTCGCGGAAAGAGATCATGCGCTCCTGCTGCTCGTCCCAGAGCTTGTTGAAAACACAGCGCAGGCTCTCCCGGAACGTGATCGTAGTGACGTACCGCTGTAGCACAGGGTTTTCGCGGGCGCAGCGCGGCAAGTTGTAGTTGGGGATCAGCGAGCTGAGGTGATGAATGTGGTGGTACCCAATATTGCCCGTCAGCCAGTTGAGTACCCGGGGGAGCTTATAGTAGGTGCTGCCGCGGATAGAAGCGATCAGGTAGTCCCATTCTTGCTTCCACTTTTTGTACGTTTCTTCATGCTGATGCTGCACATAGAAAAACCAAAATGCGATGGTGCCAAAGAAAATGATGATGGGCACCTGTACCCAAAGAAATTCCCAGCCGAGGAGGTAGGTCAGCCCTACGTAAACTGCTGCTAGCCAAAAGTTGTTGGAAAACAAGGCTTTATATGCGGAGCGTACATTAGGCACTTTGATGGTCGGCCAGCGCATAGGCCCGCTAAGGTAAACGATAGGAGTGATGACAAAGAGCACGACCGGAGTGCGGAACAGACGGTACTTGAAACGCCCCCAGCGGCTGAGGTTGCGGTATTCTTCCACAGTCAGGAAAGGCACATCCCCGATGTCCCGGGGCTCCTCGTCCAGCTGCCCGCTGTGCCCGTGATGGTAATTGTGGATTTTGGACCAGTACTTGTAAGGGATGGTGCTGAAAAAACTGCAAAAATTGCCGATGATATTGTTCCAGGCCTTCGATTTCAGAAAGGAGTGGTGCCCGCAATCATGCTGAATGATGAAAATGCGCGCTAAGAAAAAACCATTGACCAGCCCCAGCCCCAGCGTGATCCAGTACGACCAATCGAGGGAGAAGTACATGAGCACCCAGAGGGCTACAAAAGGCCCAAAGGTGTTGATGACCTGCCACCAAGCCCGTTTGTTGTCAGGCTGTTGGTAATCGGCAATGATTTTCTTCCAATCTTTGAGTTGCTGCTTGATTTCTTGTTCTACTGTCATTCCTGCAAAAAAAATTAGTTGTTGATATAGGCCTTGCGCCATAGGGCAAGGGGAAGGGGAGAGACTGCTTTTGCAGTACCCGGCCGCCGTTTTTTGAGTTTGGTGATGGGGTGGATTGTGTTAGCCGTTTGGCGCAATCCTACTGTGGGCTTTTAGCGGCTTGTGCCCGGTTTTAAGGTGTGCATGCTTTCGGGGCAACAGCTTTATAACGTCTGTCGGGCCCTAAAGATATAACAAGCAGTAAAAATACCATATCCAAAAACCAACTTACCTGGGCAGTGGTGCCTACATCACAGGCCGCAGCCCCCATTTTTTTACACAAGGCTTACCAAATGCGGCCCAGGCCCAGCCACGTGCTGTCTGCTGCCGAGCTATTGGTGCCAAAGGGGGAGGGGCGGAAAGCGCAGGGCGCAAGGCAGATTCCCATTTTTTTGGCTTGCCCCCTCCGAAAGGATAGGGGCCTACCCCCGCCTGACGGCAGGGGTCGCTATGCTACGGGGCTCGCTATCCGCTCGGCCCTGTCGGGCTTGCCACCCCTTCGCAGCGCTAGTCCAATGCCCCTCCAAAAGCCGGGAAGGCTGAAGGCGCTTGCGGTATTTTGAAGCCAAGCCCATGAAAAACCCCCGCTGGCTAAACAAGCCATCGGGGGTCCAATCAGCAGGAAAAAACGGTAAACTAAAGACCTGCCGGGGCTACACACGAGCCCCTTTTGCAACCATTAATCCTTGATCTCTTGCTTCGAGCACCGATTCGCCCATAAGGAACTCATCTACCTGCCGGGCGGCCTCCCGGCCTTCGGCAATAGCCCAAACCACCAGCGACTGCCCCCGGCGCATATCACCTGCAGCAAATATCTTGTCCACAGTGGTTTTGTAGGCTTCATCTTTTACATTCCCGCGCTCGTCTACCTCTACGCCCAGCTGTGCCAGCATGCCCTCGTACTGCGGGTGCACAAAGCCAATAGCCAGTAGGGCGAGATCACAGGGTATGGTCTCTTCGCTGCCCGCTACCTCTTTAAAGGCAAACCGGCCTGTTTTCTTATCCCTCGCCCACTCAATCCTGACGAGCTGCAGCCCGGTTACCTGCCCCTGCTCGCCCGTAAAGGCTTTGGTCAGCATAGCCCATTCCCGCTGACAGCCTTCCTCGTGGCTGGTAGAGGTCCTCAGCAGTACGGGCCAGTTGGGCCAGCTCAGGGGGTCGCGGTCCTCAGGCGGTTTGTCCATCAGCTCAATTTGTGTGACAGAGGCCGCCCCGTGCCGGTTGGAAGTGCCCACACAGTCTGCACCGGTATCCCCTCCTCCAATCACGACCACATGTTTGCCCTTGGCGGTCAGTGCTTCGGTTTCCGGGATGGGGTCACCGGCTACCCGGCGGTTGTTCTGCTCGAGGAACTCCATGGCAAAATGGACCCCTTTGAGCTCCCGGCCTGGTATGTTCAGGTCGCGCGGTACGGTAGAGCCCCCGCAGAGCACTACGGCATCGTGCTCGGCAACAAGTGCCCCTGCGTCTATATTTCCACCCACATTAGCATTGGTGCGGAAACGGATGCCCTCGGCTTCCATCAGGGCGGCCCTACGCTCTACTACGTATTTTTCGAGCTTGAAATCGGGTATGCCATAGCGCAGCAGGCCGCCGATGCGGTCGTTGCGCTCAAATACCGTCACGGCATGCCCCGCTTTGTTGAGCTGTGCAGCTGCTGCCAGCCCGGCTGGGCCAGAGCCCACCACAGCTACTTTTTTCCCGGTGCGCATAGTCGGCGGCTGAGGGCGGGCGTAGCCGCGCTCAAAAGCTACTTCTGTAATGGATTTCTCAATGTGCTCTATAGCCACCGGCGGCTGATTGATGCCCAAGACACAGGCGGCTTCACAAGGGGCCGGGCAGATGCGGCCGGTAAACTCCGGGAAATTGTTGGTGCTGCTGAGTATTTCAAATGCCAGCTTCCAGTCTTCTTCGTATACAGCGTCGTTGAATTCCGGTATGATATTGCCCAAGGGGCAGCCACTGTGGCAGAAAGGCACCCCACAGTCCATGCACCGAGAAGCCTGTTCCACAGTTTTTTCCTGTGGGAATTCTTGGTAGAGCTCTTTGTAGTCTTTTATGCGTTCTTCAGGGCTGCGGGTAGAAGGCAGCTCCCGCGTATATTTCAAAAATCCTTTTGGATCAGCCATAACGTTCAGTTTTCAGTATTCAAGAATAAGGCTCAGGCATTCACCGCCTTGGCGCTGGCTTTGACTTCAGCTTCCCGCTCGCGTTTGCGGCGCTCGAGCACCGCTTTGTAGTCGCGTGGCATCACTTTGGTGAATGCTTTGGCAGCTGTTGCCCAATCCTCTAGTATGGCACGGGCACGGGCACTGCCGGTCAGCTCAGCGTGACGGCTGACGAGGGCCTTGAGCTGTTTAAGGTCTGCTTCATCCAAGGGGTCTAAGTCGATCATCTCCATATTGACCCGGTTTTTGAACCGCCCTTCAGGGTCGTAGATGTAAGCCAGGCCTCCGCTCATGCCCGCAGCAAAATTTTTGCCGGTCTCGCCCAAAACAACTACCGTCCCTCCGGTCATGTATTCGCAGCCATGGTCTCCTATGCCTTCTACCACGGTGGTTACGCCGGAATTCCGTACAGCAAACCGCTCGCCAGCGGTACCGCAGATAAAGGCTTCCCCAGAAGTGGCACCATAGAATGCGACATTGCCGATGATGATGTTCTCGCTAGGGACGAACTTGGCGTCCCGGTCGGGGACGGCCACCAATTGTGCGCCAGAAAGCCCCTTGCCGAAGTAGTCGTTGGCTTCTCCTTCCAGGTGGAAATGCAGCCCCTTGGCCCCAAAGGCCCCGAAGCTCTGCCCTGCAGAGCCCCGGAAATGGAACTCAATGGTGCCATCTGGCAAACCGCTGCTGCCGTATTTTTTGCTGACCTCATTGGAGAGCATCGTCCCTGTGGCCCTGTCCGTATTCCGGATATCAAAAGCGGCTTTGACCGGCTTGGCCTGCTCGAGCGCAGGCTGAGCGGTGCTGATGAGCTGCCGGTCCAATACCATTTGTATGCCGTGGTCTTGCTCTACCTTTTTGTACTGGCCGACGGTCTCTTCCGCAGGCTCTTTGTAGAGGATGGGGCTCAGGTCTAGTTCCCGGTACTTCCAATGCTTGAGCTTTTGCTTGGCTTTCAGCATCTCTACTTTGCCCACCATTTCCTCTACCGTCCGGAAGCCCAGGCTGGCCATGATCTCCCTTAAGTCTTCGGCCAGGAATCGGAAGAAGTTGATGACGTGGGCGGGGTCGCCGGTAAAGCGCTTGCGCAGCTCGGGGTCTTGGGTCGCAATGCCTACAGGGCAAGTATTGACATGGCACTTGCGCATCATGATACAGCCTTCTACTACTAGTGCTGCGGTCGCTACGCCCCATTCTTCTGCTCCGAGCAGGGTGGCTATGGCTAAGTCTCGCCCGGTACGGATCTGCCCGTCGGTCTGCAGCGTCACCCGGTCCCTGAGCTTGTTCTTGACCAGTGTCTGATGGGTTTCTGCCAAGCCCAGCTCCCAAGGGAGCCCAGCGTGGCGGATAGAGGTTAGTGGAGAAGCCCCCGTGCCCCCATCGTGTCCCGAGATCAGTATGGCATCTGCATGGGCTTTAGCCACTCCTGAGGCAATGATGCCGACCCCCGCTTTGGAAACCAGCTTGACGTTGATCCGGGCTTTCCGGTTGGCGTTCTTCAGGTCAAAAATCAGTTGTGCCAAGTCTTCGATAGAATAAATGTCGTGGTGTGGCGGGGGCGAGATCAGGCCTACGCCAGGCGTAGAGTGGCGTACCCGCCCAATCCAATCGTCTACTTTATGGCCTGGCAGCTGCCCGCCTTCTCCCGGCTTGGCCCCCTGCGCCATTTTGATCTGCAGCTCATCGGCATTGGCCAGGTAGTTGCTCGTTACGCCAAACCGGCCAGAGGCGACCTGCTTGATGGCAGAGCGTTCCCAGTCGCCGTTCTCTTTTCGGGCAAAGCGCACTTCGTCCTCGCCCCCTTCGCCGCTGTTGCTCTTCGCCCCTATCCGGTTCATGGCGATAGCGAGCGTGGCGTGGGCTTCATGCGAGATAGAGCCGAACGACATCGCGCCTGTTGCAAAACGCTTCATGATGGATTCGGCCGGCTCCACTTCCCGCAGCGGTATCTTTTCGCCCCGGCGGAAGGTCAGCAGCCCCCTGAGGGTGAGCGCCTGTTCGGTCTGCTCGTCAATCTCTTTTGCGTATTGTTTGAAGGCTTTATAATCCCCTTTGCGGGAAGCCAATTGCAGCAGGTGTATGGCTTTGGGGCTGAACAGATGGGCTTCGCCCCGGCGCTTCCACTGATAAATGCCGCCAACCTCCAGCCTGGGGTTGGGCACAGGCTTCTCAGGGAAAGCCAGCCGGTGGCGGGTCAGGGCTTCTTCGGCTATGCCGTCGAAGCCTATGCCCTGTATGCGGGATATAGAGCCCCGGAAGCACTTGTCTACCACCTCTGTATTGAGGCCTAAGACTTCGAAAATCTGTGCTCCTTGATAAGATTGTAGCGTGGAAATGCCAATTTTAGACATGATTTTCAACAAGCCTTTGCCGATAGCTTTGTTGTAGGTAGCAATGAGGGCCTGGTTTTGGGCCCCTTCCCCAAATACCCCTTGTGCGTTGAGGCTAGCGATAGTGGCATAAGCCATGTATGGGTTGATGGCGCTTGTGCCATAACCTACGAGCGTGGCAAAGTGGTGGGCCTCGCGTACATCGCCCGCTTCTACCACTATGGAGGTCAGGCTGCGCAGCCCTTTCTGTATGAGGTGGTGGTGTACCGCCCCCGCAGACATGAGCGAGGGCAGAGGCGCTTGGAATGGCCCCGTATTGCGGTCGGACAGGATGAGGATATTGGCTCCGTTCCGGACAAGGTCTTCTGCAACAGCACAGATATGGTCTATCGCAGCTTGCATCCGGCCGGCCTGCCCATCAGCCCGGAATACGGTATCAATCACCCCGGACTTAAAGTGCGGCTTGTTGAGGTATTTAATTTTGCTGAGCTCCTCATTGGTCAGCACAGGGCTGTCCAAGTGGATAAAACGGGCCCGCTCAGGGCCGATATCGAGGATGTTGTCGCTGCTGCCCAACATGGCGTATAGTGACATGACAGAGCGCTCGCGGATGGGGTCTATGGGCGGGTTGGTCACCTGAGCGAATAGCTGCTTGAAGTAGTTGGCCAAGTGCTGCGACTGATGAGAGAGGACAGCCAGGGGGGTATCGGCCCCCATAGAGCCCAAGGGGTCTTTGCCGCCTTTGATCATAGGGGCAATGACCACTTTGAGGTCCTCTTTGGTAAACCCATGTAGCAGCTGATTCCGCAGCAGCGTTTGCTGATCCAGCTCGGTCAGGCCAGGCTGCCCGTCCGGCAATTCATCTAAACTGAGGCGGTGTTCGTTGAGCCATTCCCGGTAGGGCATGCGCTGGCAAATAATCTCCTTGAGCTCTGCATCTCCAATGACACGGTGCTCGTCCAGGTCGGCAATCAGGATTTTGCCGGGCTGTAGCCGCCCTTTGGCCACTACTTTGGACTGATCGACCGGCAGCGCCCCTGCCTCTGAGGCGACAATGAGCACATTATCTTCCGTAAGGCAATAACGGGAGGGGCGCAGCCCGTTGCGGTCAAGTGTCGCGCCAACCAGTATGCCATCGGTAAAGCAGATGGAGGCCGGGCCGTCCCAAGGCTCCATGATGGTACGGTTGTATTCATAAAATGCCCGCTTAAAGTCTTCCATCTGTTCATCGTGCTGCCAAGCCTCAGGGATCATGAGCATGAGGGCATGTGGGAGCGACATGCCGCCCAGCACGAGGAACTCGAGCACGTTATCAAAATTGGCTGAGTCGGACAGCTTTTCCCCACAAACGGGCTTCAGCTTTGCCAGCTCATCCTCTGTGAAAAGCGTGGATTTGATCAGTTTCTCCTTGGATGCCCACCAGTTGAGGTTGCCCATGATGGTGTTGATCTCCCCATTGTGGGCAATATAGCGGAAGGGCTGTGCCAGCTTCCACTTCGGGACGGTATTGGTAGAAAATCGGCTATGCACCAAAGCAATAGCGGACTTGCACAGCGCGTCTTGCAGATCTGGGAAATAAGGCCTTACCTGATAAGTGGTCAGCTGCCCTTTGTACACTACTGTTTTGTAGGAAAAGGAGGTGATGTAGAAGTGGTCGCGCGATTGGGGGTAAGTATTGTGGATGGAGTGGGTCGCAAATTTGCGCAGCACATACAGCCGGCGCTCCAGTGCTTTTGGGTCGAGGTTTTCCTGTGGTTTGACAAACACCTGCTCCATACGGGGCTCTACAGCAATAGCTGACTCGCCGAGCTCTTCGTGGTCAGTGGGTATTTTCCGGTAGCCCAAGAGGTCAAACCCCAGCTCATCGATGTAGTCATCGAAAAGGACGCGGCACTGCCGGCGGAGGTTGCGGTCGGCTGGGAAAAAAACGACGCCCACGCCGTATTTGCCAAATTCAGGGAGCTCAAAGCCTTGTTCCATGCATTTTTTAGCAAAGAACTCGTGGGGCGTTTGTATAAGTATGCCTGCGCCATCGCCTGTATTGGGCTCGCAGCCGCAGGCGCCACGGTGCTCCATATTGGTGAGCATCTGCAAGGCGTCTTCAATCAGTTGATGCGATTTGGTGCCATTGAGGTTGGCGATGAGCCCTGTCCCGCAGGAATCTTTTTCGAGTTGTGGGGTGTATAGCCCTTTCTGGTCACATTGGTCCATAGACGTGTATGCTTTGCTGCTTGGTGGCTGCTGCCCGCTGAAGAGCGGCAGCCTAGTGCTTTGTAAAGTGTGGAAAGCAGGATTCTTTTCTGTTTTCCGCCACGTAGGTGCAGGCTAAATCTTGGATGAAAACAGCTTGCCCTTTGCTTGCCATACTTGACAAAGTGCTACGAGTGTTGAAAAAATCTGTGCGCACAACAATACTGTTGTAGCACAGGAAGAATATGCCATTCGCTGCTCAATCCGGGGGCCGGAGCAGCAGCTCATTGATTGGTTGTCAGAAATTTGGTAGCCGTGCCGCTAAAGGGCAGCAGTTGATTAGGGGCAGGGGCCGCGGCCGGCAGGCCGGGGGCAAGGGTACACTTGCCTGGCTTGAAGGATAAACAGGGCTGTATAAAGCCAATATCTTATGGCTGTCAAGGGTTGATTTCTTATTCTGCACCCCTCAGGCCATTTGTTTTAAGGTGCTTCCGAAGATAAGCTTAAGTGGTGTTTTGTACAAATGAAGACAGCACAAATAAAACGTGCTTTATATAGAAAAGTTTAGTTAAATACGATGCTATGGTGCGTTATTGGCAGAATAAGATTGGTTTATTGAAGATGTGTTAATGTTGAATATTGGGTTTTTGTTCTGTGTTTTTCTGCCTGCTCGAATAATCTACTAAACAAAAAGGCAGGAGTGAATAATATTTGGCATCTGGGCGGGGCGGCCGGGTGCGTGTTGTTACGGCCTTTAGGGAAAGCCAAACGGGCAGCAGCGGCCTGGCCTCAAGCTTCGCCCGGGTATTTCAAGCCAATGGCAGACCGGACCTGATCGAGCAGTGCCATCAGCCCTTCAGTCTGTTGCAATGGCCAAAGGGGGCTTTCCTGCAGCCCTTCCCTCAGGCACCGCATGGCTTCTTTGGCTTCATAGACATATCCGTTCCCATCCCAGTCAAAGTGGAAGTTGGAGAGCCTGCCCTCAGGGCTGATCAGGCTGAAAGATGAGGGCTCATGCCAGCGGGTGTGCCAATGTATAGTGCCCTCTTCCCCATAGATGAAGGCTTCCGTCTTGGTAAGCGCCTGCAAAGTAGCATGAAGGTGCGCCATGCCCCCGTTGTCATAATGGAAGAGCACGCCCAGCTCTTGGTCTACGCCGGTGGGGCTGAACTGAGCCATCGCCTGCAGCTTGCCCGGCTGTCCTAAAATGAGGTAAGCGAGGAAAACCGGGTAGATGCCGATATCGAGCAGGGCACCGCCTGCAAGGCTTGGGCTGAAGAGCCTGCCCTCAGGGTCGGGCTGTGCCTTGAAGCCAAAGTCTGCTTTTACAGATAATGGGCGGCCTATAGCGCCCTGTTCAATCAGCTCAAGCACCTTGATGGTGCTTGGCAGAAAGCGGGTCCAAAGGGCTTCCATAAGGAATACGCCCTTTTCCCTGGCCAGCCCTGTCATCTCCCTGGCCTGTGCACTGTTCAGGGCAAATGCCTTTTCGCAAAGGACAGGCACCCCTGCCCGGAGGCAGCGCATAGCATGCTCGTAGTGGTGGCTGTGCGGGGTAGCAATGTAGACGATATCAAGCTCCGGGCAGGCGAGGAAGGCGCCGGGGTCGGCGTAAGCATGAGGGGCTTCGTAGGCGCGGGCAAATTCCCTAGCGCGTTCTTCTGAACGGCTCAGTACCGCGCTCAGCCGTGCGCCTTCGACCTGTGCGAGGTCTTGTGCGAATTTGTGCGCAATTTTTCCCGGGCCGATGATGCCCCAGTTGATGGCCTTGGTCATTGTTGTAAAGGATTTGGGCTTAGAAAATTGATTTTCCCGTAAGGGTGGTAAACAGTTCGAGCACTTTGATGCCCACTAGGGAGTTGCCGTGCTCGTTGAGCTCAGGGCTCCAAACCGCTATGGCGAGCTCGCCGGGTATAACGGCTACAATACCCCCGCCCACACCGCTTTTGCCCGGCAAGCCAACCCGGAATGCAAACTCGCCGGCTTCGTCGTAGAAGCCACAGGTCAGCATAAGCGCGTTGAGGCGTTTGGCCTGGCTTTCCGTAAGGATGCGCTCTCCCGAATGGGGGATGATGCCATGGTTGGCAAACATGAGGAAGGCCCGGGCGAGCTCCCGGCAGCTCATGGCAAGGGAGCACTGATGGAAGTAAACATCCAGCACGTTTTCTACTGGCGCTTTGATGTTGTAATGGCTCTTCATGAAGTTGACGAGTGCAGCGTTGGTGTACCCCAGCTCCCGTTCAGAAGCCGCTACTTTATAATCGTAATAAATGTCATCGCTCTGTGCCAGTTGGCGGGTGAGCTGCAGCAAGTCATTTTTGGGCTGTGGGAAGTGCTCGATCAGCAAGTCGGTGATGACGAGCGCTCCGGCATTGATGAAAGGGTTGCGGGGGATGCCGCGTTCGTATTCCAGCTGCACCAAGCTGTTGAAGGGGTTCCCGGAAGGCTCTATGCCCACCCGCTCCCAGAGCTGCTCCCCTACTTTGGGGTAGGCCATGGCGAGGGCGATGACCTTAGAGATGCTTTGGATAGAAAACTGCTCCTCCGCGTCGCCAGTGCAAAAGGACAGCCCGCCTATGGTCTCGATCGCGATGCCGAGCTTGTTGGGGGGCACTTTGGCCAGAGCGGGGATATAGTCCGCTACTTTGCCCTGGCCAAAGAGGCTTTTGACCGTGTCTGCAATTTCTTCAATAATGTTTTGGTAGCCCATAGTTTGCTGCTGGTGTTTTGGCTCTTGGGGTGGTGGGAGCTCAGATTAGGGGCGCTTGCCTAGCCGGCGTTTGCCTGCCGTGCCTTTTCCCATGCCCACGCTGTGCGCATGATGTCCCGTATGCCGCGCTTAGGAGACCAGCCCAATTTGGCAGCAGCCTTATTATAGTTGGCATAAATAGCCACTACATCGCCCGGGCGGCGGGGGCCAATCTGGTAATTGAGGGGCTGCCCATTTACCTCCATAAATGCCTCAATGGCTTCCAGGACGGTCACCCCTTCGCCTATGCCGAGGTTGAAGGTGTCAACAGTAGGCACGCTGTCATCAGACAAGAGGTATTGCATGGCTTTGGTGTGGGCGTTGGCCAGGTCCATGACGTGGATGTAGTCCCGTACGCAGCTGCCGTCTCGGGTGTCGTAATCGTCTCCAAATACCATTAGGGAGGCTCGTTTCCCTATAGCGGTCTCCGTAATGACCGGGACGAGGTTGGAGGCTGGTGTGGAGGGGGATTCCCCGATCTGTGCGCTTTCGTGGGCACCGGCGGGGTTGAAGTAGCGCAGGAGGATGTTCTTGTGGCTGGAGTGGGCCCGGGCAAAATCATGTACAATCTGCTCCCCCATTTGTTTGGTGCGGGCGTAGGGCGATTCCGCTTCCTCCATAGGCGTCTGTTCTGTGACGGGCAGGTCTTTGGCGTTGCCATAAACGGAACAGGAGGAGGAGAAAATGAAGTTTTTGACCCCGTGCCTGTCCATGCAATCCAATATATTGATCAGGCTATTGAGGTTGTTGCGGAAGTACTTCAGCGGCTGCTCCACCGATTCCCCCACATGCTTATGGGCCGCAAAATGGATGACGCCGCACAAATCCGGGTGGGCATTGAACATTTGTTCGGCCGCGTGGGCGTCGCACAAGTCGATAGCGTAATTGGGCACAGTTTTCCCGGTAATAGCGGCGACGCCTTGCAGCACCTCTTCCCGGGCATTGGAAAGGTTGTCGGCAGAAATGACATCAAAGCCGTTGTCGATAAGGTCTACAAGTGTGTGGCTGCCGATATAGCCGCAGCCTCCTGTGACGAGGATTTTCTTCATGGTGAGGTAGGTGGATTTTTGTTTTGGGCGGAACCCGCTGCGTTCAAAAGTAGCAGATTCTTGGGAAATAGCAGTTGGAACGGGGGAATTCCTGGGGCAATCCTTTTATGTTTTGGGGTAGTCGGCCTTTTCAGCTACCTTTGGCACCTTTTGATGGCGGCCCTTTTCTGGCCCGGGCAGGGCCAAAGATGTGGCTGCTTGACGCCAAGATGTGGCGGTGGCTGGCCTGTGCTTGCTGCCTATCAAAATAAGACAATATGACGCACCAGGAACTTGCTCAGGAAGTTGCCCAGATTGCCCGCCGGGCGGGCGCTGCGATTATGGCGGTATACAGTAAGGAAGACGTAGGCGTGGAGCTCAAAGCAGATGAATCCCCGCTTACCCTGGCCGATCAGGCCGCCAATGAGGTCATCTGCCGTGCATTGGAAGCGCTGCCGGTACAATACCCGATCATCTCTGAGGAGAACAAAGCGATCCCTTACGAAACGCGCAAATCCTTTGGCCGGCATTGGCTGGTAGACCCGCTTGACGGCACCAAGGAGTTTATCAAGCGCAATGGCGAGTTTACAGTAAATATTGCTTTGGTCGATCAGGGGCGGCCGGTTATTGGGGTGGTCTATGTACCCTGCCTCAACGAGCTGTACTGGTCGGTAGCTGGAGACGGAGCCTACCTGGAGTACAACGGAGAGCAGCGGAAGCTGCAGGCACCGGCCTTCAAGCTGGCAGACGAAGGGCTGCGGGTGGTTTGCTCCCGTTCTCACCTCAATGAGGCCACACAGGCTTTTGTGGATGCCTTGGCAAAGCCGGAGCTCGTGCCGACTGGCAGCTCTCTGAAGTTTTTGATTATTGCGAAGGGGGAAGCGCACGTTTACCCTCGTCTTGGGCCTACTATGGAGTGGGACACGGGTGCAGCCCAGGCTATCCTGGAAGCTGCCGGGGGAGCTGTCATCAACGAGGAAACGGGGCAGCCGCTGGCGTACAACAAAGAGAATTTGCTCAATCCCCACTTCATTGCCTATGGCCATTTGCAGGCAGAGTGATAAGGCTTCCCAACGCTGCTGCCTGCTGAGGCTGTCTATATTGGGAGAGGGGTAAAGAATGGGGCCGCTTCAGGGCTTCCGTGTGCCCTTAATATTCCTGCATACCTAACCAACTGACTTTGCCTGACATCCGATCTTTTCTGCGCACATTCCCTGCCCCTGCCCATCATCAGTGGCTTGGCCTGGCTTGCTTTGCCGCTATGGTGTGGGGGCTGTACACCGCTGCGGAAGCCATCATCAGTATTGCGGTCATTGCACTGGCCTGCAATGTGCTGCTCAACCGGTCTGTAGGCCATATCTTCCGCCGTTTCCTACGAGATCCGGCAATGCTAGGGCTCACCGGGGTGTTCCTGCTTTATGTTTGTTCAGGCTTCTTTAGCGAAGACACAGGCTATTGGCTTCGGCGCCTCCGTCTGGCTCTGCCTTATCTGGCCCTCCCGATAGGTGTGCTGTCTATCCCTCGCCTTGGCCGGGCACAGTATCATGGGCTGCTTTATTTTTTCTTCCTTTGGGCACTGGGCAGCAGCCTATACTCCCTGGCGCTCTACCTACAAGATTTTGAATCCATCACAGCGCAGTACAAGGTAGGCAAAGTGCTGCCCACCCCGGTGCAGCATATCCGCTACAGCCTGATGCTGGCCTTCGCGGTGCCGGTAGGCGCATACCTGGCCCGTCAGCGTTTATATTGGCTAGGGGGCTGGGAGCGTTATCTGCAATGGGGCGGCAGTGTATTCTTGTTCTTGTTCCTGCATGTCCTTGCTGTGCGCAGTGGGCTGCTGGCGTTGTACTGCTGCGTGGCCTATTGGCTGTTGCGGTGGATATTCCTGAGGCGCAAATGGGCGCTCGGGCTTGGGCTGGCGCTCGGCCTTGCTGGCGGCCTTTGGTTGTCAGCTACTTATGTGCCTACCTTGAAAAATAAGGTGAATTATACGATTTACAGCCTGCAGCAGTTTGCCCGGGGGGAGAAACTGGATGAGCTGTCGGATTCCCACCGCCTGGGCTCCGTCCTGGCCGGGCTAGCGCTGCTGAAGCAGGAGCCGGTCACTGGAGTTGGGCTGGGGGATTTGCGCGCAGGCTGCGAAGCCTACTACCAAGCTCATATCCCGAGCATAGCTGGGCGGGACTTGCTCCCGCACAACCAATGGCTGTTTGTCGCTGCGGCAACTGGCCTGCCGGGGCTCCTCTATTTCCTGTGGGCTACCGTTTTCCCGTTATGGCAGCGGCAGCGCTGGAAAGATTGGCTATCTGTTTCCTTCCACCTCATCTTGTTTTCCTCTTTTTTGGTAGAGCATACCCTGGAGACACAGTTCGGCCTCACGCTCTATTTGTGGTTTGTAGTATTGATGGCCCGTTTTCACAGCCCTGAGAAGGGCTAAGCCCGGGCGGGCTCAATTCGCTTTGAGCGCTGGAAAGTCAGCCTAAGTGATTATCTTGCGCCTGGCCCTGCCGATATACGGGGCTGCACCCTATCCAAGATTCAGCCTGCCTGCCGAACGGGCAGGCCATCCAAAAAGCAGGAAATATGATCCGTTTGGAGCACATTGGAATCGCTGTCAGGAGCCTTGAAGACAGCAATGAACTGTTCGAGAAGCTGCTGGGCCGCCCGCATTATAAAATAGAAGAAGTCGCTTCAGAATACGTCAAAACTTCATTTTTCAAGATTGGGGAGTCTAAGGTGGAGCTCCTCGAAGCGACCTCCCCTGATAGCGCGATAGCGAAGTACGTTGCTAAGCGGGGAGAGGGGATTCATCATGTCGCGTTTGAAGTAGAAGACATCCACGCTGAGATGGAGCGCCTGCGCAGCGAGGGGTTCACCCTGCTCAATGAGCAGCCCAAGCGCGGAGCAGACAACAAACTGGTCTGTTTTGTGCATCCGAAGAGTGCTAATGGCGTGCTGATCGAGCTGTGCCAAGAGGTGCGGGAAGAAGAAGGCTAAAATGGCCGTTTAGTCGGGCAGTATGATATCCATAGCCACGTGTGCTGGCGTTGTGCCTACATTCCCGCCTACCAAGTTTTTCCGGTTCAGCTGGTGAATGCCTTTGATGTAGCGTATAGATCCGGTAAGCGAACGGATGACGATGCTCTCCGTTGTCACTCCGCCCCTCCGGTCAAAGTGTACCCCCTCTAGGAACGTTGATTCGGTAATGCCGGTGGCGGCGAAGAAGGTATTGTCTGATTGGATGAGGTCGTCCAAGTGCAGCACTTCATTGATTTTGACCTTGTCTTTGCGCAGTTGCCGTTTCTCCTCTACCCGTTGTGGAGCGCGCACGGCCTGCATCCCTCCGCCAAGGGCTTTGACAGCCGCTGCTGCGATGACGGCTTCCGGCGTGCCGCCCACTCCCATGAGCACGTCTATGCCTGTGCCAGGGATGGCCGCCATCAGTGCCCCCATGACATCCCCGTCTGAGTGCAGCATGATGCGTGCGCCGGTCTGCCGCACTTCTTCGATGAGGGAAGCGTGCCGCGGTTTATCGAGCACAAAAACGGTAAGGTCTTCCACGTTGCGCCCCAGCGCATCGGCTATATTGACGAGGTTGGTGGAAGGAGACTTGGTAATGTCGATGGCCTGCCGGGCTTCCTGCCCGACTACAATCTTGTTGATGTAAAAGCTGTTGCCGGGGTTCCACATGCTCCCCCGCTCGGCCACGGCAATGACTGCTATGGCATTGGGCCGGCCTTCGGCTAGCAGGGTTGTGCCTTCCACGGGGTCCACAGCGACATCTACCTCTACGCCTTCTCCCGTGCCGACGAGCTCGCCGTTGTAGAGCATAGGGGCATTATCTTTTTCGCCTTCCCCTATGACCACAGTGCCATTCATATCTACAGTGCGGAGGAAGGAGCGCATGGCATCCACTGCTGCTTGATCGCCAGCGTCTTTATTTCCGGTGCCCATGTAGCGGGCTGCAGATATAGCTGCCGCCTCAGTGACGCGGACGAGCTCCATGGCAAGGTTTCGGTCGGGGCGGTTGGTTGGCTGTGTTTGTTCAGGCATGTCAGGTGGATTGAAAAATGAGCAGGATGGTAGCGAAAACCACCTCCAAGGTAATGGGTTTCAGCCGTTGCCCATGTGGCGTGGATCACAAAATGGCTGTTAAAGCCGGAAAATTATGGATTATATGGCCGGGGCTGGCCGCTTCCAAGGCTGCTTCGCTCCGGTAGCCATAAGTGACGGCACAAGATTGCATCCCGGCCCGTTTCGCGGCTTCGATGTCATGTGTGGAATCGCCAACCATCAGGGCGTTTTCTGGGGCGATACCCAGCTGTGATAAGATATGCATGAGCCCGCCCGGGTGGGGCTTGTAAGGGTACAGTTCTGGCCTGGCGCCCTGTATATGGCTGAAGTGTGGGGCCAGCCCCAGCGCGCCCACTATCTGCAGGGTGAAATGGTGCAGCTTATTGCTGTAAACTGCGAGCTTGTAGCGGCTCAGCAGAGGAAGGGTCTCTGATACGCCAGGGTAGGGCTGCGTTTTGTTTGTAAAGTGGGCCGCGTAGTACTCGTCAAAATGTTGTTTGGCCGCCTTTAGCACCTTCGTATCTGAAGTTTGTGCAGCTTCTTGCAATAGATAGCCCAAGCCACTGCCGAGCAGAGGGGGCACAGCCTCATAAGGCAGGCCAGGTTTGCCGAGCTGTGCCATAGCATAATTGAGGGCATCGGTCAGGTCGCGGTGGGAATCGGCAAGGGTGCCGTCGAGGTCGAAAACAATAAGCTGTAGGTTGGGGTGTGGCATACGGTCCGTATATGTTGTTGCGGCACAAAAGTACGGCCCTGTGGGAGAGGAGTTGGCTTAATTTGTATTAAAATTATATGTATCAAATTATTTGTTTCAATTTGATTTTGGCTATATCTTAGCCTTAAAATAGAGCCTATGTCTCAGCGGTCTATCCTTCATTTGGATTTGGATGCATTCTTCGTTGCGGTAGAGCAGCTGCACAATACCGCCCTGCGCGGGCGGCCACTGATAGTTGGGGGCAGCAGCGCCCGAGGGGTGGTAGCCTGCTGCAGCTACGAAGCCCGCCGGTTTGGAGTATATGCAGGCATGCCGGTGCGCCTGGCCCGGCAGCGCTGCCCGGAAGCTAAGGTGGTACAGGGCGATATGGAGCGCTACGCCCGTCATTCTGCCCTGGTTACGGAGATCCTGGCCGAATCTGCGCCCGTTCTAGAGAAGGCTTCCATTGATGAATTCTACTTAGACCTGACCGGCATGGACCGGCACATCGGCTGTTGGAAGTGGGCGGGCGAGCTCCGGCAGCGGGTGGAACGGGAAAGCGGCCTGCCGCTGTCTATGGGGCTTGCGGTCAATAAGCTGGTAGCCAAAGTAGGCGCCGGGGAAGCGAAGCCCAATGGTGCCCGGAGGATAGCGGCCGGGCAGGAGAAGCGTTTTTTTGCTCCCCTCCCAGTATCCCGGCTGCCTGCAGTGGGCCCAGCCACCTGCCACCGGCTTGCGGTCATGGGGGTGCGCACAGTTGCCTCACTGAGCCAGATCCCGCCGGAATTGCTGCAGCGGGAGTTTGGCCGGCCCGGGCTGTCGCTTTGGAAAAAGGCGAACGCTATAGACTGCCGGCCAGTGGAGCCTTATACAGATCGCAAGTCGGTAGCTGCAGAGCGGGCTTTTGAAGTGGATACGACCGATATGGCCTTTCTGCGCTCTGCGCTGAACGATATGATCGCTACTTTGGGGTATGAACTGCGGGCGTCTGGCCGTCTGGCCTCTTTGGTCACCGTCAAGCTGCGCTACACGGACCATAACACGTTCTCCAGGCAGCGGAGCGTGGTGCATACAGCAAGTGATGACGCCTTCCGTCAAGTGGCCTATAGCCTGTTGGAACAGCTTTACCAACGCCGTCAGCTGGTCCGCATGGTTGGCATTAAGCTGAGCGGCTTGGCTGAGGGCAGCCCACAGTTGAGCTTATTTGGTGGCGTAGCGGAAGAACAGGCTCTGCTAAAGGCGATGGATCAGATACGGTACCGTTTTGGCAAAGGTGCTGTACAGCGTGGGGCTTGATGCGAACAGGCCTGCTCGCTTTCGCTGGGCGTAACCCAAAATATTGCAGGTGTTTATGCTTTTCGGGCTATAGCCTGGCATCGGCCTAGCGCTGCGGAGGGGGTTAAGCCCGATAGGGCCGAGCGGATAGCGAGCCCCGTAGCATAGCGGCACCTGCCATTAGGCAGGGGCAGGCCCCATCCCCCAAAAAAACGACAACCTGGTTTGTGCCCCTTTCGCTTTTAGGAGGGAAGGCATTTGCCGGCTATTGCTGAGGCCGGACAACCTTGACCCGGCTGAGCAGCAGCAGCCCCAAAATGAAAAAGCCGCCGAGGATGAGCATGCTCATCCGCATGCTGCCGGTTAGCTGTTCAATGAACCCAAAGGTGAAAGTGCCAAGGATGATGGCGACTTTTTCAAGGACATCGTAAAAGCTAAAGTAAGAGGTAGGGTCTTGGGTGCCTTCCGGGATGAGCTTCGAATAGGTGGAGCGTGACAGTGATTGGATGCCGCCCATGACTAGCCCTACTGCTGCTGCAATAGCATAGAACTGGGCTTTCTCCTGCACAAAATAGCCAACAATACAAATGGCGGTCCAAATCAGCAGCATGGCCACAAGCGAGATTTTATTGCCCTTCCATTCTGAAAGGCGGGCAGAGGCATAGGCGCCTAGTATGGCTACAACCTGTAGCAGCAGTATGATGACAATCAGCTCTGCCGTGCCAAAAGCCAGCTCTTTTTCCGCAAAGGTGCCGGCCAGGAAAAGGACGGTCTGTACTCCGGCGCTGTAACAGAAAAAAGAGAAAAGGAAGGATTTGATGTTCTGCTCCTTTTTCACGGCCGCCCACACTTTTTTCAGCTCCTGAAACCCTCTGCGGAGCAGCCCCGGAGTGTTCCGTTGCCGTTCGTCTGAAGGCAGCCGGCGAAAGGGGATGAGGGCAAAGCCAAGCCACCAAATGCCTACGGTCAAAAAAGCAAACCGGGTCGCTTCGCCCTGGCCCGAAAAGCCCAAGCGCTCCCAGAATTGTATCATGATGAGGTTGATGACCAACAGGATGACACTGCCAATATATCCAAAGGAGAAGCCTTTTGCGCTCACGCGGTCGTAGCGGTCTTCTGTAACGATAACTGGCAGAAAAGCATTGTAAAATACCAGCCCCCCGGCAAAACCGACCATGGCAAGGATAAAACCCGCTGTGCCCAGCCCGATCTGTTCCATGCCCTCAAAAAAGTAAAGTGACAGGCAGGCTGCGGAGCCCAAAATGGTGAAGAACTTCAGGAAAAATTTGCGCCGGCCGCTGTAGTCTGCTATACCGGACAATAGAGGGGAAAATAGGGCAATGACCAGGTAGGCAGCCGATATCGCGTAGGCGTAAAGGCTACTGTTGGACATGGATATTTTCCCGATGTGGATGATGTCATCTGTGACAGCTACGTAGTAGGCAGGGAATATAGCAGCCGTGATGACGAGCGCAAAAGCAGAGTTGGCCCAGTCGAAAAAAGCCCAAGCATTGATGATCCGCTTGTCGTTCATTTGAAAGTCAGGAGAAGAAGCCATGCCGGAGAAGGTATTGTTTTAGGAATAGCCGCGCAGGGATAGCGCCGGCTGTTATTTTTTTCGGCCGCTGCTTGCCGGCAACGATAAATCCTGCACCTTTGCGGTGTCAAAAAGCTATCGCAGCTGCAAGGTACGAATTCGCAGCACTTATCAACGACTGGCCGCGAAATGGGCTGCAAACGGGTGGTATGCCCCGGGGCAGCCAAGTGGCGGCGCAAGCAAGGCGGGGCAGGGCCCCGCCGGTGTGATCAGGCCCCCGGCATTGGGCTTGGCGGGCTGTAAACAACAGGGCTCATGAAAATTGCAATCCTTTCCAGAGGGGCACAGCTGTACTCCACTCAAAGCCTGATACAGGCAGGGCTCAAGCG
The DNA here is from genome assembly GCF_007993045.1 of Phaeodactylibacter luteus. Classification (GTDB taxonomy): domain Bacteria; phylum Bacteroidota; class Bacteroidia; order Chitinophagales; family Saprospiraceae; genus Phaeodactylibacter; species Phaeodactylibacter luteus. The sequence continues at coordinate 110,701 of NZ_VOOR01000006.1, forward strand.
GGGTTACGATATGCATATTGTAGACCATACCCGCTGCTCCCTCATTTTGGATGAAGAGCGCTCCCGCATTTTGTATGATGGCTACCGCCTCGATCCTTTTGATGCGGTCATCCCACGTATCGGGGCTTCTGTCACTTCGGTTGGCGCATCAGTGATCAGCCAATTTGAAAACATGGGCGTCTTTGTGGCTTCGACGGCAGAAGCGCTGCTGCAAGCCCGGGACAAACTGCGTTGCCTGCACCGCTTGGCACAGCATGGCATGGCCATCCCCAAAACGGTCTTTGTGGCGCCAGGCCAAAATCTAAACGCTGCAGTCAGTGGCTTGGGGGGGCTGCCTGTGGTGGTCAAGCTTTTGGCCGGCACCCATGGCGTAGGTGTTATCCTGGCCGAAACTTTCCGCACCGTGGAAGCAACGGTAGAGGCTTTTCAGCGGTTGAACGAGCGGGTGCTATTGCAAGAGTTTATCCGGGAATCTAAGGGCAAAGATGTAAGGGTGCTCGTAGTTGGGGGGGAGGTGGTAGCTGCTATGGAACGGCAAGCCCGCCCCGGCGAGTTCCGCTCCAACCTCCACCGCGGGGGCAGTGCCCGCCGGGTAAGCCTAACTCCCGAGGAAGAAGCACAGGCCATACAGGTGGCCAGCTTGATGGGGTTGGGCATAGCAGGGGTAGATTTCCTGCGCTCCCGGCGTGGGCTGCTGACCATGGAGGTCAATGCTTCGCCCGGGCTGGAGGGGATAGAGGCGGTGACTGGCCTGGATGTCGCAGGCCATATTTTGGATTACACGGCCCGAGGGGCGAAAGCACAACGATAAATGACAGAGGAGCGCAATCATTCGGAAGAGCTGTTCAAAGTGCACAAGACGGTAGTGGCCCCTGGAGCATCTGAGGTCGTACGCCTGCCAGTAGGGGCGCTGCCAACGGGCCGGCAAATCTTGATGGAGGCGCATGTGTTCCGGGCTGTTGAGCCGGGCCCTGTCGGGCTTCTCCTCGCCGGTGTGCATGGAGACGAGACCAACGGGATCGAGATTGTCCGCCGGACGCTGGAAGAGGGCTGGTTTCACAATATGCAGCGGGGGAGCATCATCGCCCTGCCTGTTGTCAATGTCTACGGTTTTATCAATTACTCTAGGGAAATGCCCGATGGCAAAGACGTTAACCGGTCCTTCCCCGGCAGCAGCAGGGGGTCTTTGGCTTCGCGGGTTGCGCATGCGATTACCCGGCGTGTACTGCCGCTGGCCGATTGGCTGATCGACTTCCACACGGGCGGGGGGCGCATCTACAATTATCCTCAGGTGCGTTATAGCCCGGGGGATGAAGGCAGCGAGCAGTTGGCCGCGCAGTTCGGCGCGCCTTTTTCGGTGGGGAAAGCCCCTATCCGGCAGTCGTTGAGGCGGGTGGCACAGGAGCAGGGCAAGCCGGCCTTGGTCTTTGAGGGCGGGGAAAGCCTGCGCTATGATGCTTTTGCAGTGGAAGAAGGGCTGAATGGCCTGCGCCGGGTCCTCGTTGGGCAGGGGATGCTTGGGGGAGGCGTCTCAGGGCAGCCTTTTTTGCGGCACGACTTTCCCCGGCAGGGGTGGGTGCGGGCTCCTAAAGCCGGTATGTTCGAAGCGCTGCCCGAGGCAGGTGCCCACGTCGTGAAAGGGCAAGAGCTGGGTTTTATACACAGCCCTTACGGGGAAAAGCTTGCGGTAGTGAGCGCACCCCGCGATGGCCACCTCATTGCCTGCAACCGGGCACCGGTAGTGAACCAGGGCGATGCGCTTTTCCACTTGGGGTACGAAGGGGAAGAAAGCTTGTAGCCTCCCGTACTTAGTCCGCTTTCAGCGGCAACAGTTCAACCCGGCGGAAGGACAAGGGGTGGCTTTCTGCCTGAAGGCAGATGTAGCCCTCGGATAGGGGAGAGCCCTCCTTTACCGCATACCCGTCTGGAATGAAATCGCCCCCGATGTGCGGGCGGGTATAAGTCAGCACCGTATCGTTCCCAACCACATGGTGGATGATGCTGTCGCCCAAGACAACAAGGTCGATGGTAACCCACTCTTCGCCCCGGAAGGTTGGCCCTTCCGCATTGATGCAATGCGCCGTGGTGAGGGTATCGGCCAGGTAGACGTGAGTGCCTGGCGTGCAAAGGTTGGCGGTGGGGCGGCTGCCGGCCTCATCGCCGCCGAGCAGCTGCGCTTCCAGGGATACCGGGAAGGCCTGCTCCAGGCCCATAGTGGCCGGAGGCTGACTGTGCAGCATAGCCCCGCTGTTTTTATATGCCCAGCTTGCCCCGCCTGGGGCCTGTTTGCCCTCGAAGCGGTACTCTAACCGGAGCACATAATGGGAAAACGGCGATTCGTAAAAAAGGTGGCCAAACTCATTGGAAAAGGTGTCATAACCTTCGTAGGAGACCCGGAGCAGGCTATCCTCCACCCGGAAGGTATTGTTCAGGTTGTGTCCTAGCTCGTAGCCTGCAAATTTTGGCGTCCAGCCATCGAGGTTGTGCCCGTTGAACAAGGCGATCCAGCTGTTTCCGGTTGGGGCCGGCTCAGATTGAGGAGTACTACAGGCTGCAAACATGAAGCTGAGCGCTAGGGCCAGCAGTGATTTCATCAACGTTGTCATACCATGTTTTTACTGGCGGGGGCACGCCATCGCCGCCCACTAAACATACAAACAAAGTGGGGATATCTGCAAAGTGAACTGCCCATTTGCTAAAGCCCTGCTGTGGATTTTACGCTCCTTTTATATAGTTCTCCAAGGCAGGATTTGTGCAAAGTTGACGCAGGTATTTTTTTCGCTCGCAAGGCGAAAAACGCAGGCATAGCCTACACGAAGCGTGGGGATAGGGCCCCCACGATGAAGTCGGCGAGGCTTTTCAACGCGGCGAGCGGGAAAAAGAGCAAGTCAAAATGCATTAATCTCGCCTTGGAGAACTATAAAAGGCGAAAATGATAAGCCGGCTACTCGATGACCCGTTTTTCGATATAGTCTGAGTTCAGAAGGCTAAGGGCGCCCATGTATTTGAGCTGGAAAGAGACGGCATCGCCCACTTTGTAGTTTGGGCTTTGGCCGCCAAGGTCCACCACCAGCATATCCGAGCTGGCATTTACCACCTCAATGCTTTCGTCGTCCGGGATCAGGTAGTCCACAGAAATGTCGAGGGTGCCGATGTCGAGTATGGCCCGGTAAGACTCCTTGCCGTAGTCCTCTTCGTTGATTTCGAATACATCCCCGGAAGGGTTGGCAGCCATTTGGCCAATGGGCACCTTCGGCTTTTTGGTGATTTCGATGATCTGAGTGTACAGCCGGAACACATCGGGCTTCATTGCGGGTATAGGCTTTTCTTCGAAAAGGTCTACGCCAAAGTAAAGGGTTTCGCCTATCCTGAAATGGTTGATGCCTTTGGGGATCTGCTGCCGGAAAAGCAGCGGCAGTACAACAGAGGTGCCGCCGGTCACCCAGGGTATCTTTTTGTTGAACTTGGCCTCCACCAGCTGTTTGTAAAGATTGAGCTGTATCAATTTGTCTTCGGAGGGCATCACCCCGTGCAGGCAATTGAGGTTGGATCCAATCGCCACCACTTCTATATTGGGCAGCTCAAAGATTTTATCATAGAAATCGACCAGGTTCTCGCCCATGATCCCTTCCCGCAGGTCGCCCAGTTCAATCATGATGGTGACACGGTGCGTTTTCCCCTGCCGTTGTGCTTCCTCGGATATCTTTTTGATGGTGGTGCTTTCTGAGTTGAAACTGACATCGGCATAGCGGACAACGTCCTCGATCTCATCCATAGCCGGCGGCTTAATGTATACGGTCTGCATATCAGGGGCGATGGCCTTGATTTTGGCGAGGTTGTAAATGCGGGAGTCGCAGACTTCTTTGATCCCCAGGCTGATGACTTCCTGTAGGTAGTCTTCATTGCCGCAGAGCAGCTTGGTCACAATCGCCCACTCAATGCCATTTTCCTGAAAGAGGTTGTTCAGGTATTGGTAGTTGTGCTTTAGGTGGCTACGGTTTAGCGTAAGATAGGCCATGCTTGGTTTTGTTGGTTGAAATTTAGGAAAGTGCAAAGCACTGTGCAGCAGCGTTGCCTACATCAGGGTGGAGCCTCCGCGGGGAGCCTGTGAGAGGCGGCGAAATAAGCTCTAAGGAAAGGGAGGCTACAACCGGTTGGGCCCTGAATGTGCAGGGCTATGGGCAGGCAATCGGTATGGGCAGCTGTACAGTCGATGGAGGAATGGTTGATTCCGAAAATCAGGATAGCGCTCCGCAAGAACTTAGAGGGGCGCCCCCGGCCAGCTTATCTGCAAGCAAGCATAATAGACAACAGGCTAAACCACTTTTGGGTTTAATCCTAGAGGGATTAGTCCACTACGTGCCTTGGGATATCCATCGGCAACCGTGTGAGCAGTTCGTAGTTGACTTGATTGGAAAACTCGCCGAAAGAGGACACCGACAGCTCCAAGTCGCCCTGATAGCCAATGATGACGACCTCGTCCCCTCGTTCAAGGTTTTCGAGCTGGGAAGCATCCACTGTGATGGCATTCATATTGACCATGCCGATGACCCCCACCCGCTTCCCCCTTATGAGCACCCGTCCGGCATTGCTCAGCGCCCGGCTGAACCCGTGGGCGTAGCCAATGGGGATGGTAGCGATTTTCATGGTATCGCTAGCCAGGTAGGAAGTGCCATAGCCTACATATTCGCCGGTGCGCACCGTTTTGACATCCATCACCTGGCTTTTCCAGGTGATCAGCCTTTCCAGCGGATTGTCTTGCCGGTTGGCTTTGGCATTGAATTCGATCAAGGTTTCCCGGCTGGGCCAGAAACCGTACTGCAGAATGCCGATCCGGACCATATCCATGCGGGTAGGAGGGTAGCGCATGGCAGCAGCGGAGCAGGCGGTATGGTAAAATTGCGGCTGCAAATGCTGGGCGCTGAACCACTTGGATATTTTCTTGTACAACTTTCGCTGTTGGGTGACCCGAACATAGTTGGCAATGCTTTCTGCCCCGGCAAAGTGGGTGCTGAGCCCTTCAAAGTGCAGGTGTTCCGGGTGGCTGCTGAGCAGCGCTGCCACAGCTGGGAGCTCATGCGCTTCGTAGCCTATGCGGTTCATACCGGTCTCAATTTCTATGTGTACCCGTGCACGCTTCTTTATCCGCTGTGCTGCTTTGGCGGCGTAAGCCAGCCGCTCCAGCTCAAAAGTATAGAAAGAAATGCCGGACTCGATGGCCCAGTCTACGTGCTCATCCTCGATCATGCCCATGATCATGATCTCGGTATCTGGGTGCTGTATGACCTGTTGCACCCGGTAGGCCTCTGCTGCATCAAAAACCGAGAAATGACGGATGCCGCAGGCTTCAGCCATAGGGACGAAAACCTCCAGCCCATGGCCATAAGCATTGCCCTTGACCACGGAGGATAGCCGGGGCTGCTCTCCGATCTGCGCTCTGATAAAGGCCAGGTTTTTGGCCAGGGCCTGTTGGCTGATTTCAATTTTTGAGGTAGCTAGCATAATGTAGTGATGGCTCAGTGGTTGAGGATGGCTTCGCACAAACGGGTGTACATGCGTACGCCAACCGGTATAATTTCATCGGGGAAATCGTAGTCGGGGTTGTGCAGGGCCGGGTGGTCTTCGCCCGAACCGATGCCGAACATCGCGCCCCGGTACTGCTGAGTGAAGGCCCCAAAGTCTTCCCCCCATTTGAAAGCATAAGGAGCGGTATGATAGGAAAAGCCCTCAGCCTCCGCCGCCGCCTCAATCAGGGCGGCCATTTCCGGGTCATTGCGGTTGGTCCGGAAGATATTCGTCCATTCTGTTTCGGCTTTGAGGCCGTACTTTTTACTGACCCGCCCGATGTAGTCCAAAAGCCTTTGGCTTAGCTTTTCCATTTCGGCCTCTGTCCAAGTGCGTATGGTGAGGTGTATTTCGCCATAGCCGGCCGAGACGCCATAGGCCACTTCCCCCAGGTTGATGTGCACCGGGGTAAGTATGGCAAAGCCTTCTTTGTCCCGGTCGGGCTGGCAGGCGGTCTGAGATGCTTTGATGATTTCTGAGATGGCCATAGCGGGGTTGGTCCCATTTTCCGGCTCACCGGCATGAGCTGTTTTGCCGTGCAGGCGTACGATCAGGCTTTGCACAGCTGCGCTGAAAGGCCCTTCCCGGCAGACGATCTGCCCTGACGGGAAACCGGGCAGGTTATGAAAGGCAAAAGCATGGTCGATCGGCAATAGCGCATCGAACCCAGGGTCGTCCAGCATCCACTGTGCGCCAGCGCCAATCTCTTCTGCAGGCTGGAACAAAAGGAGCACCCGCCCCTTGCCAGGGGGGTGGCCCTGCAGGTAGTGGGCGAAGCCCATCATCACCGCCATATGGCCGTCGTGCCCGCATTTGTGCGAAACGCCAGGATTGGTGGAGCGGTACGCAAATTCATTGACCTCTTCTATGGGCAGGGCATCGAGTTCTGTACGGAAAAGGAGGGTAGGCCCCGGCCGGCCACTGTCGAATACAGCAGCTACCCCATGGCCTCCCAGCCCTGTGAAAATCTGGCTGGGCTGTAAGTGCTCTAGCTTTTCCAAGACCCGCAGGGCGGTCTGCTCTTCTGCTCCGCTCAGCTCCGGATGCTGATGTAGCTGCCGCCGAAACGCCTGAACTTCAGGCAGCCATACTGGTTTAGTCTGCGTCATGTGGCAAGGTCGCGTTTTGGTTTTATGCCCGCCCTGCTGAAAGCCGGGCAGATGCAGGGTCTTCCGGGGCAGGTGTGAGGTAGCTCAATAATAGGAAGGAAAGCGCAGAAATACTAATCCCGGCGATATTGGAGTCCAGCCCGTACGGCAGTTGGTAGCCGGCCAGTATAAGCCCCAAGGTAGTGCCCCCGCCTAACAACATGGACCAAAATGCAGCAGTGGGCGTGCTGCGTTTCCAGTACATCCCCCCGAGCACAGGCACAAACAGGCCACTGACCATAAAGGCATAGGAAAGGAGCATGAGCTCCAAGACGTTCTGCATAGACATAGCTATCAGTAGCGCTATTGCGCCGATGGCAAAGGTCGCAACCTGCGAGTAGCGGAGGATTTTCTTTTCATGCCCTTTGATCGGCATGAAGCGTTCCAGGATATCCGTTACCACATTGCCGGAAGCCGCCATCAGGCAGCTGTCTGCAGTAGACATGATTGCAGAAAAGTAAGCGGAGAGCATCAGCCCGGTAAGCCCTGCGGGCAGTACAGTGCGCAGCAGCAGCGGCAGCCCCATCTCTGCATCCATTTGAGCAGGGTCAGTATAGCCTAAGCCAACGAACATACCCTGGTCTGCGCCTACGCGGGCGAACAAGCCGAGCAGTACGCCCATGAAGGCCATGATGGGGTACTCAAACAATCCCGCTATGTACCAAGCCCTGCGGGCTGTTTTTTCATCCCTACAAGCATAAATGCGCTGGTAGAGCGTCATCCCTACAAACCAAATGGGGATGATGGTCACGCCCCAGTTGACGAGCTGAGACCAGGCCACGTTCGTTAGGCTGAGCATCTCCGGCTGCACAGTGGCTTTGATGCTTTCGTACCCGCCCACTGCATAGTACCCCATCGGTATGCCGATGAAGACCAGGCCTGCCATGAGTATGATCCATTGCACGGTGTCGGTATAAATGACCGCTTTGAGCCCTCCCGCCACGGTATACACTACAGCAATGATCCCCATGATGATGAGGGCCTGCGTGAGGCTGAGGGCGGTAAAGGTGGCGGATGCCAGTTTGGCGCCAGCCAGGAGCTGGGAGCTGGTGAAACCTATGTAGCCGATGGCGGAGATAAAGCCGGCCAGCAGTGCAACTTTGGGGTTGAAGAGGTACTCAAAAAGCTGTGGGAAAGTCAGGAGGTTGATCTGTTTGGAGAGCCGGTTCACCTTTGGGATGAGGAAAACTGCGCTGAGCCAGGCCCCGATCAGCCCGGTGAACAGCATCCAAGACCCGGACAGCCCCATCATGAAGCCGAGCCCGCCCAAGCCTATGGAGAAGCCGCCCCCTACGTCAGTCGCTACAACCGACAAGCCAATGTGCATGCTGCCCATGTCGCGCCCGCCCACATAGTAGTCATCTGCATTTTTGTTCTGCCGGAAAAAGAAAAAGCCAATCCCGAGCATGGCTAGGAAGTAAACAATGAATATGGCGATGTCTATTGGGTGCATGGAGGTAGGATTTGTGGCAAACAGGGTCGCCCCGCGCCGGGCGGTTGAGCAGCCTGGGCGGGGTGGAGGAATATCTTATCGAAAGGGTTAGGCGCCAGCTTGCTTGAGGCGCATTTCGAGGTATTTATTGGTGAAGCCGAGCTTGGTGTAGAGGTGGCGCGCGGGGTTGTCCGGCTCAACGTGGAGAGCGATATCGCCTTGTGCCAGGCTAATGGCTTTTTGCATCAGCTGCTTGCCGATGCCCTTGCCGCGGTGCTGATTGTCTACCGCGATATAAACGAGGATGTTTTCCGGGATATACCCCTCCATGCCGGTCCGGTTGATGACTACGGCGCCTACAATCTCATCATCAATCAGCCCTGTGACGATATAACCGCCGTGTGAGGCAGATTCTTTCTGTGCATACTGAATGCACTTCATAATGTCTTCCCGGGGATCGCCATACTCGTCTAGGTGTTTGTGGAGAAAGTCTACGATTTTGTCTTTTTCAGGAATTGAGGCTGGGTCAAAAGGGGTAAATACCTTAAAATTCATATCGATGTTTAATCAGAAGTGTTTCAGGGCGGCTCGGGTTTGGTTTTTGTAAGACACTGATAGCCAAAGCCTTCCTGTGAAATAAAACATAATGGTTCCATATAAGCAACGCATAAAGGGCAGATAGGTTGGCTGCAGGCATCCCACAGGCTATAGGGGCGCAAACCAGATTGCCGTTTTTTCGCCCTGCCCCCTCCGTAAGGATAGGGGCCTGCCCCTGCCTAGCGGGCAGGTGCCGCTATGCTCCGGGGCTCGCTATCCGCTCGGCCCTGTCGGGCTTGCCACCCCTTCGCAGCGCTAGGCCAATGCCCGCCTATGGCTGATCTAGCACAAACGCCTATGGCATGTTGGTTTTCGCCCGGCTACAGCAGGTCTTCCAGCAAGAAGGCCACCTTGAACTTGGCCTCCCCTCTTCTTACCTTCATCCGGATGCGCTTGCCCGGCTGCTTTTGGAGCCGCCTGATGATGCCTTCGAGGGAAAGCAGGCTGGCGGGCATCCAATTGACCCGTAGTATCTCGTCCCCTGGTTTTAGCCCGGCCTGGCCAGCGGGGCTGTCATCCAGCACACTGTAGATGTCAAACTGGTTGAGGGCTGGGCCAGAGGCGATGATGAGGAGCCCGCTGCGGTCTTTCTTGAACTCTTCTTTGTAATATTTATTGGGCGCGAAGTAGGCCTTCTCCTCGATATAGTTCAGCACAACAGTGAAGCGGCGTAGTATGCCGTTGCCGATGATGCCGTTCCGGCGGTCGAGCTGCGTGGTGTCGATATTGGGTAGGTCATACTCCTGATAACTGGTGACGACCTGTGAAAAAGTGAAAGGGGGCAGCTTCAGTTCATCTACCTGCCCCTGATACCCGAGGAGGAACCCGCCCAGCCCTGCCCCAAGGTTGGTGGGGATGACGCGCTCTGGGATGTGGAGCCCCGGAGCGCTCTGCGTATTGATGAGCAAAGGCAAGGCCGCGCCGGTATCGAGCAGGAAATTCAGGTGGGAGCTGTCTGAGCCCTGGGCTACATCTGCCATGAGGTAAGGCTTGCTGCGCAGGAAGCGGGCGTCAACCTCGGTGAAAGCTCCTCCAGGCCCCTCGAAATTGTTGGGGTTGAAAAAGGAGATGACCTGCCGCCGGTAATCGATGCGCACAATAAAGCGCCGGAAAAAGTCGGCCCCTAGAATGCCGTGTATGTCGATCCCAGCATAGTCCTCAAACCGCATATAGTCTTCCTCAAGCACGAGCACTGCCCGGTTTTTTGCAAGAATGTCCCCCATTTTCAGGTTGACGCCCTGTGCCAGGTAAGCGTAAAGCTCCGTGCTGAGATCAGACCCCAAAATGGTGAAGCGCCGCTTGTAGTCGATTTGGAGCAAGTCGGTAATTTCCCGCTGTGTGATAATGGTGTGCTCTGCACCAGTATCAAAGATGAAATTGAGCGGTAGCAGCCCTTCGAAAAGTACGGGGACAATGACAAAGCCATTGATGTATTCAAAGCGGATATCCACCCGCTTGAAATTCTCCCGGACTTCAAGGTCGGCCAGTTGGGCAAAGGCTCCGGGGGCAGCCATGATCAGGCAGAGCAAAAAGGCAGTCAGGCAGGGCTTCATAAGCAGTCGGTGGTTTCCCGGATGTGGCTACCCATTGTAATGCGTTGTAGCACGGCTTGGTTCACCAAAGGAGGGCCCGGTGCAGCCCGGCGGAAAGAAAAGGTTGGCGCTGAGGCAGCAATACGATAAAGGCTGCCGTTTTAATTGGGCTGTTACGTAAACTGCAAGTTAATATCATAATTAAATTTGGTATTTCTGCTAATTGTAAAAAAGTGTTCGTTGGTTTTTGTTTTCTCAGCGTATTTTATGACTTTTACGACCTAGTTAGTGTAAAACCAACACAATTGCTTAGCCTTTCTACCGCTCCCATGAACCCAAATAATGAAAACTTGCCTAAGGGCTAAAAGACCTGCAAGGTGAGGTGCTTTGGCGAGCATCCCTCCCTTCCTCGGCGAGGCGATATTTTAATCAGATATAGTTTTACTAACTAAACCAATTGTAGTGTATGAAACTTAACTTCAACTCCATGACGAGGGGCGTCGTCTTGGTTTTAGCGCTGTTCCTGTGCAACTTCACCTTTGCGCAGCGGACGATCACCGGCACGGTGACAGACGCTGAAACCGGCGAGACGCTCATCGGCGCCAACGTTCTCGTGGTTGGGACTAGTACAGGTACCATTACAGACTTTGACGGTACCTATTCTCTGAATGTTTCGGAGGATGCCACGGCTCTTGAGTTTTCTTACACCGGCTATGGCTCTCAGCGTATCGAAATCGGCTCACAGACCGTTATCGATATTGCTATGAGCGCGGGTCAGCAGCTTGAAGAAGTTGTTGTTGTCGGTTATGGATCACAGAAAGAGAAAGAAATCACTTCTTCTGTCACTTCTGTAAGTGCGGAAGAGTTCAACCAAGGGCCTATCACCGACCCAGCACAGCTGCTGCAGGGCAAGGTAGCAGGCCTTCAGGTGTACAACCGGGGTGGAGACCCCAACGGGCGGAGCGTTATCCGTCTGCGTGGTATCTCTACTGTTGGGGCCAACACGGAGCCGCTCGTAGTAGTGGACGGCATCATTGGTGCCTCTCTGGACAACGTTGACCCCAATGATATCGAGAGCGTGACTGTCCTCAAGGATGGTTCCGCTGCTGCTATTTATGGCTCTCGTGGTTCTGCAGGTGTTATTTTGGTAACTACCCGTACGGGCCAGAAAGGGCAGGGGGTTCAGTTCTCTTACAATGGCCAGCTCGGTGCTTCTACTGCATTCAACAGCGTGCCAGTAATGAGCGCTGAAGAGTTTGTTGCTGCTGGCGGTACGGACCTTGGCTCACAGACCAACTGGACTGACGAGGTGACGCGCACGGGCATTACCAATGTGCACAGCCTTTCTGCTTCTGGCGGCTCAGGCAACACCAACTACCGCGTTTCAGGCAACTATCGTAACGTGGATGGTATCCTGAACAACTCGGGCTTTGAGCAGTTCAACGGCCGTGTCAACTTGTCTACAAAGGCATTCAACGACCGCGTTAGCCTGGACTTCAACTCTTCTTTCACCAACCGCAACTCTGACTACGGCTTCAATGAAGCACTGCGCTACGCGGTTCTGTACAACCCTACCGCTCCTGTTTTTGGTAAGGATGCACCGTTCCCTTTCGCCAGCGATCAGTATGGCGGGTACTTTGAGACCCTCGGCTTGTTCGATAGCTTCAACCCGGTCTCTATCATTGAGCAGAACCGCAATCAGGGCAAGCGTACAGAAGTAACTTACGGCGCACGCCTTGGCTACCGCATCACGGATAACCTGGAAGTTTCTGGGCGTGTGGCTCAGCAGAAAACTACGCTGGCCAACCGGGCTTACTACCCCACCACTTCCCTCTTCCGGGGCAATGCTACCAGCCCAACCCGGAAAGGCCGTGCAGACTTTTACGACGAGATCACTAGCTTCCAGCTGTATGAGGGCTATGCTACTTATGTGAACGACATCGGCAGCCGCTCCAACCTTCGGGTAACAGCAGGTTACTCTTATCAGCAGAACAACTTCGAGTCTACTTACCTGAGCCTGGGCGACTTCCCGAACAATATCCAGGACTACGGCAACCTGATCCAGACTTCTCAGGATTTGCAGAACGCTGGCTTTATCCAAGCCAACAGTGCAGTTTCTCCAGATGAGAAGATCATTGCTTTCTTCGCTCGTGCCAACTTCTCGTTCGACGATGCCATCTTCCTGAACGCTTCGGTACGCCGTGAGGGCTCTACTAAGCTTGGTGAGGACAACCGCTGGGGTATTTTCCCTGCCCTTGGTGTGGGTGTAGACCTCAACCGTTACCTCAACTTCAACCGGGTAGACCTCTTGAAGGTGCGCCTTGGTTATGGTGTGACGGGCTCTCTGCCAGGCCCCAATGGCTTGTCTCAGCCTATCCGCCAAGTGGTTAACGGCGCTGACGGCAGCGTTTCAACTGAGCTCATCCGCGCAGCTAACCCCGACCTGAAGTGGGAGGAAAAAGCTGAGCTAAATTTCGGTGTGGAATTTGGCATGGACCGCTTCACGGCTACCTTGGACCTCTACAACCGCGATATCTCTGACTTCATCCTCGAGCGTACTGTTGATGCAGCTGTATTCGGTGTAGACCGCCGCTTTGAAAATGCAGGCCGCCTGACTACACAGGGCGCAGAACTGACACTGGGCTACGATGTAGTCAATTCCAGCAAGGTAAGCTGGAATACTGGCGTCGTGCTTTCTACCTACAAAACGACACTGGAAGAGTACGTCATCCCTCAGGAAATCCGTGCTAACCTCGGTGCTCCTGGCCAGAACGGTACCAACCTGATCCGCGTAGCGGAAGGTGAGGAAATTGGCCAGATCTGGGGCCCTGTCTATGCTGGGGTAGGTGAGAATGGCGCGCCACTGCTTTCTGATATCAATGGCGATGGCCAGGTTATCGGCGATCAGGGCAACGCGCTGAACCCAGAGGCGGACTTCCAGGTATTGGGCAATGGTATCCCTGATCTGGAGTTTGGCTGGACCAACCAGCTGAGGCTGGGCGAGTGGTCTGTCAATGCCTTCTTCCGTGGCGCATTGGGCCATAGCCTCGTGAACACTTTCCGCGCTTTCTACGAGCCGCGCATTTCTTCTCAGTCTTCCTACAACTTTGTCAATACAGAACTGGTGGAAGAAGGGCTGACCGCAGCTCAGTTTAGCTCCCTTTATGTAGAAAAAGCAGACTTCTTCAAGCTGGACAACCTGACCATCTCTCGCAGCTTCAGCTTTGCCAAAGACAGCGCCATCCGCGGCCTCACAGTGTCGCTAACTGGACAAAACCTGTTTATTTTGACCAACTATACGGGTACAGATCCTGAACCAGCACTGGTCGATTATGGTTCTGCTGATAACGGCGGAGAAGTAGACTTTTCTAATCCTGACGTGCTCAGCCCAGGTATCGACCGCCGCTACAACTACTTTGCGTCGCGGACTTTCACCCTGGGAGTGAACCTCAATTTTTAACTAGAAAAATTTAAAAGGTGATGATTAAGCTTTTTAAGTATTCCATAATCTTCAGCCTGGGTCTTCTGGTTGTCGCATGTACTGACTTGGAAGAAGATCTGGTCGGCGATATTACTGAAGATTTCTCTGAAGATGGCGTCAATGTTGACGGCCCAGGAGGTAGCGATGGCCCACTTACGGCCCTCTACGCAGAGCTTCGCAACTCCGGAACTGCCAATCATGGCGGTTATTACTCCATACAGGAGATCACAACTGATGAGATGTTCATCGGTGCCAAAGGTGGCGACTGGTTCGATGGCGGCGATTTGATCCGCCTGCATCAGCACACTTACACGGCCAACCACCCGTTCATCAATGGCGCGTGGGTAGCTACCTACAACGCGATTGCTACCGCCAACGATAACCTCGGGAGCGGCAACCTGAACGAGTCAGAAGTGGCTCAAGCTCGTGCAGTACGTGCTTACTTCTACTGGCGTTTGCTCGACTCTTATGGCCGGGTGAAGCTCGTAACGGAGAACGATACCGATCCTCCTCAAGCTTCCCGCGAAGATGTCTTTGCTTTTGTTGAGAGCGAGCTGCTTGCTGCGTTGGGCATTTCTGAAGTTACTGCTGACATGGACCTTTCTGCAAGCCCGCTTGCTGACGGTGGCTCGGCTTATACCATGAACCGCTACGGTGCGCTCGGCCTGTTGGCAAAGCTTTACCTCAATGCTGAAGTTTACACGGGCATGCCTATGTATGACAAAGCAGAAATTGCGGCTTCGTTTGTAATTGACAGCGGTGTTTATGTGCTTTGTGACGAGGGCTGCTCTGTCCCTAACTTGGGCAGGCGTCCGGATGTTACTACAGACCCCGCTACCCTTGATGGCTATGCGGCGGTTTTTGCAGCCAACAACGAAGGTAATCCTGAGCATATCTTCTCTGTCCGTTATGACGAGGTGAACGGCCCAGGTATGAACTTCAGCCAGATGAACCTGCACTACTCCAGCCAGTTTACTTTCAACTTCCAGGAACAGCCATGGAATGGCTATGCCACGGTCGAAGAGTTCTACAACTCTTACGAGGATGGCGATAAGCGTAAGGAGGCGAGCTTCATCGTTGGCCCACAGCTAGACTTCAGCGGTTCTGCACTGCTCGACTATGCTGCCGATGATGATGACATTCAGCTCAACTATACGCCTGAGATCAACGAGCTGGCCCCTAACTCTTCACGCGAAGCGGGTGCACGCCCAGCTAAGTTCAGCTTCAAGCAGTTTGGCCGTGCCGAAATGGACAACGACTTCCCTATCGTCCGCTTGGGAGAGCTCTACCTGATACGTGCTGAAGCGCGTGCCCGTCAGGCTGACAACTGGGCTGTAGCTGAGGCTGACGTAAACGTACTGCGTGAGCGTGCTGGCGTTGACCCCTACAATGGGCAGTTGACAGAGGACGAGTTCCTGGCTGAGCGTGGTCGGGAAATGTTCCAAGAGACGGCTCGCCGTACCGACCTCATCCGCTTTGGCCGTTACAATGACACTTGGTGGGAGAAGCCTGTTTCTGAGCCATTCAAAAACATCTTCCCTATCCCTCAGGAGCAAATCAATTCAGGCGGTGGCCTGACACAGAACCCAGGGTACTAATCTGTTGCACCCTGAATAATTAGTCATCCCGAACGTTCTTGGTCTAGAGCGTTCGGGATACTTGTTCTTATCCCTATCTGAAGTCCTCATGAAACACTCTCCGCCCCTATTTGCCCGCGCAACCCCTGCCCGCATACTGTGGAGGAGCAGCCTGGCCTGCATCTTGGCCATGAGCGCCTGTTCGGCAGAACAGCCCAGCACGCTTTTTACCGCTTTGAGCCCCGATGAAACCGGGGTCAGCTTTGCCAACAACCTCTACTATACCGAAGCGTACAACCCTTATACCTACCGCAATTTCTACAACGGGGGAGGAGTCGCCCTAGGCGACATCAACAACGACGGTCTGATCGATATCTATTTCGCCGGCAACTTGGGCCCCAATAAGTTGTACCTCAATAAAGGCAACCTACAGTTTGAAGACATTACAGAGCAGGCGGGCGTTGCTTGTGAAGGGGTTTGGACCTCCGGCGTCAGTTTTGTAGACCTCAACGGTGATGGGCTCCTGGATATTTACGCCTGTAAAGCTGGCAAGCCCGGTGGCCCCAACCGGCACAACGAGCTCTTTATCAATCAAGGAGACCTTACTTTCAGCGAACAGTCAAAAGACTATGGGCTGGACATTACCGGCCTCTCCATTCAGGCCGCATTTTTTGATTACGACCTGGACGGAGATCTCGACTGCTATCTGCTCAACAACTCCCTGCGCTCCGTCGGTGGCTTCGACATGCAGGAAGGCCTCCGGGACCAATACGACCCTGAGGGCAATAAACTGCTCGAAAACCGGAATGGGAAATTCGTGGATGTCACCCAGCAGGCTGGCATCTATTCCAGTAGTATTGGCTATGGGCTGGGCATCACCTTAGCGGATTTTGACCAGGATGGCTACCCCGATATTTTCCTTTCCAATGATTTTTTTGAAAAAGACTATCTCTACTTCAACAACCAGGACGGCACTTTTTCTGAGCGGTCCGACAGCAGTTTCTATTCCCTTTCTATGGGCTCTATGGGGGCAGATGCCTGCGACCTGGACAATGACCTCCTCTCCGAAATTTTCGTCACGGAGATGCTGCCCCGCTCGCTTGACCGCAAAAAGACCAAGGCGGTATACGAAGAGTGGGATAAGTACAAGCTGAGCGTCAGCAAAGGGTATCACCATCAGTTTTCCAGGAATGTGCTGCACAAAAACTACAACGGGGCTCAATTTGCCGAGCTCGGCCGGCTGGCCGGAGTGGAAAGCACCGATTGGAGCTGGTCTGCGCTCATGCAGGATTATGATGGAGACGGGCTGCGCGACATTTTCGTGAGCAACGGGATCCGGTCTGACCTGCTCGACAAAGATTACCTCAACTATATGGCCAACGAAGTGCAGGTTAGGGCAATGATGGCCGAAGATGAGGAAGTCTTGAAAAAGCTGATCGAAATTATGCCCTCATCTCCGGTGCCCAATGCCATATTCAAAAATGAGGGCGAGCTGCGGTTCAGCTATAAAACGCCTGAGTGGGGGCTTGCTGCGCCCACTTTCAGCAACGGCAGTGCTTATGGCGACTTAGACAACGACGGCGATTTGGACCTTGTGGTCAACAACGTAGATCAGCCAGCCACCATTTACCGCAACAACAGCAGCCGGGAGGATGCCCACAGCATTTCGGTCGCTTTAGAATATCAGGGGCAGAACACAAAGGCGATCGGTGCCAAAGTACTGCTGTATGCTGGCGCTCTAAAAAGCCTGTTTGAGTATTATCCGGCCAAAGGGTTTCAGAGCTGTTCCGCTGTGCCTGTCTTTTTTGGCCTGGGCAGAGAAGAGCAGGTAGACAGCCTTTTCGTAATCTGGCCAAATGGCGAAGTGAGTGCCCGGCGGGGCCTTGCCGCCGGGCAGCAGTACACCATCCGCTATGCAGAAGGCACGGAGGCGGGCCGCCCCGCGCTTAGACAGCCGCAGGCCGCCGTACTGACGCCTACCGCCCCCCCCGTGATTTTTGAGCATGAAGAAGTCAGCCTCAACCTGTTTGGCAGGGAGCGCATGCTCTTGTCCATGCCAGGGGGGAAAGGGCCAGTTCTCCGTACCGCAGATGTAAATGGGGATGGGAAAGCCGATTTTTTTGCCGGAGGCGGCAAGAACCAGCCCTCTCGTTTGTACCTCGCTATGGACGGCGGTTTTGAAGAAGCCCTAGTTTTTGAGCAGGCCCGGCGCTCCGAAGTGACAGATGCCCGGTTTTTTGATAGCGATCAGGATGGCGATTTGGACCTGTACGTTGCCCATGGCGGCAAAGCTTTTTCCATCTATGCCCCTGAGCTGCACGACATCCTCTACCTCAACGATGGGCAGGGGCATTTTACACCGGCTCCTGAGGCATTCCCCTTTCCATACCCGCTCTCAACTGGCGCCGCCGCAGTAGCCGATTTAAACAATGATGGGCGTTTAGATGTCGCAGTGGGCGAGGCTATGAAGGTCAATACCTATGGCCTTCCGGGCAAATGCCTGATCTGGCTCAACCAAGGGGGCAACCGTTTTGCACTGGCAGAAGGGCCGCCGCAGGAGGAGATGGGCATGATCACCGCCATGGCTTGTGGCGATTGGGACAATAACGGCTGGGCAGATATTTTGCTGGCGGGCGAGTACATGCCCCTTACTGTATTGTACAACGAGCAGGGCACCTTCCGCCGGGAGTCCCTCAAGGATACTGATGGGCTTTGGAACACAGCAGAAACTGTAGACCTGGATGGGGATGGGGATATGGATGTTGTGCTGGGCAACTTGGGCGAGAACAATTTTTTCGGCGAAGGCCTCACCGTATTTGTTGCTGATTTTGACCACAACGGCACCATAGAGCAGCTGGCCTGCCGCGCTGCCCCTGAAGGGCACTTCCCTGTACATGATATTGATGAGCTTTACAAGCAGATGCCGGTGCTCCGGAAAAAATACCGGACTTACGAGGGCTTCTCAAAAGCCCCCTTGGAAGCTTTGATCCCTGGCGAAGACTTGGCCCAAGCTGGCCGTTTGTACCTTAAAGAGCGCAGGAGCGTTGTACTGTGGAACGAGGCAGGCCAGTTCCGGCTAGAGCCCCTGCCACGCACCGCGCAGTACAGCAGCGTGCACGCTATTTTGGCTGAGGATATCGATCAGGATGGCATAACCGACCTACTGCTCGGGGGCAATGATTACCGTTACAAGCCACAGTTCGGCCGTCAGGATGCCAGCCGAGGCTGTTTCTGCAAAGGGCAGCGTACGGCAGAAGGGGTCCGTTTCCCTAAATGCATAAACTTGGAGATAGATGGGCAGGTGCGCACCATAGCGCGCATAGGCTCCAACAAAATAGTTGTCGGAATAAACAATGGGAAAATTCAGTGGTATGAAATGGATTAATCATTTTTATGGCGTATTGCTGTTGCCGCTTTTGCTATCTGGCTGCGAGTCGGAGTATCAGCAGTATGTAAACCGCGAGCTGGGCAGCGGGCTGCTGCAAGACAGCCTCATTTTTGATATGCGGATGGGGCAGACCAAAAAAGAGTTTTATACTACCTGCTGGGAGTTGAACAAGCAGCAGGTCATCCTTGCCGGGTCGGGCAACCGCACCGCCCGCTATGTAGCCGATCAGGACTCCCTTGGCAACGCCTCAGAAGCCAAAGAAATGCTTTTCTATGGGGTGTTTGATGACAATGATACCATGCGGGGCATGGAAATGACCTATTCTTACATCACCTGGGCCCCCTGGAACCGGGAACGGCAGTCTGACAGCTTGCTACAGGTGCTCAGGCGGCAGTATATGGAAGGGTATCCCGGCAATGAGTTCATTGAAATAGATGTAGAGCACCTAGACCATCCTGCACTGGTGAAAATTGACGGGAATCGGCAGATACTGATGTACCCGAAGAACAAAAAAGATGTGCTCGTCCGTATTGAAGATTTACGGTATAAGTTCAATAAGTGATCGGGTGGGGGAGAGGCTGGCACGGCCGGGCCCCTGCCAAAAACTTAAGCGATGATGATGCGAAGTTTAACCTGGATAATGCCGCTCTTGCTTTTGCTGCAGGCTTGCAGCCCAACAGAGCCCGGAGCGCCGGAGCGCAGCGCTAGCCCCCTGTTTGCCCTTCTGGACAGTACGCAGACCGGTATCTCCTTCCGCAATGACCTGGCCTATGACGAAAACTTCAACGTCTACAAATACCGCAATTTTTACAACGGTGGAGGAGTGGCTATTGGAGATGTCAACAACGATGGGCTAGCTGATGTCTACCTGACTTCTAACCAAGGCCCCAACCGGCTCTACCTCAATAAGGGGGAGATGCAATTTGAGGACATTACCGCCCAAGCCGGCGTGGCAGGGCAGCGCGCTTGGTCTACTGGGGTCACTATGGCTGACGTCAACGGCGATGGCCTGCTAGACATCTACGTTTGCAATTCTGGGGATGTAGCGGGCGACAACAAAGAGAACGAGCTCTTCATTAATCAGGGCGGGCTGAAATTCCAGGAAATGGCTGCCGAGTACAACCTCAACGACAAAGGGTATTCTACCCATGCCAGCTTCTTTGATTATGACAAAGACGGCGACCTCGATGTTTACATCCTCAACAACTCCTTCCAGGCCATCGGCAGCTTCAACCTCCGCAAAAATGAACGCCCCAATCGGGACGAGCTCGGCGGAGATAAGCTCATGCGCAACGACGGGGGGCAGTTTACGGATGTGAGCGAACAAGCCGGCATCTACGGCAGCGTCATTGGCTTTGGCCTGGGCGTGACCGTAGGGGATGTCAACAACGACAATTGGGAGGACATCTTCATTTCCAATGACTTCTTTGAGCGGGATTACCTCTACATCAATCAGCAAAATGGCACGTTCAAAGAAGACCTGGTCAATCAGATCAAATCCATCAGTGGGGCTTCTATGGGGGCGGATATGGCTGACATCAACAACGATGGGCATCAGGATATATTTGTGACCGAAATGCTGCCTTCTGACTATCAGCGCCTCAAAACGGTGACGACCTTCGAGGGGTGGGACAAGTACCAGTACAATACCGCCAATGGGTACCATCATCAGTTTACCCGCAATGTGCTCCACCTCAACCGGGGCGACAGCTCTTTTAGCGAGGTATCCCGCATGCTGGGCGTGGAGGCTTCCGACTGGAGCTGGGGCGCCCTGTTTTTTGATATGGACAACGATGGCTACAAGGACCTCTTTATTGCCAATGGCATTTACAAAGACCTCACCGATCAGGACTACCTGCAGTATGTGGCCAACGAATCGGTCATACAGTCCATCATCAGTGATAAAGGGGTAGATTTCAAAAAGCTCATCGATATCATCCCTTCCAATAAGGTGCCCAACCATGCTTTCCGCAACGAGGGCGGGCTTTCCTTCCGGAAATACCCTGAAAGCGGGCTGCAGGACCCCAGTTTCTCCAACGGTGCAGCTTATGGCGATCTGGACAACGACGGCGATCTCGACTTGATTGTCAACAACGTCAATATGCCTTGCTTTGTCTATGAAAACCAACAATCGGGCAGCAACTACCTGAAGTTCCATCTGCGCGGTACAGGCATGAACACCTTTGCCATTGGCAGCAAGATAAGGCTGAAGCACGGTGAGCATACCTGGGTGGCCGAAAACCAGCCCACCCGAGGGTTTCAGTCTAGCATGGACCCCGCAGTCGTCCTGGGCCTGGGGTCGGCTGATGAAGCTGAAGTGGACATCATTTGGCCAGATGGCAAGGTCACCCAATTGGGGCCGGTCAAGGCCAATCAAACCCTCACCATATCTTCCGAAACCGGCCAGCCGGTAGATTTGAAAACGGAAGCCGCATCAGCAGTGCAGCAGCTTAGGCAAATCAAAAATGCCATGGCCTATACACATATAGAAAACCGTTACATTGACTTCAACCGCGAGCGGCTGGTATACCACGGGCACAGCAATGAAGGGCCCCGCACTGCTACCGGCGACCTCAATAGCGATGGCTTAGCCGATTTTGTCATCCCCGGGCCCAAAGGGATGTCAAGCATGGTCTATTTTGGGCTGCAAAAAGGCGGGTTCGAGCCTGTCGAACTGAGCGCCCTTCCGGCTGACGCCGAGCATGTAGCAGCCCACCTCTTCGACGCCGATGGCGATGGAGACCTCGACCTTTACATCGCTAGCGGGGGCGTGGAGATTTCCGAGTTCTCCGCCCTTTACCACGACTACCTGCTGTTCAACGACGGGCAAGGCCGGTTCGGGGAGCCTGTACAGGTTTTCCCAGACGATAAAAAGCTGAGCACCCTGGCGGTCGCTTCCGCAGATATGGATGGAGATGGCGACCTGGACCTCTTTGTTGGAGAGCGTATTAAGGTTGGGAAGTATGGCGCCCGCTGCTCCGGTTATCTCTTAGAAAACGACGGGCAGGGCCGTTTCCAAGATGTATCAGCTGCCTATTACCCCGCTTTTCAGGACATGGGCATGATCACGGATGCTAAGTGGGCTGATTTGAATAGCGATGGCCGCCCCGACCTGGCCATAGTCGGGGAGTTCATGGAGGTACAGCTCTTGCTGAACGATGGCACGCAGCTCCGCAAAGCAGCCCTGTCATTCCCCTCTGGCGGGCTTTGGAACCGCCTAGAAACTGTTGACCTGGATTTGGATGGCGATCTCGACCTGGCCTTGGGCAACCTGGGCACCAATAGCCGCCTGCGCGCTAGCGAAGCCCACCCTTTGCGGTTGTACTACAGCGATTTTGATCAAAACAGCTTCCCAGAAAGCATACTGACTTTTAATGCTGAAAACGGCAAAGATTACCCTTACGCCCTCAGGCACAACCTGCTGAAACAGCTCCGCTTCCTCCAAAAGAAATATCCTGATTTTGATTCTTTCAAAGATCAAGATATGGAGCAGATATTTAGCCCGGAGCAGCTGGCTAGTGCCGATGTGCAGGAAGTACAGCTGCTGAGCTCAGTCTTGCTGCGCAATCAGGGCGAAGGGGCTTTCGAGATTGCCCCTCTGCCCATTACCACACAGTTTAGCCCCGTGTATGCCATCAAGTCTGCAGATGTGAACGGAGACGGTTACCCCGACCTCCTGACCGGCGGCAACCTCTTCAAGGTACAGCCGGAGCTGGGGCGCTATGACGCCTCCTATGGGCAGTGCCTCATCAACGACGGGAAAGGGGTATTCTCTGACCGTTCGGTAGAACTGGGCTTCTCTGTAGAAGGCGAAATCCGTGATTTTCAATTTGTAGACGGCAGGGTTTATGTTTTCCGCAACAACGATGCCGTTGTGACTTATCAACTCAATTATGAATAGCCACCTTTTAAACTATACCCTCATTTGCTCCTTTCTGGCCCTTGCAGCCTTTGGTTGTGGGGAAGCTGCTTCCCCAGCCTCTTCTGTGGGCACTATGGTAAGCCTTGGCCCGGAAGAAACGGGCATAGATTTCGTGAACGAGCTTTCCCGCAGCGATCGCCGCAACATCATCGAATACCTCTACTACTACAACGGCGGGGGAGTAGCTGTGGGCGATATCAACAATGACGGCCTGGAAGACCTCTTCTTCACCGCTAATGAAAAACCCGATCGGCTCTACCTCAATAAAGGGGGCTTGCAGTTTGAAGACATTACACAGCAGGCAGGCATCATTGCAGATGACGCCTGGTCTTCTGGGGTAACTTTTGCAGATGTGAACAACGATGGCTATCTCGACCTCTACGTCTGCAAAGTAGGGGTAGGCGTCATGCCGGCCGCCCACAACCTTTTGTACATCAACCAAAAGGACGGTACTTTCCGGGAGGAGTCCAAAGCCTACGGGCTGGACTTTCAGGGGTATTCCACGCAAGCCTGTTTTCTGGATTATGATCAGGATGGCGATCTCGACCTCTACTTGCTCAATCATAACGTACACTCCGTACGCAGCTATGGCACTACCAAGAAACGCAAGGAAACCGACAAGTGGGCAGGCGACCGCTTTTTTGAGAACCGAGTCAATGAGGCAGGCGGCGCCTTTGTCGATGTCACGGCGGCTACTGGCATATACAGCAGCCCCCTTGGCTACGGGCTGGCCATTGCAGCAGCCGACCTGAACGGCGACGGCCTGACCGACATCTACATCGGAAACGATTTTCACGAGAATGACTACCTCTACCTCAATAATGGCGACAAGACCTTTACAGAGGCGATAAGGCAGTGGGCCGATCATACCACACAGTTCAGTATGGGCGCCGATATTGCCGATTTGAACAACGACGGCTACCCTGACCTGTTCAGCACGGATATGCTCCCTTTTGACGAAAGCGTCTACCTCAAATCAGGAGGGGAAGATACGGATCAGCTCAAGCGCATAAAAGCAGAGCTGGGTTTTGAAAACCAATACGCCCGCAATCACCTTCAGCTCAATTCACAGCAGGGGCACTTCACCGACCTGGCCCTACAGACCCGGACCTTCGCTACCGACTGGAGCTGGGCGGTCCTTCTACAAGATTTTGACAACAACGGCCGCAAGGACATTTTCATCACCAATGGCATCCTCAAGCGCCCCAATGACTTGGATTACATCAACTACCTCAATAGCGAGGCCATTGCCAAGTACAGCGAAGAGGACCCCGAGCGCACCCGCAGGCTGATTGAAAAACTGCCTTCCCAAAAGCTGAACAACATCCTCTTCTTGCAGAAAGGAGACCTCGAGTTCTCTTCCATCAATGAGGCGAAAGTGGGCAACCCTGGCTTTTCCAATGGCGCTGCCTTTGCCGACCTCGACCTGGATGGTGTGCTAGAGGTGGTAGTCAACAACATCAATGAGCCTGCTGCTATCCTCAAATGCAAGCCGGAGGCACGCAAAGGCAATGCGCTGAGCCTGTCCCTGTCTGACCCAAGCCAGAAAACAGTGCTCGGCACAAAGGTTTTTGCATACGCAGGCGGGCAACAGCTGTTTCAGGAGCTCCAAGTCGTAAGGGGCTATCAGTCGTCCTCTTCTTACCGTTTGCATTTGGGCCTGGGCCAAACCGAACAGGTCGACTCCCTCCGTATCATCTGGCCAGACGGGGCTCAGCAGCTCCTGTCCAACCTGACTGTCAATGAGCTCCTGGAGGTTCAAAAATCAGCCAACAGCCAGCCTGTGCCTGCTGTAGCAGGGGCTGCCGTAAAAACAGAAGGGCAGTTTCGGGTATTGCCCCTCCTACATGAAGAAAACCCTTTCCAGGACGATGAAAATGAAAAGCTTATCCCAGAGCTGCTTTCCCGCGAAGGGCCGGCTGTACTCTATGAAGACCTTGATGCGGATGGTATCCCTGACTTGGTCCTAGGCGGTGCACACGGCTTCCCGCTCCGGCTGCTCAAAGGGGGCTCAGATGGCAGCTTCCAAAACCTGGAGGTAGCAGATTTCAACCGCGATGCCCGTTATGAGGACGTCAGCATAGCCACCATTGATTTTGACCAGGATGGCGACCTCGACCTCTATGTGGCCAGCGGGGGCAGCGTCGCTAAAGAATTGGACAAAGCCTTGGAGGACCGGATCTACCTCAACAACGGCCAGATGGATTTCCGCCGCATACCGCTTTCCCTGCCCCATACCAATGGCAGTGTAGTGGCGGTGGCCGACTTCGACCAAGATGGGTACGAAGATATTTTTGTCGGCGCCCGCTCCATCACAGGCTCCTACGGGCTGTCCCCCTATAGCTTTGTGCTGAAAAACCGTCAGGGCACTGGGGTAGAGATCGCTTATCAGTACCGCTTTGGCATGGTCACAGATGCTGCCTGGCAAGACCTTGATGGCGA
Source organism: Phaeodactylibacter luteus (assembly GCF_007993045.1). GTDB lineage: Bacteria > Bacteroidota > Bacteroidia > Chitinophagales > Saprospiraceae > Phaeodactylibacter > Phaeodactylibacter luteus. The sequence continues at coordinate 135,785 of NZ_VOOR01000006.1, forward strand.
TGGGGATTTGGACCTGGCTATATGCGGCGATTGGATGCCGGTGCAGGTCATGGAAAATGACGGGCAGGGCGGCCTGGAGTTTTTGCCACAAGGAAAGCGCGTACCGGAGCTTGCCGGTTTCTGGTCCCGCTTGGCTTTTGCCGACCTCAATCAGGACGGTCTGCCCGACATCCTGGCTGGCAATCTGGGCACCAACAGCCTGATGCAAGCTTCTCCAGAACAACCTGCTTATCTATACCTTGGAGATTTTGATGAAAATGGGTTTGTAGACCCACTTATCTTCTTCCATTATTTCGGCCGGTACGTGCCTCTGGGCTCAAGGGATAAGCTCTTGACCCAACTGCCGGGGCTTAAGCGGGAATTTGTAAGCTATGACGCCTATGCCCAGGTCAGCCAATTTGAACAGCTGTTGCCTGCCGGGCAAGAGCTCTTGGTGGAGACAAAGCAGGTCAATGAGCTGCGGTCTATGGCGTTCTTGTCCATCCCAGGCGGAGGCTACGAGCCTGTGCCCTTGCCTGCTGAAGTGCAGCGCGGCAAAGTGCAGGATTGGCTATGGGACCGCACCGCTCAGCAATTGTACTATGTGTGCAGTCAGGGCGAGCTTGCTGCGGTACGGGGCAACAGCCTTTCTGCCAAGGGCGGCGTGCTTAGCGGGCTCGACCCTTCTTCGGGCACATTCTCAGCTCATGCCCCTTTGCCGCTGCCAAGGAATGTGCAGGCGCGCGCACTGCTCAAGCTGCAGGGTGGCGAATTCCTGCTGGTGACCAACAACGGCTACCCTTACCTGATTGTAGAGTAAGCTTGGGGGCTCCTCCTGCCCTAACGGCAGGAGGCCGCTATGCTACGGGGCTCGCTTTTCGCTCGGCCCTGCCGGGCTTCCCACCCCTCCGCAGCGCTAGCCCGGCCCCATCATGGCAAGCAGAAGGCCCAAGCGCCTGCGGTATTTGGATATACAACATACCCGCCACCACAGTGCGGTTAGCGCTTTGGCCCTTAGGAATAAGATGCTTGATCGCCTAGGATAAACACCATCAAATATCTTGTTTGTGGCTGCCTCACCTCCTTGATGGCGCTTAGTTTTCATGGGGCCATAAGGAGCTGCCCGAAGTGTGAAGCCCAAACAAGTCCTTGGGCAAGGCACAAAAAACGGAGCTTAGGCAAGTCCCGCTTTTTACGAAAGCAGGAAGGGTTTGCGAAACGAGGCATAAGCAAAAAGCGCTGTTTACAGCCCGATTACTAAAGCCCAAACAGGCTCTAAATCACAACAAGGGCTTATCTTTGCGGCAAATGATCAACGCCCTACATGCAACTTAAGCGCATCAAGCATTACTTCGAAGCCTACAAAGCCTACCTGCAAACGGAGCAGGCACAGGCCACCCGGGTGCACATCTGGGAGTCGCAACGGATTTTCCAAAATAATTGGGACCGGGACGCTACAGAATGGGCTGCTATGTACGATGCCTGCCTAAAAAACAGCACCAGCCGGCGCCTCTGGAAACGGGAAGCTTATGAGCCCAAACGGATGATGCTGGAGCTCATGCGCATGCAGCCTGATTTTACCCGCCACATGTTCCTGGACCTTTTCAACGAGGAGAAAGCCCTGGAGGGGCGCGCCAGCCGGTTTGTCCATTACTGTAATATGCTGTTCGAGGAGTACCAGGACAAGCACCCCGCACGGCGGGACAACAGCCACTACCATGACGATGGCTACCAAATGGTTTTTCTTTACCTGGCCTTCCGCTTCCCAGAGCATTATACCCTATATGAAGGGGAGACCTTCCGTCGGTTCCTGCAGCACTTGGGCAGCCCAGACATCCCCGCCGCCCACGACTTGGAGCGCTTTGCGAAAGTCATGCGCACCATTTACAAAATGATGGAAAAAGAGCCTGAGCTGTTGCCTTCCCACCTGGCCCGGCTGCCAGCTGCCGAAAAGGATAGCAGCGGGAGCCTATTGGTCGTATATGATTTTTACCAGGCAGTAGCGGGGGAACGCGCTGCCCTGCCTGCATACACCGGGCGCTAAGGCGCTCCAATAAAAGCACATGTTGAATAAGCTAGTTTTTCTTCTTGCAGGAATCTTCGTCCTCAGTTCTGCTTTCGGGCAGCTCCATCAGCCTATACTGCCGGGTTTAGAGGGAGATGCTTTGCTGCAAGCCTTACAGGACAACTTCCGCCCTTCCAGTGTACTGACTTACGGAGAAGCCCGGGACTTATTGTTTGGCGAGATCGATCCCAGCAACGACACCCTATATTGTGTGTATACAGGCCTCGCTGCCTATATCGCCCCCGGCGAAGACCCTACGGAAACAGCCTTTGACCAAGGCATCAATACAGAGCACACCTGGCCGAGGAGCAAGGGCGCATCCGGTTTTATCCCAGAAGCGGATATGCACCACCTTTTCCCTACTGAAGCACAGGCCAATTCAGACCGTGGCTCATTCCCTTTTGGCGAGGTGCCCGACGCACAGGCCATCAGGTGGTATGGCAACGGCAGTGAGTTCAGCAGTCAGCCTGCCGATGATAATGGCCAGTACAGCGAGCTGGGCAATCAGCTGTTCGAGCCCCCGCATGCTCATAAAGGGGATGTCGCCCGGGCTATGTTCTACTTCTATACGGTATACCGGGAGGAAGCCTTAGCCGCCGACCCATCCTTTTTTGAAGCCCAGCGTACTACGCTCTGCCTTTGGCAGGCAGAAGACCCGGTTACTCAAAAAGAGTGGGACCGTACCCACGCGATCGCCCCGCATCAGCAGGGTAAAGCCAACCCTTTTGTGCTCGATTGTACCCTGGCCACCCGCTGCTATTGCGATGATGTTGTCCCTCCATGTACCCCGCCCGTGAGTGTGGAGGAAGTGGCGCCCGGGAAGCTTTCCAAGGTTTTGTTGTTCCCTAACCCCGCCTATGGGGCAACCACCTTAGAGCTGGCCCTGCCAGAAGCAGGGGCACTGACGTTGCAATGGCACAATACGTTAGGGCAGCCGGTACTAGGGCCTCAGGAGCAGGGGCTGCCCAAAGGGCCTTCTGCCTGGGAAGTCGAAGCGCCAAAGCAAGCCGGTATTTACATCGGCCAACTCCGCCTAAGTGGCGCAGGCAGAGCATGGACGGGCACCGTCCGCTTGCTCGTCGAATAATGTTGGAATTCATAAAACGGCCCAGGCGGCTTGCTGCCGGGCGACAAACTGGATAATCATGAAAAAAAGGGTGTCTTCCTGGTTCGTACTGCTGTTCGTTGCACTCAGCCCTGCCTGGGCGCAATCTTCCCTGCTGCAGTCTGGCCCTATGCTGGGCTACAATGAGATGAAAGAAGTACTGCTCTGGGTGCAAACTACTGCTGCTGCTGAAGTACAGTTTGCCTACTGGCCGCAGTCTGAACCCTCCAACCGGCGCCTGACCGCTGTGAAGCAAACACAAGCTGAAGAGGCCTTTACTGCCAAACTCCTGGCTGATGAGTTAGCGCCTGGGGCAGCTTATTCTTATGAGCTGCTGATCAATGGAAAGAAAGTCGAGCTGCCTTACCCAACGGAATTTTCAACTCAGCCCCTTTGGCAATGGCGCACAGACCCGCCTGAATTCAACGTAGCTATTGGGAGCTGCGCTTATATCAATGAGGAGGTTTATGACCGCCCGGGAACACCCTATGGAAGCGAGTACGAGATTTTTGAAGCCATCCACAGCAAGCGCCCAGACGCTATGGTCTGGCTGGGCGACAACTTCTACCTGCGCGAAGCCGACTGGTTCACAGCATCGGGCATTTTGCATCGTTATACACACACCCGAAGCCTGCCTGAAATGCAGCCCCTGCTCGCTAGCACCCACCACTATGCCATTTGGGACGACCACGACTTCGGGCCCAACGATTCTGACCGCAGCTTTGTGCACAAAGACAAGACCCTGCGTGCTTTTGACCTGTTCTGGGGGAACCCTACGGTGGGCATACCCGGGCAGGAAGGGGGCATCACTTCCTACTTTCAGTATAACGACATAGAATTTTTCCTACTGGACAACCGCTACTTCCGGAGCCCCAACCGCAGGGCTTCTGGTGAGCGCACCATTCTGGGCGAAGCGCAGTTGGAGTGGCTGATCGATGCACTGAGCAGTAGCCGGGCCCCATTCAAGATGGTGTGCATCGGCGGGCAAGTCCTGAATACTGTTGCGCGGTATGAAAATTATGCCAATTACGCCGAGGAGCGCGCCTACCTGCTCAACCGGATCGAGGAGGAAGGCATCCGCAATGTGGTCTTCCTGACCGGCGACCGCCACCATAGCGAGCTGAGCCAATACCGCAACAGCGCAGGCTATACTGTGACGGACCTCACCATTTCCCCCCTCACGGCAGGGACAGGGCATACGGTAGAAGAGGAGAACCGCCTCAGAGTACCTGGCACACTCCTCTCACAGCACAACTTTGCGGTCCTGAACTTCTCCGGCGAGCGCCGGTCCAGAAAGCTGAACATCACTGTTTTTGACAAAGATGGAGTGCAGCTGTGGGCCAAGGAAATCGCCTCAGAATAGTGTGCCCCCAAGGTCCAGTACACGCTTTTCCCTACTCAAAACCAGCTTGACAATGACCATCCGGTTGCTGATTTTTAGCCTTGCTCTATGGCCGCTGCTGAACAGCTGTAGCTCGGCAGGCAGTGATGAAAAAAACGCCCTGCACAGCTCGCACCGTACAGATTCCCTGATTCAGCTGATGCTGCAGGCGCATGGAAGCCATATCGTGGGGCAAAGCAGCGTCTCTTTTGATTTCCGCGGGCGTTCCTACCGCAGTCAGCGCAATGGCGGAGCTTTCCAGTACGAGCGCCAATTTGCCGATAGCTCAGGAGCTGTTGTCCGTGATGTCTTGACGAACAATGGGCTTTTCCGTGAGATGGACGGGGAGCGGCAGCCCCTCACCCCAAAAGACAGCACAGCCTATGCAGGCTCGGTCAATTCCGTAATCTACTTCGCCCTGCTGCCTTATTTTTTGCAGGACAAAGCCGTAAATGCTGCCTATGCAGGGGAGGCGGTGCTTAAAGGGGAGCCCTACCACAAAATCAAAGTGACTTTTGCCGAAGAGGGCGGTGGAGAGGATCATGAGGATGTCTATGTTTATTGGATGCATCAGCAGCAACATACGATGGACTATCTGGCTTACAGCTATGTAGTGAACGGTGGAGGTGCCCGTTTCCGGGAAGCCTACAACGTAAGGTCCATAGAAGGGCTGCGCATCGCGGACTATCATAATTACAAGCCCATGCTGGATACCCGGGACGTTATGGTGTTCGACAGCCTCTTCGAGGCAGGGCAGATGGAGCTGCTCTCTGAGATCGAAATCAGGCAGATAACCCTCAGCAAATGAAAGTACTGATTGTCCGCTTTTCCTCTATAGGCGATATCGTCCTGGCCACGCCGGTCATACGTTGCGTGCGGCAGCAGCTGGGGGCAGAGGTACATGTACTGACCAAACATGCTTTCCGCTCCATCCTTGAGCCCAACCCTTATGTTGACAAAGTATACAGCATACAGAAGCGCGTCAGCGAAGTAACGCAGGAGCTGAGGGGCGAGCGGTACGATGCCGTTTTGGATCTGCACAACAACCTGCGCAGCCTGCAGGTGAAATGGTCTTTGCGGGCACGTTCCTTTACCTTCAACAAAATCAACTGGGCGAAATGGCTTAAAGTGAACCTTAAAGTCGACCGTTTGCCCAAGGTGCATATCGTAGAGCGCTATATGAAGCCGGCAGAGGCCCTTGGCGTGGTTTATGATGGGCAGGGGCTCGATTATTTTATCCCCCGGGAAGCAGAAGTCAGCCTGCCAGGCGCTTTGGGGGTTTCACCGGGCGGGTATGTCGCTATAGCTATCGGCGCTGCACATGCGACTAAGCGGCTTCCTTTAGAACAGTTGGTAGCCTTGGCGCGTGGGCTCAGCGAGCCGGTCGTGCTGTTGGGCGGGCCCGGAGACGCTGAGGCAGGGGCACAGATTGCAGCAGCAGCAGGAGCGCACGTGGCCAATACGTGTGGGAAACTGAGCCTCCACCAATCGGCGAGCATCGCCAAACAGGCCCGCCACGTGATCACGCATGATACTGGCATGATGCACATCGCAGCAGCCCTGCGCAAGCCGATTACCGCAGTGTGGGGCAATACAATTCCAGGCTTTGGAATGTATCCTTTTTATCCAGAAGGCGTACAACGGCATACCGATGTAGAGGTGGCCGGGCTGGGTTGCAGGCCTTGCTCGAAAATTGGGCACGAAGCATGCCCGAAGGGGCACTTCCGCTGTATGAAAAACATTGAGATTGCAGCAATCTTGCAGGCTGCCCAAAAATAAGTGCGATTGTCTGCCAGGCGTGGAAAACAAAAAATGGGGCTTTGTGCGCCCTGCCGTATTCCGCCTATCTTAGCCCTGATTTTGCCAGATTATTGAAGAAATCATTTATCTTTCGGTTTTAGTCTATGTTGGGGGTTCGCTTTTGGGGCGGATGTAGTCCAATTTTATCCTGAAAAGGCACGGCACATTCACGAATGAGATAATAAGAGATCCATTCTTGATGGCCTGCCCGCTATGCAATGCTTTAGCAGGCGGCAGGGCAGCCAAGTGCAGGACAAGGTTTGGCCAATGCAGCCAAAAGGGAGAAACCACAACATAGCCTTAAAGCTCATTGGGGGGCTGACACTTAATCAGTGCGAGCCGGTTTGGTAGGCTGAAAGCCAGCTTTCACCCGCTGTAGCCAAAAGCAAATTGAAAATAAAAGCTGGGCAGCCCCACTTGGACTTTGTAACGCGAACGAACACAGCACCAAGGTACTTCCCTCGGTTATCCTAAATTCAATTACTCTATGAAGCTAGTTAGATCTCTGTTATTGTTCTTCTTTGCCGCTGTACTGGGGAGCCTGCAAGCTCAGGATATTCACTACACGCTCTTCAATATGTCCCCGCTGACGCTCAACCCAGCGAACACAGGGGCTTTCTCCGGTACCGTCCGTGTAGGAGGTATTTACCGCGGGCAATGGTGGGCGGTATCCTCAGAGCGGGGTTACAATACCCCTTCAGCTTACGCTGATGCCCCTATCGTACGAGGGTTCCGGGATCAGGATTGGGTAGGCGTAGGCCTGTCTTTTTTTCAGGATAAATCGGGCTCCCTGGCACTGACGACCAACACGTCTATGTTGTCCGCTGCTTACCATTTGGGGCTAGACAAAAAAGGGGAATCGGTACTGACGCTCGGCTTGCAGGGCGGGCGCGTCAACCGCAGCCTGAACTCTCAGAATGCACGGCTGGCAGACAGCTGGGACGGCTCCACCAATATCTTTGAAGATACCGCAGATCCGGTCTTTACAGGAGGTACGGGCGGTGGCACGGAGCCCGGGGAGAATGACATTCAGACGGACTACTTCGATTTCCGTGCGGGCTTGCTGTTCCGCTCTAAATTTGATGAGTTCGACAATATTGAGGTGGGCTTCTCTACGGGCCGCATCAATACACCGGAATACCTCTTCCGTGCGGGCGGCGGCAATCAAGATTTCGCAGACCGGCCGATGCTGCTCGCCGCTCATGCCAAGTACGAGTGGAAGCTGAACGACAAATGGTCAGCTGCCCCTACTGTGCTCTGGCAGTCTACAGGCGGTGCCAATTTGTTCAACCTTCAGGCTTGGGCTGGCTATGACCTCAAGCCAGAGGAGAAGATCAAATTGCACATGGGGCTGGGCTACCGGATAGGCGACTCTGCTAAAATCCTGGCTGGGCTCGACTATAAAGACCTGCGGGTAGCTGCTGCTTTTGACCTCAACGTGTCTGAATACCGGGTGGCTACGGATTATCAGGGCGCGTTCGAAATTGCTGCTTTCTACATCATCAAAGTATACCCGGACCCCCAGATCAAGCCGGCTATCCTTTGCCCAAGGTTTTAACAAATCATTTAAAAAGCAAAGACTGGCTTAAACGTTTACTTTTCCAAGACAACGACACATTTCGCCCCGCCGTGCGGGGAAAATTGCCTAAAAAATAGATTGACCGCATATGAAAAATGCATACTTACTCCTGGTTCTGGGTCTCGTACTGGGAGGGCAGGTGCTAATGGCTCAGCCGCTCTCAAAATCATCTACGGAACAAAGCCTGATTGCAGCGCGTAAGGCCATGAGCAATAAGGATTATGTCAATGCCTTAGAGCGCTATGAGGAGGTCTATGAGGAAAACGATGACCGTGCATTGATTGACACAATCGCCTGGCTTCAGTTTTATATCCGCGATTACCGCACTGCAGAGCGGTGGTTCTCCCGCATTCTCCGCCGGGATAAGGAAGGAGAGCTGGACAGCTACCGCTTCACTTACGGCCGTCTGCTCAAAATGAACGAAAAGTACAATGAAGCTATCCCTGAGTTTCAAAAATTCTTGGCGAGCAACCCGGGCGATAGCCTGGCAACCTTGGCAAAGAACGAGATTTCCGGGGCAGAGCTCGCCCTTGAGCTGCCACAAAACCTGAAAGGCGTTGCGGTGGAAAATGCCGGGCGAGACCTCAATGAGAAAACTTCTGAGTACACGCCCTCTCTTGCCGTAAATGGGACGGAGCTCTACTTTGCAGCCTTCGATGCAGATGACGTTATCTACGTCGAAGAAGAAGACCAGGAAAATGCATTTGCCATCATCTACAAAGCTACCAAAGATGATACAGAGTGGACAAAACGTAAGCCGCTTGGGGGCGAGATCAACCGCCCTGGCTTTCACAACAGCAACGTGACGGTATCTCCAGATGGAAGGACGATGTTTTTTACCCGTGCGAAGCTGCAGGGCAATACACTGAGCGAGAGTAAAATTTTCTACAGCACTGGTGGCTCTGACAGCTGGAAAGGCGCAGAGGAGCTCAAAGGTGTCAATGGTGACTACCTGGCTAAGCACCCGGCCCCGGGTGAGCTGTTTGGAAAGCGTGTGCTTTTCTTTGCATCAGATATGCCCGGCGGGTATGGCGGCTTCGATATTTACTATGCCACTGAGCTGGAGCCCGGCTCCTACAGCGCCCCGGTAAATCTGGGGGATGTCATCAATGGGCCTGGGGATGAAGAAACACCTTACTATCGCGATGGCACGCTTTACTTTTCTTCTAACGGACATCCAGGGCTTGGCGGCTTTGATAACTTCTACAGCAATTGGGACGGCGAAAAGTGGAGCCCTGTGCTCAATATGGGGCGGGGGTACAATTCTAGTGTAGACGATTACAGCTTCACCCTCGATACGGAAGGTTATTTTGGCGTACTGACTTCTAACCGCCCTGGCGGGCGCTCGGCTTACGGCCGTACCTGCTGTGACGATATTTACACGGTCAATATCGCACGGGTAGTTGTCGACTTGGTGGTCGGCACTTTCACAGAAGACAAAAAAGCCCTGACCAACGCCACTGTATTTTTGGTGCCTTCCAAGAAAGACCCCTCTTCCCAATCTACAGGCGAAAAGAGCAACGTAGCAGGTTTCGACTTGGGCCTGGAGGAAACCTATATGGTCATTGGCACTCACCCTGATTATTTCCCGGATACGGTGCAGGTCAATACCGTTGGCATTACGGAGTCCACTTCTTTGGAGCACCGTTTTTACCTCAAACCACGGCCCGTGCCGCCGGCAGAGCCCGAATTTGATACCATCACTATCGAAGAGCCGATCGTGCTGGAGAACATCCTCTATGATTTTGATGACGACCGCATCCGGGAAGAAGCAGAAAGCGACTTAGAGGTAGTTTTTGAGCTGTTGAACGATTACCCTGAAATGGTCATTGAGCTCAGCTCTCACACGGATAGCCGCGGTGAAGCGCCTTACAACGAAAGCTTGTCTCAACGCCGTGCGGAGTCTGCCCGCCGTTGGCTCGTCCGAAAAGGGATAGACCGCGATCGGATTGTCGCTAAGGGCTATGGCGAAAGTCAGCCGCAGACGGTCAATCGGATCAGTGCCGCCAAACATGAGTTCCTCAACGAAGGGGATGTGCTTACTGAAGACTTCATCAGTGCCCTTGAAGGCGAAGAACAGAAAGAAACTGCAAACGAGCTCAACCGGCGCACAGAATTCAAAATCCTGGAAGGGCCGACTTCTATCACGATCAAACGCACGAGCTTGCGCAAAAAAGAAGAGGTGAAAGAGGGCAGCAACCGCAATAGCTTGCCTGGCGGGCTCGGTATGAACGCGACCTTGAAGTTCGATAGTGATTTTGTTGATTTTGGGAAAGTGAAGAAAGGGGAGAAGCGCTCCCACACTTACACCTTTTTCAATGCCTCTGACAAGCCGTTGACCATCGACTTGATATCTGCCTGTGATTGTACTACAATTGTGAAAGACCCTACAGGCAAGACCTTTCAGCCAGGCGAGAAAGGGACCTTGGGCATCGTGTTCGATTCTTCTGAGAAAGAAGAGTCTGAGGTGATCGATATCGATATCTTCCTTGCGGGTGACAACCCGGATGGCGGGCCCCTGATGAAAACGGTACAGTATCAGTTTGAGCTGGTGAAATAAGCAAGAGTATAGCGCGGTTGGCGCTGCGTAGAGCAGTCCAATGCAGCCGCTTTTTACAGAGAGAGCGTAATCCAGAATGTCGCAGGCGTTCAAGCTTATCGGGCTTTATAGCCTGGCATTGGCCTAGCGCTGCGAAGGGGTGGCAAGCCCGATAGGGCCGAGCGGATAGCGAGCCCCGAAGCATAGCGGCACCTGCCCGCTGGCAGGGGCAGGCCCCTCCTTACAGCAGGGGCAGGCCCAAAAAATGAAAATCTCGTTTGCGCCCTTTCCCAGAGGGCAGTGCCGGTAGCCGGTGCTGCCCTCTGTTGCTGTTGGCAGTGTAGGCGGCGACATCCCTATATTTTGATAAAGAGCGGGCATGGAAAGTTTTGTGGATAAAATAGCTATGGAGGCGGGGAGCCTCAGCTGGGTAGATTGGGCGGCTTCAATAACAGCAATAGTTTATGTGGTTCTGGCGGCACGGAGCAATATCTGGTGCTGGTTTTGGGGCATCATCAGCTGCAGCTTGTGGGCATATGCTTCCTTTGTTTTTTATGGGCTTTACCTCGATGCCTTGTTGCAAGTTTTTTATGTGGGGATGGGCTTTTGGGGGATTTACACTTGGCGCAGTGCGGGCGCACAGGAAGGCATTGTTCCGGTTAGCCGCCTGGGGTGGCAGCAGCATGCATGGTATCTTTTGGGCGGCGGCTTGGCTACGCTGGCCTTCGGCTATTTTTTTGGAGCATACACACCTGCTGCAGCTACTTACTGGGACGCCGGCACTACCACCTTTTCTGTGCTTGCTACCTTCATGCTGGCCCGCAGAAGGCTTGACAATTGGGCATACTGGGTAGCCATAGATGCGGTGTATGCCGGGCTGTACTTTTCACGGGGCGCTTACCTTTTCGCCCTGCTGATGGCCGCCTATACACTGATTGCCGGCAAGGCTTGGGCCAGCTGGAAAAAGGAGTGGCAAAATGCACAGTTCTACTGAACAAAAAGAAGGCATGAAGGGTCTTACACGGCAACAGTTAAAGCCTAACAATAGGACAAGTACTGTGCGCTTTATCACCAAAGGCGCTTTACTGTAGGATAACCTCCTGATAAAAAGGCAGGTAAGGCTTTTATTTAGAACAAATCTAAATAATTATCCACTTTCAACTTAACCAAAAGCTGCCTGCTTATTTACAGTAAAAGCTTTCTATATTTGCGGTGTTTTTGAGAAGCCTATAAGTCATGCCGAGCGTTGAAACAGGCAGGAAAAAGCCTGGCGGCTCCGGTTAAAACTCTGAATTATACAAACATGAAACAAGCAGCTAGTAAGGCGGTCATTTTCGGTATCGCTATGGCTTATTCTACCGCTACCTGGGCACAGTCAGGCGGTGAAGGAGGGTTCGGGTCTATCCTGACCTATTCGCTGATCGCGGTTGCCGTACTGATTTTCTTCTTCCTGATCATTCAGGTCTCCAACAACCTGTTGGCTATAGAGGCAAAGCAGTTGGGCATAGATGAGGATGGTGAGTCTTCTTCTGCCAACAGCGGTGTACTTGGGAAGTTGTTCAAGCCCAAGATGCCGGCTTATATTCCGGAGGAAGAGCAGGTGACGATCCTGCGCCGTGGCCATGACCTGCTCCTAGAGGGCGAAGCTTCCGAGACAATAGAAGAAGTACAAGTTTCTACCTTCGCCGTTCAGCCTCCCAACTTCATTGGCATTTCTCCCATCCCTAAGGTTGAAGTGGAAGAGGGTGCCGAAGTGAAAGCTGGCGATCATCTTTTTTATGACAAGCGGACACCTGAAGTGAAATGGGTCGCTCCGGTCTCAGGAGAAGTTATTGCTATCGAGCGGGGTGCAAAGCGTGCGATCACTGCGATCACTATACTGGCTGATAAAGAGCAAAAATACCGCCAACTGGAATCTTTTGACCTCGAGCAGGCAGACCGCTCTGCTTTGGTCAACTACCTGCTCGATGCAGGCGCTTGGCCGCTTTTCCGTCAGCGCCCGTTCAATATCGTAGCGGATCTCAACGAGGTGCCGCGCGATATATTCGTTTCTACTTTCGATACCGCACCGCTCGCGCCCAACCTCAACTTGGTAGTTGAGGGGCAGGAGGAGGCTTTCCAAAAAGGCCTTGATGTATTGGGCAAGCTTACGAGCGGCCATGTTTACCTTGGCCTCAATGCACGCGGCGAGCAGGCTCCACACCAAGCATTTACTGCTGCTACCGGCGTGAAAAAGCGCTGGTTCCATGGTAAGCACCCTGCAGGCAATGTAGGCGTTCAGATTCACCATATCAAGCCGATTAGCCTAAACAGCAAGGTGTGGACGATAGGCGTACAGGAAATCATCACCCTTGGCAAAATCTTTACAGAAGGCCGCTTTGATGCCACCCGTGTAGTCGCCCTCACAGGTGCAGAGCTGGAAGCGCCTAAGTATGTGCGTACAAAGGTTGGCGCAAAACTGGAAGACCTTGTCAAGGAAGGCTTAAAGCAAGACAATGTCCGCCTGATTTCAGGCGACGTCCTTTCTGGCGAGCAGAAGGCAGCAAGCAGTTTCCTCAATTTCTACGACGATCAGCTGACCGTTGTGGAGGAAGGAGACGATTATCAGCTGTTTGGCTGGCTATTGCCGTCTTTCAATACCCCAAGTATCTCTACCACATTCCCTTCTGCCCTTATCCCTGACATGAAGTTCAAAGCAGAGACCAACACACATGGCGAGCGCCGTGCATTTGTGGTAACTGGCACTTACGAGGAAATGCTCCCGATGGACGTATACCCGCAGGAGCTGATGAAGTCTATTTTGATTGGCGACTTCGAGAAGATGGAAGGCCTGGGCTTGCCCGAGCTGGTCGAAGAGGATGTGGCGCTCTGCGAATTTGCCTGTGTATCTAAGCAGCCTGTTCAGCAAATCCTGCGGCAAGGGCTTGATACTATGCGGGAGCAGGCCTAAGGCCCGGAAAAAATCATTCAACAACTGATTAATCTCACGATATAGAGATATGAAACAAGCATTGCTCAAACTACTCAAGCAGGTTGAACCGGACAAGGAGAAGTCTCCTTTCCTCCACACTGCTTATGATGCATTTTTTACATTCGCCTTCACTCCTAATATGGTGACTAAAGGTGGTGTACACGTCCGTGATGGCATGGACCTCAAGCGGCAGATGGTGCACGTTGTGCTAGCCCTTCAGGTGCTGTATCTTTTTGGGACGTACAACATCGGGCATCAGCACTTTGTAGCCCTTGGCGAGTACACGGGTTTCCTTCAGGGGGCACACCTGAAGCTGGTCTATGGCCTGGTCAAGATGATCCCGATTTTCATTGTCACCCACGTAGTCGGGCTTGGCATTGAATTTTACTATGCCTACAAAAAAGGGCATGGTGTGGAGGAAGGCTTCCTGGTATCCGGGGCGCTCATCCCGCTGATTATGCCACCGGATATCCCCCTCTGGATTTTGGGCGTTTCTGTAGCCTTTGCAGTATGGATCGGCAAGGAGGCTTTCGGGGGCACAGGCATGAATATTCTCAATGTAGCGCTGCTCGCTCGGGTATTTGTCTTTTTTGCTTACCCAACGTACATCTCAGGCGATGAGGTGTGGATAGCCGGCATTGAAAAGGCAGCGGAAGGCGGTTATTTTGGGCAAGCTTACGGTGCGGTATATGGCGTATTCGACAGCTTGTTCGGGAGCCTTGGGCTAGCTACTTTTGGCGATGGTGGCAAAGCAGTGATTGACGGCTACTCCGGTGCCACACCGCTTGGCCTGGCCTCCAAAGGGGGCTGGGATGCGGTCACGCAGTCTTACACCACAGGGCAGATGCTCTGGGGGACTATCCCTGGCTCAATTGGCGAAAGCTCTAAGCCGCTCATCATTGTAGGCGCACTGTTTCTGATCATCACCAAAATCGCAGACTGGCGCATTATGCTTTCGATGGTGATTGGCGCTGTAGTCATGGGGCTGCTGTTGAATGCATGGGGCGCAACCCCATTCATGGAGGTGCCCTGGTACTACCATTTCTACATGGGCAGCTTCTTGTTTGCGATGGCGTTTATGGCGACAGATCCGGTTACCGCTTCTTCTACGAGCACAGGAAAGCTGATCTATGGTTTCCTGATCGGGTTTGTAGGCATGATTGTCCGGGTACTGAACCCGGCATATCCAGAAGGCTGGATGCTTGCTATCCTGTTCATGAATGTCTTTGCGCCACTGATTGACCACTACGTACTGCAGGCCAATATCAACCGCCGTGCTAAGCGCCTTCAGGCGGCTATGAAGCCGGCTGAGACTGCTGCCGCGCCGGCAGCTGCGGAAGCACAAGCGTAAGGTTTATTTCATTAGCAAGCAAAAAAGCAAGTACTCATGGAGTCAACAAGATATGTAGTCATTTTCATCCTTATCCTCACGGGCGCGGTAGCAGTTGGGCTTACCGGCATGCGCGAAGCGACAAAGTCGCAGGCCGCCTTGAATGAGGATATATTCAACAAGCGTGCTATCCTGACCGCAGTTGAAGATTACCTGCCCGATGGACAGAAAGTCAGCCAATTGACTGACGACCAGATTGTGGAGATCTTCAGCGGGATGGAACAGCCGGTCGTCAATATGCAGGGGGAAATCCTGGATGGCGTACAGGCTGAAGACATTGATATGGCTAAGGAGCGCAAGAAAGCAGAAGAGGACCGCCGCCTGCCTGTTTACGTTTACGAAACAGGAGGGCAGAAGTTTTACATCCTTTCTGTACGTGGCAATGGCCTGTGGGACGAGATTTGGGGCAGCGTGGCCCTGAAAAGCGACCTGAGCACGGTTGCGGGCGCTACTTTTGACCACAAAGGCGAGACGCCGGGCCTCGGTGCGGAAATCAAAGACAATCCTAGCTTTGCAGAGCAGTTCCAGGGCAAGGAAATTTATGATGATGGGGAGTATGTCTCCATTAAAGTCCGCAAAGGCGGGGCTAAGGACCCCAACCATGAAGTAGATGGGATTTCTGGCGCAACGGTCACTGCTGATGGCGTTTCAGAAATGCTCTACCGAGGGCTGAAGTACTACGAGCCTTACTTAGAGAAAATTAAGCAGCAGAGCCTGTTGCTGAACCAATAAAAAACAGTGCCCGGGTGGTCTGGCTGCCCGGGCTATTGCTAAAAAACACGCTGGCACCCGCCTTGCGCCGGTCCTGCAACTATAAAAAAACAAAACATGGCTGAGACTGCTGTAAAAGAGAAAGAGTCGGTTTTTCAGTTTGGCAACAAAGAGCGCAAACTGCTTTCTGACCCGCTCAACGACAACAACCCTATTACCGTGCAGGTGCTTGGCATCTGCTCTGCACTCGCGGTTACCTCTCTGGTCTATCCTTCTTTGGTTATGGCCATCGCAGTAATTTTCGTTACTGCATTTTCCAGCTTGTTTACTTCCCTGCTCCGGAACTACATCCCTAAGCAGGTGCGTATGATTGTTCAGCTCGTAATCATCGCTACGCTCGTAACGGTAGTAGAGCTGGCACTGAAATACCTCAACTATCCGGTTTACAAGCAGCTTTCCGTTTACATCGGGCTGATCATTACCAATTGTATTGTAATGGGCCGTTTGGAGGCATTTTCTATGGCCAATACTCCATGGCGCTCATTCCTTGATGGGGTCGGCAATGGCCTGGGCTACGGTATCATCCTGGTGATGGTTGGGGTAGTGCGTGAAATCTTTGGCAAAGGCAGCTTGTTTGCAGGCAGCCCTATCGAATTGAAAATTATAGGCCCTAACGCGGATTACCTGATCAATACAGTGGACAGTGCGATGTTCGCCTGGTACGCCAACAACAACCTTATGGTGCTCCCGGCTTCCGCTATGTTCATCATCGGTATTATGATTTGGATTCAGCGCAGCTACAACACCAAGCTGGTTGACGTATCCTAAGCAGGCGCTTTGGGGGCTTCCCCTTTCCAAGCCTGATTAAATTGCCAAAACGTATCAACACAATAAAATGGAATTCTTAAATACCTTCATAAAAGCAGCTTTCGTCGAGAACTTGGTCTTGGCTTACTTCCTAGGCATGTGCTCTTACCTGGCTGTTTCCAAGAGCGTGAGCACGGCTTTCGGCCTTGGTTTAGCTGTTATTTTTGTTCTGGGCATCACCATGCCTATCAACTGGCTGATCAATGAGTACCTGCTCAGCGAGTCTGGCCTGCTTGGCATGGACCTTACCTTCCTCCGGTTCATCCTCTTCATTGCTGTTATTGCATCTATGGTGCAGTTGGTAGAGATGGTGGTGGAAAAGTATTCGCCTTCCCTTTACAGCGCATTGGGTATCTTCCTCCCGCTCATCACAGTGAACTGTGCCATCCTTGGCGGCTCGCTATTCATGGTGTCCCGGGAATATAACTTCTCCAACGCCTTGGCTTTTGGTTTGGGCGGTGGCTTCGGCTGGTTCTTGGCAATCATTGCCATTGCGGCCATCCGGGAGAAAATCCGGTACTCCAATGTGCCGCCTGCACTGCGTGGGCTGGGCATGGCTTTCATCCTCACTGGATTGATGGGGATCGCTTTTATGAGCTTGATGGGGATTGACCCTGCCGCTCTGACTGCTGGCAAATAATTGCTGCTGACTTCGATGCCCCGGGTCTGACGGTGCGGTGACAACCCTTTTGACTGCAAGAGGTTTTATCTGGGAAGCTGAAGTTGAGATAGAGGGTATGGCCCTCAACCAAACTTATGTTAATTTCTAAATTAAGGATACAATGACGATTTTATATGCTGTAATCGTTTTTAGTGCGGTTATCCTGATGCTAGCCTTCATGCTCATCTTTGCCCGGAAGAAGCTAGTCCCACAGGGTGATGTGAAGATCATCATAAATGGGGATGAAGACAACCCTATGCTGGTCAAGCCTGGAGCTTCCCTGCTGAGCGCCCTTTCCGATAAGAGCGTGTTCCTCCCTTCAGCTTGTGGTGGCGGGGGTACTTGCGCTATGTGCGAATGCCACATTGATGAGGGCGGTGGAGATGTGCTCCCTACAGAAATGAACCACTTGACCCGCCGTGAGGTAGCAGAAAATAAGCGCTTGGCATGCCAGGTAAAGGTCCGTCAGGACATGCGCATCCGCATCCCGGAAGAGATATTCGGCATCAAAAAGTGGGAGTGCGAAGTAGTGTCCAACTACAACGTCGCTTCTTTCATCAAAGAGTTTGTTGTCCGTTTGCCGGAAGGCGAAAGCCTAGAGTTCGAGTCCGGTGGCTACATTCAAATCGATGTGCCCAAGATTGAGGTAGACTTCAAAGATATCGATATCACGGCTCATCCACGTATGACGGATAAAAAGCCTGACGAATACCAAGAAGAATGGGACAACTTCAAGCTTTGGGATCTCAAGATGAAGAACACCGAAGAGCAGTTCCGTGCTTACTCTATGGCTAACCACCCTGCTGAAGGCAACATCGTGATGTTGAACATCCGTATTGCTACGCCACCTTGGGACCGTAAGAACAATACTTGGATGCAGGTCAACCCTGGCGTGTGCTCTTCTTACGTTTTCGGCTGCAAGCCAGGTGATAAGGTGACGGTGTCCGGCCCTTATGGGGAGTTTTTCATCAAGCCGACTAAAAAAGAGATGGTCTACATCGGCGGTGGCGCAGGTATGGCGCCCCTCCGTTCACACATATTCCACCTTTTCCATACCCTTAAGACCAAAGACCGGAAGGTATCATATTGGTACGGCGGGCGTTCTAAGCGTGAGCTCTTCTACACAGAAGACTTCCGCGAAATCGAGCGAGAGTATGATAATTTCAGCTACCACATTGCCCTTTCTGATACGAAAGTAGCCCATGAGGTAGACAAGTGGAAGGTCAAGGAAGATATCGATGATAAGAACGGTGACGGCTACCTTGGGTTTATCCACCAAGTGCTGCACGATGAGTATCTTGCAAAGCACCCTGAGCCGGAAGAAGTAGAATATTACCTCTGCGGCCCACCGTTGATGCTGCAGGCTGCACTGAAAATGCTCGATGATCTGGGTGTGCCCGAAGAGAACATCGCATTTGACGACTTTGGCAGCTAAACACTAAAAAGGTCATATCGTAAAGCCCATCCTGGCGTCTGTCAGGATGGGCTTTCTTCGTTAAAAGACCGCTTGGAAGGGGAAATAGGCCACAGGTGCGTTGCTGTATATGCCCCTGACGCCCTCGTCTTTGAAATCAGCCTGTTGATAGAACCTACCCATTTCAGGAGCACCTTTATGTGCAACCTTTGCGTTTTAGTTCCGTCATTACTTTTGAAATCACCGCTGATCTTACCATCAGCATTCTCCCTGGATTAGTCTTAGCAAGTTGATATCTCTGCTTGGCAGGCAATGGCCCGCTAAGCCTCGAAATAGCTATGCCTTGGCTATCCGTTACACATTTTGCCCATATTCTAAAACCACCTGACTTATGAAAACCTTCAAATTTGCTTTCGTTCTTAGCCTGCTGGCCCTTACAGCCGTTTCTACTTGGGCGAAAAGCCCCGACTCCCTTACGACAACGAAAGAACTGCGTAAGGAAGTCGCCCGCCTGATCGATTCTCCTGACCTGCTTTCGCTAGGCGTACAAGAAACCTTTGCTTTTGTGCACTTTGAAGTGAGCAGCAGCCAAGAGATTATCGTAAAGGAAGTACGCGCACAGACACCTGAGATTGCACAGCAAATACGGCAGAACCTGCACCTGCACAAGGTAAGCAGCGATTTCACCCCAGGGCAGTGCTACAACCTCAAAGTGAGTTTTGTCGCAGAGGCAGAGCAGCTGTAAGCGTTGTAAAGGCCTCTGTTGCCGGGCGCCCTGCATACCCAATGAGAGGTATGCAGGGCGTCATGGTTAGTAGCGGGTGCGTTGGGACAGGCGTTGCCCAAAGCTCTTGGAGAGTGGCCGGGACAGCGCTTGCCAGATAGAGTAGACATGCCATAAGCTGCAAAGCGGGAATATAAACCCTTGGAGCAAAATAAATATGGGCTGCAGCAGAAAGGTCCCATCTGGAGATGTTTCAAACAATTGCCAGCTGCCTGGCACGGAGACCAGCGCGATGCCAACGAGGTACCATAACGAGAAAAGCCCGAAGCTGTTCCAAAGCAGTATTTCTGGGCGCCGTAGCCGGCCACGTGCAAAGAAGGCATAGCTGCCCATCAGTGCGCTGACCCCCACTACGATGTCATAATTGAACCACAGGAAAGTCAGTTGTGGGGGCACGTACTGGCCTTGGTACCCCAGCCATAACAGCAGGCTCACGATAATCCGGATGCCTTGTACCTTTACCAGCCAGGATGGCGGTGTGGCCCGCAGCAAGAGCCGGAAGAATCGGAAACCTAACAACGCCAGCCCTACCGCTACCGGCAATAAATAAGCAAAGCTCAAGACAGCTCCTGCGCTGTTAGCCTCCTGCTGCAACAGTAGCGCCCCGCCTGCCAATATCATTGTCCAAATCCCGAGCGCGCTAACGGAGAGCAGTGCAGCCCGCTTTTGCTGTTCTACGGGAAGCTTCAGCTTGGAAAGCCCCTTGCGCACGCTAGTGTAAATGCTGCCAAAGAGCCCTGCGCATAAGACTAGGGTGATGAGCTGGCCGATTATGAAAAGTGGGGTAGACATTTGGCTGGCGTTTTAGAGCGTTTTGGGATTTTGGTCTTCTAGTCGAAAACTAGCAATTTTTTGATTAGACGAGACACGAAAACCGGAGTTTAGCCAAGTCCCGCTTTTGATGCACAAAAGCGGGAAGGATTTTCGGGGCGAAGTATAAGCGAAAAAAGTGCAGTTTACAGACCGATTACTAAAGTCCCAACACGCTCTTAGCCCCCGGAAGATAAGGCCCTTGTCAAGAAAAACAGGCTCAAGGCTTACCTTTCCTACGGGAAAAGCTACCGCTCCGTACAATTTTCGGATTTGTGCATCTAAAAGGTAGCTTTTTCGTTATTTCCTATGTTGGCTACTTACTTTTTCAGGCCACAGCGCCATAGGAAAAACATCAACATGCAAACCGGCACTTTTCCAGAAATACTGACAGCCGCACAAGAATATGTGGCAGCGCTCCTGAACGACCAACTGACCAGCAACCACCTCTACCACGATCTGCAGCATACCTTGCGGGTATGCCAAATGGCACGCGAGCTCGGGGCCGCTGAAGGGCTGGGAGAGGAGGACCTGGAAGCACTCGAGCTGGCAGCCCTTTTTCATGATACAGGCTTCACCAAAACCTACGAAGGCCACGAAGCCATCAGCAAGCTGCTGGCGGCTCAGTTCTTAAGCACACAGGCTTATCCTGAAGAGCGCCTAGCCCAAGTGCTCGACCTTATCGAAGTGACCTACCCGCCTAAAGTCCCCCAAACCTTGCCAGAAAAAGTGCTCTGTGATGCTGACCTCAGCAACCTTGGGCATACCGCCTACTTTGACTACCTACAGTCTCTCCGTCATGAGTGGCGCTTCTTCCTCAACCAGGAATACGCCGATGAAGAGTGGTTTGCCCTGAATTATAAATTCGTAAAAAAGCACACCTTTTATACCGAAGCCGCTCAGCAGCGCTTGGGCGAGCAGTGGAATGCTAACCGTAAACAGCTGAAAAAACTGCGGGATAGCTACCGCGAAGCGCCCGCTAAACAAGACAAGGAGCAGGCACTCCCCGGTGCCATTAGCAATAATAAAAGCGCGCAGACCATGTTCAAGACGAGCCTTCGCAATCATCTTGACCTTAGCGCTCTGGCCGATAACAAAGCCAATATCATGCTGAGCGTCAATGCCCTTATCATTACCATCGCTACGCCATTGGCCGCCTCCTATGTACGCCATAATACCTTCGCCCTCATTCCTGCGATCCTGCTGTTGGCTACCTGCCTAGCCTCTATGATTTTCGCTACCCTTGCCACCAGGCCTATCAAAATGAAAGGGGAGACGAGCAGCCATGATATTGAGCAGTCGAAGTCCAACTTGTTCTTTTTTGGCAATTTCTTCCGCATGGACTACGAGCGCTATGAACATGGCATGCTGGAGGTCGTACGGGACAATCAGAAGCTGGACAGCTCTATCATGAGAGACCTCTACTTCCTCGGCAAATCGCTGGGGCGGAAGTACCATCAGCTCCGCATCTGTTATACCATCTTTATGTGGGGCATTATCATTACGGTTTTTGCTTTTGCATTGACGTATAACCTGGCCTCGAACTAGCTATTTCAAACCCGAGCCGCCTTAACCGGGCCTGTTGTTCCCTGCTCCACATCTTGGTATTGCTGTTTGGGATAGATATGGGGCCTGCCCCTGCCTTGAGGGCAGGTGCCGCTATGCTCCGGGGCTCGCTATCCGCTCGGCCCTATCGGGCTTTCACCCCTTCGCAGCGCTAGGCCGGTGCCATGATAGGGCCTAAATTATGTATGGAGGTATTTTGGCATACGCCCCAAGAGGAAGCACCTGATTTCAAGAAACCGCTTTAGGATGACGCCCTGCAAGGACGGTCAGTTCCTGCCCACGCGCTCAGGGCTCAGCGGCAGCCGGGCAGGGGCCGCCCCAGCTGAGCTCCGGTAAAGGCGGGCTGTTTCTTGTATGGTCTTGGCAATGGGCGTATACTGGAAGTTGAAGACCGCCTTAGATTTAGCATTGTCATAAAAGAACACCCGGCTGGAATTGTAGGCCGCTTCTTTGGTCAGGAAAGGGCGCTTGCCCGATAGCTTGGCCTGCAGCCATGCAACACGCCAAGCGATGCCCCGCAACAGTTTGCCAACCTTAAACCGTGGGGCCGGCCGGCCTAGCGCACCTGCAATTTCGGAGAGCAGCTGTTGGTAGGAATAGTGCTCCGCATTGAGTATGAATCGCTCGCCAGCAATATCACTGGCCATCAGCCTGGCCATGAACCAAGCCACATCGCGCACATCCACTAAGCCTGTAGTGCCCGCTGGGTAGAAGCGGAACCCCTTATCTATTGTTGGGAAAAAGTGAGGCGGACCGCTTTCCCAAAAGCCAGCGCCAAGTACGATGGCCGGATTGACGACGGCTACCGTCAGCCCTTCAGCCTGGCCGCGCCATATCTCCTGTTCCCCCTGAAATTTGCTGATGGCATACCGAGTGTTGAAAGGGCTGCGCTCCCATTTTGCCTTTTCGGTAAGCGTTACCCCCTCCTTCGTACGGCCAAGGGCTGCTATAGAACTGATGTAGACCAGCTTCTCGATGCCTAGGTGGAGTGCCGTATTCACGAGCAGAGCAGTCCCTTCTACATTCACCTTTTGCATGGCACTGAAATCAGCGGGGTTGAAAGAAACGACGGCTGCACCATGGAACACATGCGTACAGCCCCGCATCGCATCCTCTACCGCAAAAGGGTCAAGGAGGTCGCCCTCCACCCATTCTACCTTTCCCTCCAGCCCCTGTACCAAGCGCATATCACTGCCCGGGCGCTTTAAGCATCGTATATTGGTGTAGCCGTCGGCCAGCAGTTGCTGTAGCAGATGTGCACCGATAAACCCCGTTGCACCAGTAATGAGAATAGGAGAAGAGTGGTTCATACTTTGTGGTTCTTACAATTGGCCCAAGTGCAGTGCTCCACCGCTCACAGGGCGGCGGCTTCCAGTTACGGAGGGCAATACATTGGGGAGCCCTTGTAGGCGCAAAGCGCCCATTAGGGCCATGAGGAGGGCTTCCTTAAAGTTGATAAGCTGTGAGGAGGCGGGCGCTACATTGAGGCCGAGGCTAAGCGCTTGGCACGATTCCTGGATACAGTCCATAAGGAAGCTATTGAAAGCGCCGCCACCAGTGGCCAACAGTTGGAGGGGCCTTTGGGTGGATACCCTTTCTCGCTTGATGATGGCTGCTACAGCCATCGCCGTATGATGGCCAATTTGCCGGCAGGCAGTGTGCAGCCGGTCTTCCACGGCCGCGCCCCATTGTTGGTAAATGGGGATATGGGCTTCTCTTACCCAGTCATTCCCAAGAGACTTAGGGTAGGGCTGATGATGGTAAGGCAGAGCATTTACTTTCTCAAAAAGGGCGGGTATCATGCGCCCGCTGCGGGCAATAGCGCCCCCTTTGTCATAAGGCAGCCCCAGCTCTGCACAAAGGGCATTGAGGACTTGATTGGCCCCCGTGATATCAAAAGCGACATAACCATCCTGCCTCTTGGCGCTGATATTGGCTATGCCCCCTAGATTGAGCATAAAATCTTGTTCGGGGAAGAGCAGCTGATCTGCAATAGGGGCAATGGGGGCACCTTGGCCGCCAAGGCTCATATCCTGGCTCCTGAACTGGTCTATGGTTGTAATGCCCGTAACCCCAGCCATGGCCGCCCCATCGCCAATCTGTAGGGTCATTTGATGTTCTGGATAGTGGAAAATGGTGTGCCCGTGAGAGGCAATAGCATCAATGCTTTCTATACCGCTCTGGCTAAGGAAGAGCTTGGCCTGTTCCCCAAAGTAACGCCCCAGCTCAGCGTGGGCCAATGCTAGTTCATAGGCATCGGCCGACGGCAGGGCAGCCAGGCGCTCGGCCCAAGCCGTGGTGTACGGCAGGGTGTCAGCAGCAATAATGGACCAGCTCTCGGGCACTGGGCTATTGCCCTGAAAAGCAAACCTGCAGACCGCTGCATCTACCCCGTCTAGCGAACTGCCAGACATGAGGCCGAGCACTGTGTATTCCCTCATGGGCCCCATTTACGGTTTTAGTTTCATGGTGTACTTGGCTACCGCTTTGATCTCGTCGGCATCCAACAGCGCTTCAAACGCAGTCATGGCGTTCCGGCCATTGGTGATCACTGCAACGCGCTCTTCAAGCTTGAGCTTAGATTCCTGTAGGTTGAAAGCCCCGCTCGCGCCCATGTCCCCGTAAAGGCCGTGGCAGGTTACACAATATTGCTTGTAAATTTTTTCTCCGTCCGGCTTGTCCGCTGCCGCTACTGCCTGAGCATTCGCTGAGGAGCCTGAAGTTGTCGAAGCGCTCTCGCTGCTTCCTCCGCAAGCCATGATGAAGGCTGCAATGCCCAAGGATACGATTGTCTTTTTCATGGTGTTCCGTTGATTTTTGGCAGGCCGGATGCAGCCCGTCTGCCGGGCTGCATCCGGCCTAGGGTGAAGTATTTGCAAGGTAAACAAAAATGTTAAGTTAGGGTTGGGCATTAGACAGACTTGTCGGCCGTGGTGAGGAGGTGGGCGGTTGTCTCCGGACGCTCGTAGGTTTTGGGCAACCCCGGGCGATAGATTTTTGTTAAATTGTCGGAAAGTGCATTTACGGGCCGGCCTGCACAGGCTTACGGCTGCTCCATCCTATAAATAAAACCTGACTCAATGAGCCAAAGCAAGTTAATTACCTACGGAATCATTGTCTTTATCGGCTTGATTGCCATCCTTACTTTTTCCAATGCTACCTTCCTGACCATCGAGTCTGGAGAGCGAGGGGTCCTCTTCAAAAGATTTGGGGGCGGATTGGACAAAGAGAATATTTATGACCCGGGGTTTCACGTGATCGCCCCTTGGAATGTCATGTATGTTTATGATATCCGGGAAAAACAGCTCGACGAGGACATGACTGTGCTGTCGAGCAATGGACTGAACATTAAGGTGGAGGTGACGGTAAGGGTCAACCCCCGCTATGACAATATCGGAGACCTGCACGAAAAGTTTGGCCCCCAGTATATTGAGAGCCTGGTACGCCCCGAAGTCCGGTCTTCTGTCCGGGAAATCATCGGCCAGTTCTCGCCCGAAGAGCTCTACTCCACAAAGCGCAATGAAGTGCAAATCATGATTCAGGAGGACCTTAACGAAAACTTGGGTGAAAACTACGTTGACCTCCGCGCGACCCTGATCCGCAATATCGAGCTGCCAGATAAAGTGCGTGCTGCCATCGAGTCCAAAATCGAAGCAGAGCAGCAGGCCTTAAAGTATGAGTATATCCTGCAGCAGGAGCGCAAAGAAGCCGAGCGTAAAATCATCGAAGCGGAAGCCAAGTCGGAGTCTAACCGCATTCTTAGCGCTAGCTTGACCGATAAAATCCTACAGGATAAAGGCATTGAAGCTACCCTGCAACTGGCCAACTCGCCCAATTCAAAAGTGATTGTGGTAGGTGGTGGGGACAAAGGCGGGCTGCCGCTCATCTTGGGCAATAATTAAAATGGCGGCAAACATGCTGCTTGGGCCGGATTCGAATGCATGCTGTCCAGCCTACTCCCTGTAAAGGCCTGGCAGGACATAACCGGCCGAGCCCCATGAAGATGGGGTTTTGAGATGCCCCCTTCGTGGTATATTTGTATCGACAATTTTGATACTTATCTGGCGATCAGTACGATTGTAAGATAAGGGGGAATCTAAAGGGCCCGTAAGCAAGAACCGCTTACGGGCCTTCTTTGTGGGATACCCGTCTTGCTCTGCCCGACTTTTCGCCAACAGTGAGTAACTTTAGCCGGCAGGCTGTACTGCCTGCTAAGTATATTGAATCCCAAATTATGAACACTTCTACTATTGAAGCCTGTATTGTCGGTGCTGGCCCAGGCGGGGTAGCCACAGCCCTTAAGCTCAGCTATCTCGGGATCCCGAGCCTGCTGATCGATAAAGCGGCTTTCCCACGTGATAAAGTATGCGGTGATGCCATTAGTGGCAAAGTAACGACCCTCCTTAACCGGCTGGACCCCGCCATCTTGGAACGGTTCAATGCACGCCCGATCCAATCGGATGTGTGGGGCATCCGGTTTGTCTCGCCCGACAACAAAAACCTCAATATCCCTTTTAAGCCTAATTATGTCAGGGAAGCTACCTCCGCCCCCGGTTATGTCGCAAAAAGGCTGGACTTCGACGACTTCCTCATCGGGGAGGTGAAGAGGAGGGCAAATATTGAATTTTGGGAGGGTGTAGAGGTCAGCACTTACCAAAAGCAGCCCAACGGCTGGGCGGTAGGCACCAAAGACGGGCGCACTATTCATTGCCGGATGCTCATAGCTGCAGATGGCGCCTATTCTGCTTTCAGCAGAAAACAGGCCGGGCTGGCAAAAGACCCCAAGCATTACGCCGCTGCAGTCAGGGCTTATTACAAAGGCGTGGCCGGGCTAGACAAAGACAACTTCATCGAGCTCCACTTCATCAAGGCGATCACGCCGGGTTATTTTTGGATATTCCCTCTGCCTGATGGGCAGGCGAATGTCGGCTTGGGCATGCGCAGTGATATCATGGCCAAACGCGGCTTTAACCTGCGCGAAGAACTGGATAAACTGTTGCGGGAGCATCCTGTATTGAGCGCGCGCTTCAGCCAGGCAGAGCTCATTGGCAAAGTCAAGGGCTTTGGGTTGCCACTGGGGTCCAAACGCCGCTCAATTTCCGGAGATCACTATATGTTGGTTGGCGATGCGGGGCATCTCGTCGACCCGCTCACGGGAGAGGGGATCGGCAATGCTTTCTACAGTGGGTTTATTGCTGCTGAACAACTACAGCAATGCATAATGGCCGAGGATTATTCTGCCGCTTTTCTGAAAGCCTACGATAAGCGGGTAGACCGGGTGCTAGGCTCTGAAATGAGGCTGAGCTACCGCCTGCAGAAAATGCTGATGTACCCCGCTATTGTGAACCTCATTGCCAGTATCATCGCTGGCAACCAAAAAGTCATTGAGGTACTATCAGGCATGTACAATGATTTTAGCCTTAGGGAACAGCTGGCCCGCCCAGCCTTCTGGCTAAAAATGTTTTTGAAAAAAAAGCAGTGACCAACCAACCTAAAGCCCTAATAAGCCTTCTTTAATACGTACAAACAGTTGGAAATGGCTTGAAACAGCTTTTTCGCAAGAAAAAATGCTCAGACGGGAACTTTTTTCAATAAAATTGGGTCATTATAACAACTGATTGCATTTTAAACTTGAATACAACGCAGAAAACATCTTGACAAAGCAATATTCTAGCTTGGATTGATGTTCTATCAGCATAAAACCTAATTTCAACGTTGGTTTAAAGTTTCATAAACTAGTGAGTGTAAAGCGGCAGTCTTCCGTTTCTTCGGAAGGCTGCCTTTTGTTTGTGCTCACCCCCTAGCCTTCCGGCTTTTCCGGGCACCGTAAAACAGGAGGGCTGCGCCCATTGTGGCCACAAAAAGCCCGCCCCTCACAAAAGACAAGCTTAGGGGCTCTTCTCCGAATTCCCGCTCCACCTGAAGTACATCTTCGATTAGCGTCTGACTGAAAGCTACAGCGAGTATGCCCAAAAGGAGGAAAAGGGCACCGGCAGCTATGATTTTTTTAGAGGTCGGCATGATGATAGCTGATCATTTAGTAGGCTTGATGCGCCGGGGAGCATTGCAGGGCTGAAATGTCGCTTCCCTCCCCACGTTATGCCTTTTCCAGCCGCTCAGCTCAGGCTCAGCTCCTGAAGGAGCGCAACCCAAAACATTGCAGGCGTTTATGCTGTTGTCTAGCATTGGCCTAGCGCTGCGCAGGGGTGTAAGCCCGATAGGGCCGAGCGGATAGCGAGCCCCGTAGCATAGCGGCACCTGCCTTGCGGCAGGGGCAGGCCCCACCTGAGAAAGCCAGCGTATGGTTGAGAACAGTTCATTTGCCTGCCCCACCTGCCCGGCGCATCAAGTCTGGTGATGAAAAAGCCTGCTGACGGCCGTTGGTGGCCAGCAGGCCTTTACCTAGTTCTAGAGCTCAAAATATGCTCGTAACAACTCTTTTTTAGCAAATTGGTTGTGCAAGGCGCTAGCGAACGGTCCAGCCATTGCCAAAACCTGCTTCAGCCTGCACAAAAACAAGCTTGCCTTCGTTGTTTTCTGCCATCAAAATCATGCCTTGTGATTCCACCCCCCTGAGCTTGCGCGGAGCAAGATTGGCCACGACCACTACCTGTTGCCCAAGAAGTTCCTCAGCTTTATAGTGCTTAGCAATGCCTGAAACCACCGTCCGCTCCTCCGTGCCAAGGTCTACCGTCAGCTTGAGCAGCTTGTTGGCTTTGGGCACAGCTTCCGCTGCGGTGATCGTGCCGGTGCGGAGGTCAAGCTTGGTAAAGTCGTCAAATTCAATGACCGGCTTGGCCGGCTCCCGTTCGATGGGCTCAGCGGCGGCCATCAGCTCCTGTAATTTGGCTTTCTGCTTTTCGATGATCTTTAGCCTGCTGTCATCTTTCCGGTCATGGATTTTTGCGAACAGCAGCTCTGCTTCCCCCAGCTGATGCCCCACAGGCAGCAAGGGCTCGTGCGCAGACAACAGCTGCAAGGCCTGGCTCAGGCTACCGTTGGCCGCGGATTCCAGGCCAAGGATCCGCCTTAGCTTATCGCTGGTAAATGGGATGAAAGGAGCGCTGAGCAGGCTCAGCAAGGCCGCCACCTGAAGCCCCACAAACATATGGTCTTTTATCTCTTGGCTTTCCGGGTCTGTCTTGTAGATCGCCCAAGGGGCTTTATCCTGTAGGTAGGTATTGCCCCAAGAGCTGAGCTCCATCAGAGCGAGCGCTGCCGTACGGAAATTGAACTGCTCGAGGTCGTGGGTGAGGCGCGCTGCAATTTCGCGTACCGGCCCGAGAGCTGCTCCGAGGCTCAGGCTGCAGGCAGGCACTTCCCCATCAAAGTACTTATGGGTAAGGACAACCACGCGATTGATGAAGTTGCCAAGATTATCTGCCAGCTCTTTGTCATGAAATTCTACAAACTCGTCCCACTTGAAGTCTGCGTCCCGGTTCTCCGGCATATTCCGGATCAAGGCATACCGCAGCGCATCCTCTTTGTTGGGGAAATCTGCAAACTCCTCCAGATATTCGTGCTGCTCGATCCCCCAGCCACGGGATTTTGAGAATTTTTGCCCTTCAAAGTTGAGGAATTGGTTGGCCGGAACGTTTACCGGCAGGTTGTAGCTGCCATAAGCTTTGAGCATAGCAGGGAAAACAATACAATGGAAAACAATATTATCCTTGCCGATAAAGTGTACCAGCTGTGTATCAGGGTTTTTCCAATAGGCTTCCCAGTCTTTCCCGTTTTCTTCAGCCCAGGCGCGAGTGGCAGAGATGTAGCCGATCGGGGCATCAAACCAGACGTAAAGCACTTTCCCCTCTGCCTCCTGTAAGGGCACAGGGATGCCCCAGTCAAGGTCCCGGGTGATGGCCCGGGGCTGCAGCCCGCTATCGAGCCAGCTCAAGCATTGCCCGGTGACGTGCCGCTTCCAAGCTTTAGCGTCGTGGTGCGGCTGTCCGTCCAAGTCGCCATTCAAGATCCAATCCCTGAGCCAGCCCTCATGTTTGTCCAGCTTGAAGTACCAGTGTTTGGTCGTCCGGAGCACTGGCGCTTTCCCACTGAGCGTAGAGCGGGGGTTGATGAGCTCCGTAGGGGAAAGGTCAGAGCCACAGTTCTCGCATTGGTCCCCGTAGGCTTCTTCGTGGCCACACTTAGGGCAAGTGCCTGAAATGTAGCGGTCTGCAAGAAACTGATCGTAATCCTCATCGTAGTATTGCTCCTGTTCGCGCTCCTCAAATTCGCCCCCTTTCTCGTACAGGCGGGTGAAGAATTCCTGTGCGGTCTCGTGGTGGATCGGCTCGCTTGTACGGTGGTACATATCGAAAGAGATGCCCAGCTTTTCAAAGGTGCCTTTGTTCAGCGTATGGTACTTATCTATGATCTCCTGTGGGGATGTCCCTTCTTTTTTAGCCCGTATGGTAATAGCAGCGCCATGCTCATCCGATCCGCATACCCAGACTACGTCGCGGCCCATAAGCCTCAGGTAGCGGACATAGATATCGGCGGGGAGGTAAGCACCGGCAAGGTGCCCCAAGTGAAGGGCTCCGTTGGCATAGGGTAGGGCAGAAGTAACGAGGTATCTCTTGCTCATGATATGTTTTAAGCGGTTTCAGCAATCGTTCAGCGAGCGGAGAAGTAAAGGCTAGGGGGCCTTGCTTCAAAGAGGGGCTCTAGCCAGCAACAGCACTAAGCCCCTTCCGCCTGCGTTCTGCCGCAAAACTAAAAGGTTTATGGCAAATCCGTACCTTTTACAGGGGGCACGATGATAAAAGTGATGCTAAAAACGGGCTACAGAAAGATTTGGTTCCGCAAAAGAGGGGAAAGGGGAGCTCCTCCAGCCATACCGCGGAAGGGGCCCGCGGCCATATTAATCCCAAGTTTTAAGATGAGGGGGTGGAGCTAGGTTGCAGTTTTTATGGGGCCACCCCTGCCTAACGGCACGGGCCGCTACGCTTCGGGGCTCGCTATCCGCTCGGCCCTGCCGGGCTTGCACCCCTCCGCATCGCTTGTCCAATGCCACTGTAGTGGCTTGGGCTGCCCTCTGCCGCAGCATTGCAGCAATGTCAGTTAGGCTTGCCCTGCAAATTTAGGTGAAGCTGTCGAAGCTACAGCCTGGGAGGCTGTGCTTAGGATGCTATTGCCATACGGGGAGAAGTGGAGCCCCAGTGCAGTTGGCTGATTTCCCAAAGCTCGCGCGAAGTGAGGCACGACAGCTGAACGAGCAAAGTGCCATGCTCAAACCTGAGCTGATAAGTGGCTGCCTGCAGTGAAGTATCGTACTCCCGGTAATCCAACTGCTTTACATATTGCAGTGGGCCGGTAAGGTGAGCGGCATGCTGTGAAATGCCTTCCAAAAACCTGCTGAGGGCCTCCATAGGCTGTGGTGCCGGCGCATTATTTATGCCAATACTGAAAATTGCAGTCCTGATTGCTAAGTGGTCCATGGGAGCATTTTATATAACATACGGTGAAATAGGCAGCATGGATTTTTGGAGCGCCGCTTACAGCACAAATATTAACCGGCCTGTCTAGCATCACTTGCCTTGCACCACTTTGGAAGCGCCAAATTTTAACATTTACCGGGCAACAAAGCAAAAACCAGGCGCGTTATAGAGGTGAATTTCGAACAACACAGCGTAAATTCGCTGACAAGATTTATAACTGGGGTTTAGTTTTTTTGGAGTGTAGCGGTTTTGCCGCTACACTTTCTTTATGCCCTAGTGCCTTAAGTCATAAATCTCTGATACTTAAGTTGAAGTTGTTTTCCGGCTAATCAAGGCGAAGGTTCGCGACTTTAGCCCGAGCTAAAGGAGCGGTTCTTTAACGAAGAGTAGGCGGAAAAGAACGAAACTTGGGGTGTCAAGGATTTATGGCTTGAGGCACTAGCCTTTCCTGCAGCCTTCTGCTCAATTATGCCTGCCCGCATATTTTTTTTGTAATTTCCCGCCCGATTTAAGAGCTGCCGAGCTGTCCTGTCCATATCATTTGTACGAGGTGAGCGGGCGAGCTGCTTTTCAAGACCATATAAGCCATAACCCAGAAAGGCGGAGCTTTTCTGAAGAGATGAAACCTACATGCAGCTGACACCCTTTCGCGCGACATACCCATTGCTAGATGAGGTTGAATCGCCCAAAGATTTTTTCAGTAATGTGAAGCAGGATTATCGGAAGTACTATGCCTCCGGCCTGTTCGGCCGTTTCGGCCGCCCCGGGCTCTACATTTACAGTATCCGTAAGGCTAGCCATGTGTATACCGGAGTCATGGGCGGGGTAGCGGTAGAAGACTTTCTCGAGGGGCGGATCCGTAAGCACGAGCACACCATAGCAGAAAAGGAAGCCAAACAGCTGCAGCTCCTAAAATCCAGGCAGGCAGCGGTCAAACCGGTCCTGCTAGCACATGAGCCCGTTCCAGAACTGCAAGCCTGGCTTGAGCGGTATACGCAGGCCTGCCAACCTGTCTTGGCCGTCCCTTTCGAAGATAAAGAAGAGGAACACCTCATTTGGGCGGTGGAAGAGCCGGAGCATATCCACTGGCTGCAGGGCATTTTCCGGCAGCAGGTCCCTGTCTCCTACATTGCCGATGGGCACCACCGGACCTTCACCGCCGTTGAAATGTACCAACGCATGAAAAACGGTGAGGAAAAAGAGGTGTATTCCAGCTTTTTTGCAGCTTTCTTCCCTTTTCAGCATATTGAAATATTCGATTTCAACCGGGTGGTCTCCAGCCTTAATGGCCATTCCCCGGCTACTTTTGTAGCGCATCTGTCCCATTGGTTCGAGGTCGCAGTATTGCAGGCCCCATCCCGCCCCTCCCGAAAATTTGAGGTCACCATGCTGCTGCAAGGGCAATGGTATCTGCTCCGTTGGAAAGAGCGGGTGCTCCTTGAATATGCCGATAAAGAGGTACTCCTCGATGCCATGCTGCTCAATCATAAAATTATGGCAGGCCTATTGGGCATAGAGGATGTCCGCAATGATAAAAGGATTTATTACGTAGAAGGCCCGAAGGGTGTGAAGGGCGTTGCCAAGCAGGTCGAGAAACACGAAGAGGCAGTGGCGTTTTGCCTTTATCCTGTACAGATGCAGGAAGTGATGAAAATAGCAGACTTGGGCAAGGTGCTGCCCCCTAAATCCACTTGGTTTGAGCCACGGATGAAAAATGGCCTGCTGGTCCAGGCCTACCATTAAAAATACTGCCCTGCAGGGCATCCAGCTCCGGAAAACAATAAAAAATCATGCGTAAGATAACAGCAGACTACATCTTCCCGGTTTCCTCACCTCCTATCCCCGGAGGCGTGGTCATTGTAAACGAAGAAGGGCGGGTGCAAGCAGTAGAGCCCCGTGAGGGACATGACCCCGCCACTCTGGAAGCTCACAAAGGGGCGATTGTCCCCGGCTTTATCAATACTCATTGCCATCTCGAGCTCTCCCACATGAAGGGGAAGGTGGACACCGGCACTGGCTTGCTGCCTTTTTTGCAGAAAGTCGTTCAGTTTAGGGACATCCCCATGGAAGAGATACAGGCAGCTATCGATCAGGCCGACCAAGAGATGTACGAAGCCGGCATCGTAGCCGTGGGCGATATTTCCAACAAAATAGATACTGCGGCTCGGAAGCGGCAAAGCCCCATCCGCTACTACACCTTCGTAGAGATGTTCGATTTCCTACAGGAAAGCATGACCGAACAGTCCTTTGAAGGGTACAAACAAGCTTATGACGGGCAAGCACATGGAGAGGGCAATGTCAGGGTGGCTGTGCCACATGCGCCTTATACGGTTTCGCCCGGGCTATTCCGGAAAATCAACCAGCTCAACCCTGCAAGCGGAATAACCGTGAGCATCCATAATCAGGAAACTACGCACGAAGACGAGTTCTTCCTGAATATGGAGGGGGGCTTTATCGGCTTTTACGAAGGCTTCGGCTTCCCGGTCTCTCACCTGCAGGCTACCGGGAAAACCTCCATCCATTACGCTATGCAGCATATGAACCCAGGCTGCCGCACTTTGTTTGTGCACAACACCATGACAACAGCAGCGGATATCCGGGCAGCACACGAGTGGAGCCCGCAGGTCTATTGGGCAACTTGTGCCAATGCCAACCTTTACATCGAAAACCGGCTGCCAGACTATCAGGCTTTTTTGGACGAAGGCGCAAAAATGACCATAGGCACGGATAGCCTCACCTCCAACTGGCAGCTGTCTGTATTGGAGGAGCTGAAAGCCATTGCCCGCTACAAGTCATTCATTCCATTCGGAACTTTGTTGCAGTGGGCAACGCTGAATGGGGCGGAGGCTCTTGGGTTTGAGGATGAGCTGGGCAGCATAGCCCCTGGCAAAAAGCCGGGCCTCAACTTGCTCAGCCTCGATGAAAGCCTCCGCCTGCAGGCTGATACGCAGGTAAGGCGGTTGCTTTAGCGGAAAGCCCAGGCCATAGCCGGCCATACGCCAACAATAGGGTGGGGGGCGCGTTGCAGTTGTTGTTGCAAAAGGAGCCAGCCCTGGAGGAAATCGTAGCCGAAGGCTTGAAGGTCAGAAAGGCTGCAATCTTCACAGGACAGCACGAAATCTACAGTTTGGCTGAGCAGCGGCTCTAAGTTTTCGGGATAGCCCAGGAGATAGGCATCGCCGGGCTGAATTTCCGCTAATGCAATGGGGGTATAAGGGCAGGGCTCAATAGGGCGTTCCATCCATTGCAGGGCATGCAGCAGCGGGACTCCGCTCAGCTCAATCTTGTGGGGGGTAGCCTGAAGGTAAGGAGCGGAAGAGCTGGGCTGAAGTGAGAAGGAGGCAGTAGGGGCCTGAGCGGATAGCCCATAGGCTGAGATGATCAGGCACAGACCTGAAATCAGGGTGTTCAGTGTTTTCATTTTCTTTGGTTTTAGGGAGTTTTCTCGGGGGCTTCCGGGGAAGCATCATTATATAGACGCAGGAAGGCTGAAATTCCATAACTCAAGGCCAAAAAAATGGAGGGGCAGGCCTTTGAGCTGAATATCGCCCCCGCCCGTATTCCTAGCTGCTAAATGCATGGCTGCGAGGAGGAAAAAGCCTATCTTTGCACGTTCAGCTAGAAAGGTACCCTGGCAGCAGGGCCTGCTTGGCTGTTGGCGCCGCTCAATAATGGGCAGCCATCCTGGGCTTACTATTAAGCCAAGCACGATTTTCGATATCATGAATAACAATATTGTAGCCATTGTCGGGCGCCCTAACGTGGGCAAATCAACACTTTATAACCGCTTGATCGGTGAGCGGCAAGCCATCATCGATGATATAAGCGGGGTGACCCGCGACCGGCAGTATGGCACTTCCTTTTGGAATGGCAAAACCTTTACCGTTGTCGACACAGGCGGGTTCGTGAAAAACTCCGAAGATGTTTTTGAGTCCGCAATCCGCTCTCAGGTCAATATCGCTATAGAGGAGGCCCGCGTGATCGTCTTTATGGTGGATGTGACCACCGGTATTACCGACCTCGACGAGGAAGTGGCCGGCATGCTCCGCCGTAGCGATAAACCTGTCTACCTGGCAGTCAATAAGGTAGACAACCACAACCGGTTGATCGAGGCGAACGAGTTTTGGAGCTTGGGCTTCGAAAATACCTTCTTCCTTTCTTCCATAACCGGCAGCGGCTCTGGAGAGCTGCTCGACGCTGTGGTAGAGCACATAGAAGAGGACACAGAAACCAATAACGGCCTGCCTAAGTTTGCTATCGTTGGGCAGCCCAACGTCGGTAAGTCTTCCCTCACGAATGCGCTATTGGGGGAAGACCGGAATATCGTCACGGACATTGCAGGCACTACCCGCGACTCCATCCACTCCCGCTACACCAAGTACGACATGGACTTCCTGCTCATCGATACAGCGGGGATCCGGAAAAAATCACGTGTCGCTGAGGACCTCGAGTTTTACTCCGTGATGAGGGCCATCAAAGCTATTGAAGAGGCTGATGTCTGCCTGATGATGATCGATGCCCAAACTGGCGTGGAAGCCCAAGACATGAGCATTCTAAGGCTTGCGCAGCGCCGCAACAAAGGAGTGGTCATCTTGGTCAATAAATGGGACCTTGTGGATAAAGAGACCAATACGGCCCGAGATTACGAAGCAGAGCTGAAGAAGCGCATCGCCCCTTTCAACGACATCCCCGTCCTGTTCATCTCCGTTCATGACAAGCAGCGGATCTTCAAAGCCGTTGAAGAGGCCATGCGCGTTTATGAAAACCGCAACCGGAAGATCAAGACTTCCCAGCTCAATGAGGTGATGCTAGAGGCTATCGAGCGCTACCCGCCGCCTTCTCACCGCGGGCGTTTTGTGAAAATCAAGTACGTCACCCAGCTCCCGACTTACTACCCGGCTTTCGCTTTTTTCTGCAACAACCCCAAGCATGTAAAGGAAAACTATAAGCACTACCTGGAAAACCAGCTGCGCAAACAGTTTGATTTTTCCGGTGTGCCTATCGGTATCTTTTTCCGCCAAAAATAAAACCGGAGCAAAGGGCTGCTCTTCCTTTAGCTGAAGATTGGTGGAGTGTAGCCTTTGGGGAAACCAATGCCGGGCTTATCTTCGGACCGGGTAAAACTTTTGACTTATGCCATTTCTGGATACGCCGATTGATGGGCTGAAGATTTTTGAACCTACGGTTTGGGAAGACGGGCGGGGCTATTTTTTTGAAGCCTATAATCAGGATGCTTTCGCAAAAGCAGGCATCGAAGCCCAGTTTGTTCAGGACAATCAGGCCCGGTCTGTGCGCGGAGTGCTCAGGGGGCTGCATTACCAGGTAGGAGCGCATGCCCAAGCCAAGCTCGTACGGGTAACAGAAGGGGAAGTATTTGATGTCGCCGTCGATATCCGAGAAGGCTCACCGACCTACGGCGAGTGGTTCGGCATTACGCTGAGCGCAGCGAACAAACGGCAGCTCTTCGTGCCCAGGGGGTTTGCACATGGCTATTTGGTGCTCAGCGAGACCGCAGAGTTCTTTTACAAGTGCGATAACTTTTATGCCAAAGACAAGGAAGGCGGCATCCGTTTTGACGACCCCGGTATAGGCATCGACTGGAACGGCTTCGATTTGAGCTCCGCTATACTTTCTGAAAAAGACCAAGTGCTGCCAGTGTTGGGGCACCACCGCAAAGATTAGCCTTCCCCGCTCATCTCATAGCAGCTCCCGCCCAGGCCGGCTTTTTATTTTAGCCGTGTGCCGGGAGCTTCCAATGCCCTCTAAGCTTAGCGTTCCATAACCTGCAGGGGCTTTGCAGGGCAATACATTTGCGTAAGCCTGGAAACAATCAGGATGGCAGCTAGCCCACAGGCCATGGATAAAGTCCGGAAAGGGAACAGGCAGACACCGTCTTCTATCATAGGATAAGGGAGGAGCACGGGAAGCCCCAAAGTGGCATCCCCTCCGCCGAACCTGAGCGCTGCAGCTATGCCGAAGCCTGCAACAACGCCAGGGGTGTTCGCTTTGGGGTCGAACAGGGCTGCACAAAGTGCCGGGAACAATAAGCAGTACACAAAGTCGCTACAGAGGAACCACAGCTCGTACACGCTTTTGATGTTCAAAGCGATTAGGGTCGCTGCCGTCCCAGAGATCCAGATGAGCTTCTTGACCAGCTGGCTCATGTCCAGTTTTTTTCGCGAAAGCGGCTTGACTATGTTCCATCCTGCCATAGAGGAGGCCGAAAGCATGGAAGAGTCTGCTGAAGACATCACCGCTGCTGCGACTGCCCCTAGCCCCACAATCCCGACACCATAGGGCGTAAGGTAACGTATCGCCCAAGGGAGGGTTGATGCTGCATCGGGCGGAGCGGGAAGGCCCATGCCCGCCCAGTCGACAGCTTGGGCTGCTATGCCTATCAAGACAGCGGGGACGGCAGCCAACAGGCATACGAGCCCGGCGACGAGCGAAAGCCGCACTGCGATCTGAGGGGTGCGTGCCGACAATACCCGCTGAAAGTAGACCTGCCAGGGTATCCCTCCAAAAATGAGGAGCAGGGCATAGTCCCACCAGTTCCAGTAATAAGCGCCGAGCGCTTCGCGGGTGGGCCAGAGCTTTGCCGCCTGGCCATAGGTGTCGGTATATATGCCCCATGCTGCCGATAGCCCTCCCGCGCTGCCCATCGCATAGGGGATGGCCAGTGCCAGCCCGCCAAACAAGAGCAAAAGCTGCACAAAGTCAGTCAGGGCAACAGCCCACAGGCCGCCGAGTGCAGTATAAGCCATAGTAATGGCCGCTGAAATAATGATGGCCGCTTGTGTATCGATCCCCGCGATAGCGCCGAAAGTCGTCCCCAACGCGGTGAGTATGGCTGCTGTCCAAAATAGCTCGCCGCTAAGGGCAGGCAGGAACAATAGGCTCACCGCCCGTTGCCCAAACCGCTGCCGGAAGGGGTCGAGCAGTGTCCTGAACCGGTGTGCCCGCATAGTGCGTGCAAAGAAGAGCCCCCCAATGACCAGGCTCAGGGCATAGCCCCAAGGGGCTTGTACCCACACTAGCCCGGCAGTGGCGGTATACTCTGCCGTGCCGTTGATGTACCCGCCGCCTACCCAAGTGGCACTCATGGTGAACACCGCCAGCCATAGCGGCAGCTTGCGGCCTGCTAAAATCAGATGGTCGTCGCTTTTAGAGGTTTCCCGGTTGCCAGCATAGGCGCCCAGCCCAAAAATGACAGCGTAAAATGCCATCATAGACAGGTAAGCCCCCCACTGAAGAGGCTCTTGGGCAAAAGCGTCAAGGGCAAGCCCTGCCGCGCCCAGTAGCACGAGAAGGGCTAGAGCAGGCCGGAAATGGCGCCAGATAAGGGCGGGGCGGTTCATGTAGCGTGGGTTCAAATTCTGAATTGCGGGAAATTACCCATAATTTAGCGCTACTACAAGCGGCAAATCTATGGCAGGTACACATCCGTCTTGGGCAGAGCAGGTGAAAGCCTGGGGTGTCCACCTCTTTACAGCAAGTGGTATTGTCACGGTGTTTTTAGCTCTGCTGGCCGGTGCCAGGCAAGACTTCCCGGAGGCCATGTGGTGGCTGCTCGCTGCCCAATTTATCGATGGGGTAGATGGCACACTGGCCCGCTATTTCCGGGTGGCTGAGGTGTTGCCAGAAATGAGCGGCAAGAGCATTGACTTCGTCATCGATTTTGCAGCATACGCCATCGTGCCTGCTTTCCTCATCTATCAGGCAGGGGTGCTTCCCGAGCACCTTAGCCTTTGGCTTATCGCCCTGGTCTTAGTGGCTTCAGCCTTGTATTATGGCAAGTCGGGCATGATTTCAGCAGACCTTTACTTCGTGGGGTTCCCTGTTATGTGGAATATGGCTGCTTACTTCCTCATTATGGTGTTCAGCTGGCCTGAAGCGTGGAATGCAGCAGTCGTAGCCTTGCTGATCGTACTGCAGTTTGTGCCCATAAAGTTTGCTTATCCTAGCCGCACCCGAGAATGGCGGGCAGGCAATTTGCTGATGTCTGCTTTGATGGTTGTGGCTGTTGTGGCCACGCTCTGGCATGCGCCTCAGCTTCCTTCCATCTGGTTCTGGGCTAATGTGGCAGGCCTGGCTTATTTCGCGGTTTTTGCGGCCGTGGCCAGTTTGGGCCTTGCCGGAGCCCGGGGAAGGGAAAACAATTGAACACTGAAGGCTTGATATTGTTAGGTTTTTTGCAATACGCCCATTTTTTGTTTCTTGCCGTGGCTAATGCCCGGTATTAATGAAGCTTTATTTACTTTTATGGGCGCTTTTTTTCGGTAGGCGTACACTTCAGGGGTTTTGTTGCCGAATAAAAGCTTGCCAACTATGGATACACCCTGCTTTAGTGGAATTTAATTTTTAACCAAAACGTGTTTTTATCGTGAGAAGAATGATTTTAGTTGTGTGTGCTCTGGTCTTTACAGGGGCGGCTACAGGCCTTTTGGCGCAAGAAGAGCAAACGGCATCTGCTGCAAGTTTGTACAATGACGGCCTGGGCAAAATAAAGGAGAAAAGCTATGCCGAAGGGCTGATGCTTATGGAACAAGCGCTTGAGGCTGCGGATTCTTCTTCCGAAACGGATGTCAAAGTGATGGCCTTGGCGAAGAAGAACGGTGCAATCGCTGCTTATTATGTAGGTACTAGCAAGCGGAAAGCAGACGATTTTGAGGGAGCGCTGGCAGCTTACGAGCAGGGCGTGGATTACAATCCTGGGTTCTATGCTAACTATATTGGTCGTGCGCAAGCACTAGAAGGGCTGGAGCAGAAGGCTGAAGCTGTAGCCGCTTATATCGCGGCCGGGGAGGTGTGCGATAAAGCCAAAAAGGCGGATAAGGCTCAGACGATGTTCGATAAGGCTGAGAATATGGTCGGCGTAGCTTGGGGCGACAAAGATTGGGGCACCGTTATGGCGATGGCTGCGTCTTTCCTGGAAAGCCGCGAAAGTGCCAATGTGAACTATTACCTCAGCGATGCTTACCTGGCCGAAGGCGATCAGGACAAGGCGCTGATGCATGCTGACAAAGCCATTGAGGCAGCTGCAGCGGGCGAAGGCGATAAGTACGTGATGCAGAAAGCTGAAATCCTGGAGGCTAAAGGGGATAATGCTGGTGCTGTAGCGCTTTACAAGCAGATCACAGACAGCAAGTATGTGGAGCGTGCGAAGTATAAAATTGATCAGCTGGGCAGCTAATGCCGGTATGGTCGGAGCACTTTTTGTGCATGGAAAAACCCCTTGGAAGCCTTTTCCAAGGGGTTTTTAGGTAGGGGCAACAGTCTCTTTGCGATGGGCACAAGCCCGAATGCTGCTGCTCTGATTATGCTGGGGCCGGGCTAGCGCTGCGGAGGGGTGGCCAGCCCGATAGGGCCGAGCGAAGAGCGAGCCCCGCAGCATAGCGCCCCTATGCCGTTAGGCAAGGGGAGCCCCCAAAGCCATCTGATTGGTGGACGTTTTACCGCTCTCCTTTAATGAGCTCAATATAGCCGCTCAAAATTTCAGGGCCGGGGATGATCCCGTCTACCCTTCGCTCAAAGTAACGGCACTTGTAGAAGTAGGTGCCCTCCGCCAGATTGCTGCCGGTCAGGTTCTTGCCATCCCAATTCAACTGCGGGTCTGTAGTGTTAAAGACGGTCTGCCCCCACCGGTTGAACACGGTAAACTCGACCCGCTCGATAAAGCAGGAAGACATGGGCCGGAAGATATCGTTTTGCCCGTCGCCATTTGGCGTGAAGGCATTAGGCAGGATATAGGACGGGCAGTTATCTACACAGACGATATTGCTGAAGGCGCTTTCATTGAGGAAGGTGTCGATAGCCGTTACGGCATAGCAGCCTGCAATGCCAAACGCTGGCTTATCCTCAAGGTTGTTGAGGCGTGCATCCGCAATTTCTGCAATTTGTTGGAAGGGCTCGCCTTCAAATGGGGCATAATACACCCGGTAGCCCACGACATCGTCCGTTTCCGGGCAAATGTCCATGGGGTTCGTCCAAGTGAGGGTATTGAGCAAGCTGTTCTCATCTTCGCAGCTTATATTCTCCCCGCAATCATTTTCAACGGCAAGCTCCGGAGGGCAGGGCGCAACGTTGTCTACCGGCACGCCGCATGCTTCCTGAGAGTTGTTGAGCAGTGGGGAGGGGAGCCCAACTACCCCGTACGAACCGCTGGAGCGTATGTAGTAGCAGTATTCTTCCCCATTTACTAGCCCTGTATCCCGGTACATTTGAGCGGTGACCGTCGTTAGGGAATCGAAGGTGCCGGCTTCATTTTGACGGAATACGGTGTACTCGGAATTGTTCCAGGGCACATTTTCGCTCCAAGACAAGGCGTTGGCGTTATCCGTAGGGGCAATAGAAAGGAAAACAGAAGAAGCCGGGTTGGTCTCGCCTAAGGGCTCCACTTCATTGTTTACATAAAAGGCGACGCGGTAGCTGTATGCTGAGCCGGCGGTGTTGAGCCCTACATCTGTGAAGCAGGTATCATTAGCCCCTGCAAAGGTAGGGGAGGTGAAAATGGCCCCGGTCGAGATGAAGTCGGTAGGGGCTGGGCTGAGCCCTGTGGCCCGGAAAACTTCGTACACGTAGGGGCCGGGGTTTTGGAGGGTGTCCAAGTCTTCCGCTAGCGGTTTAGACCAGCAGACCTCTATTTCCCCATTTGCGCCATCTGTACTGAGCACATTGACATGCGTGATCAGCGGGATGTCCCGGTTGAGCTGAACGCAGACTTCCTCTGAAGGCAGGCTTTCCACCGCATTGTAAGTCGTGCTACCGGTTGGGGTTGACAGTGCGAACTCTGCCAGGATACGGTAGCAGTAAGTGCGGCCCCGTTCTACGTTTTCATCAAAATAAACATAGCGCCCGTCCTCCTCATCCATGATGGGCGCGTTGAAGAGCTTGGTGTAGCCGCTGCCGTCCAAGCCGGGGCTGCAGGTATCGATGGGGAGGTCGAGGCTGCCTTCTCTGCGCCATACGGTAAACCCTCTGAAGTAATCATTTTCGGTCACTTCGCAAGCATAGGGGCGCTCCCAGGATACTTGGACCACGCTAGCTTCGGAGGTGGCTTGTACATCCTCAGGCGGGGGCCCTACTACTTTAATCCGGACCGTTTTCAGGGTGGCCAGGCCTGTAGTGTCACCGAAGAAGTTATCGGTGGCTTTAAAGACTACTTGGTAATATTGTGCAGAAATGGCCTCGCAGGGCGTCTCCCATCGGAAAGTCTTGACCACGGGGTCTTCCTCGAACGCATCGGTATCCGGTGTGAAGGTAGCTGGGCTGGCAGCGACCTCAAAGGGGCCGCCCAAGGCAGTCAGGCGCACGAGCTGATCGCTCTCCGATAAGGGGGCGGTCGCGATGACGTCAAACTCCAGGACATCCCCTGCTACGACACAGATTTCGTCAAAGGGCACTTCAATCTCAGGAGGCAGGTTTTCGCATTCTTCAATCAGGATCTGCATGTCCCGCACGATAGAGCCAATCTCCTGCCCATTCCTGAATTCTCGGATCAAGATCGCGATATTGTATTCCCCCCTCCGCTGTGGCGCATCCCAGGTGATTTCCCCAGTCTGAGGGTTGATGGCAATTTGGTTGCCAATGCCCGGGCCAATCATGGTGACCGGCTCGTAATTGGTCACAGGGGTGCCAATATCTTGGAGGGGCGTGATGAATTCGTAGGTCAGGCTGTCATTGTCTTCGTCAAATGCATTAGGGTTGTGGGTGAACACTTTGCCCACGCAGCCGATGTCAACGGGCGGCTGTAGCAAGACCGGGGAGTTGTTGCAGCCTTGGAACTGTGGGTTGAGAAAAGTATAAGTGGTCTCCAAATGGAAGCGGATCTGATCTGAATTGGGGAAATTGACATTCAGGATGCCGCCATTCCGGTTGGGATCGGTCATGGTTATCTTATACGTCCCTCGGGAAGGGAAGGTGTGGGTGGCTATGTAGAAGTTCCGCTTCGTATCATTTTCGAGCAGCTCGCCCTGTGGAGGGTTGCCCGCCCCATTGCTCCTGGCTACGCTTTCGCAAAAGCCGTCCCCCCAACAGATGACAAGGGTGTCGCGGTCAGCAGGTATACTGCTGGCTTTGGTATAGGTGATGATGGTCGCTTCTATGGTCAGTCCTTCTGGCCCGGGCAGGGAGCAGTCATCGAAAACCCTGCGCACAATGATTTCCCCCGCCCGGTTGTGGGTAGCTTGTAGCGGGCTGGAGATGGTGCAGAAGAGCGCCAGTAGAAATAGCGTACGTGGCAGGTATTTTATCATAGACATAGGCGAAGGCTTTAACTTGTTGTGCAGAAGATACGTACAACTGCCGTACAGGCGATGATGGTTAGCATAATTTTTAACGGGCAACCCCTTGAAATAGTTTGTGCCAGAGGCCTTCAAGCCATTGATTTACTGCTTGTACGACAAAAAAAGAAGCACTCCCTCGAGGGAGTGCTTCAATAAAATACTACTTAAACCTGTCAAAATAGACGTTCAGGGGAGACTTAGCCTAGTGCCTCAAGCCATAAATCCTTGACACCCCAAGTTTTGTTATTTTCCGCCTCCTCTTCGTTAAAGAACCGCTCCTTTAGCTCAGGCAAAAGTCGCGAACCTTCGCCTTGATTAGTCGGAAAATAACTTCAACTTAAGTATCAG
The DNA here is from genome assembly GCF_007993045.1 of Phaeodactylibacter luteus. Lineage (GTDB taxonomy): Bacteria > Bacteroidota > Bacteroidia > Chitinophagales > Saprospiraceae > Phaeodactylibacter > Phaeodactylibacter luteus. Next base: position 179,473 of record NZ_VOOR01000006.1, read on the forward strand.
AGATTTATGACTTAAGGCACTAGCGGTTTACTCGAAAGGGTTGCTCTCCAGGTATTCGATATACTCATCGCAGGCCTGATCAGGGACTTCAATGTCGGTGTAGTCAAAAATGATAGTCCTGCCATCGGCTTCATAGTTGATATTGACCGTTTCCGTGAAGCTGTAGACCGGGCTGTCAATGATGACTGTGGTATCTGTAGTCGGCACTTGCAGGTCGAAAATGCAGCGGTCGAGGCTGAGGTAAGAAATACGGAAATCATAGTATTCCCCAATATTCAGAGAGGAAGTAGAGCCTTCGCCTTCAATCAGCCAGCCTAGGGGGGCGTAAGTATCGCAGCCAGTCTCCCGGTAAAAGATGGGCACGCTCGGGCTGACGACCAAGTCGTTGTAATCAGAAGAGCAAGTGCCGGAAACCGTCACAAAAATGCGGGTGAGCATATCATTGGACAATGGCTCAGAGAGGTCCAAGGTCAGGTTCTCACCGCAAGGGAGGAAGTCGGGCGAAGTGTAAAGCAAGTCGCCGGTGGAGCAAGGGCCTGCGCCATTGGTATAGACCTTGAAGTACACCTCTGTATTGGCCATGGTATTGCCGATGATGACGCTGATGGTCTGCCCGTTGTAGAAACGAGTCTGATAAGTGGTCAGGATGGCGTCATTGTCCGCGCGGATGATCTCCACGAAATAATAGCGTTCGGGGTCAGTCCGGAACTGATTGGTGTTGAGGATGTCGATTTCCGTAAATGGCCGGCAGAAACGGCGGCCTCCGAGGAACCAAGTAGAGAGGTGGGCTTGTTCGAAGCGGGCGTAAAGGCGGTTGCCGGCATCAGCAACTACGACAGCCTCTGTTTCTTCTTGCCACAGGCCCAGCTCTTCGTTGAAGCTCCACACCGGGATGCGGTCGCCGGCCTCTACCTTCATTTCCGTCACCGGGTTGATGGCGTCATCTGCAAGCTTTACCGTCACTTCCAAGGGTTGGGAGAAGGTCTTCACTTCCCCTTCGGCCGTTTCCATTTCCAGAGAGTAAGTGGCCAGGCTGGTAAAGATGGATTCTCCCAGGTGGTTGCCTGCTTTGTCGAGGGCATCAGCCCCGTACAGATCTACGGGGGACATTTCATGTACGCCCCGCTTGCTGAAGTCGTAGTGCGCCATAAACGCTTCCACGCTGCCGGTCAGCTTGCGGCCGTCTGCAGCCAAGAACTCGGTTTGAGGCGCTACAGTCACTTCCAGTTGTTCGCCGGTGCTGACCGCTGCTGCACGTAGGCGGGTGCTGCTCTCGAGCCCCCTCTGCGTTACTTTCAAGCTGTTGCGGTCGGTCTGTATGCCATCGATACGGCTGTTCTTCGCAAGCAGGCGGACCGTCTTGAACTGATTGTCCTCGTTGTCGATACGGTAGTAGCGGGTGGTTGGCAAATAGCCCTCCGCTTCAATTTTCACTGCAAACTCGATAGGGTCTATCGTGCTGTACTGCTCAATTTTACGGATGCCAATAGAAATAAAGCCAACGCTCGGGTCCTGAGGGTTGATGTTCATCCGCAGGTCTTTCTCGCCAAATACGGTATAAACTTTGTCCCGGTCAGGGCCCAGCGTGGTGATTTTCACATCTGTAGGGATCTCCTCGCCAGGCGTTGCAGGGAGCACCTGTATCGTCAGTGGGTTCTTGAGCAGGTCCGTGTTGAGGTTGAGAGAAGTGCCCTTCAGGACATCCTCCATCTTGGTGCAGGATACTGTGCTAAGGGCCATAGCCGCTAGCAACAGAGCAAGCCTTGTTAGATCGTTTAACTTTTTCATGATTAATTCAGGATTATCTTATTCAGGATTAAAAGAAAAGCCAATTCGTATGTTGACTACCGGGTACCACCGGTAGGGGGATAAATTGCGGGTGAGCACTTTAGCATTGTGCTCGTTATTCCGGATCAGGCTCGTGCCGTCCACGAAAATTTCGGGGGCTCCTTTATAGTAGGCGCCCAGGTCTGCGCTGATAGAAACCCTGCGGTTTGCATCAATGACATGGCCCAGGCCTAAGCCCAGGTAAGGGTTGAACAACAGGTTGTACCTCACACCGCCCATTACGTAGCCTAGCTCATCCGGTTCGAAAGCGATATCATTGAACTGCACCGCATCTCTCAGTTTTATGGAGCCGCTGATCTGATTGTTGAAGAAGAAAGCCATTCCGCCCACAAGCCGGATGCCGCCGTTGTGCGTGAGGGAATAGTCCCAAAGGGCTGTAAGCGCAGTTTGCCGTACATCGAGGTTGATAGAGGCGTAGTAGGCAAAGCGGTTGAAGTTGGTCTCCCATTTGCGCAGGCTGAAATCCATAAAATCTATGCCATACCTGATGGCCCAGCGGCCGGGCATGTCCTTGGCATAGGAGAGCCCGGCTAAAGCGCTAGACCCTGTAGAAAAGCTAAAAGAAGCAGTGTTGCAATGCCGGTAAAGGCTACAGGTATCAGATTGCCCTGCCGCCCCGAGCTGCAGCAAGCTCAGAAAAACCAGCAATAGCCAGCAAAGGCCGTTATGTCGGAGCGTTTTTTGGGGCAAAACTTTTACTTTAAGCGTTCAATAATTTTACTCTCACCTTCAGCTAAAATGCTGCAATTGACCGTTTTGGGCTTGTTGCCAGTTCACGGGCCCAATGCGCCTGCCGCTTGTTGCCATCAGCGCCCCGCCGTGAGCCCAACTATCAGCATAAATGTTTGTATATGTGCTCGGGGCGCTAGCGCTCCGGGCTAAAAACGATTTTGTGCTGTTTCAAATGATTGGTTAGTGCAAACAGGATGTAGAGCCTGATCATGAACAACAGGCTACATTGCTTAGTGTAGTAGTTACGCTTATCGTAGAAGGTAGTGGGATTATGTGGTAGCGGGGGCACGGCAATCGGAAAACTGACGTTGGGGGGACCCTAGCTTAGACCGCTGCAATAAAGCTATTTTATACTTTGAGGCTGCTGACACCGGTGTTGCCTCATATTTTACAAAGCACAAAATAAGAAAATTTAGCTGTATAAAAAGAGTGCGCTCAGCTATTTTCTCAAGGGCTGGGCCGGTGCAGTAGGGCTATCTTTGAATGTCGCTGTACGTAATTTATCTAAAATGCTGATTTGGCAGTATGATTTTTGGCATTCTCCGCGTTTGCTGCTAAACTTGTAGTCTTTTTAAACGGTCATTTCACCAAGTATTTTTTTAACAAAAGTGAAGTCTGTGCCAGAACGACTTACAATCCTTCAAAAGGCTATATATACGTTTTTTGTATTCTTTGCCGCAGCGGCTACGGCCAGTATGCCCCAGCCTGCCTATGTAGAGGGCGGCCATCGTTCGGCGGCTATTGCGGCCTGGGCGGAAGCCATGGATGCTTCTACAGTGGCATTCTTAGATGCCCAGCTGCACAGGCTTGAGCAGTCGTTTGCCCTCGAAGGGGTGCCCGGCTATGCATACGCAGTGGTAAAGGATGGGGTCATTGTAGCTATGGAAGGGGGAGGGGCCTGCAGCCTAAGCGGCGGGGAGCCGGTCACTTCTAGCACGCTTTTCAGGGTAGCTTCCCTGTCGAAAGGGATGACTGGCGTGCTTGCAGCCTATCTGCAGGGGCAAGGGGCGTTTTCTTGGGCAGACCCCCTTGGGCGCTTTTGGGCGGAGGGGAAAGCTGCTTTGCCGCAGCACATCCAAGACCTTACCCTTCAGCAGCTTTTAAGCCATACCACTGGCTTGCCCAGGCATACTTTTTCAAACCTGTTGAACATGGACCGGCCCTATCCGCTGATATTGGGCATGCTCGGGCAAGTGCCCCTTTCACATGAGCCGGGCACTTTCCATAACTACCAAAATGTAGCCTTCAACCTTGCGGCCGACTTTATGGAAGGGGCGTGCCAAGAGCCCTTTGGCCAACTGCTGCAGGTGCAGCTCTTCAAGCCTTTGGGCATGGCGACCGCAGGCTGTGGTCTGAGCCACTATCAAAAGGCCCGGGAAAAAGCAAAGCCCCACCAAAAGAGGGCTGATGGGTATGTCGAAGCGGAAGTCTCCCCGGGGTATTACGAAGTGCCCGCGGCAGCTGGTGTCAATGCCAGCATCAAAGACATGGCCAATTGGCTGCAAGCCATGATGGGCAGCAAGCCGGGCGTGCTCTCGCAGCAAGCTCTGCAAGAGGTGTTTTCGCCTATAGCCGATATACCTATTGGGGAGCGGTCTTTGCGGCATTGGCCGGGCATTACATCCGCTCACTATGGGCTTGGCTGGCGCTTGATCGACTGGCAGGGCACAGCGGTGCACACGCACAGCGGTTATGTGGATGGCTTCCGCGCAGAGATCGGCTTTCTCCCGAAAGAGGATATTGGCATTGTGGTCCTCTCCAATGGGGCCAACCATACGGTCGGGGCGTTTGTCCCCGCTTTCCTGCAAGGTTACCTGGAGCGCTTTGGCCCCCAATCCTGAACGCTTGCCGCTACCAAAGCATAGGATGGAAACGTACCTTCCCTTGTGGGCTGAGCTCCAGCGAAGGGCTAGGGATTTTAATCCAGTTGAGGAGTGAGCAGGCGGTGCGCAGCCACGGTTTGCGGAACGGGATTTTCTTTAAGTCAATGTCAAAGGAAAGGTAGTACTGCCGCTGCCGCTGCAAGGCAGCGGGTGCGGAAAAGTTGGCTCCAGTTGATTCGTCAGCCCAGGTATTGCCGTGCCCGCCGTACATATTGCTGGCGCCGTACCCGGCAGCGAGGTTGAGCCATGGTGGCAGCCAGCTCGGGGCGTCCTCTCCGCAGAAGGAGGCAAGATTGGCCGATGCCCATATGATCTGCCCGTTGTAGTCTTTAAGGAAGGCTTCGGCATAGCGCTGCCCGTACAGGTCATAAGCCCTTTCCCTAAGGGTAGACTGCTGTGCGCCATCTGTTGAAAAGATTGGGGCAGTGCTGTACCTAGGGCGCGTATTGGACATCTTGAAGCGGATGCGCTGCTCGCCCCAAGCCCACTGTTGGGCGGCGAATGCCCCTACGCCCAAGGTGTTAAAGCCGATGTCGTACCAAGAGAACCCCCACTTTTCAGAAAAACCGTCCATTACCTCTATAGTGCCTTGAAGCACGGTGCCTACCCCAATGGCGAGCAGTGTCGAACGGCCCGGGCGCAGGCCAGTCCAGCGCAAGCCCCGGTAGGCAATATCGGCCTGCGCATAAGCTGTCATCAAATGCCCGGCTTTGTCCATGCCCATCCACTCTCCGCTGTCGTCAAAAGTGCGGAAAGGGCCAAGGTCGTAGTTTTTGTACCAAGCATGGTATAGCCCTACGGAGGCACCTGCATACAAGCCAGCGCCCACGCCCGCACAGGCCCAGAAACGCGCTTGGTTGAAGGTGTCGGAGGGCATCAAAAACTGCTTTTGCCCCGAAGCAGGGCTGCTGAGGCAAAAAAGTAGGATAAGGGGAAAATATAGCCGGTACATGCCTCAAAGATAAGCGATGCACCGGCAAAATTTCAGGCTGGGCCTGTTAAAGGCTGGGGGCTTATTGCCTTTGCTTGGCAAAAACGCGCTTTAGCAGGTCTGATGTCCGGGCACTAGCGTTCTCACGGATATCTTTTTCCTTGACTTCTACCAGCGCAAAAAGCCCTTCTAAGGACCGGGACGTGACGTAGTCGTCTAGCTCCGGGTTGGCTTTTTGCACCAAGGGGAGTTTGTTGTAAGCCACGACAGCGCTCTTCCAATAAGCCCGTGCATTGACCTCGTCAAGGGCATTGATGATGACGGGCTTGAAGCCGTCGTAGAGCCCCTGATAGGTAGTGCCGTAGAGGTATTGGGTGGCAGCATTATCCTGGCCGGTAAGGATGTCCATAGCGTCTTGGAAACTCATTTGGCGGATAGCATCGGTAAATATGGGCTGTGCTTTTTGAGCAGCTAGCTCCGCTGCACGGTTCATCCGTATGGTGAGCTCTTCCTCTAGGTTCTGGAAGCCAGGCACTGCGCGGAGCCTGCGTGCAATGTCGCGCACATCGTCCGGCAGCTCAATTTTATATTGGCTTTTGAGGAACCCATCCTCCGCAGATAAAAAACCGCTGGCCTCGCTCGCGCCCAGTGTGAGCGCCTCCCTGAGCCCAGCTGCTGCGTCTTCTGCACTAAGGGGGGTGTCTGTGCCCAGCAGGCCGTCTTTAGCCGATTTGAGCTTGTCTTTCCAGGCTTGCCCGAAAGAGGGGGCGAGCGCCAAAAGGGATAAGGTGAGTGCAAAAATCCATTTGAGTTGCATAATCCTTTTTTTTCATGAACAATGCCCTTGCAATAGGAGGGCTGACCCTTCAACAACCCATTCCGGCTCATATTAGTAGCCGCCTGTCTATGGTTTAACAGAACATTTGCTAAGTTTAACGAAAACCACAAGGGATGATGAGGGAAGCGGACAACCTTAGCGCTGCGATCATATTGGCAGCAGGTGCCTCCACCCGTATGGGGCAGCCCAAGCAGCTGCTCGAATGGAAAGGGGAAACGATGGCCGCCCGTGCCTGCCGCCTGGCACAAGAGGCAGGTTTTGGCTGGACCATCGCAGTGACCGGGGCGCGTGCTGCCGAGGTTGGTGCCGCTGTAGCTGGCACAGCCGCTGTTGTTGCGGATAACCCAAACTGGGAGAGCGGAATGGGGGGGAGCGTAGCGGTTGGCTTGTCCAAAGCACTACAGCTTTGCCCAAGGCTGGAATACGCCGGTTTTATCCTGACAGATCAGCCTTACCTGACCGCCGGAGTGCTGAGCCAGATGTTGGCAGCCCTGAAGGGGTCGGCTGCGCCAGGCATAGCTGCAGCGTATGAAGGCGTACTGGGAGTGCCTGCTGTTTTCCGTGCCCGCATTTTCCCAGAGCTCCTCAGCCTGGCTGGCCAGAAGGGGGCCAGGCCAGTGCTCCAGAAATATGCATCTGCGCTCTTGGCTTTCCCTTTTCAAGGAGGGGGTTTCGATTTGGATTATCCTGAAGACTACGAACGCCTGCTGCGCGGCAGCTGATGTTATGGGCTTTAGCCGAAATGTCGCTTGCGTTTAGGCTTGTCGGGCTCTAGTGGTCTGTCAAGGCTAAAACTAGGGGTTGCCTGCGGCGACTTTTGAGGCTACTCTTCGTTGGACAACCCCTTGCGTAGCGCTGCTATGCGCGGGAACATCCGCCTTGATTTAGCCTCAAAATTCGCTCCCACTCAACCCATAAATTAACACTTGACAGACCACTAGTGCCTCAAGCCATAAATCCTTGCCACCCCAAGTTTCGTTCTTTTCCGCCTACTCTTCGTTAAA
>NZ_VOOR01000060.1 GCF_007993045.1 Phaeodactylibacter luteus
TTCAAAAAATTACCGAACTATTGTTTTTAGACAATTTTATTACTGCATTTTCATTTTTCGGACAAAACATTCAAGCCAATTCCTTGAATATCATTTTACCAGTTGGAATAAGCTTTTACACATTCCAAACTTTGAGTTATACAATTGACGTCTACAAAAGAAAACTTGAACCAACAAAAGACTTTATTGCATTTTCTGCCTTTATTAGTTTCTTTCCTCAATTGGTTGCAGGACCAATTGAAAGAGCAACACATTTACTTCCTCAGTTTTACACGAAACGGACTTTCGACTACTCAAAAGCAGTTGACGGAATGCGACAAATACTTTGGGGTTTGTTCAAGAAAATAGTAATTGCAGACAATTGTGCTGAGTATGCAAATCAGATTTTTAATAACTCAGCAGATATGAACGGAAGTACACTTGTTTTAGGTGCATTATTTTTCACCTTCCAGATTTATGGAGACTTTTCAGGTTATTCCGATATTGCAATTGGTACTTCTAGACTCTTCGGGTTTGACTTAATGCAGAATTTTAATTTCCCATATTTTTCAAGAGATATTGCGGAATTTTGGAGACGTTGGCATATTTCACTTTCAACTTGGTTTAGGGATTACCTTTATATCCCATTAGGTGGAAGTCGGGGTGGAACTTGGATGAAAGTCAGAAATACTTTTATCATCTTTATTGTCAGCGGATTTTGGCATGGTGCGAATTGGACATTTATTATTTGGGGTGCATTGAATGCGATTTATTTCTTGCCTCTATTATTGACTAATAACAACAGAAATAATTTAGAAACCGTTGCTCAAGGCAAGTTACTTCCAAGTATTAAGGAACTATCTTTTATGATACTAACTTTTGGGTTGACTGTTTTTGCTTGGATATTTTTTAGAGCAGAAAACATTGGGCACGCAATAAGTTATATTTCTAAAATTTTGTCATCTTCACTTTTTGAAATCCCTAAATTTTCAGGAATGAGAAATGCGTTAACAACAATAATACTTGTCGCAATTTTTGTCTTGATAGAATGGAAAGGAAGAAAAGATCAATATGCTATTGCACATTTAGGAATTAAGTGGAAACCCCCAATAAGGTACGCAATGTATTATGCAATAGTAATTGCAATCTTTTGGTTTAGTGGTAAAGAACAACAATTTATTTACTTTCAATTTTAATCTATGAAGCGCTTTCTAGTCAAAGTAATAGTTTTTTCGCTTTTCCCTTTATTATACTTTGGGGGGAATATGATTATTAACTATTTCATTTATAATAATCAATCTGTTAAGTTAAATAATACTTCTATTCTTATCGTTGGTGATTCACACCCGCAAAAGAGTATAAACCCTAAGTACTTTAAGGATGCACAGAACATCTCTCAGACTGCTGAGCCTTACGTCCTGACATATTGGAAATTGAAAAAAATATTTAACTCATATATTCCAGATACTCTTATTATTGGATTTGCTCCTCATAATATTTCACAGTTTAATGATTTGAAATTTTCAAATGATAGATGGTCTAGTGAAATGTTTAGAAGAAGCTATCCTATTGAAGAGTTTAATGATATATCATCTAGTATTGATATTGATAATAATGGTTTTCGTAAGATTCTATGGAAACAAACAGGATTCTATCCTCGAAAAAATCACATTAATTATATTGGAAATTACTCTAATTCAAGCAAAAGCAATATTAGTGATTGGGAAACAGCAATAAAGAGACATTACTATCAAAATGATATACAGCTAGGTGTCTCGCAATTAGCAGTTAATTATTTAGACTCAATAGTTAATTTGGCTAATTCAAAGAAAATTGAATTAATAATGGCAAGTCCTCCAGTTCACGAACATTATCTAGGAAACATTCCTATTTCCATAATGCAAGAGTATGTCAATCTAACTAAAAAGTATAATGCTAGTAATGTAGTATTTGACAAAACTAGAGACTACTATCCAGATTCTCTCTATTTAAACTCTGACCATTTAAATGAAATGGGAGCGAAAAGGTTTTCTGTAGAATTAATTGAATACATAAAATAAAGCACGAACGCACAACATTGGCTATACGTAATGCGGGCGAAAGTACTGTTATGAAAGTAATAACATTAAATAAACTAACTGCTAAAGGGAAAGTGAAGTGCCTTGAAATCCTGCACTACGCATAGCCGGGCCGTTGTGCTCAATTAGAAAAAAAATAAATGAAAGATTACCCAGAAGTCCTCGACAAAAATATGGTCGGCAAATATTCTGCTTTGGCAAAAGCAGGAGGTGGATATGTTTGGGATGAAGTTTTAGAATATAGAGTTTGGTGTCATCCAGAAAATGGAGCTGAAGATTTAGAAAAAGGGAACGATTACTATTATGCTTTTGCGGAATATAGAGATGCTAAGGAATTCGCAGATAATCACGAAGGAACAGAAGAACTTTTAGCCTTGATTTTGCAAAAAGAATACATAGATGAACCAGAGAGAGGAAAATACATCCATAAAAAAGAAGAAAGAATAACCGAGTGGCGAGTTGATTTTTTGAGCAGACCAAGAAGGACAGAAAACACGATTCCAGATTTTTTATCTTCCGATGCCCCTTCTAATCGTCTGGATATTTTGAGAGGATTGGCAAAAGAGAAATAGAAAAAATGAAAACCATACTTGACGATTGCTATAGTTTGTCACTTGCGAAAGCAGTCTATCGAAACGAGGGCGAGTTAAGAATTACATTAGTTGAATTGGTGAAATCCGAAACAAAAGAAAATATTGAGATAGGAACTGGGAGAATAATTAAAGATGTGTATGCAATTGAAGAAACACAAAATAGCAGAACTTTTTTAGTCGAGTTCGAATATGCCATCTTCCATCAGATAATTGATGAATCATTCATAATAATTAGAAAAGAAGAAGTTAAAGATACTAAGGGGTTTATTCAGAAGATTGAAAATTCCAATTTTGAAAAATACATCAGCGAAAATTTTGGATGGTATGAAGATGTATGTAACAGCCCCCTAAAGTGCGATCGGGCAGGCCTTCACCTATGCCCAAAATCAATGGCCCACTTTAGTGGCTCTGTTCCAGGACGGCCGCCTGCTCATCGATAATAACCATATCGAGAACAAAATCCGGCCCCTGGCCTTGGGCAGAAAGAACTATCTCTTTGCCGGGTCCCACGAAGCCGCCCAGCGGGCCGCTATGATCTACAGCTTCATGGCCAGCTGTAAGGAACATCAGATCAATCCTTACCAATGGCTTAAAGACACCCTCGATCGTATCCCTGACACCAAGCTCTCCGAACTCCATACCCTAATACCCAGCCCCCAGTGGGAACCAATGGAGCAAAACACGTAGTTGCTCGGACGCTTACGGGTATTCTTCAGGGTGTATTTTGGAAGTTCTACAGCCTTTTCTGTAACTTGCTCAAGAAGCGTAAATGTCGACATGTCTTTTGGTTTTCGTCGACTTTAAAGATAGTCGCTTTTACGCTTCTTTACTAAAATGTCTAGTGGTGTGGATAAATACAGTACAATGATCGAAATGATAAAATTTCGTCTCGGCTTGTTTAAGCCATCAATTTTGCTTAGTATCGTTTCCACAAGAGCCTGGCTCTTGCTGGAAGCATCATTAGTAGATAGTCGCATATCACTAAAATGATGCTTCCTTTCGTTTTATCCAAATGCTTCAAAAAATTACCGAACTATTGAAATATGAAGAACAAGATTAAATATATAGTGATTTTAATTATAACAACATGTTTACATTCTTGTTGTGGTGATGATATTATGTTCTACAGCGTTAATGAAATTATAGTTCGTAATTATAATATTGAGACCGAAGAAGATGCAGATATTGTAACCCAAGAGAAATATGCATTAAGTGTAATACTCGATTATGATTACTCAGATACTGATAATGGATTATGGTGCAGAGTCGATCAAGAATCAACTAATGATGTGATAAGTGTAAACTTGACTGCTGACAATTCAATAAATGGTATTAGCCCGGGTGAAAGCCTAAATGAAATTTTTAATTTAAGATATAACAATACAACTTTTGACGACTTTAGTATTTTTATTATTGAGTCAAATAAATCAGGATTTAAAATTTTTGAGTTCATTTTTGATGAGAGCATAACAATAGACGCAGTTACAACTTCATTTACGATTGAATTAACACTGGCAGATAATTCGACAATAAGTGCTACTACTGATTTAGTAACAATAAATTAATCATCTAAACAAATAAAAGAAAACTGTTTACAACACGGTGTATAGTTAATGGCGAGGTTTGGACTAAATCGAAAAGTCCGATTTTTTTGTCAACTTTACGATTGAATAATAAAAGTTCGTGTATTTTTGGTCGCCACTAGCCATACACCAATCCGTTAGCTCCATTTGAACTAGATGAAAAGAATTCTTCCTTCAATAATATTTGGTGCAATTTTATTGATTGTTTCCTGAGTACATGACAAAAGTTTTTATTTCTAATATGACCGATTTAAAATTGACGATTTTTAAAGAAAATCGAGAAAATCAGCACAAAAATTGACGATTTGCGGTATTCATATTAAAGTTTTACAGTTTTGTCATGTGCTCAGATTACCCACACAATTTAGCATAGAGCCAAAAAAGAGGAAAATGATTAAAAACAAAAAAGCCAAATGGACAGTGCGTGTTTTGTTGCTAGTTGGAACCTTAATTTCGCTTTATTTTGTTCCATGGCTTTTGGTAAAGGCATGGATACTACCGTTGCCAGAAACGGTTCAGGTACAGTTAGATGAGGCCATTGGGCATGGATTTGAAGGAATGGTTGTCTATATAGACCAGGCTGGTCAACCACCTCAGTATTTTGCTTCTGGTTGGCACGATCGAGAAGCTAAGATACCTGCCAAACCTCAGGCCCTATTCAAAATTGCCAGCATCAGCAAGCTATATGATGCTGTGGCTGTTACCAAATTGGTAAGTGATGGACGGCTTTCTCTGGATAAAACAATCGCTGATTATTTACCAGAACTTGTGGGAAGAATCGAAAACTCCGACAAAATCACTTTGCGGTTGATGATACAGCATAGGAGTGGTATTTCCAATTTTACGGACGCTCCGAATTTTTGGGCAGCTCCAACCGAGACCTACGAAGAAAGCCTTGCCTTGATTCTGGACAAGCCGGCCAACTTTGAACCCGGGGAAAGTTACGAATACTGTAACACCAACTACCTGTTAATCAATAAGATAATGGATGATGTTCTGGGGTATGAGAACTTCCAATTCATTCAGGAGGAAATTCTAATGCCGTTAAACCTTAACAGAACTTTCGGTTCGCTAAGGGAAGTGGACATGGACGGTGTGATGAGTGGCTATCACGTAGGACATCCCTTTGACTTAAAGGCAGACGAGCATGGTATGTTAGCTACGGCAGAAGACGTGGGTGTTTTCCTGAGGGCATTAAACGACGGGGCGTTATTTGAAGCGGGAGAACAAGAAATATATTCTTCCATTTATGAGTATGAACATGCCGGTTGGGTTCCGGGCTACCAGAGCTTCGCAAAATATCACAAAGACCTTGATGCTGTTGTTGTGGCCTTCTACAATACAACCGACCCCAAACTGTACAATTGGAACTTATCAGAAATCATAAATAATAGGATCGTTAAGATAATTAGAAAGAGAAACTAGCCACAATAGTCACTACCCGACAAGCTTCCTTCGTCAGCCTGCGGGTAGGGCTCCCGCTGGTTTGCCCCCCTATTATTCGCACTTTCGTACAGTTCGATTTGTTGGATAGGCTTGTATCCGATGCGGGGCTTGGCAGTGAGCTTGTAGTCCGGGGCTTTTGGAGGGGAGATGTACCCAAACGCAACGATAACGATTTTCAAGACATCGTGGTTTTGAGGAAAAACGCTTCCCGCAAGCACTACCTTGGGAACGAGCCGGAGAGTGTGAACTAAAATGTCGCAGGCATCTATGCTTTCCGGGCTTTACCTTGGCATAGGCCTAGCGCTGCGAAGGGGCGGCAGGCCCGGTAGGGCCGAGCGGACAGCGAGCCCCGCAGCATAGCGGCACCTGCCTGTTGGGCAGGGGCAGGCCCCATCCTTACGGCAGGGGCAGGCATAAAAACGACAATCTAGTTTGCGTCCAGTAGCACATTGGGCTGTCATAAAGTTACGCGTTTTAGCGGCTCAGCTTCGAAGCTTTCCATGAAGGGGTTAGGCTCAAGGAAGAGATTGCCTTCTACCGCAAGCACTTTGGGCAGCTGTCTGCTAGCAGCACCCGCTTTCCGGGCCGCAGCCGGCAGGCCTTTTGCTAGCCGCTAAAGGCTGTGTGTGCCTGCTGCCGGGCTTTTCTGCATATACCGAAATGCTGAAAATGCCGGTTGTGCCTTGCTGAAATTCCTCTACCTCCTTTGCGCTGAGGTGTTTTGACAGGATGTCTTCCGGGATTGTTATGGTCTTTTCTTTCTGCAGCGTCAGCTTTTCAAAGCCCGCTTCAATGATATACCGCAGGTAGTCCTCTTTTTGGATAGCCCCGGCCACACAGCCTGCGTACATTTCTGCATCCTGCCGCAGGGTATCTGGCAGTTCTCCTAGCAGTACGATGTCGGAGATGCTGAAGTGGCCGCCGGGCTTGAGCACTCGGAAGATTTCCGCTAACACACCGGGCTTGTTAGGCACTAGGTTGAGCACGCAATTGCTCACGGCCACATCTGCTATGCCATCGCTGACTGGCATATGCTCAATATCGCCTTCGCGGAATTCGACGTTGTTATAGCCTAAGCGCTCGGCATTTTGACGGGCTTTCTGGATCATAGCTGGCGTAAAATCTATGCCAATGACTTTGCCACTTGGGCCAACCTCGTGACGGGCAACAAAACAATCGTTGCCAGCACCTGAGCCCAAGTCGATGACCGTATCGCCGGGCGCAATTTTTGCGAAAGCCGTAGGGAGCCCACATCCCAATCCTAAATCAGCCTCCTCGGTATAGCCAGATACCCCCGAATAGTCTTCCATCATGATATTGTACACTTTGTTGGAAGGGGTGGCCGCCCCGCAGCAGCTCGAAGCGTTCTCTGCTTTGCCCTGTTCCGCGATTTTTGCATAGCGCTCTTGTACGAGCTGCTTGAGTTCTTGTGGTGATTTCATGTTATGTCTTTTATTTCGTTGTTTAAATTGAGCGTATGGCCATAATACTTCCTGCGCAGCCAAAAAGCTACATTGACCAGTGCAATGAGGGCTGGCACCTCTACTAACGGGCCGATCACACCGGCAAAGGCTTGCCCGGAGTTGAGCCCGAACACAGCTATGGCCACAGCTATGGCCAGCTCGAAATTATTGCCCGCCGCTGTGAAAGCTACTGCAGCATTGCGCGGATAGTCTGCACCCAGGGCTCTGCCAACCAAGAAGCTGATGAGGAAGATCAGGCCAAAGTAAATCAGCAATGGTATGGCAATCCGTACCACATCCATCGGGATCTGTACTATCAGCTCCCCTTTGAGGCTGAACATGACCGCTATCGTAAATAGCAATGCGACCAAGGTCACCGGCGAGATGGCCGGCACGAAGGTTCCTTGATACCAGGCCTCGCCTTTAATCCGCACCAGCAGTAAGCGGTTCAGGAACCCCGCGACGAAGGGGATGCCCAAGTAAATGGCCACGCTCTCTGCCACAGTTGCCATGGAGATGTCTACTATTGCGCCTTCAAAGCCCAGCAGGGGCGGCAGTACGGTTATGAAAAGCCATGCGTAGAAACTGTAGAAAAACACTTGGAAGATGCTGTTCAATGCTACTAGCCCAGCCCCGTACTCCCGGCTGCCCTCTGCCAGGTCGTTCCATACCATTACCATAGCTATACAGCGTGCCAGCCCGATCAGGATGAGCCCTGTCATGTACTCCGGATAATCCCGTAAGAAAATAACGGCCAGGGCGAACATCAGCACAGGGCCCACTACCCAATTGAGCAGCAAGGACAAACCCAATATCCTGACATTGCGGAACACCTGTGGCAACATGCGGTAGTTGACTTTGGCCAGAGGGGGGTACATCATCAGGATGAGCCCTATGGCAATTGGCATGTTGGTAGCCCCAATTGAGAATGAGCCGACGAAGCGGGCTGTTTGTGGCAGCCAATGCCCAAGCCCTACGCCAATAGCCATGGCCAGGAAAATCCAAAGTGTCAGGTAACGGTCGAGAAAGGAGAGGCGCTTGCGCCGCTTAGTTGGAACGGTCATATTTTTTCGTTGTTGAGCATTCTGGCGGCCAGCTGCATGGCGTAAAACATTTCCCGCCCGACCTGCCGGGTGCGCTCGTCGTAGCGGGCGCCCTCTTCGGGCGTGCCATCGGCAGCCTTGGGGTCTTCATAAGGAAGAGAAAGCCGGAAAGCGGCGCCGGGTATATACGGACAGTTCTCCTCTGCGTCTGTGCAGGTCATAATGGCGGCAAAACCTTGCTGCGGGTTGTCTGGGTGGCCTAATGTTTTTGAAAAGCAGCGTAGGGGGGCAGATGCTTTAGAAAAAGTAATCTGGTACAGGGGGTTGCTTTCACCGGAATGGTGCGCTGCAAAGCCGGCCCGCTCGAGGGCAGCTATCGCCCGGGGGTTGAAAGCTGTTGCTTCTGTGCCGCCGGAATATGCTCTTACCTGCGGCAGCCCGTAATAAACGGCAGCCGTTGCAGCCCATACCTGGCTGAGCTGACTGCGGCGCGAATTGTGTGTACAGATAAAGTGGAGGCCTGCCGCCCGCCCCTCCTCTGCGCTTTGCCTGACATAGGCGGCCAGCTGCTGCAGTAAAGCTTTGCGCGCCTGCGGGATCAGTGAGCTTTCGCGCTGCAGCTCCGTCACATAGGCTTGGAGGTGGGGGAGCAGCTCCGGAGCGGGCCTACTCCCTAATGTGTTTAATTTGTTCATTGCTATATTGCAATAGATAGGTGTAAAAAAAGACTTTCAGCAGGCACAGCCCTCTTCAAAGGGCTCGTAGCGGGCGAAAAGGCCGTTCAGCAAGTTTTGCACTTCGGCCCACCGCTCCCCGTCAATACAATAGTTGATGCTCGTGCCCTCGATCGAGCCTTTGATGAGGCCCACCGCTTTCAGCTCTTTGAGGTGGCGGGAGATGGTAGGCTGCGAAAGGGGCACTTCATCGACAATAGCCCCACAGATACAGGACTTCACCTTGAGCAGGTGCTGAAGGATGGCCACTCTTGCAGGGTGGCCCAGCGCTTTGGCAATCTGTGCGAGCTCGTTCTGCTGTGCAGTGAAATTCTCGCTTTTGGTAAGCCCCATAGTAGGTTTATTTATATTGCAATATTACGATAATTGGTGCCCCCAGCCAACCCTTTCTTTAAAAAACAGCTTGCAGCTGCCTGCTTATGAGCTTATTGGGGGTGGTTTGATTTTGAAAATCAAGGGTTTATGCCGGCCTGCTGTGCCAGTATGGCCGGCAAGGCCTTGGCTAAGCTACTATATTAGAGGTGGGCGTAAACCAAAATACCGCAGGCGTTTATACCTTTGGGCTATAGCCTGGCATTGGCCTAGCGCTGCGCAGGGGTGGTAAGCCCGATAGGGCCGAGCGGACAGCGAGCCCCGCAGCATAGCGGCACCTGCCCGTTGGGCAGGGGCAGGCCCCCCTCCTTACGGCAGGGGCAGGCCCAAAAAGGACAATCTGGTCTGCGCCCTTTGAGGTTAGCGGGCAAAATAAAAATTTAGTGAGGGCCGATATCTACTTTTTCAATGCGCCATACCGCCCAAGAGATAATTGCCCCAACAATGATGAGCACAGCTTTCCAGTGCACCGCGCCAACAAACCAGACCATAGCCACGGTGAAGGAGGCCCACAATTGGACGATCACGAATAGCTTGAACTTAACGGAGAGTTTTTCTTGTCCGCTAAATTCCCGGATGACCCTCGCGAAAAGCCTTCTGCGCATCAGCCAAGTGTACATTCTTTCTGAGCTGCGGACAAAAAAATAGGCTGTCAGCAGAATGAAAGGGGTGCCCGGGAACCCTGGCAGCGCAATGCCGATATAAGCCAGCCCCAGGGATAGGCAGCCCAGCCCAAAGAAAAACCGCCGGCGTATTTTGGGCCCCTTCATAGGAAAGCGGCTAGCTTGGGCAGCAGTGCAGCCATAGCGGTTTGCGACGTAGCGTCAATTATTTCTAGGCGCCCGGGGGCAGCAGCCTCGAAGGCTTGTAGGTGCTGCTGATAGGCTTTTTCCAGCATACTTAAGGCGGCCAGAGATTCATGAGCCTCCAGCACGCCCCTTTGTTGCAAACGGGCAAATAGCACTTTTGCTGGCGCTTGCAAAAAGAATACCTTATCGGGCAGCGGCAGCTTGAAAAGCCCGATGAGGCCTGAAAGCTGATGGCGCTGCTGCAAATGGAACCTATCGTAGATAAAGCGCATGAAAACCCGCACGGGCCCTTCGTTTTGCGGGGCTGCCCAGTCTTGGGGCAGCAAGCTGAGCAGGTAAGCCCACTCTGCCTCATTCCCCCGCTCTAAAGGCTCTGTGTTACGTGCACTGACGGCATCCGGGGAAAGCTTGTTTGCATAAAACTGAGCATAGACACTGGTATCAATAAGGGGGTGGCGCTCACAGAGCGCGGCGGGCCCCTGCCTTTCCCTTACGGGCTGCAGCAGCTTTTCGAAAAGCAGCATAGCCGCGAACAGGGCCACTGCTTTCAGTTGAGGGAAAGCCAAGCGGTCGGCATCATGGTTGAGCTGATTCACCAAGCGGGCGGCCCGGAAAACATCCGGCTGCTTGTGCAAGGGCTCAAGGTCCATTTCTGGGGCATGTACGATGGCACGGGCTGCGCCAGGAGCTTGCGCCTTCAACGCTTGTAGCACCGTGCTCTTCCCCGTGCCGTCCAAGCCTGTAATCACTATGGTCTTCATAGGTGGTTGATCTTTTGTATGGCTAATGCGGAAAGCTCCTCCTTTGGCAACCGGGCGTCGAGCCTTTGTACATTGGGGATGGAAAAATGCTGCCATTCTGCCAGCACCTTTGCCTGGAATGCCAAAAACTCCGTAGGGCCAGGGGCTGCTGCCAGCCCGCACTCATAGCGGGAGAAGCGGGCTTTACGCTCTGCCATCAGGCTAAGCGGGAGCTCAAGGAGCAGCGTCCGATCTGGCAAGGGGAAGGTCTTTCCCAGGTGCCTGGCGAGCAGCCTGTCGGCCCCTAGTGCCAGTTCCGTAGCTGTGTATTTGTAAAAGTAACTGTCAATGATGATGGCCTCAGCATGTGACTCCTGTGCTTGGTCTACTGCATACTTCATGGCGTGCGCCAAAAAGAGAAGCCGAGAATCTGGGGTCAGGTTGCAGAGATAGCTGTCCACTTGCTGTTTAGACCGGAAAGGCAGCCCTTCTGCCCCGTTCTTCAGCAAATCCCAGACAGTGGCGGTGTACGCTTGCGGGAAATATGGGGCCAACGATTGGATCAGCGTGCTTTTGCCAGTGCCATCTGCCCCAGTGATGCATATCAGCTTTGCCATTTATTGTATTTTTTTGACTGCAGCTTTTATTTCCCCGGGGCTTATCCCCCGGCTCTGCAGATAGTCAAAGTATGATTCTCCTCCGTAGACATAGAAACGCACCGATAGCAGCATATCTGCCAGAAACTTCCCCAACAGCAGGAAAACGATGCCCAGCCCGATTTCTTCGCCTATTGTGCGGATGGCCAAGTACGGCGCTACGGCCCTGGCCATGGTTTTCTTGGGCAGACCCGCCCCCTCTGGCAAGTCCGACAACTTCCACGCCAGCTGTGCACGTGGCCAGAACAGCAGCTTCAGCAGCCGGGCGTACAAAGCCAAGCGCTTGTGAAAGGACGGGAACAGGTTGAAATAGAATACGCACATCTCCACTTCTTGGAAATAATCATTGTAGGATACTTGGAAATCTCCGGTTTGGCGGGCTACTGAAAGCCGTGAGGACAGCCGCCGGGTGATAAACCCTGGCTTTTCTGGGCGGAGCTTTTCCAAAAGGGAAGGCGGTATGCTAGCGGAGCACAAATTTGACAGGGACAAGGTGAAGAAGGCTTTTTCTACGGCTTTTGCTTTGCGGACGATACGGGCCAGATGCTCTTCATCTGCCGGTTGCCCCGACCGGAAAAGGTTGTAGACATCCATGCAGTCGCGGATCCCGCACTTGTATAGCCCCATGTGCAAAATCAGGTGGAGCAGGTTGTACTCTGTGGACAGCTGCAGCACAGGCTCCCCGCGGAAATCTAAGGGCTTTGTGGTAGCCCAGGCTTCTGCTATGTCTACTGTATAGCCGGAGGTGGGGGACTTCAGCCCCCACTGTGTGCCCGTGATGCAAGTATAGTCCGGGCTGATGAAAGACATGCCGGTATGGCTGAACTTTGCAGCGGCCTCTTTTTCCCCGCTCCAGCCAAAACCGAGGGGGATATACCCCAATTCTATATAGATAGCCCGGGCGCGCGGCCAGTCTTCAGGGTGGATGAGCAGGTCAAAATCGTTCATCCGTTTGTAGCCTGTATCTTCGTAAATGCTATCCATGAAGAGGTTCCCTTTGAGCACCACTACCGCTATGCCTTCCTCACGGAACCGCTTTAAAAACCGGAGGGCCTCCCTGGCGCGGGCTTCATTGGCGGCCCTGGCCTGTTCATGTTGCTGTTGAAAGGCCTGTTGAACGGCTGGCCCCAAGGCGCTCTTCAGCCCTGTCCGGCCCAATTGGGTATATGCCCAGGGCGCCAGCTTCCAGTGCAGGCAATATTCGAAAAAAGCCTGCTCCCTGTGCGCATTCATTTGGGAAAATGCCAAGCGCATCGCCTCGATTTCCCTTTCCTTTGGCTGGAGTTTCGACAGCGTGGCTGCCAGTTGAAATGTATTCATGCATCCTGTTTTTCAACCCCTATTTTCACCTCTCCTGTGGCACCGTCCATCTGTATGACGCTCCCGTCCTGTACTGCATTTGCAATACCCCGTACCCCAACGATAGCAGGGATGCCCATTTCACGGCAAAGTATGGCGGTGTGGCTCAGTAGGTTGCCCCGCTCAGAAATGACTCCTGCCGCCCTCGAGAAGAGGTTGATCCAACCTGGCTCGAAGTAAGCGGCTACCAAAATTTTCCCATCTATATCTGCGGTACCGCTCGTGCCCTCCGTGATCAATACCGCCTCGGCAGTGACTGCCCCACTAGAACAGCCTATGCCTTGAAATAGGCTCCCGATAATGGCGAGGGCACGGGTACGGACTGGCAAGAAATGCCCATTTCGCTCGTGGTAGCGCACTGCGCGGTTTCGTTTGGCATAAGCCTCGTATGCAGTTTTCCTGCTGGCCACCAACTCCTGGAAGCCGCCTTCGGGAGCTGGGCCGAGCACTTCGTGCAGCTCTAGGTAAAGGGAATCTCCAATGGCCTGTATGGCCCCGGTACGATGTAAGTGCAGATCAAGGGCCCGGAAAATGCGGCGCATGATATGGAAGCTCCGCGTACGATAAAAACGGTAGTTCTCCCGGTCACGGAAACGGGGTATAGTAGCTTGCACCAGCCATTGGGCCAGGTACCGCCGAAGGGGGCGGAAAGGGTACACAGAACGGAGGGCAGACCGGTAATCGAACTGCCGCTGTGGGCGGGCTTTAGGGGCTTCGCCTATTGCATTGGCCTTTAGGAAAGCGATGAATGAGAGGGGGTCCTCCTTGTAGTTCACGGTTTCTATCTTTAGCTCCCCATCCCCGCACCGTTCGCCGTATTGGCTGATATAGGCAGATATTTGTTTTAGGAAACCGGGGTGCTCTTCCTCCAATTGCCGTTGGATGACAGCTGCCGGCTGGGCCTGGAAAAGCGCCTTTAGGCGGGGGGCGGAAAGAATGGTGCGCAGGAGGGCCTGAAAGTCTTGCACAATCCGCACAGAGACTACCCCATCTTGTGCATAGAGTATGTCATTGACGAAATTGGGATAGGCGCCCTGCAGGCGCGAGCCGCGCACCACCCTTTTCAGCAAAGAAAAAAGCAGAAGGGTGAAAAAGCCGTTCAGTACCGGGACGATCCATTTTTCCCCTAGCTTACGGTGGATGTCCTGAAAGGCCACAATAAGCCGTTCTCGGGGCATGCCTTGAAAGTCGGCTTCCCCATACTGCTCAAACACCTGGGCATATAGGTGTTCAAAATGTTTCTTTTGGCTGGGAAAACGCAAAAAGGAGCGCAGTACCCTGTAAAGCATAAGCAGGTAGCCCCGGAAATCTGCCCGCCCTTCCGGCGGTTCAAATGGAGCCTCTTCCATTGCCCACGCCTTAGTGATCAGCCGGCTGGCTCTGCGCCCGAAAGGCAGGAGGTACAATAGCTTTTGCCAAGCAGTCACCTGGTAGTAAAGCCCCCCATAAATGCCCCCTACCAAGTTTTCCAGCCATGCCCGGTGAGCCTCCCGCTCTTCTTTCGGCATTCCTAAAAAAGCTACCATAGCTGTGTAGGCCGTAGTATAGGTGTAGCGGGTAAACGAAATGCTCAGCGGCAGGGTAAGGCCTGGGTAATTCTCGCCGATGTTAGCGTTGTCCCAAACATTGGGCAGGGCAGCCGCCCCGGCAGTGGTTATCGGGCGCACTTGAAGCCAGTATAGGGCCTGCCCCGCAATAGCAAACTCAATGTCCAGCGGTTTCCCTTTCAAGCGGTGCAGTGCCTTTGCCCCTTCTGCGAGTGCTCTCATGCAGGGCTGCAGCCGGGCTTCCATCTCCTGAGCAGTCAGCCGAGCCTCCTGCCGCTCCCCTCCCTTGAAGTACTCGCCCACATATTCCTGACCATGGTTAGGGTAATAAAACTCGCCGTCTATTTCCCGGGCATGGAAAGCTTCAAAACGGCCGGAGACCAGGTTGTCGCCAAGGCCAGGTACCACATTAGCCACCACTGCCCCGCTGCCGGGCTGCTGAGGGTCATCTGAAAAAACCACCCCCGACAACTCTGCCGCCACCATCTCTTGCAACACGATGCCAAAGGGCTCTTCCTCCTCCGTAGGCCGATAAGCCCGTAGCCTGCTGCTGCGCCCGAATGCAGCCAAAACACGGCCGATAGCAGCCTCAAGCCCACTGAACGGCACATTGATTTCTGTGTGGAATAGGCCGGCAAAAGAATGCTGCTCTCCATCTTCCTGCCCTGCACTGGAGCGGACTGCCCAAAGCTGCGCTTCAGCGATACCATGGCCTTGCTGCCAACGCTGCAGCACATCGGGCAACCGAGCGCGGCCATCAATGACCGCCTGCAACAGGCTATGGGGCATAATGAAGAATAGGGGCACCCTGAACCCGGCACCTTTCAGGAAAAGAAGCCCTTGGGCTTTTCCTCCTACAGCAGCCTCGGGAGGGCAATCGGTTGCAGTATGGATGGTATAACTATGCATGACTGGGTTTTTAGGCTTTTTTGTGGGCAAAATCAAATTTACCGGCCTGTGCTGAGTATTTTCACCTTGCACCTAAGTTTGTGTTCGATATGAAAATCATCATCACAGGATCAACCGGCTCTCTTGGGGCCTACCTCACCCGCTATTTTGCTGCAGCAGGCCACCACGTCATCGCCTGCGGAAGGGCTGCTGTCCCCCCCGCAGCCCTTACCGCCTGTGCGGAGTACCTTCAGGCTGACATTACTGCGCCTTTTGAATTGCCTGATGCAGATGTCTGCATTCATACGGCGGCACGCTCGGACGACAAGGGGGAGTGGGAGGATTTCCAAATGGCCAACGTAGTAGGGACACGCCACGTGCTACGGGCTGCAGCCCAATGTGGCACATTCATCCACATCTCCACTTCAGCGGTGTACCTGCCTCAAGATAAGCTAATTTCTGAAGACATTGCAGGGCAGCAGGCCGGGCAAGCGCTTTCCTTTTATGGGGCCTCCAAACTGGCATCCGAAAAGGTAGTGCAAGAACAAGCCTCTCAACGGCAATGCTTTATCCTGCGGCCTAGGGCGCTGTACGGACAGGGCGATAAGAAAATTTTGCCCCGTATGCTCCGCCTTGTTCACGGGCGCCACCTTTACCGCCCGGGCCACCTGCAGGTCAATGTCTCTATGACACATTACCAGAATTTGGCAGAGGCCATCTGTGCCTGCTTGCAGTCGGGCCTTACCGGTGTCCGTACCTATAATGTATCAGACCGCAGGCCGTATGTGCTCTTAGACGTGGTCAGGGCAATCGTCAACGGGGTATATGGAAGGCCGCTGCCCGAAAGGCACATACCGGCTTTCTTGCTGAAAGGGCTAGGGTACTTGCACATTGGGGGCATGACGCCCCTGCTCGTGCGTGCGCTCACCCAAGACATGGTGCTCGACACCCGCCTTATCGAGCGCGAGCTGCAGTTCCGGCCTAGCCGGAGTTTTGAGGAAGCCTTGCCCGGGATTGCCGATTGGGCCCTAAAGGTTGGAGGCCCTGGCCGGGTGAAGGAGGGCAGTGCTGCGCTGGCCTGGGAAGTTTAAAGCAGGCTTTGTTGCAGCCCGCGCTTTCATTCGGTGCTTTAAATGTGCTTTTAGCTGGTGCCGTAGAAGGCTTTGGATAATGCCCCGTGCTGTTAGGCCGCAAACCAGATGGCCGTTTTTATGCCTGCCCCTGCCCAACGGGCAGGTGCCGCTATGCTCCGGGGCTCGCTGTCCGCTCGGCCCCTTGCCCTACAGGCGTCGGGTCTGGCCTTCGGCCACCCCTGCGCAGCGCTAGGCCAATCCTAGGCTAAAGCCTAATGGTATAAGTTTTGGTTTACGCCCTGTTGTTATAGCGGCCTGCGGCCCCAAAATCCGCCAGCCAGCCTCTGCTTGGGCGGCCTCGGCACCCTGCCATTTGTCCCAAGACTCATAATTTTCCGTACCTTGCCCAAGGAGCAATAGGCAGGATATGGCATTTTCCAAAAAAAGCCGGGAAGGGTTCAACGAGGCCTTCCGGGAAGCCCTCAACGGGCTGAACGAACAGCAGCGCCGGGCTGTGGAGCTTATCGACGGCCCAGCCTTGGTCATTGCAGGGCCGGGCACAGGCAAGACCCACATCCTCTCATCGCGGGTGGGGCAGATATTGCTGGAAACAGACGCACAAGCGCAGAACATCCTTTGCCTTACCTTCACCGATGCTGCAGTACAGGCCATGCGCAAGCGCTTGCTGCAATTTATCGGGCCAGAGGCGCACCGGGTGCCCATTTACACCTTCCATGCTTTTTGCAACAGCATTATACAAGACAACCTCGAGCTGTTTGGGCAGCAGGAGCTGGAGCCGGTCAGCGAGCTGGAAGCTATTGAGCTATTGCGCGAACTGCTAGACGAGCTGCCGCCGGGCAACCCGCTGCGCCGCGGCCGGGCAGATGCCTACCACAACGAAAGCCGCACCCGCCATCTGCTGCAGATGATGAAGGCTGAAGACTGGAGTTATGCTACAGTAGAGCAGGCCGTGCGTGCTTATCTTGAGGGGCTGCCGGAGCGGGAAGGCTTCTTCTATAAGACCGCTTACAAAGGTGCTCAGCCGGGCGACCCGAAATCATTGCTCATTGAGCAGGAACAACAGAAAATGGAGCGCTTGCTGGCTGCTGCAAGGCTCTACGAGCCTTATCAGGATAAACTGCGCAAAGCCCGCCGCTACGACTATGACGATATGATCAGCTGGGTATTGAAGGCCTTCCGGGAGCAGCCTTACCTTTTGCGCGGGCTGCAGGAGCGCTTCCTCTACATCCTCGTAGATGAGTACCAGGATACCAATGGCGGACAAAATGCCATCATCCGCTACCTTGCCGAATACTGGGAGGCCCCTAATCTGTTCATCGTGGGCGACGACGACCAGTCGGTTTATGAATTCCAAGGGGCCAGGCTGAAGAATTTGATTGATATCTACGAGGAATACAAAGGCAGCATTGAGCTCATTGTCCTGCAAGATAACTATCGTTCTGCTCAAGATATACTTGATGCTGCCGGCCGGCTCATCCGCCACAACAGCATACGGGCAGTGAATGCGATAGGAGAGGGGGGCATCACAAAGGAGCTGACTGCCCGCCACCCTGCCGTTGCCGCGCGGCCAGCCCGCCCCGAGGTCAGAGAATTCCCCAACCCCTTTCAGGAGCTGACCTGGCTGGCAGACGAGCTGCATCGGCTCCGTGAGGAAGGGGTCCCGCTCAGTGAGGTGGCTGTCATCTACCCCCGGCACAGGCAGAGCGGGCCTTTGATAGAACTGTTGGAGAAGCGGCAGCTGCCGTATACTACGCGCCGCCGGGCCAATGCGCTGCATTTGCCTATGTCCCGTCAGGTCCGGCTTTTATTAGAATACTTCGCGCTGGAGTTCAAAACTCCTTTTTCCGGAGACCACCTGCTGTTCCAGGCTCTGCACTTCAATTTCTTCGGGCTCCACCCCGACGATCTGGCAACCCTCAGCCTGGCCATACGGGACAGCCCTGCCATCTCTTATTGGCGTCAGGCGCTGGCCGATGAAGAATGGATGGCGGCCTTTAGCTTTAAGGATGAAGCTGCAATACAGGGTTTCCTGGCTTTCCAAGACTACGCTCACCGGCAGTACGCCAGCTTGAGCGCTCCGGCTTTCCTGGAGCAGCTGGTCAACCGGAGCGGCCTGCTGGCTCATGTGCTGCAACAGCCCGACAAAGCTTGGGGCATACAGGTGCTGCGCTCCCTCTTGGATTTTGTGAAAGAGGAGGCTGCCCGTTCGCCCCGCCTTACCGTTGGGGGGCTGCTCGACCTTTTCCGGAGCATGGACGACAACCGCATCGCTCTGCCTGTGCAGGAGCCGGTGTTCCAATCAGAAGGGGTGCAGCTCCTCACTGCCCACAGCAGCAAAGGGCTGGAGTTTAGGCAGGTGTTCCTCTTCGACTGCCGGGACAAGGAATGGATGCCGGAGAAACGGGGCAACCGCAGCTTCAGCCTGCCTGATACCCTGACGTACGCTTCTGAAGAAGACCCCCTGGAAGCCCGCCGCCGGCTGTTTTATGTAGCGGCTACCCGCGCCAAGGAACGTTTGCACCTTTCTTACCCCGCAGCTGATGAAAAGGGCAAGGGCATTACCCGCTCCCTTTTTATTGATGAAATGATGTCGGGCGAATCTGGCTTTGTGCAGCATCAGGAGGTAGCCCCTTCCCGCCTGCTGGAAACCGAACAGCTGTTATTGCAAACGCAGGCCTCTCCGGTACTGCAGGCTTTGCCTAAAGAGGCGGTAGATGCCGTACTGGAAGGCTTTCAGCTGAGCGTTTCGGCCCTCAACCGCTTCCTGAAGTGCCCGCTTGCCTTTTATTACGAGCATATCCTAAGGGCCCCGGTCCTGATGAGGGAAGCTGCCCACTATGGTACGGCCATGCATTTTGCAGTGGAGCGCTATTTCAATGCAGCCCGCCGGGGCGGTGGCACAAAAAACTTATTGTGCAGGGAGTTCACGGAAGAGATGGAGCGCCGGCAGGGCTTTTTTGCCCGCAGAAGCTACGAAAACCGCTTGGCAGCAGGCCTGCACAATTTGTCCTTGTTCTACGATGCTGAATTGAGCGAATGGCCTACGGAAGTGCTTACGGAGTTCAAGCCCCGGCAGGTGGAAGTGGCAAATGTGCCTGTACATGGCAGCATCGACCTCGTGGCCTACAGGGGGCTTGCTGAAGCCCATGTGATCGACTTCAAAACAGGCACTCAGCAAAGGGGGCGGGTGAATCCGCCCAGCGATAAAGATCCTCTCGGTGGGCCATACTGGCGGCAGCTGGTGTTCTACAAGCTGCTTTTCGAAGGGCAGGCTGGCAATACCCGAAGGGTGGCTCAGGGCCGCATCGCTTACTTGGAGCCAGACCGCAATAACCGCTTTAAGGTAGAAAAGGTGGACATCGGAGAGGAGGATGCCATGTTCGTCAAAGCCCTCATCTCAGATGTCTATCAGCGGATTATGGCTCACGATTTCTACACTGGGTGCGGGGAGCCAGACTGCAGTTGGTGCAGTTTTGTCAGGGACAGCGTGGTGCCCCATACTTTTGCCGACCCCGACCTGGAAGCGCTTGATGATCAGGCGTAACGTAGGGTTAGCGTACAGCGCAGCCTTGGCCCAGCAAGTGCTAATGTTAATTCATGGGGCGCTGCACGGTGATCGTCAAGTTGTCCATCCTGACTTGGGCAGGGCGGTTTTTCCAAAAATAAAAGGATAAGGTATCGGAAGGGAACCCTTCCGGCACCCGGAACTCGAGTTGCCCATGTTTCCACCCTTTTAGCGTATCAATGGGGAAGGGGCGGAACGCTTCATGGAAAGCTCCTGCATCCGGGGCAGCGATGACGAAGTGCAGCCCTGAGGGCAGGGTATCACACCATACGCCGATCAGGGCCCGGTCGTTGGGCAGCACGGGGTATATGTAATGGGCGAACGCATACTCTTGCCCCTCCTGCATAAGGTAGGCCACTGAATCTGGCCGGGCGGAAGCTTTCGCTTGGTCTTCCTCTTTAATTTGGAAACGGGCATAAGCATTTTCAGGGCTGCCCTGCATATCATATTGAAGGGTGAGCCAGTCTTGCCAGGGCGGCCGCTTGAAAACAAAAAGGGTATCCTGCCCGGGCCAGAGCCATTTCTGGAAAGGGTAGGCTTTCACCGGGCGGTAGTTTTGGAAGGGCTCAAAGGCGAGGAGGTATTCATCATCATCAACAAACCACCAAGTCTTGCTGTAGGGGTTGTTGGCGTTCAGCGGGCCAGTCTGATGCCAGCCATTGTACTCAAATCCGCCATCTACCTGGTGAGGGGAGATGCCCTCTGCTTCCAGCCCGGCAGCCGCTCCCCAACGGGCCCGGTTCCAGCTGAAGTAGTCGTGCGTACCGCTAATGGAATAGGCCGCAAGGAGCAGGAGGGGCAGGATGGCCCGCCCAGGCCGCTGCAGCTGCTGTGGGGGGAGCAGCAGGAGCGCAAAAGGGATGACCGGGAGCAGGTAACGGTCAAAGTGTATATAGTTGATGAACAAGAAGCCCATATAGGCCAGGATGAAGAGCAGCAGCCCTGCTTTGAATGGCATGCCCCGAAGAAAGGTGCTGCTTTTGGGTAAGGCCATCAGCCCCGCGAGGGCGCTTGCGCCACCGATGAGGTAGGCCAGGTAGCCTGCCGAGGCAGGGAGCTCGGGCAGGTTGAGGTAGCCCCGGTGCACATCTGGCATGGCGATAGTGCCAAGCCAGAGGTTTTTGATGGTATTGCCCAGTAAGGGGCTGCCCCAACTGGCGGCGAGCAAGCTGGCCCCGCCTGCGAGCAGTATGATGCTGGCGGGGCTTATTGGGCGGCGATGTTTGGCCAATAGAGCTACGGGCAGTATAAAGCAGCCGATATACGCCAGGTAGAGCCCACCTAGCCGCCCCAGGCTTTGGGTGGCCAAGCGGAAGCTGAGCCGGCTGCTCAGGTCGCCGGGCTGGCTGAACATTCGAGGGAGCCCCACGGTGTGCTCCATAGCCCAGGCGTACCCCTTTAGGCTGCCATAGCTTAGCCCAATGCCGAGCACGGCGAGCAGAAGGTTGGTGCGCGATGGGCGTTTCAGTACAAGGGCGGTGCCGAAAGCCAGGGGGAGCAGCAGCCCGAGCTGCCGGAGCATGATGGCTGCGATCCAGAAGAAAGCGGCCAAGGCCCACCATCCCCATTTTGGGCGGTCCAGAAAGTGGGCAAATGCCCAAGTGCTCAACAGGCAAAGGCTGAGGAAGGGCACATCGGTCATAAAGGTGTGAGAAAGCAGGAAGAACATGGGGTTGAGGGCAAGGGTGAGCACTGCAATAAGGCGGAAGGGGCCTTCCCAGCCTGCACGTGCCAATAAGCGGTCAAAGGCGAGCAGCCCGAGCAGGGCAGCAGTTTGTGTGGACAGGCGTAGCACAGTAAAGGAAAAGCCAAAGATTTTGGCGAAAGCCCCGCCCCACATGATCTGTGTGAACAAGGTCATTGCTGGCCAATCGTTGACGTCGTAGGTGCCATGCTCAGCCCATTCGCGCACGCTGAGCGCGTAGGCCCAGTCGTCGTCTAATGGAAAGCCTCCTACGGGCCAGGCCAGGCCTGAGGCGATCAGCCACACCAAGATGGCAATGGGGAATGGGTGCCGGTGTATAATGCGGTACAATGCCATCGGGCTAAGATAGCTAAATCCTTTTGGGGCGTTGTCTAAAACGCCGCAGGTTTTCCGGCTTTATGAAGGTGGGCGGACTAGCGCTGCGCAGGGGTGTAAGCCCGATAGGGCCGAGCGGATAGCGAGCCCCGCAGCATAGCGACCCCTGCCGCGAGGCAGGGGTAGGCCCCATACGGTTGGGGAGGGGCAAGAGGGGGCAAAAACGATAGTCTGATTTACGCTCTATTGCTATGAAGAAGTGTTTTGGTGCATCAGTTGGCAAACGCCGGCCTAAGAAGTACGCATCATAACCAGAAATTGCCGTACTTTGCCGGCTACCGCTCCGGGTGGCCCTATCGCGGCTGCCAAAGTGCAGATGAGGAAAGTCCGGACAACGCAGAGCGCCACGCCACCTAACGGGTGGGCTCCGGCATAGCCGGGGACAGATAGTGCCACAGAAAGCTATACCGCCCCCTCAGGGGGGTAAGGGTGAAAACGTGCGGTAAGAGCGCACGCCCGGGCCTGGCAACAGGTTTGGGGGGTAAACCTCGTGGGTTGAAATGCCATGTACATCCTGGCCGGGCAAGCCCGGCTGAGTTGCTCGCTCAGTTCGCTCCGGCGGCGCCGGGAGGGGTAGGCAGATAGATCCACTCTGTGAAGGGTGGGCTAGATAAATGATAGGGGCTGCCGGTTGGTCCGGCAGCACAGAATCCGGCTTATAAGCCCGGAGCGGTTTTTATCTTTTGCGCCGCCCGCTGCGGCTCCTACCGGCTTTTGCGCCCCCGTTGGCGGGCACTGCTTCTTCTCGTACCCATTCCATTTCAATTTGGCGCTTGGCCAGGTCTGCACGCGCAATGCGCACCCTCACTTGCTGCCCCATCTTGTATTCCTTTTTGGAGTATACCCCAGTCATGCGCAGGCGGGAGTCTGCTACATCGAAGGGCTCGTCCAGCGTTTCAAATGGGACCATGCCTTCGATCAAGCCTTTGAGCTCTACGAAGAAACCCCGGTCCATGATGCCCGAAATGAAACCATCAAACTCTTCTCCAATGTGCTTCTCGATGTACTCTACTTGTTTGTATTTGATAGATTCCCGCTCCGCTGTGATGGCGTTGCGCTCCTTTTTGGAAATGTGCTTGCACTGCTCTTCCAGGTAAGCCTTATTGGTGCGGTAAACGTTTTCGCTGCCCAAGTTGCGCTCTAGCAGGCGGTGGGCGAGCACATCGGAGTACCGGCGGATGGGGGAGGTGAAGTGGGTGTAGTGAGAAAAGCCAAGCCCATAGTGGCCAATGTTCTCTGAAGAATAAGCCGCTTTGGACATCGTCCGGATGGCCAAGGGGCTGAGCAGTTTCAGTTCTGGGCGCTTCTCCGTTTCGCGGGCCAGGCGGTTGTATTCCCTGGCGATGCTCTCAGGCGATGAGACGTTCATGTCAAAGCCCATTTCCCGGGCAAAACGAGAGAGCTCCATTACTTTGTCGGGGTCGGGCTCGTCGTGTATCCGGTACACGTAGGGGATCTCTTCCATTCTCCCTTTCATGGAAATGAAGGAAGCCACCTCCCGGTTGGCGAGGAGCATGAAGTCTTCAATGAGCATGTGGGCTTCTTTGCGCTCTTTGACGTAGACCTCCACAGGCGCTCCGTCTGCGTCAAGGCGGAACTTGACTTCGTCGGTCTCGAAATTGATGGCCCCGTTTTTGTAGCGCTGTTTGCGCAGGTGGCGGGCAATCTTGCCGAGGCGCTGCACTTCCTCTGCAAATGCGCCGCCCTTGCCGTCTAGGCGTTCTTGTGCCTGCTCGTAGGTGAAGCGCTGATCGGAGTGGATGACAGTTTTGCCGAACCAGCGGTTGACAATTTTCATGTTCTTGTTGAACACGAAAATGGCAGAGAAGGCCAGGCGGTCCACATTAGGGCGAAGGGAGCAAAGGTCGTTGGAAAGGCGCTCCGGCAGCATAGGCAGGACCCGGTCTACCAAGTAGACGGAGGTGGAGCGGCTGAGGGCTTCCTTGTCCAGAGGGGTACCTTCTTTGACGTAGTGGGTGACATCAGCGATGTGCACTCCAATTTCTACCTCCCCATTCTCTAAGTCTCGTATGGAGAGGGCGTCGTCAAAGTCTTTGGCGTCCTCGGGGTCTACGGTAAAGGTAGTGACCCCACGGATATCGAGCCGCCGGCTGATCTCCTCTTGGCTGATGCGTGCCGGCAAGTATTCGGCTTCCCGCATGACATCTTCCGGGAATTCGAGGTCAAACCCGTTGTTGACCAAGATGGTCTTCATTTCGATATCGCTGCTCCCGGCTTTGCCCAAAACAGTAGTGACCGTGCCTTTGGGGTTATGGCGGTGGGATTCAGGCCATTCGTCGATCCGGACCACTACGCGGTCTTCATCGCTTGCGCTGGGCTGCCCGCTAATATCGACCTCCACATCTATGGGCGGCACCAAATCAATCGTGACTACTGCGTGTTTGGGGTAGCGCCACAAGGTACCGATGAAGTGGTCGCGGGCGCGCTCGAGGACGGCCTCCACCTCACCTTCTGGCTTGCGGCGGCCTGGGGGCGTCCAAACCCTGATTTTCACTTTGTCGCCATTCATGGCGGTATGCAGGAACCGGGCGGAGATGTGGACGTCGTTTTCGAGGCCTTCGCAAACGATATAGGCGTCGCCTGAGCGGGTCATGTCCACTAAGCCTTCGTAGTATTTGGCATCGCGGCGGTCTCCCCCTGAGGCATCTTGGCTCAGCTTGAACTTGTAGTCTCCGGCAGGGCGTATATCTTTGTGCTCGGCCAATTTTTCTAGAGCATCCTGAACAGAGTCTGTATTGTTGGCTATTTTCAGTTTGCGGGAAATTTGCTTAGGGTTCAGTAATTTTTTGGGGTTGCGTTTGAAAAGCTTTAGGATTTCGTCTCGCAGTTGTCGGGCACTGAGTTTTTGGCCCGTTTTCTTGCTTTTGTTTTTTCTGTTTTTACTCATAATTCTTTTGGGTGTTAAAAACGCGCTGTCATCAGCGCGGACGGCGGTATGCTACCGCGGGGGCAGGCTGGGGCTATACGGTTTCTGTGATTTGCCCTTCAGGCAAGAGTTCGAATTTGTTGGCCGTGCTTTGGGTGGGGTCGTAATGCCCTGGGCGGCCCTGAGCCGTCTGGCCAGATACAATGTAAATCGTCCAATCGTCTTCTATCGTGGCAACTGAGGTAGTCAACGTTTCTCCTTGTGATATCGTTCCTGCGATGACTTTCTGGTCGATCAGCTCTCCTTTTCTGGTAAAGGTGGCCAAGGTGTATTGGTAAGCCATCAGCATCGCCCGCCAATAAATGATGGCGTGGAAATCGTGGGTATCGGGAATGCGCATGCAAGGCACGAACTCGGTAAATTCATCTGCGGGCACTTCTTCGTAGGGCAAGATGAACTGCTCTATCATAGCCGGGTGGAGGGGGTCGTTCTTTTGGCTGAATGCGTGGTGAGCTTCTTCGCCAAGGGTCACTGGCAGTTTGATTTCCGGGAACTTTTCCAAAAAGTGGCTGAAGCTGACCTTGGGCTGCCGTTTGGGCTGATCCATAAATGAAATGCGTGTGTTGGTTTTCGCAATGCAGCTCCAGCAGGCTTTGTGCGCCGCCGGGGGCTACAGGTTAGCAATGGGGTTGCTTGCACTGAGCAGGCTGCAAAGGCTGCTGCCCTTGCCCTTACTTTACTAGAACGCTGTAGGTCCTGCAAATTGTTTGTTCAGGCGGCAGAAACCCTTGTATTTGATTTTTTAGCAGCAGCTTGAGCATGCTCAATTTTGAACAATTCTAAATAACCGGCTGCTTTTGGGTCAACCAAACATTAGTCGGCAAGCGTTGTCCCTATCAATAGAATTTGTTACTACTTTTACAAAGCGAATAAATCATCAATTTTTCGGGGGGTAAACACCTTGCCCTTAGGGCTGTCAGCGGTTTACCCCTTGAAAAGAGCAAGAACGAAAAAGCAAAAAACATGAACTGGTTCTCCAATTTCCTGACTTCTTCTATCGGAAGAAAGGTAGTAATGAGCCTGACCGGCTTGTTCCTCATCAGCTTCCTGGTGGTGCACCTGATAGGCAACTTACAGCTGCTTGCCGGTGACGGCGGCGAGAAGTTTAACCTTTATGCTGATTTTATGACTTCCAACCCGCTGATCAAAATGACGTCTTATTTGTTGTACGCGGGCATTCTCCTCCATGCCATTCAGGGTTGGGCGCTGTGGCGAAAGAACCGTCAGGCGCGTGGTGGCCAGGGCTACGCGGTCAAGGTCAACCGGGCTGCAGGCACCAATGGTTTTGCGGCAAGCAATATGGGCTGGCTGGGCACTATTATCTTCGTGTT
The DNA here is from genome assembly GCF_007993045.1 of Phaeodactylibacter luteus. Taxonomy (GTDB): domain Bacteria; phylum Bacteroidota; class Bacteroidia; order Chitinophagales; family Saprospiraceae; genus Phaeodactylibacter; species Phaeodactylibacter luteus. The sequence continues at coordinate 26,308 of NZ_VOOR01000060.1, forward strand.
CATCGTCGTGCACATGTACCAGTTTTGGCTGCAGATGAAGATGGGCACGGTGGGCATGCAGACTTATGACGGCAAGACCGTGAAAGACTTGTACACGCTGGTATCGGCTACTTATGAAAACCTTGGGTTCGTGATTTTTTATGTGGTCTCTATGGTTGTCATTGGCTATCACCTCATCCACGGCTTTCAGTCTGCCTTCCAGACACTGGGCATCAATCATCGCAAGTACACACCTTTTATCAAGGGCTTGGGCAAAGCATTCTCCATCCTTGTCCCGCTGGGGTTTGCCATCATCCCCATCATCATGTACCTGACGAAGTAAACTATATATATTCCGACAATCGCTAAAACTGTAATTATGCCTTTCCAGAGTAATATTCCTCCCGGGCCTTTATCAGACAAGTGGACCCGGTACCGCGGCACGATGAACCTCGTGGCGCCTAATAATAAACGCCGTATCGAGATCATCGTTGTGGGCACCGGCCTGGCCGGTGGCGCTGCCGCTGCTACCTTGGGCGAGCTGGGCTATAAAGTGAAGTGTTTTACCTTCCACGACAGCCCCCGCCGCGCACACTCTATTGCTGCGCAGGGCGGTATCAATGCGGCCAAAAACTACCAAAATGACGGCGATAGCGTTTATCGCTTGTTTTATGATACCATCAAGGGGGGCGACTACCGCTCCCGGGAAGCGAATGTGCACCGCCTCGCTGAGGTGAGCCGCAACATCATCGATCAGGCTGTAGCTCAGGGTGTGCCTTTTGCCCGCGAATATGGCGGGCTGCTGGCCAACCGCTCTTTCGGCGGGGTGCAGGTGAGCCGTACGTTCTATGCCCGTGGGCAGACCGGGCAGCAGCTGCTGTTGGGCGCCTATCAATCGCTTTCCCGTCAGATTTCTAAGGGCAGCGTAGCTATGTACAACCGCCACGAAATGCTGGATGTGGTCATCAAGGACGGCAAAGCTCGTGGCATCATTGCCCGCAACTTGCTTACCGGCAAATTGGAGCGTCATGCAGCGCACTGTGTGGTGCTCGCTACCGGCGGCTATGGCAACGTCTTCTACCTGTCTACCAACGCCATGAACTCCAACGGTACTGCAGCCTGGCGGGCTGTGCGCCGAGGCGCTTACATGGCCAATCCTTGCTTTACGCAAATCCACCCGACCTGCATCCCGCAGTCTGGTGAATATCAGTCTAAGCTCACCCTCATGTCGGAGTCGCTCCGGAACGATGGGCGGGTATGGGTGCCTAAGCATCAGGAAGATGCAAAAGCCATCCGTGAGGGCCGCAAAACGGCCAATGATATCGCAGAAGATCAGCGGGACTACTACCTCGAGCGCCGCTACCCGGCTTTCGGCAACCTGGTGCCCCGTGATGTGGCCTCCCGTGCTGCCAAAGTAGCCTGCGATGAAGGGCTCGGCGTTGCGCCCACTGGCTTAGCTGTATTCCTGGACTTTGAGTCGGCCATCATGCGTTATGGCCGCTCTGAGGCCAATACAAAAGGCATCCACAACCCTTCTGATGCCCAGGTCCGAGAATTGGGCGAGAAAGTAGTCGAGGAGAAGTATGGCAACCTCTTCGAGATGTACGAAAAGATTACCGGCGACAACCCTTACAAAACGCCAATGAAGATCTATCCTGCGGTCCACTACACTATGGGCGGGCTCTGGGTAGACTATAACCTAGAGACCAATATACCGGGCTTGTTTGCTGCGGGAGAGGCCAATTTCTCTGACCACGGGGCCAACCGCCTCGGGGCTTCGGCCTTGATGCAGGGCTTGGCAGATGGCTATTTTGTGCTGCCTTACACAATCGGGCAGTTCCTGAGCAAAGAAATCCGTACGCCGCAAATTGATCCGGATTCAGCGGAGTTTGTGCAGGCGGAGCAGGAAGTGAAAAGCCGCCTCGATCAGCTGATGAGCATTGGCGGAAGCCAATCAGTTGAGAGCTTCCACCGCCGGCTTGGCAAAATCATGTGGGACTACTGCGGTATGTCGCGCAATGCAGAGGGGCTGAAAAAAGCCCGCAAGATGATCCGCGAGCTGCGGGAGGAGTTCTACAAAGATGTCTTCATCCCTGGGGAAGCAGAGGACTTTAACCCTGAACTGGAAAAAGCACACCGCGTAGCTGATTTCATGGAGCTGGGCGAGCTCATGGTCGTAGATGCCCTTGACCGCAACGAGTCTTGTGGAGGGCATTTCCGGGAGGAGTACCAAACGGAGGATGGCGAAGCGCTCCGGGATGATGAGAACTTCGCTTACGTTTCTGCCTGGGAGTATAGCGGCTGGGAAACTGACCCTGTATTGCATAAGGAAGAGCTCGTATTCGAAAACGTTGAGCTCAAGACCCGGAGCTACAAGTAACCCGACTGCCTCACTTCAAAAACGGAAATCATGAAACTTACACTTAAGATATGGCGTCAAAAAAACGCCGATACAAAAGGGAGCTTCCAAACCTATCAGGTGGAGGCCAGCCCGGATATGTCTTTCCTGGAAATGCTTGATGTACTCAATGAAGACCTGATCTCCAAAAAGGAGTCGCCGGTCGCTTTTGAGCACGATTGCCGCGAAGGGATTTGCGGTACTTGCAGCATGGTTATCAACGGAGAACCGCACGGGCCGCAGCAGGGCACCACGACCTGTCAGCTGCACATGCGCCACTTTAAGGATGGGGATGTCATCGTTATTGAGCCCTTCCGGGCAAGCGCTTTCCCAGTAGTTAAAGACCTCGTGGTCACCCGTGATTCCTTCGACCGTATCATTCAGGCCGGCGGTTACATTTCGGTCAATACCGGGCAGGCACAGGACGGCAATGCCATCCCCGTGGAAAAATCGGTTGCTGCTGAAGCGTTCGACGCGGCCGCCTGCATTGGCTGCGGGGCCTGCGTAGCTGCCTGTCCTAATGCATCGGCTATGCTCTTCGTTAGTGCCAAGGTGTCTCACCTGGCGCTCATGCCTCAGGGCGAGGTGGAAGCCAAACGCCGTGCACAGGCTATGGTCAAGCAGATGGACGAGGAAGGCTTTGGCATGTGCTCCAATGTGACGGCTTGTGAAGCAGAATGCCCTAAGGGGATCTCTGTGGAAAACATTGCCCGCCTTAACCGTGAGTACTTGTCTTCGGCCCTTGGCTCTAAGACTACGGTGTAACACTAAGAATGCGCATACCTGCTTTTTTCGCCTTCTCAAAGGCGGGGCTATAGGACGCAGGCAAAGTTGCCGTTTTTTGGAGCCTGCCCCTGCCAAGTAGGCAGGTGCCGCTATGCTGCGGGGCTCGCTGCCCGCTCGGCCCTGTCGGGCTTGCCACCCCTGCGCAGCGCTAGGCCGATGCCAAGCTAAAGCCCGAAAAGCATAAACGCCTGCGGCACTTTGGTTTGCGCCCGACCGATAAGCCGCTGTGCAGCTCTTTCTGAGCTGCACAGCGGCTTTTGTCTTATAGCCTGCTCGGCCGTGCCCCTGCTGTGGGGGGGGTGAGAAGCCGCTCTTGAAGACCAACGAAGCTTCCATTGCACAGCCCGATGAGCTGCCGCCCATCGCGACTACATGCATCATATAGTAACCATGACCTTACCTGTTTGGATAGGTG
>NZ_VOOR01000061.1 GCF_007993045.1 Phaeodactylibacter luteus
GATATGCCGCAGGCGTCTGTAGAGCCGTTGTCGATATCCGATGCCGTGATGCTGCCCATGCCGTCCGCATCCAGCTGTACTACCGCGTTCTGGCATATGGCCGTTGGCGCTACGTTGTCCTCTACCGTGACCGTCGCGGTGCACATGCTGACGTTGCTGTTCTCGTCTGTCACCGTCAGCGTCACTGTGTTCATGCCCACCTCAGCGCAGCCGAAAGCCGTCACATCCAGCATCAGGCTCGCTATGCCGCAGGCGTCTGTAGAGCCGTTGTCGATATCCGATGCCGTGACGCTGCCCATGCCGTCCGCATCCAGCTGTACTACCGCGTTCTGGCATATGGCCGTTGGCGCTACGTTGTCCACCCCAGCAGCTATGATGATATTCATTTGGGACGCATCACATCCTGCAACGCCATCATCTGAGACCGTAACACTGTATTCGCCTGAAGGCAAATCATCAAATAAGCCTGTACTGTTTGTAGCAGAAGCAGGCCCCGTCAGGGCGTAGGTTAAATCATTGCCCGTCGTACTGCTGGCAGAGACCATAATGATGCCATCTTCCGCACCGGGGCAGCCCTCATCTGTCACCATCACTTCGGCAATAGACACCAAGCAATCAATAATTGAAACCGAAGCCTGTGAACTAGCATTATACAACCGGATGTCCATTCCATTGCTAGGCTGTGACTTGGCAATGGCATTTGCCGCATTTACGTAAGTACCGCCGAGGGCTACGGTAGGCTTAATGACGGCTTCTACTGTAATCGTGGCGCTTTCGCCCGGTTCAAGTGCGTCGATATTTACAAAGAACATCCCATTTAAAACCCCTGAAGTACTGTTGGTATTGACCGAAGAGACATTAGCAATCTGAAGAGCTGCCGTATCCAAGGTTTCGGATATCCCCCAATCGTAAGCGGTTGCATTGCCATTATTTCCAACCGTGATCCTAAAAGTGACTTCATCCCCGGGGAAAGCATCTTCAAGGTTGCCATTGACTATGCTCCCTAGCCCATTTGTTGATATCACTTCCTTCTCCAGCGCAATGGCCGGCTCTGCGATTTCTACCGGCGCAACGATATTACGCGTAAACTGAGTTTCATCGGAGTTGAGCCACTGATACTGTAAACGATTTCCTGCCGTGTTGCCATCGCTATTGGACACATTGGGCACATCGTCTGCACCTCCTCCGGCTTCGTCCTCATCATCTACCCGTACTGTGATTCGGATAATATAGCGGTCATTATCATCCTCCACATTATCTGCGGTATTGACAACATCCCGGCCTCCGCCAAGCCATAGCTGCGTACGAGTGCCATCCCCATCTGAAGGGTTGGAATCTTCTACAAGAAACAGGGTGCCCAAGGGTTCGATCCCTGGCCCGGAGAGGTTACTGCCGACAAAGATGACCTCTGCACTCAGCATATCGAGCACTCTGTTCTGTAAACCGCCCGTATGGCCATTGGGCGATACCAAGTCGATCATGGTAAAATCAGCCGTCACACCTTCCGGGAAGGTAGCAGTAACAAGATAGCTGAAGGTCTCCCCAATAGCGGCCTCCATTACTGCAGGGTTGAACCGTGCGATGTTGGTCGTGGGGTCAGATGAGCTATCGGAGTAGCTGCCGCCAAAAAAATCTGCGACTGGCACTTGGCTGGGATGCTCGACCTGCTTAGCGACTTCAGGTTCGGGGACTGTAAAGGTGGGCAGGGGCCCGCTTACAGCATAGTCGTTGAGCGCGCCACCAGGCCCATCGGAGCCGTTGCGCTCTCCTGTATTGACACCCGGGAGGGACGTATAGGCAACATCAATAGTGCCTGCCCAGGCGTCCCCGGGCCTGACCGTCCCTTTCACCCTAAACCGTATGGTAGCAGATACCGATTGCCCGGCACCAATCTCATTCCAACTGAAATTCCAGAGCCCGGCACCAGTATCATAGGTAAAGCCACTACCGGCAGGCCCTGTCGTAATAATCGCTCCATACTGTTCGGCAAACTCTTGTGGCATCATGCCCTCTAAGGCCACATCGTAAGCTGGTGCGCTGCCCGTATTCTCCAAACGTACAGTATACACATATTCATCTCCGGCGTCGCCCTCCGTCACAGCCCCCCCAGCATAATCGTCCAGCTGAAACAACAGCATCTGCAGATTGGGCTCTCCAACCCTAAGCGCCCTTGGCTCCGAACTGCTAAAAGGCGCACCGCCAACTGACAGCTCTCCCTGAACAGACAGCGTAGACCCTGCATTGATGGCAGGGATGTTTTCCACAAAGGCGTCAAAAGTGACCTCGATGGCTTCCGCATTAGCATCGCTATCGTTGTTCTGTATATCTGATAGTTCAAAAATGAGCGGGCTGCCCGCCACCACATTGGAATTAAACAGGAGGCTGTTATCGGCCACTGTACTAAATTGGACAGTGCCCGGCAGGTAAGACAGCCCTTGGGGCAAAGCCGTAGCGATAGCCATCGCCCCTTCGGTGCCTTCCGGAATGTTGAGTGTATACCGGAAGGTAACAATTTCACCAATCAGCATTTCGCGCTCGTTGCCTGCACTGCCGTCCCCGCTTTCCGGAGAGCCGGCCTCACTTGTGCCTTGTATGGATAAGGAAAGCAGATCGCACGCGGCGGGGAAGGCCGTATTCTGTACGGTTACTGTGGCGTTGCAAGTACTGCTGTTCATGGCAGCGTCTGTGACCGTTAGCATCACGTTTTGCTGCCCAAGATCGAAGCAGCTGAACTGTTCCTGATCCAAGGCACGCATTTGTACCCCGCAGTTGTCTGTAGAGCCATTGTCTATCTGAGCTGCAGTAATCTGTGCTTCTCCGTTTGCGTTCAGCTCGACGGAAATGTCCCTGCAATTGGCAACGGGCGGTGCGTTGTCTACTACCATCACATTGGCCTGACAGCTGCTCTGATTGCCATTTTGGTCTTGTACCGTTAGCTCAACAGCCAAGCTGCCTGCATCATTGCAAGCCACCATATTGGGCTGCACTGTGCTAAACCCAATGCCACAATTGTCAAAAGAGCCGCCATCAACATCACTAGCCATGATGACCGCTTCCCCATTCTCGTCAAGGGCGATCTCTATGCCTATAGCACACAAGGCGGTTGGGCTGATGGTGTCCAGCACCGTCACCGTAGCCTGGCAGCTGTTCGAGTTGCCGTTCACGTCCGTTGCGGTCAGCTCTACCGTATTCTCGCCCACGTCTGCGCAGCCAAAGCTGCTGATATCTAGTGACAAACCTGAAAGGCCGCAGGCGTCGCCAGAGCCGTTGTCTATATCATTGGCCGTAAGGCTGCCTGCGCCCGTGCCGTCCAAAAAAACCGTCTGCGGCTGGCAAAGGGCCGTTGGGCTGATGGTGTCCAGCACCGTCACTGTAGCCTGGCAGCTATTCGAGTTGCCGTTCACGTCCGTTGCGGTCAGCTCTACCGTATTCGCGCCCACGTCTGCGCAGCCAAAGCTGCTGATATCTAGTGACAAACCTGAAAGGCCGCAGGCGTCGCCAGAGCCGTTGTCTATATCATTGGCCGTAAGGCTGCCGGCGCCCGTGCCGTCCAAAAAGACCGTCTGCGGCTGGCATAAAGCGGTTGGGCTGATGGTGTCCAGCACCGTCACCGTAGCCTGGCAGCTGCTCGAGTTCCCGTTCACGTCCGTTGCGGTCAGCTCTACCGTATTTGCGCCCACGTCTGCGCAGCCAAAGCTGCTGATATCTAATGACAAACCTGAAAGGCCGCAGGCGTCGCCAGAGCCGTTGTCTATATCATTGGCCGTAAGGCTGCCGGCGCCCGTGCCGTCCAAAAAAACCGTCTGCGGCTGGCAAAGGGCCGTTGGGTTCACATGATCTACCACCGTCACCGTAGCCTGGCAGCTGCTCGAGTTGCCGTTCACATCGGTTACGGTCAGGGCAACTGTCACCATGCCAATATCCGCACAGGTAAACAAAGCTGGGGAGGATGAAAGACTGCCAATACCGCAGTTATCAGAGGAGCCATCATTGATATCCCCCGCTAACAGAACACCTTGCCCAATAGCATCCAGCTCAAGGGTAAAGTTCTTGCAAGAAGCTGTCGGCGGCTCTTCGTCCAGCAAATTAAGGCTGATGTCGCAGAAGGTTTCATTCCCTAAGGCATCCGAAGCCGTGAGGCGGATGGAGGTATTGCCCGACACAACGGTGCCAGCAGCAGGCATCTGTGACAAGGTGGCACTGGAACAGTTATCTACAGCAGTCGCCCCGGTCACCGCCGAGATTTCCGCAACAAAATGGGTGTCGTCACAGCTGGCATCAAACTTGGGGTCGATGGCAAAATCCAGTACATCGCCCGCCTGCACATCAAGGGTAAAGCTATAATTTTCTGAGGCCAGCGGGATATTGAGGTATTCGTATTCCTGTACCCCATTTTTGAGTATCCGTACATGCGCGCCATCGCCACAGTTGCCATCACGATCGAAAAAGGACCCTGATACTGCTACCTGTCCGGTAAATGGGCTCGTCCAGCGCCGGACTGCCCAATTGAGGTTATCCAGGCTGGGATGCCCCCCGTTAGGATCGAGCTGAGGAAAATCCAGGTTGCTGCCTGGGCTGTTCCAAACAAACCCGGTGTAGTTGGGCAGCAAGCTGAAATTGCCCGCATCAAAAGCCGGGTAAGTCCCATAGGACCAGTTGCCTTGCCCCTGTGTGCCGGAAAAATCAGCGGTGCTACTGCTGATCACTGCTCCTGCCAAAATGGTCACATCGGGCACAACCGTCTCGCAATTTTCATTGGGAGTGTGGACAAAGGGCCCGGGGCAAGCCAGCTCGGGAGGGGCATTATCCTCAACCGTTACCGAAAAAGTGCAAGTGCTCAGGTTGGAGGCCATGTCACGGTATTCAATCGTCACGGGCGTTATGCCCAAGGAGAATATACTGCCACTTGGCAGCCCCTGAGTTTGGGAGACCATCACTGAGGAGCAGTTGTCGACGGCAGACACTGCGAAATTCACTATGGCGGTGCAAGCTCCCGGGTCTGTAGCAACTTCAATATCGGAGCAGCCCGAAACCTCAGGCGGGGTAGTATCCACTACACTCAGGCTGTACTGGCAATCTGCGCTGTTGTTGTTGTCATCCGTTGCAGTAAGCGTGATCATCGTCGTGGAGCCAAGGGCAAGCTCCGTTCCTGCGATGGGGCTCTGTGTGATGCTAAGGCTAGAGGCACAATTATCAGAAGCTGTAATATTCCCGGTGTAATCACCGGCCACTCCTATACACGTGCTGTTAGCCACAAGGGGGCCGATACTCCCCGGGCAGTTCACTATAGGCACTATATCATCCTCGGGCTGTGCTTCTACCTGAAAGGTGAAAGTGGGGGCATTGGGGTCATTGCTTTGGATAGCGATAACTGCAGACTGCGGACTGTCGCAATCTCCAGGCCCGGGGTCAAAGGAAACCTCAAAACTAACGCTGCCCGCCGGTTGCACAGTCGTCCCGCTAAGCCCGCTTATGGCAAAGCCCGGGTTATTGGAAGCTACACTGGAAATAATCAACGGCAGCTCGCCTGCATTTTCTATTTGGAAAGACAAGGTAGCAGCCCCTCCACTTTGGGGGACGCTGCCAAAGTCGTTGCCCCTTGCGATTGCGATATTGCTGTCGCCATTAGCCAGCAGTGTATTGGTGCTGCTTCGTACTGCCACCTCTGGAGCGCCTTTTACTTCTGCATACTTGAAATTATCGATCGCCACATAGTTGAGCCCGCCCTGTAGGTTGAACGCAACGCTAGAGAGGGCCTGGCCTTCCAAGGATGTGCCCTGCAAAGATATCCGGTCGTAGGGCAGGCCAGGGTCTGTGCCCCCAGGAGCTACCGTCGTAACCGTAGTAACGACCGTCCCCCCTTCTGCGAGCGTGCCCACAATCTGAATATTCCCACCAGAAAAAGAGTTTCCAGAATCGCTGGAGGTCCAAAAATCAGCTTGGGTGAATATAAAGCTCCGGTCTGGCGTGGTCAGGGTAAAACTTCCGCTCCCCCCTTCCATATAACGGGTGAAGCCTGCGAAGTCGCCTGTTGTATAGCCCGTTGCACTGAAAGCCAGTACTTCGGAAAAGGTACTGCCGGATTCCCCTTCGAAATCTTCGCACACCTCTTCGTCGCCCTGTATGACGCCTCTGCCTTGTGGCAGCAACAAGGAAGCCCCGCCCGTAGGGGCCGATAAGTTGACGTAGAAAATTTCATCCTGTTCAAAGATTTCGTCCCCAAAAACTGTGACATTAAAAATTTGAGAAAAAGCCCCCCCCGCGCTAAAACTGAGGGTTGTTGGCCCGGCGCTTGTGTAATCCTGACCGGCAATGGCTGTCCCATCGGCCGTTTGCACCGTCACCGTGTTAGCCTGGGTGTTGGAGTTGCGGCTCACTCGGAATGAAAATTGCTGATTGCCTGACTGCCCTTCCGGCAAGATTACAGCTTCAACCGCAAAGGACACCCCGGTGGTAGGGGCAGAGTAGAACTCAAACTTATCCAAAGCCAGATAATTCACACTGCCGATGAGCTCAATGGACAGAGCAGACAGCAGTGCGCCTTCCAGAGGGGTACCCGTAAAGGACAGCCCCTCTGAATAAAGGGGGTCATTGAGTGTCGTTAGCTCGGCGGCCACAGTGGTGCCGTCTACACGGGTACCTACAAAACGTACAGTGCCGGACTCTGAGTCGTTGATATTCCCATTGGTAGACAGGAAGAGGTCCAGCCCTTCCATGACAAAGGCTTCCCCATCAGGGACAAAAATCGTCCCGACCGGCCCGGCAGCGTAAGGCGCTCCATTGAAGTCGGTCTCAAGGTAGGCCGACGTGCCTTGGCTTCCACAGGCTGCACAAGACCGGATGACAAGGCTCCCGCTCAGGGAAAAATTGAGCCCCCCTTCTACAAATATGGTGGAAGGGTTCGCTTCATTTTCAAAATCTTCTACGGTGCTTACTTGAGCTACAAGCGGGGACGCACCGAGGCCAGCAGCGGATAAATACAAGAGCACAGCGTAGAGTGCGCTGTGCATGGCAAATTTGGGTTTCATGACTGTGTTAGTTTCAAGTTAATGTCAGCTATTCGAACTAGGCTATCCTTTCATACAGCGGATGCCTAAGGTATGCTCTACCCGGATGACCTCTTCATCAGGCAAAGCGGGGCAGGGCAGCAGGTAAAAGTTTTTTAACTGAGCTTTATGCTCAGCGCCCAGCCCGTCGACCTTTTCCAGGGGGTTTCCGGAAACGTATAGGTTTTCCAGCTGATGCAGCCCGGAAATAGGGCCTAAGCTCGTGATGCGGTTGTTTTGGCAATACAAATCCTTCAGCCCTTTCATTCCTTCGATGCCCGCAAGGCTGCCCAAGCGGTTATCGTAGACGAAAAGGTGCTCCAAATTGGTATGCCGGCGCAGGGGCTCTAGACTTTCTACCAGCATATTGGAGACCGAGAGGTAAGTCAGGCGGTAAAGGGGGATAAGCCCAGAGAGGTTCGTCAAGGCGAAGCTTAAATTGGGGTGAGGGGCTAAAGGCCCCGCAAAACGCAGGGTATCCACTTGAATGAGCAGCAGCATGAGCTCATCTTCACGCGGTGGCTCTAGGGTTGGGCCTTTGCCATAAACGGCTTCATTGTAGGCCATTTTCCACTGTGCCTCTAGCCCAGCCCACCACTTCCGGGCCCGTTCTACCTCGCCCGGGGGTGTTTTGATAATAATCTGCATAATCTAGCATTTTAGGTTCGTGCAGCCTGCTGTAGCGCCAGCGCTTCGCAGCGCGCCTGACCCCATGCGCCCTGCCAGCTGGCTACCGGCCTGTATTTTGCGAAAAGCGCCGCCATTTGCGGCAGGTTCCTGGCGCTGTAGGTCGTCCAGACGTCGTGCCAGACAAAGTCATAGCGCTCGCCTTCAGGGGGCTCCCATTCGAAGGCATCCGCCTGAAATATTTTACAGCGCGGGTCGTGCTCGAAAGCTGGAGAAACCAGCGCGACAATTTCCGGCACATACTCCAATACGGTCAGCTGCTGTAGCCCCGGCTTGCTGAGCAGGTATTGGCAGCACATGCCTATACCCAGCCCGTTGATGTGCACCCGGCCTTCTGCACGTTGAAGGAAGTCTTCAAAACCCGACACGATATCTGGAGTATTGACCATAAGGACCTGCCCCCGGCACAGCAGGCGTTGGTAAGCACGCCCGTCTTGTTGGAAGGAAGCGACCTCGTACTCCCCTACCATGCCCTCTGGTATTTGTAGCGGAATATGCATTCGGCTCTATTTTGAAATTGAGCCTGCCAAGCCTCAGCCTGGCAGGCTTGGCTTTTAATTACGCGATGGGAAGATACCCTGCAATGCGATCAAGAAATTGACGGCCAGGTAAGGCTGCATAATATTGAAAGGGATATTCCCCCCGGTATTTGCCGTCTGCCCGCTGATGCCTTTGATGCTACCGCTGCCCGGCGTGTTGCTATAAAGGTCGATGCTGCCCGAACTGGCCAGGTAGTTGCCATTGGGCGTGTTGCTCACCGTAGCGCCCTTCTCATTTGAGCCGGGAGTGATAGAAGCGCCCCCCAGCCCATGACCATGGGAAGGCATCTCTGCCATATTCATGGTATGCTGTTCTGCGCCTCCCCTAGAGCCTATCCTGCGGTCGGACAGGCCAGGCCCATGGCCAAAATGCATAGGGGAACGGCCCCGCATATCCGGCAGTGCAAAAGTGGTACGGCCATCACCGCCGTAAATCGTACCTAGAAGAGAGAAGAGGGCTGTATTGGAGGAAATCGCCAACAATTGCCCGTTGCAATATGCCCAGCCGCGGATTTCAAAGTTGCCGCCGAACATCATAATTTGACCGAGAAATGGTTCCATAGATAACAGGATTTAGTGATTAGAAAAGTGAAGCATCAGGCCCGGGAAGGGTAAATGCCGAATAACGCGATTTGAAAACTGATCACTTGGAATGGCTGTACAATCCATACCGGCTGGCTTCCGCCAGTATGGCTGGTTTGGCCATCTAGCCCACGGATCGCCCCCGTGCCCGCTGTATTGCTGTAAAGGTCAATGCTGCCCGATTGGGCTAGGAAGTTGCCATTGGGAGCGTTGCCCAGAGCTGCCCCTTTGTCGTTGGAGCCCGGTGCAATCGCGGCGGCATCAAGGCTGTGGGCGTGTGCAGGCAGATTCGTGGAGTTGAGCGTGGTAGTTTCCGAACCTCCTTTTGCGCCAAGCGGGCGGCTGGAAAGAGCACTGCCCTGCCCTTGGTGCATTGGCAACCTGCCGCGCATATCCGGCAGCGCAAAAGTCGTACGGCCGTCTCCGCCGTAAGTAGTGCCCAAGATAGAGAACAGGGCTTCATTGGAAGAAATAGGCAACAGCTGCCCATCGCAAAGGGCCCAGCCCCGGATGGCAAAGTTGCCCCCAAACATCATAATCTGGCCAATAAATGGTTCCATACTAGCAGGAATTTAGGTGAACAAACCTGCCTACAGTTATAGGCAGTGATACACTTAGTGTGCTTTAAAACCGTCCTACACAGTATCTAGAAGCCCTCCCCTGCCGAGCAGTAGGGCCTCAAAATGCTGTAAGGCGGTCTTTGTTTGGGCCGTTTGGCTACAAGCAGGGCTTGAGCACAAGCTTGAAAGCTATTTTTGCAGCAATGCTGCACAAGTTTGCAGTAGCATTTGATGAGCACGATAGCCGAGGCAGCAGGATGGGGAGAATGAGCCATTTCCAACCCTAATTTTTTGAGCTCAGCTTCTAAGCCAAACAGCAAAAAATAGCCCGCAGGCTCGCGGAAGGGCTAAAACAAGAGCCATTCAGCCTTTTTGAAACCCATAGCGCATCAAATCAAATAAGGAGAGAAGCGTGAGATTAGCAAGGAAGTGAAAACCTGTGTTGGGGTGCATAAGACAATTAGTTTTTAGGTGCAAGACATATAACAAATGTTCTGATGGCGATTCCATCAGAAGGTCCTAGTTCTTTTTATGTACTAAACCTGGAAAGTACTCAGCAGTGAGCTGCTAAGGTCTTTTTGTTTTATGCAAGGGAAAGAGGATTGTGGGCTGTCAACCCACTACAGATGATAAAAGTAGCACTTTTTTTAGACTATTCCTCATTTTATTTGCGGCTGCACAGACAAAGCCCCTGCCTGCAAAAGCAAACAGGGGCTCATTCCGGTGAATCAGATTCACCAACCAATATCCTTAATCTTGGATTTATGGTTGGTGTTAGTTCATAGTACTGTAAGGCAGTAGGTTAATCATAATGGGCGAGGGTATAGTCAAGGTTTGCGGTAGCTCGCATAACCTTGCTCCTCTAAGCGGGCTGCTTTTTCAAGGACCCCGTGTTCCAGGTTTTCTTTAAAAGCTGCCACTTTACTTTGTAAAGATACATCATTCGCGCCTAAAATCTGAGCGGCAAGGATGCCGGCGTTCTTTGCTGCATTGAGGGCGACCGTAGCCACAGGCACGCCATTGGGCATCTGCAGTATAGACAAGACGGAGTCCCAGCCGTCTATAGAGTTGGAAGATTTGACCGGCACGCCAATTACAGGCAGAGGCGAAAGGGAGGCGACCATGCCCGGCAAGTGGGCAGCACCGCCCGCACCAGCAATGATCACCTTCACGCCCCGCCCATGTGCATTGCGCGCGAAGTCGAACATCCGCTGTGGTGTCCGGTGGGCAGAAACAATAGACACTTCAAAATCCACGCCCAGCTCTGCCAGGACATCCGCTGCATCCCGCATTACGGGCAGGTCAGAATCTGACCCCATGATGATACTTACCATAAATTGCTATTTTCAAAATTGACGGGCAAGCGCCCGTACATGGATAATCTTACTGCTCCTGCCCCAGCCCTTGTAGGGCTTCTTGTACCAAGCGCTCATCAGCCAGATTGGGCAGCGTCACTTTCAGCTCAGGGTATTGCTCCATAGCCCGCTTGATGGCTGCCATGGCGCCCGGGTTTCGCGCCCAGCTGCGCCGGGCAATCCCATTGTTCACATCCCAAAAGAGCATGCTCCTTAGGCGGCGGCCTGCATCTTCAGTGCCATCGAGCACCATCCCGAAGCCTCCGTTGATGACTTCTCCCCAGCCAACGCCTCCCCCATTGTGGAGGGAGACCCACGTCGCTCCCCGGAAAGCATCGCCGATCACGTTATGGACAGCCATGTCAGCGGTAAATTGAGAGCCATCGTAAATATTGGCGGTTTCCCGGAAGGGCGAATCCGTACCCGATACATCGTGGTGGTCGCGCCCGAGGATAACAGGGGCTGATATTTCGCCGCTGCCAATCGCCTCGTTGAAGGCCGCTGCAATCCGGGTGCGCCCTTCTGCGTCTGCATATAATATCCGCGACTTAGAGCCCACGACCGGGATATTGTCCCCCGCAGCCTCGATCCAATTCAGGTTATCCCTCAATTGGGCCTGAATATCGGCCGGAGCCCCCTGCATCATTTCTTTTATCACCTCTCCCGCCAGGCGGTCCGTTACAGCCAAGTCCTCTTCTGAGCCTGAGGAGCAGACCCAGCGGAATGGCCCAAACCCATAATCAAAGCACATAGGGCCCATAATATCCTCCACATAAGACGGATAGCGGAACCGGGTTTTGGAGCCATCCATCCAAATATCAGCACCAGAGTTGCCGGCCTCTTTAAGGAAGGCATTGCCATAGTCCCAAAAATACATCCCCCTGCTCGTGAGGGTGTTGATAGCGCGCACATGCCGGCGGAGGGTATCCCTGATTTCAGCCATAAACCGTACCTCGTCTTTGGCCATCAAAGCCTTAGCCTCCTCAAAAGTATAGCCTACAGGGGTGTAGCCCAGGCCTTCTATATTGTGCAGGGAGGTTTGGTCGGAGCCGAGCTCCACTTTGATGCCATCCTTGGCCAAGCGCTCCCAGAGGTCTACTACATTGCCCTGGTACACTAGGGCGACAGCCTCCTTGCCCCGCCTTGCCTCTTCGATGCGCACAATCAGCTCATCCAAGCTGGTGAACACATTTTCCGCTTTGATGTAGCCATCGGTAAGCCGCTGCTGTACAGCGTCGGGGTCGATCTCTGCCACTACACCTACAGCCCCGGTCACTTCTGCCGCTATAGTCTGAGCGCCAGACATCCCCCCCAGGCCTGAGGTCACAAAGACCTTGCCGCGCAGGTTGTCCTCGCCCAGCCCCATTTTACGGCCTGCGTTCAACAGGGTGATGGTCGTGCCGTGCACGATCCCTTGTGGCCCGATGTACATAAAAGACCCTGCTGTCATTTGCCCGTAGGATGTCACCCCCAGCGCATTGTATTTGTTCCAGTCCTCCTTCTTCGAATAATTGGGGATCATCATGCCATTGGTCACTACCACGCGGGGCGCTTCGGTATTGGAAGGGAAAAGCCCCAACGGGTGCCCAGAGTAGAGGACCAACGTTTGCTCGTCGGTCATTTCCGCCAGGTATTTCATCGTAAGGCGGTATTGGGCCCAATTTTGAAAGACCGCACCGTTGCCGCCATAAGTGATGAGCTCGTGGGGGTGCTTAGCTACTTTGGGGTCCAGGTTGTTCTGCACCATGAGCATAATGGCAGCAGCCTGCCGGGACCGATGGGGATATTCATCAATGGGCCGGGCGTACATTTCGTAATCTGGGCGGAAGCGGTGCATATAGATCCGGCCATAGGCTTCCAGTTCTGCAGCGAACTCCGGGGCAAGGGCTTCGTGCTGTTCTGCCGGGAAATAGCGCAGGGCATTCTTCAGGGCCAGCGCCCTTTCCTCCCCGCTCAGCACTTGGTCGATCACCCGCTTGGGCGCATGGCTCACATTGGGGTCATAGGGCTTGGCTGCGGGCAGTTCTGCAGGGATGCCTTCAAGGATAGCACGTTGAAAATCTGTCATATCTGGTTTATATTTGGCGTAGTTGCGAAGTAATCTTTACGGCTTTTTCACGAGAGCCGGCTGTTCCCGGGCTTCATTGGTGCGAATTTCGGAAAAAAGAAGGAAACCTTATAAAGCCGGCGCACCGCAGCCCAATGGCAGCTTTTAATGTTTTGATAACAGAAAGAATTGGAAAGACTTGCTATTTTCACGAGACGTAAACCAGATTGCCGTTTTTTTGAAGTCTGCCTCTGCACAATGTGAAGGGGCCTGCCCCTGCCCGATGGCAGGTGCCGCTATGCTCCGGGGCTCGCTGTCCGCTCGGCCCTATCGGGCTTACACCCCTGCGCAGCGCTAGGCCAATGCCAGGCAAAAGCGCGGAAAGCCTGAACGCAAGCCACATTTTGGTTTAGAGCGTATTGGGATTTTGGTCTTCTAGTGGTCTGTCAAGTGTTAATTTATGGGTTGAGTGGGAGCGAATTTTGAGGCTAATCAAGGCGGATGTTCCCGCGCATAGCAGCGTTACGTAAGGGGTTGTCCAACGAAGAGTAGCCTCAAAAGTCGCCACAGGCAACCCCTAGTTTTAGCCTTGACAGACCACTAGCCGAAAACTAGCCATTTTTTGATTAGACGAGACCCGAAAACCGGAGTTCAGCCAAGCCCCGCTTTTGATGCACAAAAGCGGGAAGGATTTTCGGGGCGAAGTATAAGCGAAAAAGTGTCCCGCTGTCTAGCGGGGTAGACCGATTACTAAAGTCCCAAAACGCTCTTACACCCTTTTCCTGCTTGAACCCATAAAACAATACAACATGCCTAAACACTTAACCACCCTGCTTTTCGCCATCCTCCTCCCCCTCTGCCTAAACGCCCAGCCCAGCTATGAGTACCCCGCCACAGTCAGGGAACGGGTACGCCTGGCTGATATGGGGAATAACATCCAAAAATTCGAAGAAGGCCAGCGCCTGACCCTCCTCGGGGAAGAGCTGAAACGGTCGGCTGCCTATCCCGGCTCCCCATTCAGGGTCAAAGCAGGGGAAGGGCTCTACCTGGCTTCCCAGAAAGACTTGTCTGCACTGGAATTCGAGACGGAGGCGCTCTCCCTCGATGGGCTGTGGCGGCTGCACTACCTTCAGAGCACAGCGGTAGAAGCTTTTGAGCGCCATGGCTGGGATTTTGAGCTGCGCAGAGAACTGGACGAAGAGTACGAGCGTTTTTACCAGAGCCTGGAGCCTCACCACGACCCCTTCCTTTCAGACTACCTCAACCGGCTTTTGCAAAAAGCTGCACCCCAAAACCTGCCCAGCCGCCACCCAGCTATTTTGCGGACGGTACTGTTCAAAGACCATGAGCCTGCTGCCCTTTCCTGTGCCGACGGGCGCATTTTCCTGTCTACAGGCCTTTTGAGCACGCTGCAGCACGAAGATGAGCTCATCGCCATACTGGCCAATGAAATCGCTCACATTTACTTCGACCACGCGATATCCAACTTCAGGGCTATCGAACAGAAAGAAGCCCGTGCCGCTTTCTGGGCCGGGCTGGCGACCCTTGCCGCAGCAACCGTTGAGACCTGGGCTGCAACCGAATCTATCCGCAACGGGACATTTACGCCCATCGACTTTCTGGCTTTCGGCAATTTTACCGGTTCGGTCAGCTTCCTGTCCAACACCATCGCTGCCGCAGTCGTCTCCCGCCTCGGCATGGAGTATACCCCGCCTCAGCGTACGGAAGCTGATAACGCCACACTTTCAGTGCTGAATAAGCTCAACTTACCTGAAGACGCCCTGCACCGGGCTCTTTTGCGCATACACGAGCACCATCAGGCCCGCGAGGGGCTGCCCAACAGCGGCTCTGAACAGCTCTTCCCTGCCCTTCTCCCACGCATCAATAGCCTTCAGCCCAATGGCAGCTCCAAGGCCATACCGCCTCCTCAGCCTTATTTTGTGCAGCAAACTGCGCTGGCACGCACCCTCACTGCGTGGGCGCATTTCCACCAAGGGCAATATGGCATTGCCCGGCAGCTGCTCGCACTCCAACAGGAAGCCCGTGCTATGACCTGCGAAGACTACCTCCTCTTTTCTGCCCTTGCCCGCCACACCACAGCCGAAACGGACGGCCTGCAACAGGCCCTGAATATGCTGCAGGAAGCAGAACAGCTGTTCCCTTTGCTCCCCGCTGAGCTGTTCCTAGAAAAAGCGCTGCTCCATCAGAGATTGGGCAGCCAGGAAAACCTGAAATCCGCACTGACAGCCTATTACCGGGCACTACAGGAAACGGGCAGGCCTGGCAGCAGCGAAAAGATTTGGTGGGCAGAGCAATGGCTCAACCGTTTGTAAGCAAAGAGAGCTGGCTGTATCGAGTACAGCCAGCTCAGCCCTAACCAAATTAAAACCAGGTATTACCAAAAAAATTGTAGCCTTGTCAGTCCCGTGCCTTCAGCCATTCGGCAATGGCAGGGGTGAGCAGTTTTTGCGAGCGCCCGCCCACAAAAACGCCGATGTGCCCGCCAGGAAATTCCATCAGCTCTTTATCTGTAGAGCTGATCTCATCGTTGATCGGGGTCGTGGTAGCCGGTGGCACAATGTGATCATCTTTCGCATAGATCGTCAATGCCGGCATATTGATAGACCGGAGGCTGACGGTGCGGCCGCCCAGCTCAAATTCACCTTTTATCAGTTTGTTGTGCTGATACATGTCCTTGATAAAGCGGCGGTAAGTCTCCCCCGCCTGTGCAGGGCTGTCCGCTACCCAATGTTCCATGCGCAGGAAGTTCATCATCCGCCCCTTATCGGCCATCGTCTGCGGCATGGCCATATACTTGCGGGTCTTGTTCATGGGCTTCAGCAGGTCGAAGCCTGTATTCAGGAAATCGCCAGGGATGATGCCGCCAAAGCCATCTACAATAGCATCTACGTCCATATCCTTTGCCCACTTGAATAGCAGCCCCTCTTCGTTATCGAAATCTACAGGGGTGACTAGGGTGACCAGGTTCTTGACCTTTTCTGGGAAGAGGGCAGAATAGATCAGGCTAAAGGTCCCTCCCTGGCAAACGCCCAAGAGGTTAACGGCGGAGATGTGATGGGCTTTGCAGATGTAGCTTACGCAATCATCGATATTGCCCAAGATATAATCTTCCATGGTCTTGTAGCGGTCTACCTTCGAAGGGTACCCCCAATCAATGAGGTAAACATCGAGCCCTTCGCTCAGCATTTTCCGGATAAAGCTGCGGTTGGGCTGCAGGTCCATCATTTCCCAACGGTTGACCAAAGCATAAGCTACAAGGACCGGCGTTTTTGCAGTGGGCTCCGTATCCCTCCGGAAGCGGTACAGCTTCACCTTGCCGTCTTCCCATACAGTTTCACGGGGTGCAGTGGCAATGTCCACATCATGTACAGTGCTCATATTCTGCAGGGCGTCGGAGGCTGTATTGACCTGTCCGATCATCTGCTCGCTTAGGGTTGTGCTCGAGGTTGTGCTCATGGCTATTGGTTTAAAGAAGGCGCAAGCAGTAATTTAAGATTGAGCCTTGAAAGTTTGTCATATAGAAGTTGGAATACAGCCGTTGGGCCAGCCCAATTCGGCGCAAACCAGATTGTCGTTTTTCTGGGGAGGCTGCCCAGCCTGCTTCGCGGGAGGGAGCCTGCCCCTGCCAGCGGGCAGGTGCCGCTATGCTACGGGGCTCGCTATCCGCTCGGCCCTGTCGGGCTTAAACCCCTCCGCAGCGCTAGGCCGATGCCAGGCAAAAGCCCGGAAAGCTTAAACACCTGCGGCATTTTGGTCTACGCCCGCCCAAGTCATGCGCCTGCCCTCAGCAACTGCTGAGCTTGTTTGGCCCATTTGTCGCGGCTTGCCCGGCCTTGGAAAGCGCCTAGCGCTTCATCAATGAGCCGGTATTCCTCCTCCCCCATTTTGGAAATCTGGCGGAAGGTATAAATCCCAATCTCGTTGAGCATGCCCTCTAATTTAGGCCCCACCCCTTTGATCTGCTTGAGGTCATCGGCATCGCTGACGGAGGCAGTGCCCAGTTTATCCATCAATTTTTTTTTTGAGCCCGCCGGTTTTTCGGGGGCTGCTGCAGCTTGCCCCGTCGTTTTTTCCAGGGCGGCAAGCCGCTGTTCGAGGCTGCGCACCTTCTGCCGCAAGGCGCTCGCTTCTTTGGCGATGTCATCCCCGTCACTGTGAGTAAGGAAAGGCATATCCGCGTAGGCCAGCTCCATCAGGCGGCCAGATTTGAAGTTGACCTGAGTCGCCAAGGCTGAAACCTCGCTCTGCAGGGTAGAATATTCCTGTCCGTGCAGTACCTCCAGGATAGCCTCTTCCAACTGATTGACATAATGGCTGAAGAAAGCCTGGAAATCCGGGAGCGCATCCCCCGCTTTAGCTTTTTCCGCAAAGGAACGGATGGTATCCGGCAGGGCAAACTGCCCGCTCTCGTAAACCTTCATCTGCATTTCTGCCGATTTCAGGATAAAAGCCATGTATTCGAACTGAATGTCCTGCAGCAGTTTGCTCATTTCATTCTGCCGGCCTTGCGCAGCAATATTGTTGAAAGGCGCCAGCTGATCCCGGAGCCGGTTGTTGAACTCAGCGGCCATTTCAAAAAAGGGCAGCTCCCCTGTGCCCATAGCCTGCTGTGCCTGCTTGCCCCAAGCCTCGCTCACAGAGGCCATCTCTGACCACTGCGCTTTAACCTGCGCTGCTGCTTTGCTAAACCAAGCGCTCGCCTGATCCATGACCGAGCTCACATTGCCCACCGGCCGGAAACCCATCATTTGGTTGACCAGGGTCTGATAGGCATCGGGCGAAAAATACTTGCTGACCATATCCGGGGCGGTGAGCCCGTTGCGCATCAGCTGCTGCAGGGGCTCCCAGTACTTGTGCAAAAATTGGTAGCTGTCGAGATAAGCGCTATAGTGGGGCTGCATATTGAAAGGCAGCTTGCCCATCACCTCCCGGCTCATCCATTGCTGCCCGCCTTCCATCCATTTTTTCCAGTTGGCCATGCCGTCGGTAAAGAACCGGGTGCTGTCTGTTGTAGGCAATACCCCGCCTGGCCACTTCATGAGCCCTGCCCACTTCTTGGCAAAATCCGTTTGCATGTCCATGTATTGTTGAAAATGCTCGGGCGCTTTGGCCATAGTGTCTTGTGGGCTGGCCTGCATAGCTTGGGCAAAAAAAGCCTGCTGCTTGGCGTACCAGTCTTGCAGGAGCTCCTGCCCTGCTTTGACAGGGTCATCTGTCTTGGCCTGGAAAGGCTGGGCCGCTTGTTCAGCCCATTGTGCCCAAAACGACATTGCTTTCTTTTGCCCTTCCATCAGGGCCTCAAAATGATTGCTCATGACTCTTGTTTTTTCTGGTTAGCGAAGCTGCAAGCCCCTGTTCTAATTAGCAGAGAAATACTCCTGCATAGCCTTGGTATTGTCTCTCGCTGTATCGTAAAATGCCTTGAGGGAAGACTGGTAAAGGCTCGAAAGCTTTTGCGCGCGCTCCTGCTGTGTGGCCATGGCCTCAGAAGACCACATCTGCTTCATGTAAGCCGCAGACCTCTTGTAGAAGTCCATAGCCGCTTCCATATTCTTGGTATAATCAGCTGTGAAAGTGCTCCAGAAATCTTTCTGGTAAGCTTCCATGTGCTCTTTTGAAG
The DNA here is from genome assembly GCF_007993045.1 of Phaeodactylibacter luteus. Taxonomy (GTDB): domain Bacteria; phylum Bacteroidota; class Bacteroidia; order Chitinophagales; family Saprospiraceae; genus Phaeodactylibacter; species Phaeodactylibacter luteus. Next base: position 18,458 of record NZ_VOOR01000061.1, read on the forward strand.
CCATAGATTCCATCATCGCTGTAGTTTTGGAGATGTACTCGTTCATCATCTCCATCGTTTCCTCAGCGGATGCTTTTTTAGGCATCATCATATCCATTACCGCAGTGGTGTAATCAGACATGACGGTCATCAACTTGGCCTGGTTTTCTAAGATTTGATCGTAAGCAGATTTTGTGGAAGCCATAACCTTTGATTTTAAGGAGGAAGAAAATTTATCTTTACAATATCCCAAAGGTACAGGCTGCCCTCCCTGCAATCAATAGGCTTTTCTACATGATTTAACCTGACTTTAAAGCACTTCTAGAAAGAAAAACAACATAACTTATTATAATTCAATTACTTATAAACCAAAACACAACCATTGACTTAAAAAATCAGTATCTTGATAATCAGCAATAAAAAAGGCGGAGCACCTAAGCACTCCGCCGGAAATCGTTGATTGATTACTTAACACTTATGATAACGCTTGCGCTATACTTTCTCGATAATAATGGAAGAAGCCCCGCCCCCGCCGTTGCAGATCGCAGCCAAGCCGCGCTTGGCGTTTTTCTGCTGTAAGACGTTGTTCAGGGTGGTGACGATCCGGGCGCCGCTAGCCCCCAATGGATGGCCTAAAGACACAGCCCCACCGAAAACATTCACCTTGCTAACGTCGATATCCAAGACTTTGTTGAAAGCCAGCGCAACGACAGCGAAAGCCTCATTGACTTCAAAGTAGTCGATATCGCTCAGGCTGAGCCCTGCGCGCTTCAGTGCGATAGGCGCTGCCTTCGTCGGCGCGGTAGTGAACCACTCCGGCTCGTGGGCCGCATCGGCAAAACTGACCACCTTGGCCAAGGGCGTCAGGTTGAGCGCTTTGAGCTTCTCCTCGCTCACCAGTACCAAGGCAGAAGCCCCGTCATTGATGGTAGAAGCATTTGCTGCGGTGACGGTGCCATCCTTGGTGAAAACTGGGCGCAAGCCAGGGATTTTCTCAAACTTCACCCGCTTGTACTCCTCGTCTTCTGTGATTGCGATAGGGTCCCCTTTGCGCTGTGGCACGTGCACCGGCACGATCTCACCTCCAAATGCTCCCGAAGCGGTGGCCTCTGCAGTACGCTTGTAGGACATGACAGCAAACTCATCCTGTTCTTCCCTGCTGATGTTGTACTCTTTCGCGGTCGCATCCGCGCAAACGCCCATCGCCATTTGCTGATATGCATCCGTGAGGCCATCCTTGAGCAGGCCATCGATCAGCTGCCCATGCCCATATTTGTAACCGTAGCGTGCTTTGGGCATATAGTAAGGGATCGCACTCATGTTTTCCATGCCGCCGGCTATGACCACATCCTGATGCCCCAGCATAATCGACTGTGCAGCGAACATGATGGCTTTGGCGCCAGAGGAGCAGACCTTATTGACGGTGGTGCAGGGCACCAGGTTGGGGATGCCGGCCCCAAGTGCAGCCTGCCGGGCAGGCGCCTGCCCCAGGTTGGCAGAACAGACGTTGCCCATAAATACTTCATCGACTTGGGCGGGGTCTATCCCTGCTTTTTCAAGGGCGCCCTTGATGGCTGCAGCACCTAAGGTTGTAGCAGAGACATTGGCGAATACGCCGCCGAAGCTCCCGAGCGGTGTCCGCACTGCGGATGCGATATAGACTTCTCTCATATTTGGTCAGGATTTTAAAAATAAAATATTTAGATAACTATATGTAAAGGTCGCAAAATAAAACAGGCAGCGCAATAGGCCTCAGGCGGTCAACCTGCCTATTTTACACTGCTAAACCTCTTATTTACAAAAAGTTATCAAGTAACTTGGTTCAAAAAGTGCTTTAAGTCAAGAAACAAGGGCTCAATTGTAAGGAGCCGCCCCCTTTCCTTTTGCCTACTTTTGGACAACCGGAGCAAGCCTCCGGCAAAAAAACACATCCTAATCGGGCTTTCCAAACCAATTTTGTCATTTGACAAGCCCAAAACTAACCGAAAATCAAAATTAAATTATGAAAGGACTTGAAGGCAAGGTCGCAATCATTACCGGTGGCGCAATGGGCATCGGCAAAGCCACCGCAATCCGCTTCGCTTCAGAAGGGGCCAAAATAGCTATTTGGGACATCAACGAAGACCAAGGCAAAGCGCTCGCCCAAGAGCTCGGCGGGCATTTTTTTGCTGTCAATACCTCAAGCCTGGAAGCCTGCGAGGCAGCCGCAAAAGCGGTCAATGAAGCATTCGGCCAGATCGACATCATCATCAACAACGCAGGCATCACCCGGGACGCCACCATGAAAAAAATGACTGCCGACCAATGGCAGCAAGTCATTGACGTCAACCTGACCGGGGTGTTCAACTGTACCAAGGCCGTACTGCCTTATATGCTGGAGCGCAACTTTGGGCGCATCCTGAGCGCAGCTTCTGTAGTAGCCCACAACGGCAACTTCGGACAGACCAACTACGTGGCGACCAAGGCGGGCGTCATCGGCATGACCAAAGTATGGGCCAAAGAGTTTGGCCGCAAGGGCATCACCGCCAATGCGGTAGCCCCGGGCTTCATCGGCACGGAAATGGTCTTGACCATACCAGAAAAGGTCATTGACATGCTGAAAGAAAAAACACCGGTGCCACGCTTGGGCGAGCCGGCCGAAATTGCGGCCGCTTATGCATTCCTGGCCTCCGATGATGCGGCTTTCATCAATGGAGCCGTCTTGAACGTAGATGGTGGCGTCACGCTATAGCCATCTCACGGTAAGGTCGATCAACCGCTGCTTCCAGGAGGTGTATGGAGGGCTGAGCAGCTCCAAGGCCCCAGGGAGCAGTTGTTGATATACCGGCCGGGCATTCGAAAAAGCTTCGAACCCGTACCAGCCATGGCTTTTGCCGATCCCACTATTGTTGCTGCCCCCAAACGGCAGCTCCGGGTGCATAAAGTGCACATCATTATTGTTGACACAAGTCCCGCCCGCCCGCGTTTCCCGGACCACCTCACGGATGTTCTTTTTATCCCGGCTGTACAAGTAAAGCGCCAAAGGCTTTTCCCCTTGCTGTACCCATCCGATGGCTTCTTCCAGGCGGGCAAAGGTGAGCAAAGGCAGCACAGGGCCGAAAATCTCTTCTTGCATCAGGGCGGAAGCCCTGTCCACACCGCATACTATGGTTGGGGCCATGTACTTCTGCTCTTCATCAACCTTGCCCCCGGCTACAATGCGCGCGCCGCGCTGACGGGCGTCCTCCAGGTAGCCGGCCACGCGCTGCAGGTGGCTGTGGTTCACCATACGCCCCAAATCTGCCGAAGCAGAGGGCTCTGCCCCATAGAGCTGTGCTATGGCTTCTGTCAGCGCAGACTCCAGCTCTGCTGCCCGGCTCTCGTGCACCAGCACATAATCCGGCGCAATACAGATCTGCCCGCTGTTCAGGAACTTCCCCCAGGCAATACGCTTCGCTGCGAGTTGGATATCAGCTGTCTCATCCACGATGACCGGAGATTTGCCGCCCAGCTCCAAGGTGACAGAAGCCAGGTGGCGGGCTGCAGCCTTCATCACAACCTTCCCCACCCCGGGCGACCCCGTGAAGAAGATGTGGTTGAAGGGCAGGCTCAGCAGAGCCGTTGCGGTTTCTACCCCGCCTTCCACCACCGCGGCCTCCTCTTCCGGGAATACTGCTCCGACCACCTTCCGGATAACAGCGCTTGTGGCCGGGGTGTGCTCTGATGGTTTGATGACCACGGTGTTGCCGGCTGCAATTGCAGACACCAAAGGGCCTATCGCCAGCTGGAAAGGGAAGTTCCACGGCGAGATAATGAGGCAGACGCCCTTGGGCTCCCGCACAATCCACGAACGGCTCCCCAAAAGGGGAAGGGGCGTAGGCACCCGCTCTGCCTTCATCCAGCGCTTCAGGTTTTTGCGGGCGTGCCGGATCTCGGAGAGCACCGCATACACCTCGGTAAGGTCTACTTCTGCTTTGGGTTTGCGAAAATCAGCCCACAGTGCTTCCTGCAGCTCAGGCCGGTACCTCAGCACTGCCTTTTCCAACAGCCTGAGCTTGCGCGAGCGTTCCTTGGCGGTAGCCCGCGCCACTTTGTACTGATGGGCCTGCTGCTGCTGAAACAATGGGCTGAACGAAAGGGTATCAGAGGTAGGAGCTGTCATAATTGATGTCATTTGCCAAGTTAGGGAGCCGCATATTTGCGAATATTCGCTAACAAGTTAACCGCTATTGTGGAAAAAACCAAGCCGCCTCGCTAGGGCGTGAACCAAAATGCCGCAGGTGTTTATGCTTTTGGGGCCCTAGCCTGGCATTGGCCTAGCGCTGCGAAGGGGCGGCAGGCCTGATAAGGCCGAGCGGATAGCGAGCCCCGTAGCATAGCGGCACCTGCCATCGGGCAGGGGCAGGCCCCCATCCTTACGGTAGGGGCAGGCCAAAAGAGCGACAATCTGGTTTGCGCCGCCTCGCTATGCCTCAGCGCCGCACCTTGAATTTGCCCCGGATTCACTACCTTCGGCAACGCAATTCTTAAACCATGCCTTTCGCAGGCAGAGGGCAAACTGCATTTCAAAACACTCAACCTGGACAAAACATGCGAATAGAACTCACCCGGCTTGACGAGGACTTCCACTTGCAAGCCGCCAATGAAGACGGGCTCACCGTTGAAGCTGACGGCTCGCCAGCCATCGGCGGGCACAACAAAGCGCTCCGGCCTATGCAAATGCTGCTGGCCTCCTTGGGCAGTTGCAGCGCCATAGACGTCATCAGCCTCCTGCGCAAACAACGGCAGCCGCTCGACAACATCAAAATCATCGTTACCGGCGAGCGCGAGCCTGATCAGACCCCTTCGCCCTTCACCGCTATACATGTCCATTACATCCTCTTCGGGGATATCGCCGACAACAAAGCGGAGCGGGCTGTCAACCTTTCCATGGAGAAGCTCTGCTCGGTCAAACTGATGCTGGACAAAGCCGCCGCCATAACTTGGAGCTGGGAAAAACAATAGCTCCTGCCCTGCCACCTTATTTGGCTAACCAAATTCGATTATACATGAGATATCTTGCTTTCTTTTCCTTTCTGTGCCTGGCTTTGCCGCTCTGGGCTCAAGATGACAACAGCGACTGGGACGTCAACAACCCGCCCGGGGCATACACCACACACAACCTGACCTTTACCGAAGGCACCTGGATGAACCTGGATGTGAGCCCTGACGGGCAAACAATCGCCTTTGACCTCATGGGCGATATCTATACGCTGCCGATAGCAGGTGGGGAAGCTGCCCTCCTCCGCAGCGGGCTGGCTTATGAAGTTCAGCCCAGGTTCAGCCCAGACGGTAGCCAAATCCTCTTCACTTCTGATGCAGGCGGGGGTGACAACATCTGGGTCATGAATACCGATGGCAGCGAGGCCAAACAACTGACTCAGGAAGACTTCCGCCTGTTGAACAATGCGGTGTGGATGCCGGACGGGGAATATTTTATTGCCCGGAAGCACTTTACCTCTTCCCGCTCCCTGGGGGCAGGCGAAATGTGGATGTACCACAAAACCGGCGGCTCGGGCTTTCAGCTTACTGAGCGCAAGAATGATCAGCAGGACGTAAACGAGCCCGCCGTCTCCCCTGACGGGCGCTACGTCTACTTCAGCGAAGACATGTACCCCGGTGGGTACTTCCAGTACAACAAAGACCCCAACAGCCAGATTTACGTCATTCGGCGCTATGACCGGCAGGAAGGCAAGGTCGAAAACTTGATTACTGGCCCAGGCGGTGCCTGCCGGCCGCAGCCTTCGCATGATGGCAAAAAGCTGGCTTACGTCAAGCGCGTACGCGAAAAATCTGTGCTCTTCCTGCACGACTTGGAGAGCGGGCAGAACTACCCGCTCTACGATGGGCTGAGCAAAGACCAACAGGAAGCTTGGGCCATCTTTGGGGTATATACTGGTTTTGACTGGACCCCCGACGATCAGCACATCGTCATCTGGGCCAATGGGCAGATCAAAAAAATTGAAGTGGCCACGGGCAAAGCCACAACCATACCTTTCAAGGCGACAGCCCCGCACCGCTTTCAGGAAACCATCGCCTTCAAGAACCAGGCCTTTGAGGAAACCTTTACCGCAAAGGTCATCCGTCATGCCGTCACTGCCCCGGACGGGCAGTCCATCGTATTTAGCGCTGTTGGGCACCTTTGGCAGAAAACCCTTCCCGATGGGAAACCTGAGCGGCTGACCAACGATGGGGCCTTCGAGTTTGAGCCGGCTTTCTCGCCTGATGGGCAGTCCCTAGCCTATGTAACTTGGGACGACAACGAGCTCGGCGCCATCCGCGTCCTTGATCTCAACACCCGGAGCTCCCGTGCTGTGACCACCGAAAAGGGCATGTACCGCACCCCCGCCTTCTCCCCAGACGGGCAGACCCTCGTGTACCACAAAGAGGGCGGCAATGGGCATCAGGGCTATGCTTACTGCACAGAGCCAGGCATTTACACCATCCCGGCTAAAGGGGGCAAAGCCCAACTCGTGACCCCAAGGGGCGAGTACCCACTGTTCAGCGCAGATGGTTCGCGGATTTTCTATCAGACCGGAGGCTACCTTTTTGGGAGCGTTACCAAAGCCTACCACAGCATCAAACCCAATGGCAGCGACGACAAAAAGCTTTTTGATGGGAAGTATGCACAGCGCTTCTCCCCTAGCCCAGACAACAAATGGGTAGCCTGGTCAGAGCTGCACAAAGTCTATGTAGCCCCTATGCCGCACACCGGGCAGCCGGTAGGGCTGAGCTCCAATACCAAAGCTGTGCCCGTCGCGCAAGTCGCAAGAGATGCAGGCATCAACATCCACTGGTCCAAAGACAGCAAGCGCTTGTACTGGACGTTGGGCGAAGAGCTCTTTAGCGATGACCTGACAGAGCGTTTCTCCTTCCTCGAAGGCAGCTTGGACAGCCTACCGCCTATGGACACCATCGGGCTGCGCATTGGCCTGGAGCTCGAGTACGACCGCCCCGAAGGGCTGATCGCTTTCACCAATGCCCGCATCATCACGATGAAGGGGGATGAAGTGATCGAAAAGGGCAGCATCCTCATAGAAGGCAACAGCATAACAGCTGTCGGGAAAAACGTCCGCATCCCTAAAGCTGCAAAAATCATCGACTGCAAAGGGAAGACTATTATGCCTGGCATTGTAGACGTACACGGCCACCTGGGCGATTTCCGGTATGGGCTGAGCCCACAGCAAAATTGGTACTACTATGCCAACCTTGCTTACGGGGTAACGACCGCCCACGACCCTTCCTCCAATTCGGAGATGATATTCTCGCACGCTGAGATGATCAAAGCCGGCGAAATGGCCGGCCCGCGCCTCTATTCCACCGGCACTATCCTTTATGGTGCAGATGGCGACTTCAAAGCGGTGATCAACAACTTGGAAGATGCCCGCTCAGCCATCCGCCGTACCAAAGCATTTGGGGCTTTCTCCGTAAAAAGTTACAATCAGCCAAGGCGGGAGCAGCGGCAGCAGGTCATTCAGGCCGCACGGGAGCTGGGCATCTTGGTTGTGCCAGAAGGCGGCTCATTCTTTTACCACAACATGAGCATGGTAGCCGATGGGCACACTGGTGTGGAGCACAACATCCCGGTAGCGCCCCTGCACGATGACGTGGTGCAGTTCTGGGCACAGACTGAAACCCACAATACCCCTACCCTTATTGTGAATTACGGGGGAGTGAACGGGGAGTACTACTGGTACCAGCATACCAACGTCTGGGAAAAAGAGCGCCTGCTAAGCTTTACCCCCCGGGCAGTAGTGGACAGCCGGGCCCGACACCGGACTATGATCCCGGATGAGGAGTACGAAAACGGCCATATCCTGACCTCAAGGTCGCTGGCCAAACTACAACAGGCCGGTGTAGACATCAACTTAGGCGCGCACGGGCAGCTGCAGGGGCTGGGCGCCCACTGGGAGCTTTGGATGCTGCAACAAGGCGGCATGAGCAACCACCAAGCGCTCAAGTGCGCGACCATCAACGGTGCGGACTACCTGGGCATGAGCCACCAAATTGGCAGCTTAGAGCCGGGCAAGCTTGCCGACTTGATCGTCTTGGACGCCAACCCGCTCGAAGACATCCGGAATTCAGAGCAGGTCCGTTATACCATGGTGAACGGGCGCCTCTACGATGCCGCCACAATGAATGAAGTAGGGAACTACGACCGCAAACGCAAGCCCTTCTTCTTCGAACAAAAAGGCAGCGGCAACGCTTGGCCCATGCTGGGCAACGGGCAAAGCCTGATGCCTACCCAATGCGCCTGCCAGCGCTAAAAACGACAGTGGGGCAGCCGTTGAGGGCCTGCCCCACTGTATTTGGGCGAAAACCAGATTGTCGTTTTTTTTGGGGGCCTGCCCCTGCCTGAGGGCAGGTGCCGCTATGCTGCGGGGCTCGCTA
>NZ_VOOR01000062.1 GCF_007993045.1 Phaeodactylibacter luteus
TGTTTCTATCTTATAAGTCTTTGCGAGCATCTTAAAATTATTTTTCTCTCATTGATTTGAATGGTTGTCACTCGTTTTTTACATAATGGCACCCAACGGTTTGCATATGGCTTGTGGCGGTTTCGAAGCACTTTCCAGTCCACCGAAACCGAAGCTGACTACGGAGCGAAAACCTTGCTGGTAGCCGTTCACCCGCCATAAGCTATATGCTGTGTTGTGCTGCGTTTTTTTAATTTTTCAAATATTCTGTTTGTCCTTCGACATCTGATAATTCCCATTTGATAGGGTTTTCTAATTCCACCTTGTTCAATTTGGTCAGTTCAATTTCCTTAATGCTACTAAAGTTCATTCTGACGTTCAATTTCACGTTATTTATGTAATAGTGTCCGACCAAATATGTCCCTGTGGTCAAGGCTATTTCTTTTACTTCATCCGAATTCATTTCAATCTCAAAGAACCTTGTGTCAGCAGGTCCCGCTCTGAATCTGCCTAAATAACTGTCAGTCGAGTCATTAACCCTGTGAAATTCGGCAAAAGTCGTTCTGGAGTATGTTTTGTCATAGTTTGATCCGAAACCGACCAATGGGATCAAAAGAGAGGTTGCTATTACTGAAAATCCCAATTTCTTGTTTTTTACAAGTCTTTTGGTTGATAGAAATACGAGGGTTAATGGACAAATCACAAATGCAGCACTTAGTCTTAGTCCCCAGTTCACAATTTTATCAGCTTCAAAAGTCAAGAAATGACCAAAATATTCAGCGAAGAGAAAAAGCCAACCAAAGCACGTCACAATCAAAACTGTCAGGCCAATTTTCTCTTTTATAAAAGTCAGAATGAAAGCCACAATTGTCGCAATCCAAACTATTGGCATCAAAAATTCCTTCGTTGTCATTCCCCATGCCATTACTGTCGCAGATAGAGAAAATCCAACTAGAATTATTGGTAAGGTCAATATTTGAATCAGTCGTTTCATTTCAAATGCAGCACAACTCGCTAATACACGCACTTCCCCCCCAATTTGTCGTTCTTTTCCCACTTTGCCCCAGGCTGAGCCTACCTGCTTGCAGCCCCCGGTGCGCCACGCTGTAGCCCAGACCATGCTACAATATACAAAAAGGCCACAATGCTGCCTACTTGCCAATAGAAAAAAACGGGCTGCCGGTAGGGCAGTGCGGCTGCCCGGTGGGGGAGTGCCACCCCTTGGCACCGGCCTAGCGCTGCGGAGGGGTGGCAAGCCCGATAGGGCCGAGCGGATAGCGAGCCCCGCAGCATAGCGGCACCTGCCCTTCGGGCAGGGGCAGGCCCCTATCCTTGCGGAGGGGGCAGGCCAGATCAACAGCCATATAGTTGGCGGCCCTTCGGCTGCCCATCAAAGGATTGTTTGCTCCAAACCGGCCTCAGGCTTGGCACTTGCGCAGTGGTCTGCTATATTTGCAGGCTATGCTAACCAGACTAGTACTCATCAACTCCTGCGCCTACAAGATGGCGGAAGTCGGCTTCGAGCACGGGCACGCCCTGCAGCTTGTAGGCCCCAACAACGTTGGGAAAAGCTCGCTGATTTATGCCCTCAATTTCCTTTTCCTGGTCAATAAGCGCCTGATGAACTTTAGCGGGCAGCGTACTGCCGATAAGGAGACGCTGGCCCACTATTTCCCTACACCAGAACGCAGCTTCATCTTGTTCGAGGTCAAAAAGCAAGGACAGCGCTACTGTATCCTTGTGCACCGCAACGGGGAAAACGACCTGCAGTATACCCGCATCAGCCATGCTTACCGCAGGCGGTTTTTCTTTGAAGAGCAGCCCGATGGGCAGCACCTGCGCAGTTATAAAGAATTGGCCCGCCTCTTGCTCACAGAGCAAATAGCCCTCAAAAAAATGGAGCAGGCCCAGGAGATCCTGAAACACATTTATCAGGTGGGCGATAAGAACGAGGCCGTAGTGTGGCTCACCGATAAGTGCAAGATGAGCGGCACCTACAACTCCTTCAACAAGGTGTACCGCTACCTGATCAATTCCAAACTGATCGACAACCGTGCGCTCAAGGACATCCTCCTTATCGCAGACAGCCGCGACCAAGACCAGCTTAGCTATAGCCGCCAGAATATACAGCAGATCGACCGGCTACGCCATCAGAGCCAACAACTGTCGGTGCTGAGGAACATCGAGGCCGAGTTCCGGCAGTTTAAGGAGATTGTTGCAGACGTGGAGGGGCGGTACGAAGGCCTCTGCCAACAGGCTGCCGCATTCCTCGCCAGCGCCAATATGAGGCGGGCCTACCTGCTGGAGCAACAGCACCTGAAAACCCAGGAAGCGGAACGGCTGAGACAGGAGCTTACGGCCAAACAGGCCGAAAATGATGAGATCAACCAGCAAAAAGGGCGGCTCGACTTTGAGGTGCGGCAGGTAGAGCAAACCATCCGCAGCCTGCAGCAGCAACAGGAAAAAGCCCTGCAGCTGCCACCGGAAAACCTGCTCGAACAACAGGCTCAAAACCAGCAGGAAGCCATTGACAAACTGTGGTTCCGCCTGCAGGAGTACAGCGCTCAGGCGCATCAGCCTGCCGGGCAGCTCCAAAAGCGCATCGAGCGCCTACAGCAGCAGATCAGCCGCAAAATGGCGCAGTTTGAAGACGTCAACGACTGGCTGATCGCGCACTTGTCTAAGGACGCTGAAGCCCGCCGCCTGCTCAATGCCGTCCTTCACCCCGATATCGCACGCCTGCCGGCCAGCCATATTTTAAAGCCCGTATCCAAAACCGGACATACCCTGCGCCTTTTCGATGGGGAAATCCAACTGCCTGCCCACCTTGGGCAACAAGACATCAGTAGCCCGGAACAGCTGCAAGAGGAGATTGCTGAGCTCCAATCCGCGCTCAGCCGTTTTTCGCAACTGCTCGATACGGCCCGCAACTTCGAAGCCCTGCAAGCCGAGCTGCAGCAGGCCCGTGCCCGGCAGCAAGCGCTGCGCGAGCAGCTCCGGCAGGCACAGCTCCTGCCACAATGGAAAGCAGAGCTGAAGCGCCTCCAAGCTGATTTGAAAAAACTGCAGCGCCAATGGCAAGAACAAGACCATGCCTACCGCCTGGTACGGGAGGACATCCAAAGGCGGCAGTCGGCCATCCGGCAGCTGGAGGAAGAAGCTGCAGCCCTGGGGCAAGCCTACCGCGACCTAGAGCGCGATCAGCGCGAGGTGGAAGACATGAACCTACCGCTCATGGAGCCCGATGCCTCCCTCATGGCCCGTGGCGCAGAGGCTCTGCAGCAGCGGTTCGCTCAGCTGCGGCAGCAGAGGCGGGAAGTGGGCCAAAAACGGGAAGCTCGGCAAAGGCTCTTTCAACAGCTGCGCGATAAGACACAATTCGACTTGGCCGATGAAAAACAGTTCGTGCAGCAGCTGGAGCAGGAAATGCTTTCCCTTGCCGATAAGCAGCGCAGTATCGAAAGCCTGCTGGAAAGCATCGCGGTGCAGTTTGCCAACCCCGCACAGCGTTTCCTGGACGCCTACGAAGAGTTCAAAGCTTTTGTGCACAACGAGTTCAACCGGACGATGGGCGAGATACAAATCTCCAACCTGGAATCCCTCAGCGTTCAGCTCGAAGCCAATGAGCGCTTACAGGCTGATATGAGGGCCATAGCCGAGCTTTCCCTGACCACTGACGGGCTGTTCCGGATGCCAGACCATACCGCCCGCCGCCTCGATATTTTGCGCGAATACCTCGAAAAAGGGCAGGCCATCGCTTTCAGCGACCTCTTCAACCTACAGCTTCGCTTGTCCATCAATGGCAAAGCCCGCTCGGTCAACCTCGGGCGGCAGGTCGAATCGGATGGCACCGACCGCATGCTGCGCCTCATCATCGTCATGGCGGTCATTAGCCGGCTGTCGCACCGTAGCCCCGAAAACAGGGTCGTGCTTTTCATTGATGAAATTGCGACCATCGACGGCAAAAACCGGCCTCAGCTCGTAGAGTTCTGCCGGGAACACCATTTTTACCCCATTTTCGCAGCCCCGGATATTGTCGATGGTTTCGACCAATACCTCCTCATTCAGCGGCAGCCGGGCGGCCTGGTAGTAGACGAAGACAGGCACGTCATTCAGGTAGGGCGCGCAGCCACCGCCGGAACTCAACCACAGGCCTCATGATTTTGAAAGCCGAACCGGACAAGGCCCTGCGGTTTCTGGAAGACAACTTCGAGCTCTTCCGTGGGCTGTACCGCGACCAATTGGAGCACAGCATCATCAGCCGGGAGGCCTTCGAGCGGCTCACCCTCGATAAAGCTGACGTGGTGGTCAAGCGCCTGCTCGACTATAAACTCCTGATCGCCCAGCCCAATGGCTTCCGCATCAATGAGCCCGTACGGGGGTTTCTGGCCTTTCTGCTCAACGAGTACAAGCCTTTGCTGCCGGAGGAGCTCACCAAGTACCGCCAAGCGTTCCGGGAGCTGTTCGAGCGCATGCAAGACCTCAACGGGCAGGACATCCTCATCCTCGCCGAGCGGCTCGACGCCTTTTACCAAGAGTTGCAGGAGTTTTTAGAGCATGTAGAGCGCAATACCGGGCAGCTGCTGCGCAGCAGTCAGCACCTGAAGGCCAATAAAGGGGAAATGGCTTATGCCGAGCGGGTACGGCAGGCCCGCCACCTCATCGAGTACTACATCGAGCCGCTGAACCGCATCCTCGACGTAAAAAAGAAGGCCTCGATCGCCAATTTGCTGAACCAGGTCTCTGCTTATGTCAATGTGCAGCGCTTCAGCCACCCCCACAGCGGCATACGGCTCCGGTTTGAGCGCCTGCACGAGCTGCTGCGGGAATCCGAAGGGCGCATCCTCCGGCAGTCGCACGTCGTTACCCGGGAGCTGCTCCCGCTGATAGAACGGCTGCAGACAGAGTCCGAAATCCTGAGCGGCTGGCTCTATTTCCTGGAGCGCCCCTTCCTGCATGAAGTGCCCGATATGCCCGCCCGCCGGCTGTTCACGGTCACAGGCAGCAACCTGGAAGCCGGGCTGCACCTTTTCCTACAGCAGTTTGAGCGCCGCCCGGAGGAGGTCATCCTCAAAACAGAAGAAGCCCGGCCGGTTAATGCACGGAGGGTGTTTTTTGACCGGCGGCATTACCTTCAGGCCCTTCAGCAGAGCCTCCCGCTAGACAATTATTTTTCTTGGTGCTACCAGGCCATGAACGAGCACGAAGAGGAGGCCGCCACGGAGCGCTTCCTTCGCATCAGCAGCCTGCTCTTTGAAGAAAGCGACCAATTCGAAGCCGCTTTCGGGGCCGGCCGGTTCCAAATTCAGCTCGGAGAGGCTGCTTTCGACCTCCCCATCATTGCCGTAAAGCCTAAACCGGCAGAAGCCGAAATGCAATCCAACTGAATATGAATACCAACCCTGCCGTACAGCCGGCCTCTTATCCTGCACAGCATCAGGAAGTGGTCGAAGCCCTCCTCGTCGATGGCCGTTTCCTCCTCGAAGGCGACCCCGCCTTCATGGCCCTGAAACAGCACCTTGGCTTCTATCAGGAGTTCTTCCGACAGTCTTTCGGGCTGGCCTTGGAGTACCATAGCGAGTACGCCTTCCTACAGAGCAGCAGGGATACCGACCCCCTGTCCAGAGACATCTGCATTTTCCTGGGCGTGCTGTGCTACGAACTCGACCGGGAAGGGTACAATCTGCTCGAGCAGCTTTCCTTCCATACGCTGGAGTTCGAGCAGGTGGAGCAGTTCTTTGAGCTGAGCTCCTTCCGGGAGGTCTTGGAAGCGACTTCCAACCTGCAAGATGCACAAGCCCGCCGCAATTTCTACAACCGCCTGCACCGCCGCCGCATCATCGAAAAAGTAGACGATCAGACCTTCCGGTTTACCCCTGCCCACAAGTATTTCCTGCAATTTGCAAGGGGGGTTGCACGCTACAATCAGCGCATGGCAGAGGAGGAGGAATAGGCCCCCCAAACCAAATGGGTGTTTTTTGCCTGCCCCCTGCACCATGTGATGGGGCCTGCCCCTGCCGCAAGGAGGGGGCCTGTGGGCAGGTGCCGCTATGCTGCGGGGCTCGCTATCCGCTCGGCCCTATCGGGCTTGCCACCCCTCCGCAGCGCTAGGCCGATGCCATGGTAGAGCCGTGGCAGCATTGAGGTTCACGCCCGGATAAGGTGGGCTCCGCTTTGAGCGCACAGCCTTTCAGGTTTTTAGGAAAAGGCTTACCTTACAAGGCTTTTGTGCAATAGGCTCAACCCTAACCGAGCCTGACCGTTTTACTAAAAAAAGAATGCTGTTCTCATGACCAAACGAGTAATACCTGTTGTAGACCTTTCCCAATTTACCGAAGGGGACGCCGCCGCCCGCAAAGCTTTTGTGGCAGAGCTGGGCAAAGCCTTCCACGAAATCGGGTTTGTCGGCGTAACCAATCATGGCATCCCAAAATCTCTTATTGACAACTTCTACGAGGCTTCCCATCAGTTTTTTGCGCTGGAGACCGCGGTCAAGGAGAAGTATGAAATCCCTGGCATGGCTGGACAGAGAGGGTATACCTCTTTTGGGAAAGAACATGCCAAACAATCTAAAGTAGCCGACCTGAAAGAGTTTTTCCAGCTCGGCCAGGAAGTGGCTGACGGCCACCCGGAGAAAGCCGCTTATCCAGATAATGTGCACGTTGAGGAAGTCCCTGAGTTCACCAACCTGGGCATATCGCTTTACCGTGCATTTGAGAAAGCGGGCGGAGCGCTGCTGCGCGCTATTGCCATCCACCTCGACCTCGGGGAAAACTACTTTGACGATAAAATCGAAGAGGGCAACAGCATCCTTAGGGCCATTCATTACCCCCCTATCACACAAGAGCCGGCCTCTGCCATCCGTGCTGAGCAGCATGAAGACATCAACCTGATCACCCTCCTCGTCGGTGCCTCCGCGGGCGGGCTGCAACTGCTGAACAAAGAAGGAGAGTGGCTGCCCATCACGCCGGGCGAAAACGAGATCGTCATCAACGTAGGCGATATGCTGCAGCGCCTGACCAACAACTACCTAAAATCTACCACCCACCGTGTTGTCAACCCTCCACGGGAAGAGTGGCACCTGCCACGGCTGTCCATCCCTTTCTTCCTCCACCCCAAGAGCGATATGGACCTGAGCTGCCTCGACCGCTGCGTAACTGCGGATAACCCCCTGCAGTACGAGCCCATCACTGCGGGAGAATACCTGGATGAGCGCTTACGGGAAATCGGGCTGAAAAAATAATCTGCTGCAGCAGATAAAACCGCTAACCTAATTGACCGTCAAAGTGTTGTAAACTTTGCAAAGGTCACCAATAAGCCGTAGCTTTGCGGCAACTTTAAATTGATTTGTTATGGAAAACATATTGCTGTTCAACTTCTTCGGGCCTGAGATGCTGGTAGTGCTTTTCGCCATCCTGCTGCTCTTCGGTGGCAAGAAAATCCCTGAACTGATGCGCGGTATCGGCAAAGGCATCCGGGAATTCAACACGGCCCGCTCTACCCTCGAAAGCGAGTTGAAAGATGGCATGCGTGATGCAGAGCGTAAAGAGGCAGAAAGCAAAGAGGAGCGTAGCAACGCTTAGCCAAGCTGCTGTCTCGGACGCGAGTTGAAACGGCGCCTTCGTCAAAAAAAATGCCAGCTGCACCCTTATTGGGCACGGCTGGCATTTTTGTTGGCAGCCTGTCAAAGGGCAGCACTTACCGCTTACGCTTCAGAAAACCGCTCAGCATCTTCATCCCCATATCTGCTACATCGTCTATGATGGAGCCATCGCCGTCGGCATCTAAGAACTGAGTAACTAGGTTCATGGTCGGGTTCTGCTGCTTTTGAGCAGATACGGTGCCTGAAAGCAGTGAAGCAATGCCGGCCATATCCAGCCCTTCTTCCTTTTTCGCTTTGCCCAAAGCCCCCATCACTACCGGGGCCAGCATAGCCATGAGCGAGCCGGTTTTATCCTGCTCCAGCCCGCTGAGCTTGCTGATCATATCTACAGCACCGCTCTGCTTGTTGCCCAGCACGTGGTTCAGTATCCCCGTCCCGTTGAGCATCCGCTCTTGGCCCGAAGCCGCTTGCTGCCCGGACAACATGCCCATGAGGTCGTTCAGGATGCTGCCGTCGTGGTCGCGCTCTAGCGCCTGATTGAGCGACTGCGCGCCCTCCGTTGTTTTGGCGTTCTGCGCCAGCGCGCCCATCAATGTAGTGATGATCCCAGAGGCTGCAGCAGCCGTCTTTTCTTGGTCTGCACCGCCCACCTGCTTGCTGAGCTGACTGACCATATCTGGCGAAAGCGCCCCTTGTAAAAGATTCATCAAGTTGTTATCCATAAGTCTTGAATAGGTTTTTATGTGAAAAATAGGCCACGATTCGTGGAGCCAGTTAAAGCTACGGCATAAAGGGGTGCGCAGCAAATTATGCTTATCTTTTTGTATAGACGGGGCCTTGGCAAAAAGTAACCTATCCCCCCCGCTAAAACTATTGACTGCCCTGGCCCGTTCTATCCCCAAAGGAAGAAGCATGTGGCAAGACTTGAAAGAGGTACTCCGTTGGCTAAGCGGGGAAGAAGAGCAAGCGGAGGAGGACGTGCCCTCGGCTACCACCGGTGCACTAATGCGGCTCGTTGCCATGACGACTATGGCCGGCATACATGCCCACCGCAAGGGGGCAGAAGAAGAAGAGGAGAAGCAAAGCGGGCAAGCCCCCTCCGGCACCATTAAAGACATCCCCCCTCCAGGGCCGGCTTCAGCCTGAAAACCACCCTCACACTGCGATAGCAATAGCGGCCAAGCTGACCGTGCAGCCGGCCTCCTTCAGCAGCTCAGCAGTACAGACCTCAAGCGTAGCCCCAGTGGTCACTACGTCATCTACCAACAAGATATGCTTACCCTCCAGCTGGCCTGGAGATTTCAGCTGGAAGGCCTGTGCAACATTCATCAAGCGGTCAAGCCGCGACTTTTTGGTTTGGGTGTCCGTGTGCACGACCCTTTCTAAGGCTTCCTCCCAAGGACAGCACATAGACCATGACAGCCCTTCTGCAAAAGCAGCGGCCTGATTATAGCCACGGATGCGTTTTTTGCGCCAGTGCAGGGGCACAGGCACGATCAGGTCTACATTCTTGAACCCAGGCACCGCCCTGAGCACCGCGCCATACTCCCGCCCAAAATACGTGCCGATCTCGCGCTTGCGCTCATATTTCAGGTGGTGCAGCAGCCGCTGTACCCTGCCTGTTTTCACGAACTGGAAGCAGGCAGCAGCGGCCTGAATGTCAACACGCCCCCAGAAACGCTCCGTAAATTCATTTTCAGGAAATTGATGATGGCTCGTGCGTGGCAGCTTATAGTGGCAGCTGATGCAAACAGGCTCGCTGCCGGGCGGGAGGTTTTGGCCGCAGGCATAGCACAGGCGAGGGTAGAAAAGGCCTGCGAAGCTTTCTGCCATCCGGCCCCATAGGTTATTCTGGCTCATTGGGGTAGTTCTTGTTTCCTGCTTAAAATACAGCTTTTGCCTGAAGGATGCCACTCCTTCCTTTTATTAAAGCCCCCTTGTAACGCAAAAAACGTCTGCTCCGCAGAGCGGAACAGACGCATCAAAACAAAACGAAAAACCAACTTTAAACAAGTTTCTTTATGCCCTCCTTAACTGATTATCAAGCTGATGTATTGCAAGGATGGGCGATATTATTTTTGATAGCTCAAGCTGAGCTGCCATCTCAAGGTTTCCTTCAAGTTAAGGGTTGTAAGGGTTTGACGCAAGCCCTCAAATGTCATTTTCGCATCAAACCCGGGAAGTTCCCGGCCAAATCAGCCTGCTTTCAGGCGAACGGGCACTGCGACTGCCTGCCCTTTGCGGTTGACTTCCACAGTAATGGTATCTCCTGCTTTAGCCTGCCCTACAATTTCCTGTAGCTCAGGCACTGACCGGACCGGGCGTTGGTTTACGGCAGTAATGATATCCTGTGGCTGCAAGCCTGCAAACTGTGCGGAACCTCCGTCGACCAGTGTTTCAATAACTACGCCCTGTGTAATGTCGACGCCCAGCTCCTTGGCGTAATCTGCATCAAGGTCCGAAATCTCGACCCCCAGGTATGCCCTTTTGAAACTGCCGTACTCGATGATATCGTCAGCAATACGTCGGACCAGGTTGACCGGGATGGCGAAGCTATAGCCAGAGAAAACCCCTGTACGCGTGGCGATCGCGGTATTAATGCCGAGCAAACGCCCTTGCGCATCCACCAGAGCGCCTCCGCTGTTGCCAGGGTTGACAGCCGCGTCTGTTTGTATAAAAGACTCGATCGCCCTTCCTCCGCCAAGGAGGTTGATGCTGCGGCCCTTGGCACTAATAATGCCCGCGGTCACGGTAGAAGTCAGGTTGAAAGGGTTGCCTACAGCTAAGACCCATTCGCCGATTTCGGCTTCGTCGCTATCTGCAAAGTCAAGGGCAGGGAAGCCTGTGCCTTCGATTTTCAAGACAGCAAGGTCGCTTTTTTCATCTGTGCCTACCACTTCCGCCTTAAAGGTGCGGTTGTCCTGCAGGGTCACTTCCACTTCGCTGGCAGAAGCTACTACGTGATTGTTGGTAACAATATAGCCATCGGAAGTGTAAAAAACACCTGAACCTGAACCCGCTTGCGGCTGCCCTCCACCAAAGGGGTTGCCCTCCCCAAAGAAGAACTCGAAGGGGTCATAGGCTTGCCCCCGGGCAGGCTGAGCAACTGTAGTAGAAATATGGACCACAGCTGGGGTGGCTTGCACTGCTGCTGACTTAAAATCAAAAGGCACCGCATTGGCTTTGGCCGGGGCCCGGTTGTAGCTGGCCTGAACGGCATAAGGAGCACTTTCTGACAGTGAGCTGGCACTCGATGCTGGATGTAGCCACTGATACCCTCCAAGAGTGATGAGGCCTCCAACGATTCCCGCTGCAATCAGCGATAACGTTTGTTTCACCATAGCGAGGATGATTT
This sequence comes from Phaeodactylibacter luteus, assembly GCF_007993045.1. Lineage (GTDB taxonomy): Bacteria > Bacteroidota > Bacteroidia > Chitinophagales > Saprospiraceae > Phaeodactylibacter > Phaeodactylibacter luteus. Next base: position 10,938 of record NZ_VOOR01000062.1, read on the forward strand.
TTTTAGGTTTTCAATTGGTAAAAACTCAGCTAAAAAACTGAAGTACAGCAACCTTTGTTACCGTTCTTTTCTGGTTTAACAGGACGTTAACGAGGCAGCGGGCACCAACTATGCGCCACCTTGCCCAATGCAGCCGGCCTACTGCCTTGGGAATGCCCTAACATTTTCCTATCTTAACAAAGAAACCTTTCGTTGGCGAGGCAACCCTATATGCCCCTCCAAACGTTATCCTATCGGAAAACCAAATCAGTGCGGAAAGAGGGCCCTAAACCTGCCCAGCCGAATGTTAGCTAGATCGGCAGGCAGCCTCCCTACCTCATCATGACTTACAGCAACAATCCATATGAAATAGACTTAGGGCTTTTGTTACAGCCCGAGACCGTCTTGGAAAGGCAGCTGCTTCAGGACCCTCAGTTTATTCAGGGCTTATTTTGGGGCACCCCCCGCTATGGCCACCCTGAAGGGCAGGTTTATAAGCACATCACCGAGGTCTTGGCCAATATAGACCGCTTGGCCGTCCCCCTACCTGACCGCCGGAAGCTTAGGCTCATCGCCCTAGTGCACGACACCTTCAAATACTTGGAGGCCCGGCAGGTCCCCCGTGATTGGTCAAGGCATCATGGCATGCTGGCCCGGCTATTTATGGAATCGTATACCGAAGACCCTGTCATTCTTGATTTGATTGAGCTGCACGATGAAGCCTACTACTGCTGGCGGCACATCCACCTTTACCAACAGCCAAAGAAAGGGGCCCGCCGCTTGGAACAATTGCTCGCAAGGCTCGGAAACGCTCTTCAGCTTTATTATTTGTTTTTCAAGTGCGATACGCAGACCGGCGACAAGAACCCTGCCCCACTGCTGTGGTTCGAGAGCCATATTAGCGGCATCTCCGTCATTCCATCTCTTCGGTGATCTCATCGAACCCGGGGCGGACAAAAGCGTCCGCTTGGGGGAAAAAAGACAACAGCCCCTGCCTAAGCCGTGACAAATGGACTTGAAAGTCAATGATTTCATCTGTACTCCAAGGCTGATACTGCTGTATAAGGTGCCACCCGCCAAGGCTGCGGTCGATACATAACAAAGCCACTTTGGCAGAGCCGTTGGCACTACTATCGACTGCCACTGTGCCCCCTCGGGCCTTTATATAATCAAACCCACGCAGCGCCCTGAATATTTTAGCCGAGACCATAGTAGCGTACCAAGCTATCACGCTCCGGCCCTCTGATATGGCCTGTACACGCTCTCCTGTACCAGCCAAGCCCTCAGGCAGAGGGGCTTCCTCCCGTATCCACCGAAGGGTGGCTGTTGTGTAAGCCCTTGCCTGCTCGTTCAGTGCCTGTACCTGAGCTGAGGGCTTCACCGGCTCTACTTCCGGCAAATCTTCCAAGCCTGCTTCTTTCAGATAAGCCTCCAACATTTGGTGGGCTTCTTTTATGCTATCTCCAAGCCTTTGCCAGAAAGCGGCATTGCTCATGTCCTTCTCCTCATCTGTCAAGGACTGTTCCTCCGCATAAATTGAGCAGCGGTCAGCCAAGCGGCAACGCTCGCACCACCGGTCACAATAATTGAATATCCCTGGGATCAAGTTTTCTTTAGCAAACATGTGTTATGGGTTTACCCCTTAAAATAAGCAGAATACTCCGGAATATCCACCCGCTGCATTTAAAAGGATACCCTGTAGGTCAATATCGGGATGAGGCTGAGCTGAAAACGCTCGCTCACTTCCTGCTTTAGGATATCGTAGTACCGATAAGCCTGGTTCTCCTGATTGGTCAGGTTTTGGATATCGAGGGCGAGGGTAGTACTGTATTTGGGCTTGCTCTTCTTGAGGTAAAACCTAAGGTCCGACCGGAAAAAGTTGGAGAGCTTTTCCGTATAGCCCGCACTGAAGTCAAAGACGGTATACCCTACTTCCTGCGAAAAATCGGCCCGTATGGGCTGCTCACGGAAGCCCCCGAGGTAATTTAGGCGCAGATTGAGCCCGATGGTCCGGGTGACGGACTCCGACTTTGCCTTTTGCCACTCTTTCCCGACAGTCAGGTTGGAAATGAACTGCCCGTTGTAGCGGGAATCCCTGTAGCGCTCCTCTCCTTCGAGGCGGTAAGCCGCATCGTACAGGGTCAGGTTGGCCAGATAATAATAGCCTTTGGAAAGGTACTGCTCCAAAGACAGCTCCAGCCCAAACTGACGCCCTTCGGCAGAAACAGCAGGCAGGGCTGTTGGCAGCCAGTTCCATGCATCGGGCTCGGTAAAGGATACAAACAGCCCGAACCCGTTCTCCAGTACAGGTGCATCAAAGAGGGTGTGGTAGAAGAGCTCTGCCTGAAAGGAAAGCCCTTCCCGCATGGCCCAGTTGGCTCCGAGCCCCCAATGCGCTGCCCGGGCAGGCTGAGCCCACTCTTCTAAGTTGTAATAAGGGTTGGCCATCTGAGAATGCCTCCCATAAGCTGCGCTTAGGCTCCAACGCTTAGACAGCTGATAAGACAAGGACAGGCGGGGCTCTGCAAAAATGGCGTCTGCCTCAGCATATGCTGGCACATGCAGCCCAAGCTGATAGGAGAGCCGTGCGCCGATATCGCCATTGAAGCTAAAGTAAGGGGCCAGGATAGTTTCGGTTTGAGCAGGAATGCCCCCCCTCTCAGGGGCTGGGCTTTGCAGCCCAAAGCGCCGCACCGACACCCCGAGCTGTGCATAAGCGCTTGCGCCCAGCCCTTGCCGGAAATAGGCATGGCCAGAAAGGAGGCTCAGCTGATTGTCGTCCTCGAGGTACAAGTCTGGCAATCGCAAGTTTAGGCTATCCACAAGAGAGAAAGAAGAGCGCCGCTGATCAATGACGGAGACGCCTGCCGCCAGATGGAAGGCGCCACGCTGCCCGACCGGCCGCCGGTATGTAGCTCCTGCAATGCCCATCGCCGACTCATAATCAATTGCAAAAAGGTCTTTGTCTGTTTCCCGGAGGGCCGGGTCTCCCTGCCCTTCAAACCGGTTGGAGCTCATGCCGCCCATGCCGAACAGCGTCAGCCGCCCACCGCGCCGGCCGGGGAAGACCAAATGGAAGGCAAGGTCTTGGAAATTGATCGCTTCCTCCCCAAAGTCTATCCCAGCTAAGGTGAGCAGCCCCACGGTAGAGTAGCGGTAGTTGACTAGGAATGATGCTTTCGAATTTTGAGCGAATGGGCCCTCTGCTGTAATATCCAGCCCAATTAAGCCCGCTTGTGCGGTAAATTCGTGCTGTTCGTTATTGCCCGGGCGCAGCCCCATATCCAGAACCCCGCTAAGTGCATTGCCCTGATCTGCAGCAAATGCGCCAGTGTAGAGGCGGGAGTTGTCCAAAAGCTGAGCACTCAGCATATTGACACCGCCGCTGTTTAGGGTGGTCCGGTCTGCAAAAGTGCCGGCATTTGGTGTATGGTTGGGATTGAGGATTTGAATGCCCTCCAGCTGCCACGCCATATTGTTGGGCGATTGCCCCCGGATGCTCAGCCCATTGGCCTGGTCATTGGTATTGACTACGCCAGCATAAGCAGCGGCCAGGCGGCCAGGATCATAATAAGAAGCAGGGAAGCGCCTTACTTGGTCTATCGTAATGGTCTTTGCGCTGAGGGGCATCAGCATCGGGGCGGAGCTCCGGTTGGCCATGACGACTACCTCCTCAAGGGCAGCTGAAGTAGGGGACAGCTGGAACTGAAGCACCTGCTCCCGCCCAGATTCTACCGGCACCTCAGACTGTACCAGCGTTTCGTAGCCCAAAAAAGCAACTTCGACCTCGTAGCGCCCAACGGGAACTTGTGCAATGCGGAACCGCCCCCCCTCATTGGCTACCCCTCCTAAACTTCCTGGCCGCAGTAGGACCGTTGCCCCTTCGAGGGGCCTCCCAGTAACGGCATCCAACACCTGCCCACGCAGCACCTGCGATGGCTGTTGTGCCAAAAGCATCACCGGGCACAACAGGGCAAAGAACATCCACTTATACATCAGCTATTGTTTTGTACAGGCTAAACCTGCATCCATTAGTTTACTAAAAAGATGGGGCGACTGCTTTTAGAGCCCTAGTATTTGGCGGTTTTGGGCATCATCGGCTGCTCCTCCTGCAAAATCGTCAAAAGCTTTGGCGGTCACTTCGATGATGTGGCCCTGAATAAATGGCGCGCCTTCCGCAGCCCCCTGTTCGGGGCTTTTGATACAGCACTCCCATTCAAGGACCGCCCAGCTGTCGTAGTCGTATTCTGATAGCTTGCTGAAAATGGCACGAAAATCGACATCACCGTCGCCAAGGGAACGGAAACGGCCTGCCCGCTTTAGCCAAGGCTGGAAACCGCCATAGACGCCTTGCTTGCCAGTGGGGTTAAACTCTGCATCCTTCACATGGAACGCTTTGATGCGCTCGTGATAAAAATCGATGAACTGCACGTAGTCCATGCATTGCAGTACGAAGTGGCTGGGGTCATAATTGATGCAGCACCTCGAGTGCCCGCCCAGTGCTTCGAGGAAAGCTTCGAAGGAGTCGCCATCGTGGATATCCTCGCCGGGGTGGAGCTCATAGCAAAGGTCGACCCCCTGCTCGTCGTACACATCAAGGATGGGCTTCCATCGTTTTGCCAACTCGCCAAAACCCATCTCTGTGAGCCCGGCGGGGCGCTGTGGCCAAGGGTACATAAAAGGCCAAAGCAGGGCGCCAGAAAAAGAAACGGAAGCGTCGATCCCCATATTCCTGCTGGCCTGGGCAGCCCACTTCAGCTGTTGTACAGCCCATGCCGTCCGCGCCTTGGGGTTGTTGCGCACTTCCTCAGGCGCAAACCCATCAAACATGGCATCATAGACAGGGTGCACAGCGACAAGCTGCCCCTGCAGGTGCGTCGACAGCTCTGTGATGGCCAGGCCATGCTCGGCTACCTTACCTTTGAGCTCATCACAGTAAGCCTTGCTGTTGGCAGCTTTCTCCAGATCGATCAGCCGGTTTTCCCAAGTGGGGATCTGCACCCCCTTATAGCCCAGGCTCGCCATATAAGCACAAATGCTGTCTAAGCTATTGAAGGGGGGCTCATCTCCCATAAACTGAGCCAGAAAGATCGCAGGTCCTTTTATCGTTTTCATCTTTGGTCCATTTTTGCCGAATTTAAAAATTTTTTGACGCTATACCAGCTACAGGCCGCAAAGTATGCCGCCCCAATACAAGCGCCCTCCCCCACTACAGGGGAGGGCGCCTGATTATGCCCAAATGCTAGCCCGCAGGCAGCCCTGTTATGAGCTGCCAAGCGGAAGGGCAGTGGTTATTTAATGACAACAGACTGTGTGAACTGAGCTTGCCCGTCGCGCACCTGCAGCATGTAAGTGCCTGCTGCAATGCCTTCTACGTTGAGCTCGATCATATCTGCCTGTGTCTGGCCAAGGTCGCGGCTCAGCACTACCTGCCCAAGCGCATTCACCAGGCGGATGTTCAGGTCGGAAGCTGTTTCTGCCAGTTGTACCTTCACATTCACCACCCCGCTAGCCGGGTTGGGGAATACAGATACACCAGACTCCAGCTGCTGTTCATCAACATCAACGATGTTGCAAGCTACGCAGTAACCAAAGCAGACTGGGTCGAGGGTGATCATTTCTTCCTCAGCCACTTCAATGAAGCGGTCAGAGAAATCGCCAGTGGTACAGTCTTCGCCTATGCTCGTGTCTATGCCTTCCCAGCCGTCAACGCCATTTTTGAACTTGTAGGTAGACATCATGTTCTGTGGCACGTCTACGGTTACAGTCCAGATATTGTCCCCGTCCGAATCGCTCATAGCAACATTCTCGAAATTGCTAAAGCTGCCCGCAATGAACATACCGTCTCCGCTAAGCTCTCCTGCGTCTACCAGCAAGGTAACGTCAACGTTGAAAGTAACGGAAGCCACTTGCTGTACAACAGACAGCTCCCAATCAAATGAAGCTGGCTCGTAAAGGTCCAGCCACTCGATGTAGTAAGTTGTCCCTGCTGTCACGTCTAGCGTCAGGTCAGAGCTCACGATACAGTCATCGTCGCTTTCTCCGGCTAGCGTAAGAGAAGAGAAGTTGCCGCACTCGCCAGTATAAACGATAACGTAAGTGTCCTCTCCACTATCACAAGAGTTGATCCGGATCGTCTGATCTTCTGAAGGAGTGTAAGCGTACCAGGCTGCGCCGGCGTAAAGTGCTGGCGCAAAGAAAGCAGATGCAGAGTTGGTTGACGCTCCCAGGAGGCCTTTTCCTATCGCAGCTTCACCGAAGCTATCCGTGGTATAAGTACCTGGCTCGACAGCTGCTGCAGACTCACAGAAGTTGCTTTCTGGAAGATCGCCAGCAGTGAAGGTCAATTCCCAGTCGAAGCCAAGATCGTCCCAGTAGCTATCCCACATGATGTAGTAGGTCTCACCTGCTGTCACAGGAGCTTCTGCCAGGGTAGCGTAAGGGTCGCCAGTGCTCATCAGGCAGCGGTCATCATTAGCGCTGAGGATGGAGAGGTCATCGCAAGGGCCACCAAGGATGTAGCCGCGGGTATCCGCAGGCGCACCGCAAGAGCTGATGTTGATGTAACCATCTTCCGTAGCTGTATAGCTGAACCAGCGCGCAGACAAGCCAGAGTTGTCGCCTGTATCATAGAAAACGCCACCGCCGAAGCAAGACAGGTCTTCTACTGTATTCATACCTTCGGCAGCCTCCGTTGCAGTGTAGCAATATTGCCCCACGCCAGCGTCAGGAATCTGCCAGTACTGCAGGTCGTCCACATAGAAAGTATAAGTCGCATTCAATGGGTAGAAATTGATGCCGCCCAGCATGTTGGAAGTGGCAGCAGAACCACCGCTGAAAGTCCAGGTAGCGATCGTGCGGCGGCCTATGATCATGCGGGCCACATCATTGTCGATATCGATGATAGTAGTTACAGGGAACCACTCTCCCTCAGGATAGCTGAACTCGTAAGGGCCAGAACCGTCATAGACGGAAAGCTCGCCAGTGCCTGCGTTGTCCATAAGGACCTCAAGCGCCCAGTTGCCTGTGGCCTCAGGGTGCTGAATATTGAAGTAAGCATTGGAGCCTTCGGGCACGTACATCTGCCAAGTCGTAATGAAGTGGCCTTCTGTGCGGTCTCCCAAAAGCACGAGGGCGTCTTGGCCCGCAATATCACCAGATATTTTCACCGATTGTGCACCACTGTTGGCCTGCTCAGTGGTCACCTGGCCGCCTACCGTAGCACCTGGCCATACGCTCCACCAATCAGATTGGCTGGAAACTTCGCCTTCGGTATAGCCCTCAGTATCATCTGCAAAGAAAATCAGCGGGTCATCGCAATCCGTAACCTCATCGAGCGGGCAGGCGCTGCAAGAGCTGAAGCAGACTGCATCAAGCTCAAAAGCGTCAATGGCATTGTTGATCAGGGGGCGGATATTGAAGCCAAACCCACTGGGCAGCCCGCAGGAATCGGGTACTGATTCCAAATTGGCAACTTCAAGAGCTCCGTTGAGGAATGCGTAGCCAATGGTGTCCAAGGTTGTCACGTCATATGTTACCGAGTAAATGCCGTCACCGTCTTCATCAGCCATAGCAACTAGCGTTACTTCGTTAAGGTCGGTCACGCCAGGCCCGCCTACGACCATGCTCACGCCGTCTGAAGATACCGTTTCGTTGTTCATGTCCACGTTGAACGTTACCGGTACGGCAGGCAGTGGGTCGAGGTTGACGGTAAAGTCAAAGCCATCTGCCGACAGCGCGTTATCCCATACAATGTAGTATTCCTGTCCGGCGAAGGCCAGGAACTGTATATCTGACCCCGCGCCAGCGCCGGGCCCCTCCGTACAGTTGGCGATACCAAAGTCGAAGATGGCCAGTGATCCGAAGCAACCGCCCGGATGAAGGGTTACAATACCACGGGTTGCGGCAGTATCTTGGCAAGAGCTGATGCTCAGCACCCCGTCTGCAGCTGCAGTGTACTTGTACCACAGCTCACCAGTAGCATTGGTGAAGCTATTGTTGAAAGTAGGGATGGAATCTATAGTGTAGGTGCCATCTGTGATTTCAATAGCGGTCTCGAATACATAGCCTGCAGGGGGCAGGTCGTCCTGAACGATAGTCACCATCAAGCCTTCTTCCATACGGATGGCCTGGCAGTCGTTGTAGCTCATGAAAACCGTTGGGATAGTGGCCTGGCAGCCATCATCCCCGCCGGGGTTGAGTATGGCATCCGGGTTTGCGACATCGTTGTTGCAAATGATGACGCCAACTGCGCCAGCAGCCTGAGCAGACAGTGCTTTTACAGGGAAGCCGCAAACGCCACGGTCTACCAGCGCAATAGCGCCGGCCACATCAGCTACGCCGCTGTCCAGCATAAAGCAGCCGGTAGTTGCGCCGCTAGTGTCTGTCACGGTTACTACCGGAGCGGAAACAGTAGCGCCAAAGCGGGGGCCAAAACCGGCACGCCCCACCGTGTAATCTCCGGCAACACTTGCGGGAGCATCCACGGTCAAGGTGCCCTGAGCTTGCACAAAGCTGGTAGCTGCCAACAGCATGAGGGCCATGCCAAGCAGCTTAGTTAAGTAAGTCTTTTTCATACTAAGCGATTGTGTTGAAAAAAAGTGATAGAAAATACTGGGACAAGCAGATGAGCCCCAAAACAGGGCCCACCTGCCTGCCTTTTATCGTAAAACTACCGGGTAGGCTACGGCCCTTCCCCCAGAGGTCATTCTTAAGTGGTAAGTGCCTGAAGGCAAGTGCCCGACAGCAAGCGTTACCGTGCCGTTTGACGCCTGTCCCTCCTGCTGCTGAAGCACCTGCCGGCCCAGTACATCAAACAGCTGAAGCATGAGCGGCCCTTCTAACTCCTCCAGCTGATAAGCAACCTGGAGCTCGTCTTTGGCCGGGTTTGGGAACAGCGCTACTTGCCCTGCCAGCGCCTTGTCGTTCAAGCCTACCGTTGTACAAGGCACACAGTAGCCAAAACAAACGCCCTCCAGCTCGAGCGCATCTTCTGTGCCAACCATCAGGCCCCGGTCTGAAAAATCGCCGGTCGTACAATCTTCGCCCAAGCTGGTATCTATGTCCTCCCAGCCGCCAGGGCCATTTTGGAACTTATAAGTGGGCGTGGTATTGTGGCCGATAGGGAGGGTTACCTGGTAGACGCCGTCCCCGTCCTCGTCAGCCATAGGCAGGCTTTGGAAATTGGAAAAAGCCCCCGCTATGAATGCCCCCTCAGGGCTCAAGTCTCCGCCCAACAGCTGCATATCTACCTCAAAGGTGACGTCCGCCGCTGCAAAAGCATCAAAACCGAGCTCCCAGATGTAGAGCTCTTCGCTCTCGTCCATCCAACGGTCTATCCATTCTATGTAGTAGGTTTCCCCAGCCATGACTTCTATGCTATCCAAGCTTGAAGTCAGTAGGCCTTCGCCGCAGCCATTATCGTTTTGTGCCACCAGGTTGAGCCCCTCAAAAGTGGAACAATCACCGGTATAAACGAAGAAGTGGGTATCGCTGACCGCCAGCTCGCAGGCTGCAATGCTCATATAGCCGTTGGCGGTTGGGATAAAACGGTACCACTTGGACTGTGAGTAGTTGGTCGTTGAGCCCGATGTATTGTTGATATTGGGGCCTGCTACTGCAGACTCCCCGGTAATGCCCACAATTTCATGCTCGCCCGGATAGATCAGCTCCCCGGTTTCACAAAACTGCCCTGCCTCAGGCTCCTCTTCGGAGAGCCCCAGCTCAAACCCGAAGCCAGTGGTCTCCCAAGCGTCGTCCCACATGATATAGTAGGTCTGCCCGGCTGTCACGATGGCCTCCCGATAAGAGGCCCAGGTATTGCCATCGCCGAGGTCGCAGCGGTCATCATTGACGCCAACGGTGAGGAGATCTTCGCAATCCCCTCTGAAAATCCAGCCCCGGGTATCTGCACCACCCCCACAGGAGGATATCGACATGATCCCATCTTGTTCAGGTGTGTAACGGAACCAACGAGCCCTGAAGCCGGAGCCATTGCCCCCCTGATCGTAGCTGCCGCCAAAGCAATCTAGCTCAGGGACTTCATAGAAGCCGGGCTCAGTGAGCTCGACAGCCGTATAACAATATTGCCCTTCCCCCGCTGCGGGGATTTCGCGGAGGCGGATATCGTCCAGGTAGTAACTGTAGGTCTCGTCTATGGGATAAAGGTTGATGCTGTGCATGCCGCTCGAAACCACCTGCCCGCTGCTAAAAGGCCAGGCATCAACGGTACGCTCATTGACAACGAGGCGGGCGATATCATTATCGATATCAATGAAAAGGTAAACCGTGAACCAAGTGCCTGTAGGGTAGCTGAAAGTCGCATCTTCGCTGCCATCGTACTTCGCCAGTGTGCCAGTCCCCCCTTCAAAGGTGACATCGAAAGCCCAGAACCCTTCGGCGGAGGTAGGCGCTTCGTGCTGCAAGTTGAAGTAAGCGTTGGTGGTGTCGTAAACAAACATGGCCCAGTCCAGGACATAGTGCCCGGACGTCTGCCCGCCCAGCAGCAGCAGAGCATCCTGCCCTGCAATATTGCCATCGATTTTAACGGAGTTGCCGCCATTGTTGAACTGCTCCGTAGTGACCAGCCCGCTCGCGGAGCCTCCTGGCCAAACATCCCAACTAGGAGATTGCTGGCCCACATCACCGGAAGCGTAATTTTCGAGCCCGTCTTCTAGGGCGATCAGCGGCTCCTCACAGGTGGGCTGTGCTATGAGGCTGCCTAAAAAACAAGAGAACAGTGCAATCAGAGTAGCGTAATGTAATTTCATACTAAATATTTGGTTTACGCCCCGTTGAGGTAGCGTGTAAATAGGTTTTGTTCAACTCATAGCCGGCTAGGGCTCCTCGCCTTCTAGCCAGCACCTAGCACTTTTTTGGGTTAGGCGGGCCAAAACCAGCTCCCGCTTTTTATGAGTGAAAAGCAGGAAGGGTTTACAGGACAGACCGGATAGCAGAGCCCCGGCAAACGCTCAATGTGCCCGTTAAAATGCCGTCCATTTTTCTTGGCTTTGAGCAGAAGCCACTACCCGCTCGATAAAACGCATGCCCCTAAGGCCATCAGCTACGGTTGGGAAATCCTCATAGACCGGGCTTGGGGCTTGCCCAGACAAGCGGGCGCGCAAACAAACTGCAAAATTGCGGTAGATATTGGCGAAAGCCTCCAGGTAGCCTTCCGGATGGCCAGCCGGGATGCGGCTGTGCGCCAAGGCTGCAGGGTAGAGCCCGGCAGAGCCCGTACGGTAGGTCTGCACCGGTTTGTCCAGCCAACGGACGATGAGGCTGTTCGGGTGCATTTGGTGCCATTCTAGCCCCCCTTTTTCGCCATAGACAAAAATACGGAGTGCGTTTTCTTCCCCTGCAGCAATCTGGCTGGCCATCAAAACCCCTTTCGCCCCATTATCAAATTTCAAGAGCACGCTGCCGTCATCGTCCAGCAATCGGCCAGGGACAAAGGTGTTCAGGTCTGCACAAAGGTGCGTAATCTGCAGGCCGGTGATGTACTCTGCCAGGTTCTCAGCGTGGGTGCCGATATCGCCCATAGCGCCTGCCGCTCCAGACCGCTTGGGGTCTGTACGCCAAGAAGCCTGTTTAGAGTCGCTGTCTTCCAATTTGGTGGACAGCCAGCCCTGTGGGTAAGTCACGAATACTTTACGGATACTGCCCAAATCGCCATTTTGCACCATAGCGCGGGCTTGCTTCACCATAGGGTAGCCGGTATAATTGTGGGTAAGGGCGAAAAGCAAGCCTGTCTCTTCCACCAGCTTGGCCAGGGCTTCCGCTTCTTGCATATCAAAAGCCAAGGGCTTATCGCAAACGACATGGAAGCCGTTCTCTAAAGCCATTTTCGCTGGAGGGAAGTGGACATGATTTGGGGTTACGATGGAGACAAAGTCCATGCGCTCGCCTTCTGGCAGCTCCCGCTCCCGCAAAATCATCTCTTCATAACTAGAATACACCCGGCCTGCGGGGAGGTAAAGGTCTTCCCCGGAAGCCTTTGACTTTTCGGGGCTGCTGCTGAAAGCGCCACAAACCAGCTCTATTTCTCCATCAATAGCTGCTGCCATACGGTGGACAGCGCCAATGAATGCGCCTTGGCCACCGCCAATCATCCCCATGCGAATCTTTCGCTTCATATAGATAGTTCCTTATTTGTTTTAGCAGGCTGGGCCGCCGGTCCAATCCCGGCGGGCAGTTTTTGGGCGTATTTGTCGGTCTTGTTGCTTAAACTTAGCGGTTATCGCGCATAATAATAAGAAGTTTTTTCGGAATTATGTAAGATTTGATTTTGCGCCCATCTCCATTCCTGGCCAATATACCGCCGATGCCAAAGCGCACTGGCATATTATTCTGAAAGCTAAGTACTGCTGCCAGGGCACAAACCAAAATATTGCAGGCGTTTGTGCTTTTCGGGCTCTAGTGCCTCAAGCCATAAATCCTTGCCACCCCAAGTTTCGTTATTTTCCGCCTACTCTTCGTTAAAGAACCGCTCCTTTAGCTCGGGCTAAAGTCGCGAACCTTCGCCTTGATTAGCCGGAAAATAACTTCAACTTAAGTATCAGAGATTTATGGCTTAAGGCACTAGCCTGGCATTGGCCTAGCGCTGCGAAGGGGTGGCAAGCCCGACAGGGCCGAGCGGATAGCGAGCCCCGTAGCATAGCGGCACCTGCCTGCTGGCCCTCTCCTTGCGGCAGGGGCAGGCCCCATCCTTGCGGGAGGGGCAGGCAAAAAAACGACCACCTGGTTTACGCCCTGCTGCCAACTCGTATGCGCCTTGGGCTGTTCCTTTCTATATTGCACTCTGTTTTGTCCACTCAAAACCACCGTTCATGCAGGAGTTTACTTTGCCGGGCACCGCCTACCTCGAAGCAGCGGCAGGCGCGCTGATAAAAGCCGCCGGCAATCGGAAGATATGGCTTTTTGATGCGCCTATGGGGGCGGGCAAGACAACCCTGATACAGGCTGTTTGCAAAGCGCTGCGGCTACAGGGGGCATTCAGCAGCCCCACCTATTCTATAGTCAATGAATATCACGGGCCCGGCGGGCAGGCGGCCTATCACATGGACCTGTACCGCCTCAAAGGCCTTGACGAAGCCTTGGACATTGGGATAGAGGAGTACTTGTACAGCGGTGCTTACTGCTTTATCGAATGGCCGGGGCTCATTGAGCCCTTGCTCCCTGACGGCTGTTTCCGAATAAAAATGACAATCGAAAGCGATTCCGAACGGAAAATCCTATTTTTGTAACCCTTTCTCTTACTTGAGCAGAAGCACGGCTAAATGAGCGATCAGGAAAAAAGAAAAGTACCCGTCCCCAAAGAGTTCACAGCTCAACAGTTCACCCCTCAGACAGAAATGCTACAGGTGCAGCACAAGCCGGAAAAGCTTTTCATCGGCATCCCAAGGGAGATCACCATGCAGGAGAACCGGGTAGCGCTTGTGCCTTCTTCTGTGGCGACCTTAGTCGCCAACGGCCACCGGGTAGTCGTAGAGTCTGGGGCAGGGGAAAAATCGAGCTATACCGACCACGACTACTCTGAGGCTGGAGCGGATATCGCCTACAGTGCAGAACAAGCCTACAAAGCGGGTACGATCATTAAAGTGGCGCCGCCTACTCTTGAGGAGATCGACCTCATGCACCCCAATCAAATCCTGATTTCCCCCCTACAGCTCCCCATCATCAATGCAGATTACATTAACAAACTGCGGCAGAAACGGGTCATCGCACTGGCCATGGAGTATATCAAGGACGAGTCGGAGACGTTCCCTATCGTGCGCATCATGAGCGAAATGGCGGGCATCAGCGCTATGCTCACTGCCGCTGAGCTCATGGCCAGCACGAGCGGAGGGAAAGGGGTACTGCTCGGCGGTATTTCAGGAGTGCCTAGCGCTAGGGTGGTCATCCTTGGCGCAGGCATCGTGGCAGAGTATGCGACCCGTGCTGCCCTGGGGCTGGGGGCCGAGGTGCGCATTTTTGACAACAACATCTATAAGCTCAAAAGGCTGCAAAATCAGGTTGGGCGGCCGCTCTACACTTCAGCTATAAACCCACATTACCTGGAGGCTGAGCTCAACTTTGCCGATGTGGCAATTGGGGCCATGCACGCTAAATCTGGCAGGACCCCCATTGTGGTAAGCGAAGAGATGATCATGAATATGAAGCCGGGTGCGGTTATCATTGATGTCAGCATAGATCAGGGCGGGTGCTTCGCAACCTCAGAAGTGACAACATTTGACAAGCCTACTTTTGTCAAGCATGATGTTATCCATTATTGTGTGCCCAATATCGCTTCCCGGGTAGCGCGCACAGCCTCCGTGGCGGTGAGCAATATCCTGACGCCGATCCTGCTCAAGGCTGGCAGTACGGGCAGTATAGAACACCTGCTGTTCAACAACTTCGGCCTGCGCCATGGTGTGTATACTTACAAAGGTTGCCTGACCAATAATTACCTAGGGGAACGCTTTGCTATCAAATCCACAGACCTTGACCTGCTGATCACTTCCAATTTGTAGCGGCGGGCTTCAGCGACCGCTTGCTTTATTACGAAGCTGTTGGAGCCCCCTTCAGGGCTGTCTGTGCCCATCAGCCCCCTTGCCTACTCCAAGGCAGCGGCAGGGGCCCAGCCAATGAGCTCTTCCCCTACTGCCACCATCCACCACTCCGCTGTAGTATATTCAAGGATCTCCAGCGCGCTGCCAGGCTCTAATTTCTTGAGCACTGCCTTCAGCCCGGCCTCGTCGAGCCCTCTCACCAAGATCGTCGGCTCTTGGGCACGGCTCATTCTTGGGGTGGGAGGCAGATCAGCAGCAGTGATGTTCCAATACTGCTGAATGGCCAGGGGGGCAAGTGCAGGCTCAGCCCGGAGCTGGCTTTCTTCCACCTGCTCATCCAATGGCTGAAAAGGCTCTTCCCCCATAGTAATCTGCAAGGGCACAGGGGGCGGCTCTTCCAGCAGGGGCATTTCTTCGCCCTCTACGAACAGAATGGTATCTAGGAATGTAGGCGGGGCGCTCAGCAGGGTATCGAAAGGCTCAAAGGATTCTTCAAAAACGAGCTGCATGGGCTGTGGAGAGGGCTCCTCCCATTTTTCCGGGGCTTTTCCTAGAAGCTTACGGGACTCAATGGCCGGGCCTTGCGGGCCGAAAGCCAAAGGTGCCGCCTGCGGTGCACCGCTAACGGGCTGCAAGCCAGGGGAGAGCATCAGCGGCGTATCCACCGCCTGCCGGGTCTGATCTGCGGTGAGGGCGATCGTCAGCGGCTCGTAACCCTCCATCTGCACAATGAGCTCGTGGGCCTGCCCTACCTTGAGGTAAGTATAAAACTGTGCTCCGATGATGCGCCCTGTGCGCTCCAATGTGCGCTTGCCAGCAGGGCTGACGGTGTAAACATCGAGATGGAAAACCGGCAAGGCCCCACCGTCTTTGGCCTCCGCTTCAATTTGGCCTGCAATCTTAACATAAGCGCTCTGAGCAGCTACAGCCCCGCTACTGAGGCATCCGCCCAAAAAGATCAACCATTTTATCGTCCCCCTTACCTTCATGTTCTACTGCATTCGTGCACAGTTGTTCATTTGACTGCCGCCAGCAGCATGTTCACTGCGACCCTTTTTTAAAGAACAGCTACGGGCACAGCCGGGCAGCAAGGTGCTAATTTAGAAAATAATTGCTTCTCGGCAGCCTAAACGGCTGTGGCACA
>NZ_VOOR01000063.1 GCF_007993045.1 Phaeodactylibacter luteus
TAGGAAATAAAACTAAAGATGGTACTATTTATGAAGGATATTGGGGAGCATTTCAAGTATCACCAAAATGGAAACAAATAAAGTAAAGCCTCAATCACCTCAACAACACAATCTTACCAAATCCTTGCCTAAAAAACTTGTCTATAGATTGCTCAAACCCCTCATAGCTTTTCCCATCCCAATCCGTCACTTTCACCCTGTACAGATAAACACCATTAGCTAGTTGATCTCCATATTCATCTGTACCATCCCATGCAAATTCAGTTCGATGCGTTCCGAACTGAAGTACCTCTACCTCGTGCAAAGGGACATCCCTTACTAGCCTCCCTGATACAGTATAGATTTGCACTCTAAATTCTTTTGGCAGCGCTTGCCCAGTCAAAGTATACACAAACTGCGTAGAAGTACTAAAGGGGTTAGGATAGGGCAACACATTCGAAACCGATGTTTCCAGTATCACCTCAAAAGATACTTCTAGTGCTTGCCGACCTGCTTCATTTCCTGTAACATCTGTACCAGAAATAATGAGTTTATATACACCACTTGCAACAAACTCTGGCCGGAAGAAAATACGTGCAACATTCTCAGAACTACTCCCCGCTGGAGCAAACTCCACTCTTGGATCACTCATGCTAACTGTCGTTCTTTTTCCATCAGGAAAGACTAGCTCCAAGGAAATTACATTAGTATCGTTTAATAGCAGAAATTTATTTTCATCTTGGAGATCGATCTGAATCAAAGGCTGAGGGCTAACTAACTCCCCATTTTGTATCCTTCTACCATCAAAAGTTACATTCAGCACTGGATTTAGCGGGTCTTTAATTACATCAAAGAACCAGCTGACTGTATTGTTAAGCCTATTAATGTCACTAAAATCAATGGGCCGGAGCTCAATCCTTAATTCATTAGTACCTAATAAATTAACCGTGGACTGTTGAAACGCCCATTCAAAGTAACCACTTTGATCAGAAACAACCACCTCACTTCCATTAACCAAAACTTGACCTTCTGGTCCATAAACCTGATAATCAAACAATACTGAATCTTGCCGCATCGGGAAAATAGCGCCCGAAATCAACGCCTTAAGGGTATCGCCTTGTTGTAGGGTATCTTGATAAAACGAATAATTGCCCTCTGCAAAAAGTGCGGCTTCTGATCGCCCTTCAAAATTACAGCTCCAATAATCTAACTGTGGCATTGTTGTATTAATGTCAAATGCATCATATTCCAACTGCAAGTACGGATAAACATCCGCATTTATCCCCGATAAATCAAAATTGAAACTATCTATGCTCTCAAGGAATAATTCTGTATTGCTCAGTGTATCGATAAGGTATAGACTTATCCCAGCAGTATCAGAAGGCTCTTCTAAACTCACACTCCAACTAAAGGAACCCCATTGTTTGGATGGGCCTATAACTACACTTCTCATCTTACCTTCAAACCAATTACCAGGCACGCCATAAGTATAATCTACCTCACCTGTTGGAGTATCTGACACCTCTTCAAAAATTACACCTCCACCCTTTTTGAAGACAATCAAATACGGCCTCATCTCACTTTGCAGACTCCGAAAATCCGCCCCTCCTTCTGCCTCAATCAAGTTAAATAAATTGATGCCATCTCCCCTTGTAATTGAGTCGGCCGCCCACTCTACCACGTTTAGGTTTTGTCCTAATTGGCGGATTGCAGGATATAAAAACACTGTATAGCCGGGTTGTACAATATCAGTTAAGAAATAGATAATACTATCCCGTTCTGCAGGTGTTTGCACCCTAAAAGCAAAATTGGCAATCTCCTTCGATGCAGTATTGTTTAGACTACCATACTGTCCAGGTTTCGGATTCCATACGATTCGACCTTCTGTGTCAAAAACGGTAATATTGATGGATTCCTGTGCCTCCCACCTGAAAAAATCGCTCCACCTCGATCCATTGATAAATCCATTTGGCCTATCATCTCCAGCCGAGATATTAAACACCTTGTTTTTAATCCTTAGGCTGATGAAATCTTCGCTGAATTCTAAAGCCAAGTTTGATGAATCCACTCTCACTCGATCAAAGCTATTGCCATCAATCATCTGCCCAAACGCCCCTTGACGCCAGCCTTCCTCCCCGCCTTCAATAAAAGTAAAGGAACGGGAAGACCAAGTATACCCTAATCCTGTATCTACACTATCGGGGCTTACCCGCCAATAATAAACTGTGCTATCGCTCCATTGGAGGCTGGGCGACCATTGCAATAGGCCTCCACGCTGAGTGATGCGCTGCTCTCGGCGCCAGGGGCTGTCGAAAGTATAGGCTGTATCGATTTGAAAAAGGTAGGCCCGCTCGGCGGCTAGCGCGTCCGTTGTAGAAGCGCTCAGGGCAACCGGTGTACTGTTCACCACGGCAAACTCCGGCGGCCACACCGCCCGCGCCGTATTATCCGTCACCACCACCCGGAAGTCGGGCAGCAGGTTGTTGCCCTCTGCAGCGGGGGGCTGCTCTGCAATTTCCTCATCCGTATCGAGGCGCAGGTCGTAGCGGTTCTCCCCTACCATTTCGGGGCCGGTCACCGGGAGGGCAAAACGGTAAGCCTGCCGGAAGCCCTCGTGCCAGGCCCGGGCAATGGGCAGGGGCCGCTCTTCTCCGTCCGGCAGGCGGTGCACGATCGACAGGCTGATGGAGTCCCGGAGGTTCTCCCCGATATTGACGATGTCGAAAGAGAGCTCGAAGCTCGCCTCTTGTGCCGTGATGACCCTGCGGTCGGCCTGTACCGAAGCGGGGTCAAAGACCAAGTCCGGGCCAGGTGCCGGGTGCAGACGGATAGCAGGGTCCCCTTGCAGGGAAAACTGTTCTACCATAGTCGCCGTGGGGGCAAAGCTAGTGCCTTCGTAATCTGTCAGCCCCTGCAGTATCCAATCCCCGAGCCCTTTATCGTACAAACTGCCGCCGGCATGGGTGTAAATGGAGTTGCCCAGGCCGGTCAGGGAAGAGATGAAACCGAGGCCCCGGCTGGCCGCGAACGCGATTGCCCCGCGCCCTTCCAAAAAGACAAACCGCTCCCCTATGCTCTTCCCACTAGTGAAGATGTTGCCCGAATAACAGCCCAAAGACAGCATCAGGGGTGTTTTCCCGACATTCTGATAGCTCGCAGGGTCGTCGATGTTGAAATCGAAAGTGCCCGGGGAGGAGTGCCCAAAGAACGTCAGCACGGCAGCCCCGTCGTTGATGTTCTCAAAAATCTGATCGGTCAGGGAAGCTTCGAGGGGCTCGTCTGTCAACTTGGAGAAAGCAGCCACCTGAGCGCCTATACGGTTGAGCTCCACCCGGTTCTGCATGCTGGCGAGTGCATTCCGGATCGACTGCCGCTCTGATACGCTGCTGCCCCCGCCCAAGTGGATGAAACGCTTCATCCAGCCTCTGCCCGCTAGCGTCTGCGGGCTGCTGCCCTGCGCTTCTAGCGCTTGCACCTTTTCCAGATAAACCCTGACCTCGTCGGGCACGGTAGCCGGCAGACGCCCTACCGGGACGGCGGCTACACGGCGGCCTGCCCTGCTCACCAAAAGGTTGTCGCTGGCCGGGAAGCCAAAAGACGGCACAAGCATCCGGCCTTCGGCTATGGCATCCGTCAGGTTGTTGCCACTGCGCACAGCAGGGTATTCCTGTGCCTTGCCGACTAGAAAAAGGTACGCCAGGCCTTGCCCTTCCTTGAGCAGGTAGTTCACGGCATTGCGGATGGCCTGAGGGTGGCGCTGCACCCCATACCCAAAAATATCGTAGAGCCCGCCCACGTCCAAGACCGCAACCGAGTACCCGCCGCCAGCTGCGGAAGACCGGTAATCGGCGTAAGCCTGCACCCAGTCTGTACTGCCGCCCCGCAAACGCTCATGGGAAATGATGAGGAAGTCCGCTTCCAGGGCGTCATCCAGCTGCGGGATGGCCACCGGTTCAAGGGCTGCCGCCACAGCAGGGGAAAAGTCTATGCGCAGCTCCCGCTCGCCAGCGGCACTGCCAAGGTGCCAGCGCTGCAGCCCATCTGTAGGCACAGACAGCAAGCGCTCCCTCCGGCTAAGATCGTACATCACCACTGGCGCACTGCCTGCCCCTTCTGCCTCCACCAGCCTCGGGCCGGGGGCATTGGGCAGGGACAGCCGCTCCCAGCTCAGCCCGTTGAGCACAAACCTGCGGGGGTAGCGCAGCACCGCTGCCCCAACGGCATACCGGTCGTTATTGCCGTTTGTGCCTTCCAGCTGAAGGGACAGCCCGCTGCTCAGCGCTGCTGCAGGGAACGCCCCGGTATACCGGAAAAACTTGGAGCCGGCAATGGTATCGGCCCATACGAGCTGCCCGTTAGCCAAAAGCTCGAACTGATGCACCGCAGCAGCGGCATTGGAGAGGAAGGGGAAATCTAGGGCGGCGTCCGGGCCGGGCGCATATACCTCGCCCGGATCGAAAACTACCGTCTGATCTTTCTTGAAGCCCTCCGTAAAGCCATCGCAAAGGTAACGGCTGTAGGTGAGCTCAATGCTGCTGTTGGAGCCATAGTAGTAGCGTACAGACTGCTTGGACAAGGTGCCTTGCGGCAAATGCCAGGCTTCTGCCCAGTACCAGGGCTCGGGCGCCAGGCCGGTTTGTCCAGCGTGGTCAGCTGCAGCTATGCGGGCGGTGGGCGTGCCGGGCTCTACCCAGGTCAGGAAGTAGTAAGCCGTATCGGTCACCAGGCTGTACTCGGGGTTGAGGCGGGCAGCGGGGTCTTCGTAGAGGTAGGCGTCGAGCTCGCCCCGGTTGGGCGCGCCCCAAAATTCAAGGTAGCCATCTGTGGGCAAGGGGGCGTCTGCTGAGGAGACGAAGAGCGGGGCTTCCTCTCCCCGGCACCACAGCTGATATTGCCCGCCACCAAGGCTTGCAGCCGGCAGGCCAGCCGACTGCAGCTGTGCGTAGGAGATGCGGTGCAGCCCTTCTTCAACAACGGGGATGCGGTAGTAGCTCTGCCCCGGCGCTATCCATTCCAAGCCGTACAGGGTATCCTGCCCGTTCCACATTTGAGCGGAAGCCAGGCCCGCCTGCAGCAGGAGGCACAACAATAAATAGCATGTATTTTTCCTCATAGCTTTGTGCATCACTTGTTCGTATCCTTTTGGGGCTGCCCAAAGATAAGGGCCAAACGGATAGGCTGCCAAGCCCTGCCTGGCCGAATTTTGCCTACGGCTGGCATCCCCAAAGGGGCGCAAACCAGATTGTCGCTTTTTTGGGGGCCTGCCCCTGCCTGCCGGCAGGTGCCGCTATGCTCCGGGGCTCGCTGTCCGCTCGGCCCTATCGGGCTTGACACCCCTGCGCAGCGCTAGGCCGGCTCCATCCTAAAGCCTACAAGGTTGAACACTAGCGACATTTTGGTTTACGCCCCCCCCAAAGGTCATTCCTCCTCCTCGGGGTACGCAATGCGCACGTGGTGTACCGACCGCATCAGCTGCTTGAACACCTGCTTGCAGATCTCGAGCTCTTCAAAACTCAGCTGGGACGACTCAAGCTGCCCCATCGCGATTTTGCCAGCTACAATCTTCTCGATCAGCTCGTTCAGGCTATCCTCAGTAGGCTGCTTGAGGCTCTTGCAAGCCGCCTCCACGCTGTCCGCAATCATCAGTATGGTCTCTTCCTTCGATACGGGCTTGGGGCCAGGGTAGCGGAACTGCGCTTCGTCTACCTTTTCTTCCGGGTGCTCTTTGATATAATTACGGTAAAAATACTCGGTACGGGTTGTGCCATGATGCGACCGGATGAAGTCGATAAGGACGCCCGGCAGGCGGGCTTTTTTAGCCATCTTCACCCCTTCGGTCACATGGCTGATGATGATGCGGGCGCTCTCCTTATCGGAGATCTCAAGGTGGGGGCTTTTCCCGCCCTGATTCTCAATAAAGTAGGCCGGCTGCAGCGTTTTGCCCACATCGTGGTACAGGGCAGCTACTTTCACCAGCAGATGGTCTGCCCCAATCTGACGGGCGGCCTCTTCTGCCAGGTTGGCCACCTGAAGCGAATGCTGCAGCGTGCCCGGGGCTTTGGTCGCCAGCTCCCGCAACAGCGGGCGGTTCATATCTGATAGCTCCACCAGTGTGATGGCAGAGGTGAAGCCAAAAAAACGCTCGAGCAGAGGGATGAGCGGATAGGCGAGCAGGGTCATGAAAGCGCTGATGGCCAGCCACGACATGACCCGCCAATTGATGTCCTGGTAATTGCCTTCCTGAATGAGGGAGAGCCCGGTATAGCCTAGGGCGTATACCAGAAAAATAAAGAAGATGGAGTAAAAAAAACGCGACCAGTCGCGGGTGTCGACATCGGCAAGCAGTACGACAATGCCCGCCAACAGCTGCAAAAAGGTGAACTCGTAGCCCAGGGTGGTGAGGAAACTCGCCAACAGCACGACAACGATGTGCGTGAACAGGGCCAGCTGCTCGTCGTAAAAATTCTTGATGACGATGGGCACGATGCAGAATGGGATCATGTAGGTGCTCAGCAAGGTCACCTGCTCTACCCCGTACACCAGGTAGCTGAACGCCACCAGCCACAGCAGTATGAAGACCAGCTTGTTGAAACGGGAGAACACTTGCGTGGCGAACAGCCGGACGTACAGCAAAAAAATCCCGATGATAAGGGTCGAAAGCAGGGCGTACCCGATAAGGACACCGCTGTAGGATTGCTCCTCCGTCACTTCCTCCCGGTACTTCTCTTTAAAAGACAGCAGCTTGAGGTAGATCTCTTCTGTGATATAGCCCCCCTCCGTGACGATCAGGTCACCTTTAGAGATGCGCCCCCTGTACTTGCCGATCTGCGAAAGCTCCTGTTGCAGCAGGCTCCGGCTGAGGCTGTCGTTGTAGAAAACATTGGGCTGCAAGGCGCGCTCCATGAGCGCGTACAGGAAATCAGAATCGGGGAGCCCGCTCGCCGGCAGGGAATCAGAAAGCATAGCCTGGGCCTCGGCCAGGGTCGTCAGGTTGTCTATGGTCTGCGGGTGGGCAGTATTGCCTTTGAGCACGCTGACCACAAAATCGGGCGGGCGCGCTTCATGCTCCGCGCTGATCTGCGCAATCCCCCGGTCAAGCGCTCGGCTCAGGAAGCCCATTGCATAATCACGGTACGGCCCAGGGCGGCTTACCGCATCCGGGAAGACCTCCTGCCCGCTGATCTCCGAAAGCTGCGCATCAAAGGCTTGCTGAAAAGCCGCTGCCCGCGCCTTGCTGGCAGACAGGTCGTATTCATAAACCGGCGAAAACTGTTCCCGTATCTGCTGCTGCTCGGCTTTTAGCTCCGCTTCTGGCTTTAGGATGGCAAAATCAAATGGGGCCCGCAGGTCTTCGTACCGCCACTTCTGCCCTTTGTCAAACTCGTATTTGAATTTGACATTATTCGGGAACAATAGGCTGATGAAGGCGACCACCCCTGCGACCATCAGGTACTTCACCAGCGTGGGCAGCCCTTCTATTGTTGTTTTCCATGCGCTCATCCTACAAATATAAGATTCTGAGCGCAACAACGGCATAAGGCAAGAGCGATAACGCAGGGCTTATTGGACTGGGCTGCCGCCTGCCCTCCACCGGCACAACGGGCGTGGGCCAAAATGCCGCAGGTGTTTATGCTTTTCCGGGCTTTATAGCCTGGCATTGGCCTAGCGCTGCGGAGGGGTGGCCGAAGGCCAGACCCGATGCCTGTAGGGCGAGGGGCCGAGCGGACAGCGAGCCCCGCAGCATAGCGGCTCCCTGCCGGCAGGCAGGGGCAGGCCCCAAAAAAAAAGCCGGACAGCAGGTCTTGCTATTCGGCTTTTGGCGAAAACCGGTGGTTGAACCGGGGTTTGTTGCAGCAGCAGCTATCCCTGCTGTCTGTCATTGCCGCCTATCCTGATTCGGATCATGTTCATGGAATTTCCCTTCAAACAGTAATGGATTACAATCTGTCAGGCAGATGTCAGCGGCGGCTGAAAACTTATGTAAAACACTGCGGCGTACCGCTTTTCAAAAGATTATGATTGTCGTTGGCGTAAAAATAGGGCAATAATCAAAGCCAGCATGACTGCTCTAGCCAACGGCTGAGTTTTTGCCGCCTGTGGCCGCAAAGGGTTAGAAAACGGTCGCCGGTGCCCCTTCTGCGGACAGGCTGGGCTTTTTGCCTTCCGCTTATAGCCCTCTTTTGCTTTTCTGGATGCCAATCGAAAGATTTTTCTGACTGAGTAAAATATACTTACAGATAAAACCAATAAATTTTATCCAGCACAATCTTGTTTTTACCAGATTAAGGTTATATTTTCGTTATGTCATCAAAAAAGGGATAATGAAAAAGCAATCGTCTAACCGGCAGTACAACTTCCCCGATGCAGATCTGTACCTGCAGTGCATGGAGCGCATCAAATATGCCCACCGCGACATGGCTCAGTTTGAGGAGTACGGCTATATCCTTGAGCGGCTCCGGGCCTTCAAAGCCCTGTGCGATAAGTTCAGCGCCCTGCCCGATGACGAAGAGCTGCTTGGCGATCAGATGGTGACTACAGAGAAAAAATACAAAGCCGCAGAGGCCCTTAAGTCGGCAATCCGCAGCCTGATGACGCGTGTGGCGATAAAATACAGCAACCGCAGCGGGCGCTACCGCAAGTTCGGGACTGCAAAAATGGGGGATATGACCGATGCGCAGCTGATTTTCTGTGGGCGCCGGGTGGTCCGGGTAGCCCGGCAGCAGCTTGATTTCCTGGCAGAAACCGGTGTGAACGAAAATGTCATCCGGAGGGTATCCGAAGCTACCCGCGACTTCGAGCGGGCGGTCAACATACAGCAGGATAAAGTGGCGGACCGCGACATTTCGGTGGAGAGGCGGGTTGAACAGGGCAACAAGCTATACGATGAGCTCATTACCCTGTGCAACATCGGCAAAGACATCTGGGCTGAAAAAGACCCCGTCAAGTACGAGAACTATTGCATTTACGAAAGCAATAACGACCAGAAAAAAGCCCGCAAAGAACGGGAAAAAGAAGCGGGCAAAGCTTAGCCCCTCTCCTCCCCTCTTGCGACCGGCCGGCTGGCGTCTGTGATCCAATGGCTCCAAGAGCCAGGGTACAGGCGGGCGTCCCCTAAAGAAGCATGGTGGTAAGCCAGTAGGTTGCGGCAGGCGGTCACTCCAGATCCGCAATAAAAGACCACATCATCCGCCTCGTCATTTTCGAGCAGGGCATCAAACCGCTGCTCGAGCTCTTCTGAGCTGAGCCAAGTGCCCCCCGGCTCCACCAGATCGGTATGCGGGAAGTTTTTAGCCCCGGGGATGTGCCCCGCCACCGGGTCGATAGGCTCGTCTTCGCCCAGGTAGCGCTCCCGGCCCCTTGAATCGACGAGCAGGAAATCCTCTGCCCCCATACGGCTTAAGATCTCATCTGCTTCCACCACCCAGCCTTCTCTTTGGTTGGGCTTGAACACCCGAGGGCCTTTGGCTTCATGCCCATGCTCTACAGGCAGCCCTTGGCCTGTCCATGCACGCCAGCCCCCGTCCAATACGGCCACGGCATCGTGCCCAAGCCAGCGCAGCAGCCACCAAAGGCGTGCCGCAATGGCCCCGGAACGGTCGTCGTAGGCGACTACCTGCACCCCTTCTCCTATGCCCCAGCTGGAAAAGCGCTGGGTCAGCTTCACAATTGATGGCAGCGGGTGCCGGCCAGTCTCTCCCGGCACAATTTTCCCGGAAAGGTCTTTGTCCAAATGAGCAAAGCAGGCACCAGGGATGTGCCCCTCTGCATAAGCGCGCGCCCCGGCCTCGGGGTCTCCTAAGCTGTACCGGCAATCCACAATTACCCAAGTCTGCCGGTTGAGCTTTTCATGGAGTTCTTCCGGGCTGATGATGGTTCTGAACATTTGATTTTTGTTTATAGCTTTCAAATTCCCGGGCTGCCGGGCAAAAACCGGAGCCCGCCTCAAATTAGGGTATTTACGGAACTCTACCCACTACTTTTGTCAGTTTCGCCCCCGCCCTGGCCCAACATTCTCGCCCCTCCTTTCGTTTTCAAAGGCACGCAATCATCATAAACCATACCGCTTGCCATGAGACGCTACTGCCTCCCCATCCTGCTCCTCCTGCTGGCCGCAGCCACTGCCACTGCACAGGAAGCCTACCAGCCTGGCTTCCAGTTCGAGCGCGGGGTCTACCCTACCCTCGCATCCTGGAAAGCTCAGGCCCCGGTCAAGCCCAAAGACATCATCGTAGACATAGACCCTGAGCACCAGCGTTTTTTCCAATATCTTTTTGCCCAGGGCACTTTCCGCTATCCAGAAAACAATGCCATTGTCTACCTCAGCCCAGACGATGTTTTTGGCTACTCCCCCGGAGACAGCACCATGTTCTACGGGCAGTCCTACCAATTCGAAACCATCGGCGCCATCTGTGTGCTGCGCGAAGTCGGCCAGGTAGATACCTATTCTTCTTTCATCAACCCGGGCGAGCAGTACCAGGCAGAACGCAAAGCCGGGGACGGGCAGCTCTATATCCTCGACTTTGAAACCGGGGGCTTCTTCAAATGCAAGCCCAGGAAGGTTGAAAAACTATTGCAAAAGGACGCTGTACTTTTTGAAAAGTACAAAACTGCGCCAGGCAAGCGGGCAGAAAAACTGCCAGCGTTCATCCAGGCATTCAATTCGCGCCACCCTATCCATTTCGGAATATAACCGCCCCCTAGCCGCTGCACAACGTTTGGCTTGCCCGTACCTGATTGCGCTTTGGGGCCTGCCCCTGCCCAACGGCAGGTGCCGCTATGCTGCGGGGCTCGCTGTCCGCTCGGCCCTATCGGGCCTGCCGCCCCTTCGCAGCGCTAGGCCAATGCATTGGAAGGCCTGCCATCATAACCCAACCAGCTCTTTATCCCATCAGCCGTAAGCGAAGCGGGCCGTGCAGCCAATACTGCGATGCCAAAGCCCATCAAATCCTATCGTACTCAAAGGCAGTGAGCTCCACTTCGTACCAAAGGAAATCCCCCTCCTCAAGCTTCCAGGTGATCTGCAACCGGGTAGGCAGATAGGCTCCCCCGATCACTTTGTAGCTCTGCGGGGCCGCCTCCACCAGCCATGGGCGGAGCACTGCGCCCCCCGGTTGCGTGTAGTACCGGTCTGCCTCAAAACGCTGAAAAGCGCCCTCGCTTGAAAAGGTGAAAACCCCACTAGCTTCTACCCCTTCGTAAGCCATCACAGCCCTGGCCTGAGATTCGCCAACAGCTTCCCAGCGGATGCCAGGATGGGCCGCCCCCTGTGGCATCCAAACCAGCTCGGCCAAAAAGCGCAGGAGCGCGCCCTGATCTATAGCGGGCCCAGACTCGTCGACGACAGGGAACAAACCGCCCAAACTGATGAGCATGTGCCCCTGGCCTCCGGCATAGGTATCATGCCCAAGCAATGCTATGCCAGGCCCGGCACTGACTGCCACCGACCACGAGAATGCCGGTGCCCGGACAGCAGTAAACTGCTCCGCCCGAAAAGGCATCCACTTCCCATCTGGCTTTGTCCTCATCCGGCCTTGCTGATGGGCCGTAAAGCCGTATAGTGCCGCATCTGCAGCAGCATTGGAAAAAGCCTGCCAACGGGCTGCCACCCCCGGCAGCTCCTTTCCCGTAAGGGGCTGCTCTTCAACTGCCCGCGCACGAAGGGCTGCCTCAAATGCCCGGGCCCTTTCTGTAAAGCGGCCTGCTGCCGCCGCGCTCAGCACGCTCAAGAACAAGGCCAGATTGACGGCAGTGCCCCACCGGGCGATAGGCCAAAACCAAATGATCAAAAACTGTGACAACAGCAGCCCTGCACAGCCGGCCCACCACCACTTTTCCCATCCCAGCGCATAGCCTGTGCCGGCAGACAACAACAATAGTGCCGCTAAGCCCCATGCCCAAGCCCAGTGCGGCCCGATCAGGGCACTGTCGCCTGTTGCCTTTCCCCAAAGCGGCGGCAGGCCAATGAAATGAATACTGCCGTGCAATACCCATAGGGCTATAGCCAGATACTTCATAACTGATCATTTTCCGGAAAACTAGCCCGTACGGCCTTGATGGGCAATGATTTTCGCAAACCACTGAAGCTGATTTTCAACAACAGGCTTGATGCCTCTGCCCCGTAAGTAGGAAAAAGTGGGTGTTTGCAACCCCGCCCAGGCTTTTTAAATAGCTCAGCCAGGCTGAGTACCTGAAGAAGGTACAGCATGGGCGGGAAAGCGCTGCAATAACCCCCAGCGCATCAAGCCCAATGGCAAACCAAAAGGAACCTCATTGCGTAAATCTTGTTACAAAACAACCAATCATCAAAATTCAAAAGCAATGGATATCAAAAACAGCCTCCTGCTTGCGCTAGTTTTCTTGTTCTCTGCCTGCGGGCAGGCGCAGGATACACAAGCGCCCACTGCCCAACCGAAGCCCCCACAGGAGCTGACCGGGCTCAACGGTGAACAGCTTTCGCCTGTAGAAAAGAGCAAGGCGGAATGGAAAGCGGCCCTCAGCGAACAAGCTTATCACGTACTACGGGAAGCCGGCACAGAACGGGCTTTCACCGGAAAATACTGGGACAACAAGCAAGCTGGCATTTACACTTGCTCGGGCTGTGGGCTCCCCCTTTTCTCCTCTGAAACGAAATTCAAATCAGGTACAGGCTGGCCTAGCTTCTGGGCCCCGGTCACTGAAGGCAATGTGCTCCTGAAGGCGGACAACAGCTATGGCATGACCCGCACTGAAGTAGCCTGCGCGCGCTGCGGCGGGCATCAGGGGCATGTGTTTGAAGACGGGCCTGAGCCCACCGGCCTGCGCTATTGCATCAATTCTGTCTCTCTCGATTTTATCCCCGGAGCGAAGTTTGATGAACAGCCCTAACGCCTGGTTTTTCTATGCTGCTGAACGAAAAAACGGGGAGCGCACTGCACATCCCCGTTTTTTCTGCTTGCAAAACCAAGCCCGGTCAGTCTTCTCCGTGGCGTTTCCGCTTGCCGCTTTTCGTCTGCCGGATGCGTGGGTGGTTCCACTCCTCCCGCTGTGCAAAATCCACAATTTGCCGCATAAACGCCATCATGCCCAGAAAGACCATATAGCCGATTGTCAGGACGATGTAAATCCAGCGGTAAGAGCCTGCTTCGTCAATTGACATAGAAGAGAAAAGGTAAGCGGCGGCCCCGGATAAAAACGCCAGCCCCAAATAGCTGTAAATCGATCGCCCCCAGTACTTTAGCATATTGCTGCAGCTAAGAGAATAAATGCTGTTGCCCATAGCGAAGACCAGCATGAACGAGGCGGCTGCCATCCAAGGGAAGCGTTGTGGGACGTCCATCAAGCCTGTCAAATTGATTACCTTCGCCAGGCAAATGATCAAAACCGCCCCTCCGAACGTTAATACCGCCTGTATCACGGGATCGCCGATGCGGTCAATTATTGCTAAAGAACTTTTTGGAATACTCATATCCTGATTGGAGTCAAACTGAATGCCTGCCGGGCAATTGCCCTCAGGTTGGTCTTACGAACAACAATATGTTAGTAATGTTAAAATATTCTCTCCGAATTCCAATTCTGCTCTGCTTATTTGGAATTTTTCTAAACAGCACAATTGCTCAGAACACCCAAATTTGGGAGATACAGGGCACAGGGGCTAGCAGCCCTGTCGTAGGGCAGACCGTGACGACACAGAACAACGTGGTCACTGCCCGCGGCAATGGCTTTTTCACCATCCAATCCCGTACAGAGGATAGCGACAACGACCCTTCCACCTCAGATGCGATAGTAGTAGCCAACTCTTATTTTGGGCAGGTAGGAGACGTGGTGAACGTCACCGGGCAAGTCCTTGAAGAAGACGGGCTCACGGTATTGGCGGGGCCGGGGCTCATCATCACCCCGACAGGGCAGACGGCTCCTTTGCCCGAAGCGGTAGCTTTCTCCTCCAGCTTCCCCTCTCCTGCCTTCACTGTGCCGCACAGCCTGGAACGGGTAGAAGGCATGCGCATACAGTTCCAAGGCTTTGCCAATGGGCCGAGCAGTGGCAGTTCAGATGTCGTGCCGGTGCGCATGAGCCCCGACAGGGTTTTCCGGGAGCCGGGCATCAGTGCGCCCGGGCTGCCTGGGCTGCCCGTTTTCGATACCAACCCAGAGCTTTTCTGGCTGGACCCCAATGGGCTGAACGCGCCCAACAACCGATTTATAGAGAGCAACGCACAAATATCGGCTACCGGCATCATCATAGAAGCCGATGAGGGCTACTGGCTAGCCCTGCCTGATGCATACACTGTAGAGCCGGGGCCTGCAGCCCAGCCCGTGCGGGAAAAGGCGGATGGCGAATTCACCATAGGCTGCCTCAATACGCTCTTCCTGATCGCGGAGAACAGCAATGCGGAGACCAAGTACCAAAAGATCGCGCGCTACATCATCGACCAAATGCGGGTGCCCGATGTGGTCGCCATTCAGGAAGCCGGCTCCTTGTCCGCCCTCAACAACCTCGCTTTTTTCCTTGAACAGGCTCACCCTGATGCAAAGTACGATGCGTACCTGCTGCCTACCAACCTTGACCTCAAAACCGGTTATCTGGTGCGGGAGGACTTTAGCGGGGTGGAAGTGGCCCAGCTTGGTGCCGATGAGCCGTTCACGTTCAGTGGCGGGCTGCTGCACGACCGACCGCCCCTCCTGCTGAGGTTCAACCTGCCGACATCGCCCCCCACCCCTGTGCAGGTCCTCAACCTGCACATCCGGTCGCTCCTTGGCATAGAGGGCTCTACTTCTGCCTTTGTGCGCAACAAAAGGCATCAGCAGGCGGTCTCAGTGGCCGAAATGGTATCCGAGCTGCAGGAAGATGGCAACCTGATTGTCGTGGGCGATTTCAATGCTTTCGAGTTTACGGATGGCTATGTGGATGTGTTCGCCCAGATTTCCGGGCAGGAATCTCTTGGCGCACAATTCGAGCCCCTTCCGGTAGTATCGCCGCCGCTCGAGGCGGAAATCCTCAAACTGCCAGCCCCCCAACGGTATTCTTATGTTTTTGATGGCAGCGCCCAAGCCCTTGACCATTGCCTTACCGGCAATTTTACAGGCCTGATCTCCAATGGCATGCAGTACGCCAGGGGGAATGCGGACTTCACCACAGGCTATGCTAATAATACCTCAAGCCCGCTACGGGCCTCAGACCATGACGGCTTTGTCCTTTTCATTGAGCCGGAAGCGCCTGTGGCAACGGCCGCTCCTGCTACACCTGCACCGCCGATAACAATGGGCGGGCCCAACCCTGCTGCCGCCGGGCAATTGCTATATGTCGAATCTGCGTACAGCCTGGAGTCTGTGCGGATCGTCAATATGTCAGGGCAGGAAGTTTGGCAGGCGGAAATCCAAGGCCAATCAGGCCATATCTCTTGGCCTATGCTCCCATCCGGGCTTTACCTGTTGCAAGTGGCCAACGAAATGGGGTCGATGGCTTTTAAATGGGCTGGGCGGTAAAGCCAAAAACGCAACGGTGTAAATGAACCGGGCTGCCCCCAATCAACAAGCCCCTGCCAGGAACTTCCGGCAGGGGCTTGTGATTTCCAAAGACGTTGCGGGCTAGAAGGAAAATTGGATGCCCAAGCTAGGGAGGATCGGCAGCTGATTCACCCTGCTGTTGGTCACCCGGTCTACATAAAAGATGTTCTCCCGGTTGTAAACATTGGTAATGCTTGCGGTCACCTCTAGCTTGGTATATTTGGTAAACTCGAAAGTGCGCTTGACAGAAGCATCGAGGCGGTGGTAGTAAGGCAGCCTCCCCCCATTGATCTCCTCTGTCAGGATAGTGCCCAAATCAAAGTTGCCCGTCAGGATGTCTGTAAAAATGAGGTTGCCAAAATCGTTTTGTTCGTAGAAGCCCTGAGTCTGCGTGAAAGGGAAGCCAGAGCCCATATTCCAGCGCAAGCTAGCCTCCCAGCTCTTGTTTTTGCCAAAGGCATATACCCCGAGCAAGTTGATGTTGTGGCGCCGGTCGAAGATCGTCGGGTACTCCTGCTCCCCGTCATCCCGGACCACCCGGCCAAGGGAATAGGTTGCCCACAGGTAGGTGTTCGGCCCCTCATAACGGGCGGAGAAGTCAATGCCATAAGCATCTCCGGTCTCCGTAACGAAATCGGGGTCAAAATCGCTGAGTTTATTGCGGTTGATATTGATCAGCTGAGTGAAGCGCTTGAGGTAAGGCTCGACATTCACCGTCAGGTTGTCGCTAAGGTCGATCTCTACACCGCCAATAGCATGTACAGACTTCTGAAGGCGGTGGTCAACAGGCTCGTTGCTGCCGGGCTTGAAAAACTGTTCTTGCGGGCCAGCGAGGAAACCGATGAAGAAGTTGACGACGTCCAGGTCGTTCACCGTACTGATAAGGTTCTGCGAGTACAGGCCGCCGGCAAACTTGATGCGGAGATAATCGGTTATATTGTATTTCATGCCGAAGCGGGGCTCAACAGACATATCGCTTTGGGAAGCGTAGTACTGCAAGCGGATGCCCGGCTCGATGATGAGGTTACCAATCTCCTGCTTGTACTTGAAATAGCCCGCGATCTCGGTGGTGAAATCCCGCTGCTCAAAACCGACCCCCACAAAGTTCCGGAAACTGAAGTCTGTATTGAAGCCCGTGAAATCAAAGCCGTAGTCAAACCGGTTTTTGTTGCCGAAATAAGTGAAATTCAAGTTGGCATTAAAGCTGTTGACCCCGCTTTCCCGGGGGTTGCCATCTGCTTCCTCCAAACGGATCTTGTAATCGGTGACCGCAAGGGTACCATTCAATACGACATTAGAATTGGAAGGGATGAGGCTGAAGTTGGCCCCTCCGCCGACCGTCTGCCAATCCAGTTTAGCCAAGCCTACAAAATCGAAACGGTCCGTGAAGTTAAAGCCAAAAAGGTTCAGCTTGCTGCCGTTATCGCTAACGAACGACAGCTTGCCGTACAAGTCGGTGAAAGTATAGGGCAAGCCGATGTCCCCTACATCAGACAGGGAAGTATCTTGAGCGGCAAAAGAGAAGAAGGTAGTGTCGACCGCGTAGTTGTAAAATATTTTCGAAGACTCATTGAGGTAAGAGTGCTTGCCGGTCAGGATGAAAGAGGTGCTCCCGCCCCCGTCTTCATCGAGCTTTTTGATAGGCCCTTCGATGAGCGCTTTAGTCATAAAGGGGCTGCCCGAGACCAGCCCGCTCATCCGTTTTTTATTGCCTTCGCGGGTTTTGATATCCACTACGGCAGATATCCGCCCTCCGTGCTCTGCGTTGAACCCACCTGTAAGGACATCCACACTGCGCACAGCTTCCGTTTCGAACACAGAGAACAAGCCTATAGAGTGGAAAGGGTTGTAAATGGTCATGCCATCCAGCAATATTTTATTTTGGACAGGGGAGCCGCCCCGGATGTACAACTGCCCGCCCTGATCGCCTGAAACGATGATGCCAGGCAAGACAGGGAGGTACTGAGCAATGTCCGCTTCGCCCCCTGTAGAAGGCAGGGAGCGGATTTGCTTGGGGGTGACCCGCAGCTGCGAAACTTTCACTTCTGAGCGGGCTTGCTCCCGCCGGCCTGAGACATTGACGGTCTGCAGCTCCACCCCGCTTGGGGACATCAGCAGGCTTTCGTAAACAATGCCGCCCTTTTTCACCTGTACTTGCACAGAAGTGCTGTCGTAGCCCAGATAGGTTGCGACCAAGGTGTACTCGCCTTCCGGCACGTTGGTGATGGAAAAAAAGCCATCGAGGTCTGTATTGGCCCCCATGCTAGTACCTTGCAAAATGACGTTGCCATAAATGATAGGCTCCCCGGAGTCCTTATCGTAAATATTGCCCCGGACAGTACCGCCGTTTTGTTGTGCGCTAAGGGTGGTCAAGCTGAAAAGTAGGCAGGTAAGGAGTAAAAAAGCGTGCTTCATGATTGTATTTAGCAGTATTCTTGGCTGTAGTTTACCAGAAACTTAAGCAGCAGCTGCTGCCTAAGCAGGCACAAAGATAATCAGGATACCCGACCTGCCAAGCTTGCAGTTTGTCGGGGAGAAACCCAAGTACAACTTTGCCCAAATGGCAGCGGCACCTCCGGGTGCCCGGAAGTGCCGCTGTGCCTGTTTTAAAGCCTGTCTGAATCTTGGCTTTCTAAGCCATAACCTACAAAGCCCAAACGGGCTCTAAAATACTAATGTGCTGTCAAGGCTCAATGACACCAGCCCCTTCCCTTAGGACGACCGGCTCATCGCCTGTACAATCCACCACCGTTGAAGGCTGATTGCGGCCTATCCCGCCATCGATGACCAGATCGACTTGGTTCTTGAAGTCTTCGTAAATGTCCTCTGCATCCGTAAAGTACTCCAAGATTTCATCATCGCTTTTCAAGGAGGCCGTGAGGATAGGGCGCCCCAGTGCCTCCACGAGCGCCTGGCAGATGTTGTTGTCCGGCACCCGGACCCCAATGGTCCGTTTGCGGTTTTTAAACATCTTCGGCACCTGATTATTGGAGTTGAGCACAAAGGTGAACGGGCCAGGCAAGTGCTTTTTCATCAGGCGGAAAACGGTATTGTCGATTTGCTGTGCATATTCCGCTACCTGGCTGATGTCTTTGCAAATAAAGGACAGCCGCGCTTTGACGGGGTCCAGGCCTCTGAGCTTGCAGATCCGGTCTACGGCTTTATCATTGAAGATATCACAGCCGATACCGTAGACGGTATCTGTGGGGTAGATAATGACGCCTCCGCCTTGCAATGTCTCCACCGCCTGGGCGATCTTCCGCCCTTCGGGGTTGTCAGGATGAATTTTTAGCAGCATATATTTGGTTTTTATGTTCTTACTGGGCTCATAACAGCCAAGAGGCTGTCTGCCATACCGACAATCAGCCTCCTGGTAAATTACTACAGATTTGGGTGAACTACCAAACAACTAAAGGTTATTTGGCTTCGTGCTTCAAAACAACTTGCTTACTGCTTCCGAAAAAGTTAGAAGCCTTGCTGTCGCTCCACACGTGTGCTCAATAGCCGCTGCCGAGGTTTTACTGCCTTATACTGGCATTTCAAATGTGCCAAAATGGCTGCTTAGATCCAAAGCACTAGTGCCTTAAGTCATAAATCTCTGATACTTAAGTTGAAGTCATTTTCCGGCTAATCAAGGCGAAGGTTCGCGACTTTAGCCCGAGCTAAAGGAGCGGTTCTTTAACGAAGAGTAGGCGGAAAAGAACGAAACTTGGGGTGTCAAGGATTTATGGCTTGAGGCACCAGATATTTTGGCTTTACGCTTCGTTCTATACAAAGCGAATGAAACCCCGCGTTAATTGTCAAATCCCCCATCATCGAACAGGTCGTCATCCAACATATTAGCCAGCACATCCCTGAATGAGAAAGCAGACTCCATGACTTCCTTGGTCACAATATCGAATTCTGCCAGCCCATGCAGGGCCAGCTCCATAAACGGATAAGCCTCTTCGCCCTTGATTTCCATAGCCTTTTCAACCAGCTTCCGCAATCCGGCCACCCCATCTAGGGCCGCCCGGAAATCCTTTTCGCTGGCATCATTCAGGAGCTCTACTTCGTTGCCGGCAGAGAACCATGCCCTCAATGTACCGTAGGGGTCCTTCTCCTGGCCCTTTTTCAATTGGTCCGGATTAGGGAAATGCGCAAGAAATGATTTTTTGATGGCCTTGCCAATCAGGTTGACCGCCACTCCGTACGGGCCTTCCTGCTCGCCTTCGTAAACCAGCTCCACTTTTCCGGTCACCGCAGGGACTACCCCCCAGAAATCGGTGATCCGCGCACGGGCTTTCTGCTCCCGGTTGATGAGCATGCGCCGCTCGGCGGTAGAGACGAGGTTTTCGTAACCGCTAATGGTCAGCCTGGCCGAAACCCCGCTTTTCTCATCGATAAACTCGCTTTCCCGGGCTTCAAAGGCAACTTGTTCCAGCAAAATGCCCAACAAGTCGGGCACTTCTATTGCAGATTGCTGGGCTGCAGCCAGCTTGGCCTCCTGGCTCGTGATCTGCCGGGCAATTTCTATGGTTTTCGGATAGTGGGTAAGGATCTGGCTCTCGATCCGGTCCTTGAGGGGCGTGATGATACTGCCCCTGTTGGTATAGTCTTCCGGATTGGCCGTAAAGACAAACTGTATGTCCAGCGGAAGGCGCAGCTTGAAGCCCCGGATTTGAATATCGCCTTCCTGCAACATATTGAAAAGGGACACCTGTATACGGGGCTGCAGGTCTGGCAGCTCATTGATGACGAAAATGCTGCGGTGAGAACGGGGCACGAGCCCGAAATGTATGACCCGCTCATCGGCATAAGACAGCTTGAGGCTTGCAGCTTTGATAGGGTCTACATCGCCGATGAGGTCTGCCACGCTAACATCTGGCGTGGCCAGCTTTTCGATATACCGCTCATTGCGGTGCACCCAGGCGACCGGTGTTGCATCGCCCTGCGCCTCCACTATAGCTTTGCCTTCGCGGGAAATAGGGGCAAGCGGGTCGTCGTTCAGCTCTGTGCCTTCAATGACCGGCATGTATTCGTCCAAAAGATGGACCATAAGGCGGGCAATCCGGGTTTTAGCTTGCCCCCTCAGGCCTAACAGTAGGATGTTGTGACGGGAAAGCAGCGCACGTTCGATATCGGGGAGTACCGTGTCATCAAAACCGACCACCCCTTTGAATACTTTTTCCCCCGACTGCAGTTTCCGGATCAGGTTTTCCCTTAATTCCTCTTTGATGGAGCGCGGGCGGTAACCGCTTTCGCGAAGCTCACCTAATGTGGTAATTTCAGTCATGCAAATTGCAATTTTGGTGTAACAAGCCTGTGCGTAGCGCACTTCCCTTGCTTACTATGATCTGGCCAAAGCAATGAAACGTATCTTTAACGGGATGGTTGGTCAAACTTTGAATTTTATACCGCCCCCGTGCGCTCTAGTGTATGCTTAGCCGTTTTGAACTTCGCCCACTACTTGCGTTGTTTAAGCAATAGCCTCGCTAAAATGAGCGGATTAGGAGCGTGTTGGGATTTTGGTCTCCTAGCCGAAAACTAGTGCCTTAAGTCATAAATCTCTGATACTTAAGTTGAAGTTATTTATGACTTAAGGCACTAGCAATTTTTTGATTAGACGAGGCCCGAAAACCGGAGCTTAGCCAAAGTTTCGGGGCGAAGTATAAGCGAAAAAGTGTCCCGCTGTCTAGCGGGACAGACCGATTACTAAAGTCTCAACACGTTCTAAAAGGAGGGGGCCAAAACAGCAGCCCCCACTGAAAGCCATGCGCACCTTTTTGGGGCCGGGGCACTGTCACCCATCTTAACACTTTATCAGCATTAACGGATACTGCACACATACCAAGGGCTGCCCGTGACACAACCGCTATACCCTCTGCAAAAGCGGGCTGGCCTCTTTGGCAGGAGGCTCCGGCAAGCCTTTCTTGAACGCTAAAGATCTGATGAACACAACTCGAGATGGAGCAAAACACAAAAAAGACCGTATTCCTCATTGATGACAACCCTGCTGACAATTTCCTGCACCGGCTTGTGCTGATTGAAAGCGGCTTCGCTACTGAAATAACGGCAATCCAGCAAGCGGAGAAAGGCATTGAGCTGCTCAGGGGCAGCCCTGCAAGCCAATGGCCTGACCTTATCTTCCTCGACTTGAATATGCCGGGCATGGATGGTTGGGAGTTTGCACGGATTTTCGCTGCCCTGCCCGACAGCTTGAAGGCTGGCACCCGGCTGATCCTCCTTACGGGCTCTGAATTGGACACCGACCGCCTCAGAGCCAAAGAAATGCCAGAGATATGCCACCTTATGATAAAGCCATTGACCCCCGAGAAACTGCAACACTTAACTGCTATTTTCAAAGATCAGGCCTGATGTGCCGGGCCTGCAAGAGAGGCTATCCCCCTGCTAAGCCCCTGCCCCATCAAATCCTGATGGGGCATAGACCCGGGCGCCGCAGGCTTTAGCGCCATAATGGCTCCGGCCTAGCGCTGCGAAGGGGTGTAAGAGCTATTTAGGATTTTACCCTTCGGGCTGCTCTTGCCGAATTTTGTCCTGCTCTTCTTTGTTCTTCGGTCACGTAGCTAAGGCTATTGGATTCAAGAATGGGGCCCTTTGTCCCATTCTTGAATATATCACGCCTCGATCAGGGCAAAATTTGGCTGCGTTCGCTCCAAAAGTAAAATCCTAACTAGCTCTAAGCCCGGTAGGGCCGAGCGGATAGCGAGCCCCGCAGCATAGCGGCACCTGCCCACTGGGGCAGGGGCAGGCCCCTCCCACAAAGCAGGCTGGGCAAGCCCCAAAAGGAAGGGATGCCTGGAAGTGGGGCGAGCATGGGCAAAACTTTCGGTATGCAGCATAACTTTCCTAACTTTGCCAAAATTTGAACCATGAAAAATAGTGCTGTCCTTCTTTTGCTAGCCCTTTCTCTGGGCCTGACTAGCTGCATAGAGACTTTGGAAGAGGTCTTTTTCAACCGCAACGGTTCGGGCGTTTATACGATGACCCTGGATATGAGCGAGCTCCTCGCCAACCCGATGATGAAAGGGATGATTGAAGAAGCGGCTAAGGAGGAAGGTGCAGCGGCCTCCGCAATGCTGTCTGACATAGATACGCTGATCAGCTTGGGCGCAGATGCACCGGCAGGCTCTCCCCTGCAAAAAGGCGAGCTGAGCATGAAAATCAATCAGGACAAGGGCGACTTTCTGATGAAGATCAGCTTCCCCTTCGAAGAAACGGAAGAGATCAGCACCTTTTTCACTGCATTGAGCGAACAAGGGCAAAGCTTGGGCGGTATTTCAGCCGGTTTGGGCGGTGCAGGCATCCTGAACCCGGGCGGCTTGTTTTCTTGGAAACGCAACAAGCTGTATAGGGAGGCTAAGGCGGATGAAGGGCAGGCTGAAATGCTTGAGGGAGAGGATGGCCAGTTCATGAAGATGTTCTTGGGCTCTGCTTCCCATAAAACAGTGTACCATTTTCCAGGCAAGGTAAAGCATACGGACATCCCGGATGCCGTAGTGGACGGAAAGACCCTGACTATCGAGCGCAGCTTGCTCGACTTGATGGCAGGCGAAGCTGGGCTTGAAGGTACTGTAAAGTTCCGGCGGCGCTAACCGCCCACACTGCCTTCCCCCACCTAACCCCGTTGACACTATGATGGACCGCATCAAAAAAACTTTCCAGGAAGCTACCGACGCGCTGCGCGAGCAGGCAGCCCACTTGGGAGAAGGCGCCAAGGAGCGTAGCTTTCAAGTGATTGAAGAATGGCTCAGCATATTCCCCCGCCTTGAAGGGTATGGGCTGGAGCTCAGCAGTTTTGCCATAAGCGTAGCCCTCAGCCCGGCTTTGGAAGCTGAGCTCACCGGCCAGCATGAACACTTCACGACGGAAAGGCTGCAGGAAATATTGTCGCAATGCAAGGGCAATGCGGCACTGACTTCTGTTTTTACGACCATCAAAACGACTTACGCCCTGCACGAGCGGACAACCACGCCGCTGCGCCCCCCTCTCATTGTCAAAATCAAAGTCAGGCTCTCCCCTGAGATCAAGGTGTACCTTGGGATGCCACTTATCGAGTGAGCTTGGCCAAAGGCGCAAACCATATTGCCGTTTCTGAGGGCCTGCCCAGCTTGCTTCGCGTGATGGGCCTGCCCCCTCCGCAAGGATAGGGGCCTGCCCCTGCCAGAAAGCAGGGGTCGCTATGCTTCGGGGCTCGCTGCCCGCTCGGCCCTATCGGGCTTACCACCCCTTCGCAGCGCTAGGCCGGGCCTATCCAAAAGCCCACTGGCCTACATTTTGATTTGCGTCCTAGTCAAATACAATGGTCTTATTGCCGTATGCCAAAATCTTATGCTGTATCTCCAGCCAAATGGCGCGGGCCAAAACGACCTTCTCAAGGTCTTTGCCCGTGCGGATCAAGTCCTTGACGGTATCCTTGTGAGAAATCCGCCTGACATCCTGTTCGATGATCGGCCCTTCGTCCAAGTCTGCGGTCACATAGTGGCTAGTCGCGCCTATCACCTTCACCCCACGGTTGAATGCAGAATGGTAAGGCTTAGCCCCTTTGAATGCAGGCAGGAAGGAATGATGGATATTAATGACC
This sequence comes from Phaeodactylibacter luteus, assembly GCF_007993045.1. Lineage (GTDB taxonomy): Bacteria > Bacteroidota > Bacteroidia > Chitinophagales > Saprospiraceae > Phaeodactylibacter > Phaeodactylibacter luteus. The sequence goes on from NZ_VOOR01000063.1 coordinate 24,044, forward strand.
TGATTAGGGAATTGTGCTACGAATTGGTCTGACAGCACTTGCATATAGCGTGCCAATACGATAAAGTCTACATCAAGCTCCCGCAACAGGTCTATTTCCTGCTGCTCCTGTTCTGCCTTGGTGGCTTTGGTGATAGGGAACACCTTGAACGGGATATCAAACCGTTCTGCAATATACCTGAGGTTTTCGTGGTTGCTGATGATGACAGGGATTTCCACTTCCCATTCGCCAGACATACAGCGCTGTAAAATATCGTAAAGACAATGCGACATTTTGGATACGAAGATGGCCATCCTCGGCTTTCTCGTACTGAGGTGCAGCCACCACTGCATTTGATATTTCTGCCCGATCAGGGTCCCAAAATATTCATCTATCTTATCTGAAGGGATGCTGAACCCATCGAGCTCCCATTCAATCCTCATAAAAAAACGGTCGGCCTGACGGTCAACATGCTGATCTAGTGAAAGGATATTGCCGTTGTTCCGGTTGAGGAAATCGGTCACTTCGGCCACTAGGCCTTTCTGATCGGGGCAATGCATGAGCAAAATTGCAGTAGGCCCGGTATGTTTTGTCATTGCGGTCTCTTTTAAAAAATCCTGTCAAAAGGCTGTAAAGCCTGCAAAAGTGCAACTTTTTACCAATAAGGGGAGGGATTAAGGGCCAACAATCTGCGCTTTAAACAAAAGCCAGGTATCGGGGTCCAATGCCATTCTTTCAGGCAGGAACCCAGGTTTCAGCAAGTACTCCCTGTCCTCCCCGGAAACCTCTGCTGTAAAGCGGTAAGATTGCCCATCGGCACTGCGCAGTTCAACATCTAGCGGGAACTCATAGCGCCCCTCCTTCTGTTGCTGAGCTACTTTGAGGACCACCTCCCCGTTTGAGCGGTAGGCCCATTCTACCTTCAGCTCAGGCACACCGGGAAGGTAGAGCCACTGCTGGAAAAAAGAACTGAGGCTGCACCCACACGCCTCCTCCATAACACGCTGAAAATCAATGGTCAGTGCATTACCATCACGGTATGTTGCATAGTAGGCTTGTAGCCCCTTCCAGAATTCCTGCTCCCCAACTTTGCGCCTTAGCATGTGCAACACCCAACCTCCTTTCTGGTATGCGTTGGGGTTGAGCAGTTTATTCCAGTCCGTAATCGTTGTGTCTATCACTGGGGCACTGTAGCGGTTGGCAAAAGCGATTACCCGCTGACGGTCTGATATAAGGCGCTCTTCTAAATGTGCTCTGCCATTTGCCTCTTCCAGAAAAAGGTTAGCCCCGTAGGTAGCAAAGCCTTCGCTAAGCCAAATGTGGTGCCAGTTCCCCTCTGAAACGCTGTTGCCAAACCACTGATGGGCAACCTCGTGTGCAATAAGGTCTACATGATCTTGAAGCCCGGTCACGGAGTTTTCAAAGTAAAAGATATTGCTGGCATTCTCCATCCCTCCATAGCGGGTTTTGGATTGCACGTTGGCCAATTTTTCGTAGGGGAAAGGGCCAATCCGATTGGAAAAGAACGACAAGCAGGCCGCCGCAGGTGCATAATCAGCGTACCCTTCCTTCCTGTTCTCTGGGAAAACCCATGCAGAAACGGGAACCCCAGCTGCTTCTCCCTGGTGCGCTATAGCAAAAGCAGCCGCGCCTATCACAGCGACCTTAGTGGGGATTGGCACTTTGGCCTCCCAATGCGTTTCCCGCCGGCCGTCCCCCAAGCTGCGCTCTTCCTTAAGCGCTCCTGTCCCGACTACTTGGTACCCATCCGGGGCCTGCACCCGAAAGGATACCGTCGCCTTGTCAGAGGGATGGTCATTGCAGGGCAGCCAATGATGTGCGCGATTGGGCCAATTGTCGCCAAAAAAAGTCCGGTTGCCATACTTGTTCTCCCCTATTATCAAGCCGTCTGCTGGCACTCCTTCGTATTCTATACTGAGGTCCGTGCTCCCGGGCTGAAAGGCCTCGCTGCCCCAAATGTGGAGCCTGCGGGCTGACTGGCGAAAAAATAGGTCTCCTGTGCCTGTTGTTACTTTTTTGACCCCCATTCCCTTGCCCGTTTGGTCTATAGCATATAAATCTAAGGTCAGTGTATCTGCCTCCTGCAGGACGGCCATCTTCAACCCAGCCTTGCCTTTTATCTGGTCTGTACCATCAAACAAGGAAATGGCAAAATCGTAATGTAAAACATCGTATTGCCCTAGCCTTGGCAGCGCAGACTGAGCAACGGCCATTGTGCCCAAACACAAGGTGGCCAACAAACCAAGTAGCCTATCCATTTTTTTTATTTCAAATATAAGGCAAAGTTGTTCAGTATCAGGCTTTACAGGAAGCCCATAAAAACCAAGAGGCCCGCAGCGATTGCTGCGGGCCTCTCTTTGGCTTTGCCGGGGCA
>NZ_VOOR01000064.1 GCF_007993045.1 Phaeodactylibacter luteus
AGTGAGCTTGCCCTGCATATCGTAGATCATCAATTGAGCAGGCTGCTGCGGGTCCGGCAATCGATATCGGAAAGCGACCTGCGCCCGGGCGGGGTTGGGCAGTGCCGATAAAGGCTGCGCCCGTTCCTGCGGCTGCGTGGCAGGGCCGCTGCCGGGCAGGGTATAGAGCCCCTGCACATTTGGCGACTGCGGTACGATGCGGTAGTCATAGCCGTAGAAGGTGTTGAGCAGGCCACGGGCGAAGGCTGCCGCCCGGTCGTCCCCATTGTCGGCTATGTTTTGCAGGGTCGCGACCCGGCTGCTGTCGTAGGCAGCGTAGTGCACACCCGCTGCCTGTGCGTCCATAGTGAACTTCAGGTAGTCTACTAATCGTTCATGGGCTTTTTCCTGAGCTTCGGTCAGCTCAAAGAGCAGGGGCACAGAGTCGCATTTTTCCAGCGCCACCTCGAAAGAGTCCTTGACACAATACGAGGTGGCCAGCTCGTAGTAGGCTTCCGGGCTTTCTTTTTTGCGCAGCCATTCCCGGTAGGCGGTGTAGTCGATGCCCAAGGTATCAGACAAGATTTGTTTGATCCGTACATTTGCCGTCTGATGCATGGTATAGCGGTGCCCGGCCATTTCCACTTCGAGGGCAGTGCGTGGGGTAGATACCTCCCGGTAGGGCAGTAGGGTATCGACCATCGCAGCGGGCAGTTCAGTGTAGAGGAAGCCCTGGAATTGGCCCTCGCGCAGCGCTTCGGGGTTGGCAATAAGCAGGGATGCCAGTTCGGCATCACTGAACAGGTCGCCCCGCTTGATGATGCTTTCGAGGGAGCCCTTGCTGAGGTAGGGGGAGATGCTGACGGCATTCTGCCAGAAGGCTGCTGCCCCGGCAGGGGTTAGCCCTTCCGCCCGACTCTTCCAATAGGCTTCATTCTGCCCACCGTTCATCAAAGAGTCGTACTCCGCTTTGGCGGCGTAGTAGCCTTCCCGCGCCTTCAGGTAGTGCTCCCTCATCTTGGAGGGGTCGATAATGATGATCGGCCCGTCGGTATCGTCGGGCTGGCAGGTGTTATCTTCGTTCACAGCACTAGGAGTAAACATGCCAGAATAATTCACCGGCTCCTCATCCGCTGCCCCATCATAGTAATGGTAAGTAATGCCATTATTGCTGTCATTGAAGAAGTCGCCCCCGGCAGAGGAAATGCCAGAGAAGGTGTTGCCGGCCGGGAGGGTGGTGCTGCCTTGGAAGGAAGCGATGCCCTGATCCATGGCGACGTAGTCGTAAGTGGTATTGGTGGTATTGGTGTTGCAGGAGTATTGCAGGCCGAGGAATGAAAATAAACTACTATGATTGTTTCTTTCCGCCTGATTAGCCACATGCAGGTCAGTAAAGGCATTGCGCTCAATGTCGTTGGACTCGGAGCCGGAGTTTTCGACCAGGATGCCCCAGGTGTCGGTAGCGCCGGCCAGCCCTTCCAATTCATTGTCCTGTATTTCAAAGCCGGTACATTCCCGGAGAACGATGCCTTCCTCGTCTCCATTATGATAATTGCCAATCCCTTCGATGAGGTTCTCCCGGATGTCAATATTGTTGATCCCGTCACTGACAATAGCTATAGCATTATTGCGCAGGGTGCACTGTTGGATGGTAAACCTCCCCGCTGTGTTCTCTAAAAGCGTGTTGCCGTTCACGCCAACCCTGTACCCTTCGATGAGGGAATTGGACAAGGTAAAACGCCCGCCGATATGAGCGATGCCCATGCCATTGCTTTTACCTATGGGGTGGGCGATGGTATTGAAGGTACACCCGGTAATCTGCGGCCCGCTGAAATTGTCGATCAGCATTTGGTTATCCCAGTTTTCGGTGGGGCTGGCGAGTAGGGCGTAGTCGCTGTCCCGTATGAAGTCACAATTGATAAAGCGGGTCAGCGGGTCGTTTTCATGGTCGTGCAGCTCTACTGTGCCGGAGTTGCTGATGAGCGCCCCAAAAGCCAGTACCGTTGCACTATTATTGACAATTGGGTTTTCGGCCGCTTCAATGATGGAGCCAGGATTGATCCTCAGGTAGGTGCTTTGCCCGGGCACAAAAGGCCCGCCATCCCCGGAAAGGGTGATGCCCCTCCAGGACATATCTTCGCACTTTGGCAGCAAATGCCCGCCATCAATAATGAGGGCACCGCCTTCCTCTACTTCAATTTTTGCATCGGATGGCAGTTTCACCTCACACTTGATGGTCAGTTTGCCGCCGTCTTCGACGACGATGCCAGAGCGAAGAATTTTCGGCCCTTCCCAGACTACATCTGCCCCGCTCGGGATGACGATGATGGGTTCGGTGGAAGTGCAGATGACCTCTTTGGAGAAGCCGCCGTTGCCGTCGGGAAAGCGTTCTAAAGCGGACTGGCTTTCTACAATCAACTTTTGGAGCCTGCCAATCTGGCACCGAGTTAAAGCACACCGGTTTTGGTAATCACAGTCCAGCAGATTCAACGGAGAATTAACTGGAGTATCAAGGCAACCGTCTGTACCAATACTATGGTTTTTATGGGCTTGCAAGGGCGAAAGATGATCAAGGCCGAAGACATGAAATGTTTCGCCTAAGAAGCCTCTTCCAATCTTAGGGTCAGAACCCGGATAATCTACAGCACAAGGTTGGTATTCCGTATTGTTGGGGTCATTGCCGCTCTTCCACACAGCGTACATGCCAGCGATTCCTGCAACAAGAGGGTTGTTGCCCAAGCAATCTCCCATATCACCAGTCAGTCCACCGCTGCACGGCCAGTGGCAATCTGGTCCATCGAAATCGACAACATTGTCGTTGTTTACATCTATCCAGGTGCCGCCAAAAAGTAAGATGTGATAAGCGTTTTTTATCGCAGGATCGCTTAAACTATTAACTGAAATATTTTTTGCATAATTGTAATTTGGGAACAGGCAATCAGCTGTGGTGGCAGGATTTCCAGGACAATTGTTTGAGTTCAGGTATTCGCCGCACCCTAAGGTGCCAACTCCCCAGGCTTTATTATCCTGATAAAAAAATACATCTCCATTTATAATCCCTTCATTCAATAGCCTTATCCGGGCATCGGTCATGTGAGGGGATCCATCAGTAGGATCATCGCACAGGTTAGCTAGCAGGTCATTAGCCCCTCCAGGGCCGTCGAAGAAAGACTTCAAAAGCTCAATGTCATTTTGGGTGAAATTTCTGGGGTCGTTGGGGTCTTCAGTTTGGAAAACATGCAATACAGTTTTAATGTACTTTACAGGTACATGTTCCGGAAACCCCGGTGGTGGCGCATAATTATAAGACTTTTTGCATTCGTCACTGATTTGCGGGTCTTGAGTGGGCCAGCAACTTGGATAAGGCCGACCGGTGAAGCTCCCATCGTGGCAAACGGAGCATTGTTGCTTCGTTGAACTCACAGAATCTATCTCCAGCTCACATGACGTTAAACTAGAGAACGAAGCGGTCAGCTTTATGTCCCTGCGCTTCGGCGTCGCTATTAGTGTAACGTCTTCAAAAGTGTGAGATACTGCTGAACCTATATCGCCAACTGGCACTGACAAAGGCTGCAACAAATACTGCCCCACTACATCGAGTGAGCCGGACGTAGGCTTATTTTCGAAATGAACAGTAATATCTGCTGTAAAAAAATCATCCTGATAGTCTAAGGTTCCATTGTCGTTGCAATCCGACCGGTTCGTCATTAGTATATCGGTGATTGCGCAACTGCTTTCTGGTGGAGCAGAGCGCGCACTTTCGGGCAATGGACCATTGGGCATCCCACCATCCCAACTACCCATTTGCATAGCCAGCCAGCTCATTAAAGCAAGGGCAGTGCCCAGTCCGCTGAAGAATAAAATCCTGGGGGGGGCAAAGGAAAGCAAGTTTTTCATAATATAATTAGGTGTTTAGTTACAAGGAGCGCATTCGAGCGGAGAGCTGGAACGTGTTGTGGTTACAATGTAGGCAAAATTCGAGACTGCTACAATGCCGGATGAAGAAGTTTAGGGTATTTAACATTTGGCTGAAAGTTATTTTAGGATGCAAAAGTATGGCGCTGATCAGTTTTGCCCATTAGATATAGCGTAGTGTGCCTTCTCGAAAAGAGGGAGGCGCCCCGGCAAAATCGTGCTGCAGGCGTTGCGCGGCGGGCATAAGGGCACTGCAAAAAAAATCCCCTGCCCAAATACATTGGACAGGGGATGGTATGCCTAAGGTTGGCATTGGGCTAGCGCTGCGAAGGGGTGGCCGAAGGCCAGACCCGACGCCTGCAGGGCGTGGGGCCGAGCGGGCAGCGAGCCCCGGAGCATAGCGGCACCTGCCGTTGGGCAGGGGCAGCCCCCTAAAAAAGCCGGCAATCCGGCTTGCGCTCAGCAGCTATGGCCTAGTGCCTTAAGTCATAAATCTCTGATACTTAAGTTGAAGTTGTTTTCCGGCTAATCAAGGCGAAGGTTCGCGACTTTAGCCCGAGCTAAAGGAGCGGTTCTTTAACGAAGAGTAGGCGGAAAAGAACGAAACTTGGGGTGTCAAGGATTTATGGCTTGAGGCACTAGTGGTCTGTCAAGGCTAAAACTAGGGGTTGCCTGCGGCGACTTTTGAGGCTACTCTTCGTTGGACAACCCCTTACGTAGCGCTGCTATGCGCGGGGACATCCGCCTTGATTTAGCCTTAAAATCCGCTCCCACTCAACCCATAAATTAACACATGACAGACCACTAGCGAGCATAAGCCACCGCCCGCTTTTCACGGATGACGGTCACTTTGATCTGCCCGGGGTACTGCATTTCGTCCTGAATTTTTTGAGAGATTTGGAAAGACAGGTCGTCAGCCCGCTGATCGCTCACTTTTTCAGACTCCACGATCACCCTCAGCTCGCGGCCGGCCTGCATGGCATAAGCTTTTTGTACACCTTCGTGCTCCATGGCGAGCTCTTCCAGTTCTCCGATACGCTTGAGGTAGCTCTCGAGGATTTCGCGCCGAGCGCCCGGGCGAGCCCCTGAGATGGCATCACAAGCCTGTACGATAGGGGAGATGATGTTGTTCATTTCCACCTCATCGTGGTGGGCACCTACCGCATTGCAAATGACGGCATGCTCCCCGTGTTTTTCGCACAGCTGCATGCCCAGGATAGCGTGGGAGAGTTCGGTCTCTTCCTCTGCCACTTTCCCGATATCGTGGAGCAGGCCGGCGCGTTTGGCCATTTTAGCCTGTTTGCGGCTCAGGCCGAGCTCTGCGGCCATAATGGCGCATAGGTTGGCGGTTTCTATGGAGTGCTTGAGGAGGTTTTGCCCGTAGGAAGACCGGAAGCGCATGCGGCCTACCATTTTGACGAGGTAGGCGTCGAGCCCGTGGAGGTCGAGGTCGATGACCGTGCGCTCACCAATTTCCACGATCTGCTCGTCGAGCTGCTTACGGACTTTGGCTACCACCTCTTCGATGCGTGCAGGGTGGATGCGGCCGTCGGCTACGAGGCGCTTGAGCGCCAGCCTGGCCACTTCGCGGCGGATGGGGTCAAAGCTGGAAATGACGATAGCCTCTGGCGTGTCGTCCACGACGATCTCTGCACCGGTAGCGGCTTCGAGCGCGCGGATATTGCGCCCTTCCCGGCCGATGATCTGCCCTTTGAGGTCGTCTGAGTCAAGGTTGAAGACCGAGACGGTATTCTCTATGGTGTACTCCGCGCACATGCGCTGAATGGACTGAATGATGATTTTCTTGGCCTCTTTGTTGGCGGTGATTTTAGCTTGTTCTACGGAGTTTTTGACCAGAGCCATGGCATCTGTTTCTGCCTTGGCCTTTACGGCTTCGAGCAGTTGTTCTCGGGCTTCGGCTTCGCTCAGGTTAGCCACTTTTTCCAGTTCTTTGATGTGGCGTTCGCTAGCGGATTCCAGCTCTTCCCTTTTGCGGTTGAGGACCTTCATCTGTTTCTCCAGGTTTTCGCGCAGGGCGATGGCATCAGCTTCCCGTTGTTCGAGTTCGGCCTTTTGAGCATTCAGGTTTTTGACTTTATCGCCGAAGCTGTTCTCTTTTTGGCGCAGCTCAGCTTCCAGCCCTTTGATCTCCATTTGGCGCTCTTTGAGCTCGACCATTTGTTCGGCCTTGTGGCTGTCGAACTCCGATTTCAGGCGGCTGTACTTTTCCTTAGCCTCCTGTATTTTCTTTTGCTTGATGCGCTCGTTCTTGTTCTCGGCCTGTGCAGAGACTTTCTCCGCCTTGATCTCCGCTTCGTCAATCAGGCGTTTGGCGGTCAGGCGGGCTTCTTTGACCTCTTGGTCTACGCGGGAGTTGATCTCCTCTATGCGTTTTTCCCGGGCCTTTTTGAGGGCAGCCTGCATAGCGAAGAAGCCTGCGGCGGCCCCGAGGATGAGGCCTATGATGATTCCAATTCCTATGTCCATATATGATTGAATTTAAGTAGGATGAATGTTTTTGTTGTTTACATCTTTCCGGGCACAAGGAGCCCGGTTTTCTTAAGCGTGCTTGTTTGGGTTTTGCGCTTTGGGCTGCGTTTGCACCAAAAACAAAGCCCCAACAAGGGCTAAGCGCATAAAGGGATGCTAGCAAGGCATCTCTAGCGGGCAGCTGGAAAATCAGGATAGCGGGCGGCGAGGAGCAGCGGAAGGGAAAGCAATGAGGGCCAAGGCAGGCTCGGGAGCGCTCCTGCCAGTTGTTTAGTCGAGGAGTTGGTCGAGCAGGGCATCCAATTGGAAAAGCTTACCGGATAAAGCCGGGTCGTTGCCGCCAGAGCTTTTGGCTTTGTGGAGGTCAACGGCGTAGGTCAACAGGGCCATAGACAGGCAGTCCTGTTTGTCTTTATTGGTATACGTCATCTGAAAGCGGTTGACTTTTTCGTTGACGTCTTTGACGATTTTCCGGATCGCGGGCTCGTCCCCTGCATCAATTTTGAGCGGATAGGGGCGGCCAGCGATAACGACCGTGATCTGTTTGCTCTCCTTTTCCTGTCCGCTGCTCATATCAAATTTGTTGCTTGTGCAACCACTCGATGCAGTGATTAATCTCTTCGATGTATTGGTCCAGCTGCTGTTGCAGCTCTTTCGATTGCTTAGGTTGTACTTCCCGCTGCGCGCCCAGGGCCCGCTGCGACTGTTCCAACTTATTGCTCAGGGCGCTGACTGTACCGCGCTGACGGTCCAAGTCTGCTTTGAGCGTTGTATTTTCCTGCCTCAGGCCGGCATTTTCTTGTTTCAGGCGCTCCAAGCTCTGAGCCAACTGCCGGACTTTCAGCTCTATATTGTCAATGCGTTCTAACAGGTTCATTTTGGGATTTTAAACATGCCCGTCCCCTGTGTATGGCCTGCTACTGCCGGATGGCAGCCCCTAGTTTGGACTCGTACTCAGCCACCATTTTTTGGATGACCTTGTCGACGTCCTTGTCTTTGAGCGTTTTTTCCGGGTTTTCGAAAATAAAGCTGACGGCATAGGACTTTTTCCCGCTGCCGAGCTGTGCTTCATTTTCGTAAACATCAAACAGGTTGATATCTTTGATCAGTTTCTTGCCTACCTTCCGGGCAATCGCTGCAATATCACTAAATTTTACGGAATTATCAATAACAAGGGCCAAATCCCTGCGCGTGGCCGGGAACTTGTTGACTTCCTCGTACGAGAGCTTGAATTTCTTGCGCGACTTGACGATGCTGCCCCAGAAGAAATCGGCAAAATAAACGTTGCCGCGGATATCCATGCCTTTGGTGAGCCCCGTATTGACCTTGCCGAAGCGCACCAAGGGCTGCGGCCCGCGGTGGTATTCGAGCCCAAAGGCAAAAGTTTCGTCTTTGAGGGCGGTTTCCTGATAGCCGCTCAGCCCCATACGGGAGAGTATGCTTTCGGCGAAAGCCTTCAAAGTGTAGTAGTCTGCATCGCCCCCGCGCACATCGAGCCAGCTTTCCGGGTGGCGGCTGCCAGCCAAGAACAGGCTGAGGTGTTCTTCCTCTTCGATCTTGCCCTGCCCATGCCGGTAGGTGCGCCCAAATTCGAACAGGCGCAGCCGCTGCTGTTGGCGGTTTTGGTTGTGCACAACGGCCTCCAGCCCGCTGAAGAGCATATCCGGGCGCATGATATTCAGCTGCACGGTAGAGGTATTGTTGATGTACACCAGCTGCCCGTCTTCCAGCCCATGGAAAAGGTCTTTGTAGTAAAGGGATTTGGACAGCGAAAGGGCCATCATTTCATGAAAGCCGTTGGCGGCGAGGTAGTCGCCTACCTTGTCGCGCAGCAGGCTGGGGTCTGGCTGCGGGGCGATGTTGATGCCCGTCTTGACCTGCTCAGGGATGGGCACTTCGTTGTACCCGTAGATGCGCAGGATCTCCTCTATGACGTCTGCTTCCCGCGTCACATCCGATTTGTTGGTCGGTATGGCGACGGTGAAGGCATCGTCCGTATCAGAAAGGACCTCCATGTCCAGGGCTTCTAGGATACTATGTATTTTTTCGCGCGGGATGTCTATGCCAATGAGCCGGTTCGTGTGGGCATAGCTTACGGCCACTTCCGCCCGTTGTACCGGGCTGGGGTAGTAGTCGGTGATGTGGCTGGTGATCTCCCCTCCGGCGAGCTCACGGATCAGCAGGGCGGCCCGCTTTAAGGCATAGACGACCACGTTGGGGTCGCTGCCTTTTTCAAAGACTTTGGCTGCGTCGGTACGGAGGTTGTGCCCCATGCTGGTGCGGCGGATCGTCTTGGCATCAAAGTGGGCAGACTCCAGGAAGATGGCCGTGGTCTCCGGTTTGACACCGGAGTCGATCCCGCCAAATACACCGGCTAAGCACATGCCCTTTTCTTCCCCATTGCAGATCATGAGGTCCTCTCCGGTCAGGCTGCGCGCTACCTCATCAAGGGTCAGGAAAGAAGTGCCTTTGGGCTGCTTCTTGACGATGATATGATCGCCGGCAACCTGCTCGAGGTCGAAGGCGTGCAGTGGCTGGCCGAGCTCGTGCAGCACGAAGTTGGTCACATCCACCACGTTATTGATAGGGCGCACCCCAACGGCACGCAGCCGTGTTTTGAGCCATTCCGGCGACTCTTTCACGGACAATCCCGAGAGGGTGAGCCCGGCATAGCGCGGGCAGGCTTCGGGGTCGGCAATGGTGACTTTCACCGGGCGGCTGTTGTTGTCGGGCTGGAAATGGCTTACATCGGGCAGGTTGAGCTTCCCGCTGTGGCCATGATTGATCTTCAGGTAGGCGGCCAGGTCTTTGGCAACGCCAAGGTGGTTGGTCGCATCGGACCGGTTGGGCGTCAGGCCGATTTCGTAGACATGGTCGGCCTCAATTTGGAAATATTCCTTTGCGGGCGTGCCTACGGGCGTGTTTTCGGGCAGCACGAGGATGCCATCGTGGCTATTGCCCGTGCCCAGCTCATCTTCAGCACAGATCATGCCTTCAGATACCTGCCCTCTGATTTTACCTTTTTTGAGGGTGAGGGGCGCTTCGCTGCCGGTAGGGTAGAGGGTAGTGCCAACGGTTGCGACCATCACTTTCTGCCCTTGAGCTACATTAGGCGCCCCACATACAATCTGCAGGGGCTCTGCTGCGCCTATATCTACTTTAGTGAGCGACAAGCGGTCGGCATCGGGGTGCTGCCCGCATTCCAGGACATGCCCGACCACTACGCCTTCCAGCCCGCCTTTTATGCTCTCCACCTTTTCCATGCCTTCTTCTTCCAGGCCTATGCTGGTCAGCATTTCAGAAACGGTTTCGGGGCTTTGCTTTATTTCGAGGTACTCTTTCAGCCAGTTCAGAGATACTTTCATCAGATGCTTGATTTTGGAAAGGGCAAAGATAACAGACTTGGGCGGAATAACCAGAACGGCAGCCCTTGCCGGGCAAATTTTGGGCTGCCTGGCTATGGAGCAGCAGAATGGCTGTACAGTGCCTTGCAATTTTCCTGCCCCCTTAAGCTTGTGATTGCCCACGCGGAAGCTTACTTTTGGGCAGCAGCCCGCTGTATCCTTAATAGCGTGTTGGGACTTTAGTAATCACGCTAAACCTTATTAAGACTGCTGCCGAAAACCTTTTACGTATGTCCATACTCAATCCTGCTGCCGTGGGGCAGCAAACTGTGGCTCAGGCCCGGGAGGCGTTTCAGAATGCCCGTCCGTACAAGCACATCGTCATCGATGATTTCCTCTCCGCTGACGTTGCAGAGTCGCTTTATGCGAATTTCCCCAAGATGACGCAGCTGCGCAAGCATTACAAGGGGCTCAATGAGAACAAGTCTGAGGGGTCAAGTTTTGGCGATTACCACACAGACTTTGTGCGGGTGCTGGAGGCCATCAAAGGGGAAGCGTTCATCAAAACCTGGCTGGAGCCGGTAACGGGCATCGCTGACCTCGTGCTGCCCGACGACCACCGCGGGGCAGGGGTGCATCAGGGCCGCAACGGCAGTTTCCTGGACATTCATGTCGACTTCAGCGTACACCCTATACTGAATCTCCACCGGAGGCTCAATCTGCTGATCTACCTCAACAAAGATTGGGAGGAAGCCTACGGTGGCCACCTGGAGCTGTGGAACGAGGACGTCAGCGTGCTGGAGAAAAAAGTCTTGGTCGGCTTCAACCGGGCGGTCATATTTGAGACGACAGACACGTCCTACCACGGCTATGATGTCATCAATATCCCGGAAGACCAATCGCGGAAGTCCATCTACAGCTACTATTACTCCCCCCTGGCAGAAGGCGTGAAATACCACGATACCATATTCAAGCCCCGCCCGACGGACAGCCGGAGCAAGCGGGTGAAGACCAATGCCAAGGAAAGCCTTAAGAACACGGTGAAAGGGGTGTTCCAAAAGTTGGGCATGAAGTCTGTTTTCGAAAAATTTGAATAATTAGCGGAACCCCGCCGGGGGGGCAACTGTTTATAAGAGCCAAACGGGCGGCGGTGCATCATCGATCAGCCATCGTAATCAAGTATTTTGCCGCCCGTTTTGCTCTTTCTTGAAAGGAGGCGTAAAAAATCCGCAAAAAAAGTTTGCGTATAAAATAACCGCCTATTATCTTTGCAATCGCAAATGAGGGAATGACCTCAGGTGCTGGTCTCAAAGACCCATGGTGTAATTGGCAACACAGCAGATTTTGGTTCTGTCGTTCTAGGTTCGAGTCCTAGTGGGTCTACAAAAGCTTAAACGGAACACCTGCTAACCAACGATTTACGAAGAGAAAAAAGCTTCAGCAGTCGTTTTGGCAGTCGTTAAGTGAAAATTTCAAAGAAAAGCAGTCAGGTTAGGTCTTGGCTGCTTTTTTTGTTGTATCAAGTGCAAGATACGGAATTCTTACCCTTCAGACTTCTTTTTGCAGTCTCCTCCCATCTTCTCTATCCCTTGTTTTTTCTACTTTTATAGCAAAAGCGATTAGTTATCTGTGGCAGGTCTAGAAAAAAATATGCTTATCTGTGTTGACGCTGAGATGTTGAAATCCATCGTTAAACAACTGGCTGCGGATATAAACGCCGACCCTGCTGATGATTGGATCAACGAAAAGGAGGCGATGGGCATCCTTGATATAGCCTCAAAGACAACCTTCCAGAAATATAGAGATAGTGGTGAGATTATTTACAGTGTAGTTTCAGGTAAAAAGTATTTATACAAGAAATCCTCAATCATCGCCTACATAGAGAAACGTTCAAATCAATAGCTATGGCAGAACAAGATCAATTAGTAGAAGGGTTCAATGCAGGTTATATGCTGGAAAAGTACCGGCCTGAACTTGCTCAGCAAATCAGCCAAGCAGTAGAAACCGTGGAGGAAGAGTTCTTTCAGGGGTTTGTAGAAGGCTGCAATGAGTACATCAGGGAGCAAAGCAGATATAAGCTTTTGGATAAACTACGAGATGACCTCTCCCGGCCGACGAGCAGATCCAAAGATCGAGAGATGGGCAAAGATGGTCCTGACATCGACCGCTAAGGTCTTGTGGTCACCTTCTTCTTTACGAAGTTAATAAACGCCCCATTTACATTATCTGGCCGAAAGCCTTTTTGGAGTTGGCGTGAGAACTGCGTGTGTAGCTCGTAAAAATCCCAACCTGTACCGGCATCTGCTACAATGTTTTTAGTTTTTTGGATCGTATTTGGGCTAATACTCGGCAAATCATCTAAGGTTACAAATTCTCCTCTTGGTCCAAAATGAACCAGATCATCTGAAATCCGGAGCCGATAATCGGGCAAATGATCAATTTTTTCAATCTGCTTGAGGAAATAGCGGAATTTCGGTAGGCTAGAAGTAGATCCGGTCTTGAGTTTGAGCTTCTCGATTCCGATCGACCAGGAAGAATTTTGTCCGCAATGCTTGCGAGCAATTTCGTACAAGCGCCGTTCCAGCGCTTTACCTAGGCGAAAGTAGTCGCGGTTGACGGTGAGGACTTCTTTGCCCAATAGGGAGTTGTAGAACCAATCCGAAAGCGTGATTTCCAGGCGGATCATCCGTTTTTTCACCCTGGTGCTTTCAATCACTTCATAGCTTTCGATCAAGCCAAATGCCCTGGTGACCTCCCGTTTATTGGTTTTAATGTTGGTCTTGATGCTAACGCCCTTGAGGCGATCCAGGGCTTTTTTCAAGAGTCGGTAGCCCTCCCCACTGGTGGGGCGATTGGTGGCCACTAGGAGGTCGTGACTCGATATGCGCAAGGTCTTAGGTGGAATATTGCCCTTGTTGATCTGATCCATTAACAGTGATCCGCAATAGAGCAAGATGTCCTTATCAAAGATGGTCGGTAGACCATCGGAAGTGGGCTTAATGGAGATATGGATATTGCCGTTGGTGTAGTTCAAATCCCGTAAATCCTTGCGCTTGGAGAGTGTGAAGATGGGATGCTCCATTGAAGCGATATCATCCTTGTAGGGTAGATTATCGAACACATCGGCGATAAAGAAGTCCTGAGTTGGATGTCTTTCAGGTAGTAAATTGGTTTGGTGGCTGGGGTTCACAAGCTATCTACTTCGTCATTTCAGGAATACAGCTTAGCCTTATTGGACAGCCTTGGCAAGCATTTTTTCGTCAGTTTGGGAATTTTAGCTGCTAGTACATCGAATTAATCGCCCCATTTTGGCTCGTCATTTCAGGAATTTTGACTCGTCACTTTAGGAATTTTGGCTCGTCATTTCGGGAATTTGGGTTCGTCATTATAGGAATCCGCTCTTTGTCGAAAGCCGCAGTTTTCCAAAATTTCAGGGCCTTATCTACTGGCGTAACACAACACTAACCATAATCTAACAGATTATAACACTAGCGAAATAATGCGTTCGCTGATGCGAACCAGTTGATTGCTGCTGTTGAAAGAAAAAACTATTAGACCTACAGCAACATAAATGTATCACTGATGGAATTTCATCATGGAATCTCATGAAAGACAGACAAGTACTTCTTGTCAAATCACCTCACTTTGCTACCATGCTGAGGTCAAACTAAGGTTACAGTGAGGTTATTATGATTTACACGATTGGCGGCATCAAAGGTGGAAGCGGTAAAACAACTATCGCCGTTTCTCTCGCAGTGGTACTATCCCAGATGGGGAGAAGCGTCCTGTTGGTTGATGCGGATATCCAGGCGACAGCCACTGAGTTTTCACGTTGGCGAACCGAATCCTTGGGCGATACTGGTTTTACCTCCATTCAACTGGCAGAAATGCAGGTACGCAATGAGGTACGCAAGCTGAAAGCCAATTACGACGACATCATCATCGATGCCGGTGGCCGAGATACAGCTTCGCAAAGGGCAGCACTGATTGTTTCTGATGCGGTCATTGTACCTTTTGCGCCCCGTTCATTCGATATCTGGACACTAGAGCAAGTAGAACGGTTGATCAAAGAAATACAAATAGCCAATCCGAACCTGGAGGCCTATGCTGTATTGAATAAAGTAGATCAAAACCAACGGGATCGTAAAGATGCCCTGCAATACATCAAGGAAGGCGGCACTTTTGAGTGCCTGAAGGCACAGCTCCATGAGCGAAAAGTGTTTGCCAATGCAGCCGCCTCTGGTCTGGCCGTCACTGAAGCTAAGCCAAAGAATCCCAAAGCCATTGAAGAACTAACGGCATTAGTGGAGGAAGTGGTTGTCTTGGAGTCGAAGAAGAGAGCGGTGGCCTAGATCAGGATCACCTAAATGTAAGGTTAAAATGAGGTCAATCTAAGGTTAGTAGGAGGTTATTATGCCATTATCCCCAAAACTCAAAACCGGAAACGGTATTAGCGAAGAAGAGTTGATCCGCAAGGGTGGCTCCTCCGGTCAACTTGCAGGTAATTCCGGTGAAGTGGATCAGCAACAACACAAACGAGTACAGTTGCGTTTGCCATTGGATTACCTGGATCGGATTGGCAAGTTACTAGATACCCGCCCTGGAAATGTTTCTCGCCATACCTGGCTGATCGAAGCCATTGTGGAAAAGCTGGGAAGAGAGGAAAATGAAAGTGAGGTCAACGCGACCTCATCTCAACCTTAGTGTAACCTTACGCTAAGGTTATGACAAGCAAGATCATCTACAACACGGATTGGGCCAAGGAGAATATCTCCATGCCCGAATTGTTACGCTGGTTTGGCCATGAACCAGTGCGATCTTCCCAACGTGGGAATGAGTATTGGTATATCTCTCCTTTCCGCTATGAAAAGGAGCCAAGTTTTCATACTTCCTACTTAGGCGGTAAGTGGATATGGAACGACTTTGGGCGAGGCGACGTGCAGGGCAATGGTACCGTGATTGGATTTATGCAGTTGCACGAAAACGTAGATGTTAAAGGTGCTTTGCAGTTGCTCAAGAACATGTTTCCAAATCGAGGCCAAGCGGTTTCATTGGAGGCCTTGCGGCTTATGCCGCTCTTTAAAAATGTGGAATTAATTGAGCCAAATATATTCTCTTCTGAGGGTAGTGAAAGACTTGTGATTCAAAATATCAAAGAAGGCATACAGAACAGAGCATTGATCGGCTATTTGGCTGGAGACCGGAAAATTGACCACAAGTTGGCTAAGCGCTATCTGCGAACCATCCAGTATGAAAATACCGAAACCGGGCAACGATATCACACCCTGGGCTTCGTCAATGAATCCGGCGATTATGAATGCCGGGATAAGTATTTCAAAGGCATCCTGAAATCACCTTCAGCAACTGATAGAAAGGCCGCCAAGGACATTTCCTATATTCCCGGCAATGACCAGAGCAGGGTAGCCGTATTCGAAGGCTTCATGGATTTTCTGACGGTGCTGACGATCAAGAAGACGGAAGTCCTACCGGTAGATGTGATCGTACTAAATATGGTTAATATGCGGAAGCGGGCGCTTGATTTCATCCGCTCCTTCACTTACGAGCAGATCTATACTTTCTTTGACAACGATAGGGCAGGGGAAAAGACAACTCAATTGTTTGCAGAAGAACTCGGGGACAGGGTCCTTCCACAAAACCATCTATATCGAGGGTTCAAAGACTATAATCACTACCTCCAGAAAGGTTATTTTTGATTAGCATCACTTAATTGACACCAGTCTTCTTCGGTGAAAATTTCTTCCACATCACTTCTGAAGCTCTCGTGGTCAAAAGGTGCTACCAAATTGACCTCAGCAATTTGGTCGATGCCTTGGAGAAAGGCTTGTTCCATCAGGTGAATTACGGCTTCCTTCTCGCTTTCCACTACTTCCGCATAAGATAATTCTACGGCGACTTCGAAGCGAGCCTCCTTGGGATAATAACCTTTACCAAGCCACCCGGAGAAATTGGGCGTGATCTCCTCCATCACAATAAAGGTGAAGTAGAATTGATTGATGCCGGTGCCGTAGTCACGAAGGTTGATCTTATCCCTTAGGACTTCCAGAAATAAGCCAGGATCTACCTTTGGGTAAAGCTCGTGCCAGATACGACCAGATATGAAGATCTGATGATCCTTCGGTCCAGCTTGCACTCCACTTGCCATCAATTGTTGCTCTTTAGCTGTCATATCTATTTCCTGGTGGTCTTAGCAGGACGATCTCACGATCTCGTGCCTCTGGTAAGAACGGATAATTGTAGATCATTGTTTTTTCCATCTTCAGGCACTCACTATAGGTCCCCGTAAACTGAGGGAGGAAAAGCAGGGCATCTGCTCCATAGTTTCCACCAGGGTAACGCTCCGCTTCTCCTTTTCGGGTGATACCATACTTCCATACGTTACCCTTTTTTAAAAATATGGTTTTCTGACCAGACGGGCAAGACAGACAGGGATAAAGGCCATCAACTATTGCCACCAGTGCGTACTGAATAGCATTGTCAATCTCCTGCAGTTCGCGATCGAGCTTAGCCTGGCGTTCTGGTGACAAAACTAGATCACCCTCAGGAGTTTGTATTATTCCCGGAGGAAGCTCCTTTTCTTCATTGTACAAATAGTGTACGAGGGCTACGCCTGCTATTAGAAGGACTAGTCCCCACAACCACGAAGGGTGTCGAGGCTTCTTCCCCTCTCTTTTTGATATTACCTGTAATGAAGGTGGTCCGCTTTTGGGGTGCCTACGACGGGCAGCGGAGTTGGTGCTAAACATGACCCTGTTGGTTGGTACATAGCATTCAAAGCTATGAGGAATTTCACTGATTTCGAAGGATTTAGCCAGCTTTTTCCCGCCAATATCGTTAAGGTAATTTCACCATTTTCTCTCCAATTTCTTTCGTGTTTGGGAACACCATCATTGCTGTCCAACTTCAATTCTGTTGCTCATAAGAACTTGACCACTTTCCTTACTGTCCACTCGTAAATAAATATTGCCACCCTCCACAAGGCTTGGCTTTACCAATTGCCCTGCTCAGCCCATGCGACAATTCTATCGCTTTAGCAACCAAAAAATCGGCTCCTCCCAAGGCACCTCCCATTTTTGCAGTTGATAAATCGCTTTGGAATGGTCAAGGTAATCTGGGGCATACATTTTTATAAATCCAACCATAAGGAGGAAATTATGGCTATTAACAATACAGTAGAACTAATCGGAAATATCGGCTCCAAGCTGCGTATGATCGACACGGAAGAAAGAAGCTTCGGTTCAGTCTCCATCGCGACCACCGATAGCTACAAAGACAAGGAAACTGAGGAGTGGAAAGACAAAGAAACAATCTGGCACGAACTCGTTGTTTTCAGTCCATCGGTTATCGAGCAATTGAAAGCCTTTGATAAAGGTGCTCGCTTGAAGGTCATCGGCACATTGTCGTACCGTCCGTTCACCGTTCAGCTTGACGGCAAGACCTTTGATAAGAAGGAAGTTTCGATCATCGTTCGCTCAGTAGAGCAAGCTCCGCTGACGAAGAAGGGCTAAGAATTCCCTTGGAGGGCTCTCGTAGTCCTCCATTTCTATTTGATCAGGTATTTCAGGATCAGAAACAGGATGGTTCCCACCAATCCCATATTAAAGGTGAGCATCCACTTGATCAACTTGAGTTCCGCCTTAATCCCTGACAACTCATTATCATAATTGCTGATCGCTTCGGCAGCTGAGCTCGCTTTTTCTTCTGACGCCCCGGCTTCGATCAAAGCAGCGTAGACTTCCCTTATCATGGTTGCCATTTATCCAATCTCCTACATTCAGTTTCTTTCGCTCATTATACCCTGAATAAGGAGGGAAGTACAGCAATTTTCGGTAGGTGGCAGGTGAGCTAAACAGCCTATCCTTCCTCAAAATGGATCGTATTGATTTCTACCTCACTTCCTTCCGGGACAGCGAAGGAGTCCTGCGGCTCTTTGATCCACAATACCCGATGTTGAATGATGTAATCAAAGAGTTGCTCCAGATTGCGTCCCTTGATGGTGATCTTTAGTGAGCTGGTAAGCAGAATAATCTCGGATTCCCCATTGAAATCCATTGGTGAGTGGATGTCGTGATAGTGCACGGCTCTCTGTGTGCCAGTAGAACTGACCAACTTGAGAGCCAACACATTGCCGGTCCGTTCATCGGAAATACCGAAGAACATACTCTTTCCTCTGGACTTCAGGATAGGATTTCGGGGCTGATCCAGGAGTGTAGGTATTCTCTTATTTTCCTCTTGCTGGGGCATTCCTTACTACTTGAGGTTTTTGGGTAATCATGCTGATAATACCGACCGATCTATTCTGCCATGCTTCTTTGGTTTTGGCAACCCTGGATAGGCCCGCCCTAAAGATTTGACCCATTTTCTTGAATTTGTCCATCCGCTCTTTTTGGCGGTCGGCTGGGTTTGTCGCCACCTCTGAGGCCGTCATTCGCTGCGACGAGCGCTGTACGGATCGAATCAGACCTTGCTTATCATCCGTGTGGATGGATATGGCAAATTTGCCACGTGATGCAGAAACATAGAACTGTTCCTTGCTGGCCGCTCGGCCGGTCATGGAAGATTGTAGCAAAATGACACGATTGACCGATTTTCCTTGCGAGGCCGGAGAGGTGGTGTAATAGCCATGAGTCAGATTGCCATAATCCTTGGAGAGGGTTAAAGATCGTTTTCCGGAACTGGCCAGGATATTGCCTTCCTTGTCAAATCCGGTTACCTCCAGAATGTTGCCGTTGTTCAGGCGTTTAGCATCTTTAGAGGTACCGTTCTGTGTAATCCTGATCTTGTCACCGGTGGCTATGGTCATTTCCTGCGATTCATACACAGAAAACTTGCTTGATTCGTGCAAGGGCAAAACCGTTTTGTTCCGGTTGTTGCCATTTGACAAAACCCAGTCACCGTTTTCATCTTTCTCTGAAAGCTGGTACTTAGTGCCACGTTTTAGGCCTCCTTTCACATTTTGATGAAATTGCACAATCATCCCTTGCTGATAACTCCTGGCATCCTGCTTCTGTACTTCGGTAAAAGATAGGTTTTTCTGGGTTTTGAAAATCCTTTCATCTCCTTGGAGAATGCCATCTTCCATTAGTCGTTCCCGGATGGTCTGCGTTACCGCCTGCCCTTGGGCATGCGTAGTCGCTACAACCAATACATCCTCCTTTGCTTTGCGGGCGGTGGCGTATTCTTCAGCGACTTTTTGACGGGTTTCATCAAAGCTATCGGCCTCCTTGATCGCTCCCATTTGATCGAGTGTTTGTAGGCCTTTTTCCATGTTTCCATTAGAAATGGCTTTTACAGCGGTACGATAGTCAGCGTTTTTCTGTCGCTGGATCTTTGATATTTCTGCGGGCTTGACCCCACCGAATTGCTGGATGATCCGCAGGGCATCACCTCGTTCTACGGAACCATGCTGTTTAATATCTCCGGTAAGCAGTATGCGAGCGTTTTGTTCCTTGGCCACATCGATGATCCGGTTCATGGTTTTGTTGCCTACCATCCCGGCTTCATCTACCCAGATGACTCCATTTTGAACGGATTTCTGAAGTTTTTCACTTTGTAATAGCTCAGCAATAGTCGTAGCATTTTCAAAGCCATCCTCTCGTTGAACTTGCCTGGACGCAGCAGAACTGGGTGCAAAAGCACCGAAGGGAACGCCTTTTTCCTTCATCCCCTCGGCCACTTCCTTGATCGACCAGGTCTTTCCCGTTCCGGCACCACCGGTCACCGCAGTGATGAAATCCTGGGAATTCAGCACATGATGAACGGCGCTTGCTTGCTCCTGGGTGAGCTGTTCGTTCTTGATTCGGTAATCAGGATGAATGGGCTCAAATGCACCTTTCCCGCGACGAGTCGTATTCCGCAAATTGCGCTCCTCTTGGATCGCCTCAGCCGTTGTCATGAGGATCTCTTTGGAATTGGGGATTGCCTTAGTTCGAATATCCTTACGATCCTCCAGTGCATTCCTGAAGCTTTCCGGGGTAACTGATCCCAATCCTCTTTGGAGTCCAATGGTCATCAGCTCTTTTTCGCTGACTACTGACTTTCTTTCGAGAACATGATCAAGAGCATAGTCAACGCTCTCTTTAGGGCTAAGTCGATCTTTTTTCTTTTCAATAGCACGATCCCGATAAGAGCCATCCCAACCGCCAGTTGGCGGTGAATCCTTGGCATTAACCAGCAATTCCAACTCCCGATCCGTGAGCCTGGAGCGCCACTGCATGGCCAGCTCATCCCGCTCAAAACCGGTTCGCTTGGACGCCCTGGTTTTGGCTCCCAGCTCGGCCTTATCTTCATCATAACTGAGCCCCAATTGCTCCGCTTTATCATTGATCTGACGGGTACGATTGGAGAACTTATCGATGGTCGATCGCTCAAATCCAGCCAGTTCAAAGTGCTTATCCGAAGGCTCAATTTGGTAGCCGACTTGCTGTAATTTGTCCGCTAAGCGAGAATGAAAAACCGTCTCGAAATAGGGTGCATCCGCCTTTATGTCGCCAAATTGAGCGGCCTTGATTCGGTCCTCTTTTTGGTCATAAGTGGCGTTGAATACAAAGACATGTTGATGCAGATGTGGGTCTGGAATACCACCCACCGGCCGAGCTTCTTCATGGGTGAAAGTAGCCCAAGCCAGGTTTTCCGTTAGACGATTATCGTTCTTTCCATTGCTTCTGACACGGGTAGCTGCATGCTCTTCGATCTCGGTCATCGTCTCCTGGATGGCACCGTTGAAGGCTCTCAGAATATCCTCATCTTTGGTTTGGGAATAGACCAGCGAAACCGACTTGGGAACATCAAAAGTGAAGTCATAACCGACTCTCCGATTCTCAGTATTGCGCGCGGTTAATTGCTCACCCGTGACCGGATTTTGGTTGTAAGCCAGTGCCGCGAAATCCTCTTTTTGTACCTCGCCAGAGAGTCCTATTTGCTCAGCCAGCTTTCCATGCCACTGGCCAACAATCTCTCCTTTTTCCGCATAGTAGTCCGACTTGCTAAGGCCTTCGTCAAAGTACTTGACGGCTCCTTTTGCGGACTTACTAACGGTTATTCTGAGCATTTCCAGCGGGCTTTCTTATATTTAGATTTAAGTTACAGACGTCTCCCCTTAGCAGTGCTAGAGGTCTTGTAGACAAGGTATCATGGATAGATACTTGCCGCAATAGCTGTTTTGTGGAAAAGGCGGGAAAACCAGTCTGTAACGCTTCACTACCAATAGATCTGCTTAATGGAATTCGAAGAGAACTATGATCCATATCAGCATTTCGCCAAGCTTCAAATTTTCATTCAAAGTAGTCTTGGCGAACCTGTAGAACCTACGACTGAAGAGGTTCTAAATAAGTGGGAACAGATGGCTAATAATTTGCCACCCCGGACATTCATGTTCATGGTTGATATCAGAAAAAGTGATGTCGTGCGTGCAGCCGGAATGAGCTTGCTGGGATACGCTGACAACTTCCGCTTTAATACCGCTAACTTTATCGAATGGACTCATGAGAACCAGAAAAACTTGGTGGCTTATCTGACTTTGAGCATGTATGAGGTCTTTTTTGACTACCCTAACCTGATCAGAAATAAAAGTTTTGAATATTGTACTACTAGAGGAATTAAAGATCGGCATGGCAAGTATTGGAATACTCACCAAGCAGCCTATCCGGCTCAGTTTGACGAAAATGGCCTTATGGTTCGGTACATTAGCACTTACCGAGTACTTGGGCCCTATACTGGGCAGCCACTGGAGACTTATGTGTACTACAATGACGATAAGTATAAAGCTGAGCTAAAAATACTATCTGACAAAGTCAATGAAATAAAGGAAGGCATGTTACAGGCACTTTCATTAACCAAGCAGGAAAAATGGATTTTGGACTTAAGAGCAAATGCGGAAATGAGCTCACGTCAAGTAGCAGAGCATCTAGAGATCACTATGAAAACGCTTCATAACCATCATGGCAGTATCAATCGAAAGGCCAGAGCTGCGTTTCCGCTCAACGACTTTGCTAACATTAACGATGTGATCAGCTATTTAAAGCAACAGCGACTTATCTAAGCGGCCCGGGTTCATCACGGGACCTACCGTGGGCTTCTTTAAATTGATCAATCCAATTTTCCATTAGCCCATCTTTGATAGTACTCCATTTTAGCCGTAGCTGCTCTTCATTTTCACCAAGGCTAATTCCTTGACGCACATCTCGATCCAATACTTTCCAAAGGCCGGTATAGTTCTCTTCTTTGGCAAATGGTCCGCTGTTTCTAAACTTGGAGATGAAGACTTGGCCTCTAAGCTTTGTAAAACTCAATAACTCCTCTTCTGTATTGATCGGTTTCAGTTCAAACTCCATGATTCTCACGTTGTATTGTAGCAAAGCAATAAGTACGCTGCAAGTACAAATCCAAGAAATGTAGGTGAGATTTTTTCTAGGCACCCTACCTAGGACTGGGTAGGGTACCCATCGTGCCAAGGACTTGGCCATCATAATTTGTGGAGGAATCCAACACTGATTTTTCCATGAGTACCATCAACCTAGATAAGCCTTTGGTCAAATTTTCCCCAGATCCAGCTGATTGGTGGTGTATTCGCGAGGCTTTCGAGGGTGTTCAGATTTTTGGAGGAATTGGTAGTGGAAAAAGCTCCGGAAGTGGTAAAACATTGGCTAAGGCATTCCTGAAGAATGGATTTGGAGGCCTCGTTCATTGCGCCAAGCCGGAGGAGAAAGCAACCTGGCTACAGTACGCCGAAGAAACAGGTCGATCGGACGACATCATTGTATTTGAAGAGGGTTCACCCTACCAGTTCAATCCGCTGCAGTACGAGTTAACCAGAGAGGGCAAGGGCGCAGGCGAGGTGTTCAATTTGTCTAATCTCTTTATGGAGATCTATAAGATGGGTAACCGGTTCACCGGTGCAAGCAGTGGCGACAAAGATCGTTACTGGGATAATGCACTGCGCCGTTCACTCAACCGGATGATCCTTCTTCTGAAGCTTGCCGACAAAGAAGTAAGTATCGCCAATATGCGAGCAATTATGTCTTCTGCACCGAATGAGGACTTGACCAATGCCTTGTCAGACTATACCGATGAACAATGGGACCAACTCTATAATACTAACTATTGTATAGAATGCATTCTTGACGCCTCGGCCAAAGTGGAACAAGTACGAGAAGAACTAGAAGATGGCAATCAGGACAAGGCTCAAGTCCTTGAAGAACTAGAGCAAGACTACGCATTGGTATATGCCTATTTTCTAAGAGAGTTTGCTAAAGCTGATGAAAAGACCCGTTCAATTGTTGCTGAGAGTTTTCTAGGACTTGCAGAGCCCTTTATCATGGGGGTATTAAAGACGCATTTTGCTTCCGGCTTGACACTTAGTCCGGAGGTCACCTTTGGGGGGAAGATCATCATTCTGAATTTTTCGGTTAAAGAGTACCTGGATTCGGGAATGTATGCGCAAGGAATCTTCAAACTCCTTTGGCAGCAAGCAGTCGAGCGGCGAGATACAAATCGGTACCCAAACCCGGCTTTTCTCTGGGTTGATGAAAGCCAGTATTTCGTCAATGAATACGATACTATTTTTCAGACAACTGCACGGAGTTCCCGAGTAGCTACCGTGTTTCTGACCCAAAACATTTCCAATTACTACTCGCAGATGGGAGGAGGAGATAGCTCTAAATCCAAAGTAAATAGCTTGTTGGGTAATCTCTCTACTAAAATCTTTCATGCTAACAACGATTCCGTCACTAATGAATGGGCATCCAACGTCATTGGGAAAGCCATGATTACCCTTCGTTCCGATAGTCAGAACCGCAAGAATTTTGCCCTTATGGCAGATTCAAAAGGTACCAGCTATTCTGGTCACTTGTTACCTCAAGTCCTTCCGATGGAATTTACCACCCTGTGGTCCGGAGGGAAGCAAAGGAATTATACAGTGCAAGCAATAATACAAGTCAAAGGACGCAAGTGGTCGAATGGGGCCAATTTCTTTGAAGTTGAATTTTCTCAATTATAACCTTCAATATCATGATTCACAACACAAACAATTCAGATGAAGTCTTCAAGCAGCTTGGAGGGAGTTTTATGACTCACCTTTGGGAAGGAGTACTGGATGAAAAGAATGAACGATCGCAAAAACTAGCCTTTATTCTATTCATGCTCATACTGGCCTATGCCGGAGTAGAAGTGGTAAAGGTCAGCTTTAGAAAGGGGTTCGGGAGGAAAGGAGTTCACAAACCCCGCCTCGCCCTTTCGGTGCTAGCTTTTCTGGCAATTGCCGGGTATTGTATTGGTTTTTACTTGGAGCCCCGGAACATTGAAGATTACTTGACCTTAGGAACCTACTCCTCCTTTCTGTACACGGCCGTGTTCTTTGGAATCTTTTCCATCTATTTGTTGATTAAGGGGCTAAAAACCTCTGACGAAGTTATTGACCAATATTACCGCGGGCGTAGCACCTGGCTCGGGTTTTTGATCGACCGAGGATGGAGCCCAGCCAAAGTGCAAGATGTAGCCGAGCCTTTGACGATGCTTATCATCGGCGCTGCGTTACTTCCAGTGAACATTTTACTAGGCGCACCGCTGATGTTTTGTGCGGTCTCCTACTGGTTGCATTTTGGCCTTGAATGGTTTCTTGGGCGCGGTGAATTGAGTAGCAAGCTATCAAACGAAGGGCATGACTATTCTCGTAAAGGTTCCTTTTCTAAAGTCATCAATTAATTGAGGCAGTGCTTTAAATTCTACGGGTAGGATTTACTCATTATGCATAATTGGTGAGGTGAATTATCGCCTCACCAATCTCGTTTGGGATCGAGCTGAATGATAATTGGATAAATTGTGGAAACCTGCCCTACCTTCTTCTTACAGGTGCCTGCTTCACTTTCCTAGGAGTATCTTTTTTCGGTGCTGCCTGCTGCTTCAATGTCGATTGCACCTTCGATACTGCTGCTTTTTCAGGGGCTTTTTTCGCCACTGTTCGAACTGGCTTCACCTGGGTAGTCTTTGGAAATCCAGGACTTTTTCCAGACTTACTTTTAGCAGGTACACTTGGCTTTACTGCTTTCTGACCGCGACCCGGCGACTTTTCCCTCCTTGGGGTAGAGTCAGGATCAGGCTTCTTTCTCGCCGGCTGGACCTTTATCGGTTTTTGGATGTGCGTACCTGGATCTGGTGAAGTAGGCCTGGGCTTTTCAGTTCCTTTTACATATGAACCATTTATTGGCTTCACCTGACCGCCACCTTTGCCAATCAAGTGTGCATTCTTTATGTATGGTCCTTTATTGGTCTTCTTGACTTGTTTTGCCATGACTCCATCGGTTTTACTTGAAAAATCGAAAGTGATTGCTACAATAATTACACCTCTTCCACGGGGGCAATTGAGCAAAAAGAGGTGTAATTATGAAATCAATATCTTATCAGAATTTCTTCCATGCTTATTTCGATGACTTACCATTAAGCGAAGAAGCACTTTTCGGTAAAGTATTCCTGCCTGAAGAGCAGCATTATCTTGTCGAAGAGGCAATGAATTGCGACTTGATTGCCATTCGGAAACTCAAGGAAATGTTTACTCACGGGGTAGATGGTGCGTCTAGAAATTTTGATGTCGCCAAACGTTATTGGTATGCTCTTCATAGCCATGCAGAAGTTACTTGTTGTACGTCTAAAATTTCATTTAGCCTGGATGATTATGCTCAAATTCTGGATGGTTTTGACCGCCCATTGCCGGAAATCGCTGATGCTTATGCACTTGCAATCAGTTATATGACTAGCGAGGTTTCTCCTATTCATTGGGATATTCCCGTATTACAGAAGCATCTTACCCGTTTAGATGAGATCAAAAGCCTATTAGAATGTGAGTAAGTTAACTTCCTTGAATTAGATATCCTCTAGGCACCCTACCTAGAATCGGGCAGGGTACCCAATTTGGATTGTTCAGCAGTACCTGCATATTTCGGAATCTCCAACCCCATTACGTGGAAAGATAAGTGTTGTCATTACTTCTCAGTCTCATGGTTTCCTTCTTTCTGGATTGGAGCTATCGCCCCTTATTTAACTACACCAAGCTACAGCTTGTCTCACCCTTTGCAAGCCACGCTCCGTCTTAGTTCAGCAATTTTTTGGGACAAGCCGCAATAAATGACTGCCCTAGACTTGCATAGTGTTCACCTTCACTGATTCCAGGTTCCGCAAAAAGGGCAGATGCTCAATTATCAACTTAACAAATAGGAACCAT
>NZ_VOOR01000065.1 GCF_007993045.1 Phaeodactylibacter luteus
CAGCTGACCGCTTTTGGCTTGCCCGCGCAGCAAAATTCTGCTATCTTTCTCCAAGCAAAGCTTTCTCATCCTGCCCCAAATCAAAAATGAAAACAACATAACGGATCAGGGACACCTTGCATTTGTGGCTTGAGCCGCAATTGCTGTGCTGTTTAGGGCACAGCTTGGGCAAGGGTTTCAGCGCTAAAAACTAGCAAGCAACTCAGGCTAGCCTAGCTGTCTGATTGCGGTGCTATAAACAAGTATGATTTGTACGCTCCTGTAAATGCACAATTTAGAGACTATCTACAACTGCTGCTGCAACACTACCCGGAATCCTGGGATTTCATCCGGGCTATGGCCCCAGCTGGGGCGTGGCTGCTGTCCAATAATTCCCCCATTGAAAAAGCCGTTGTCGAACCTCGCTTTTTTGAACTGCTGCCAACCGAAAGCGAGGCCGCAGGCGGCAGCCTGAGCCAGCTTTTCACCCCAAAAAGCTGGGGCCGGCTACTGAACGCCCTGAGCAGCGAGGGCCCAGCGCTGTTGATTTTGCAACTTCAAGCACAGATGCAGCCGCTCCCCTTCCTGCAATGCGCTATACGGCACCTGCCCCCATCCCCTTCCTGTAAGGGCGGCACCATTATCGGGTTCAGCCAGCAGCCCAAAGGCCTGTTCGAACCTGTAAAGGCGCCTTTCCCCATTGTAAGGGGAGAGAAAGGGGCCTATACCGCTATTTTCAGCCTGGAAGGCGGCCTATTGCACTACAATCGTGCATTTGAAGCCCGGTTCCTCCAATCGGCTACTGACTGGAAAGGCGCAGCAGGGCTACTCCCGGGGCTGAAAGAAGCCTGTGCTGCGGCCGCCGCATCTGCCAACGGCAAGTTAGAAACAGCACTGAGCTGCCGCGCCGTTTCTGGGGAAGCAGTATGGGTGCAATGGTCTTTTGAGCTGATGCAGCAGGAGGAAGGAAGGGCAGTTGTGGCCGGTTTGGGCTACGAAGGCCCAAGGCCAGGCCCCATTTATGAAAACTATACCGCCCTGATCAATAGCCTTAGCGATGCTTTGCTGACTACCGACTTGCATGGCCGCATTATTTTTGCTGCCACAGGTTGGGAACGCCTTTCCGGCTATGCTCAGGCTGCTGCTACGGGCACCTATATCGGCAGCTTCTGCCACCCCTCCGAAAAAGATGCCTTTCATTATTTCCTTGCCGCTATCCGCAGGCACACCCGCCCGTTGAGGCAGGAGCATCAGCTCAGGCTTGCCAACGGCAACTGGGCCTGGGTGGAAACTCAAGGCACTTTCGACATACAAAACGGCCGCATCATCCTGTCAATACGGAGCGTGCATGACCGCAAACAGGCTGAGCAAAAGCTACAGGAAGCCAACCTGCTGCTGGAAAAAGCACAGCAACAAGCTAAAATCGGAGGCTGGAGGCTCGGCCTAGGCCACGGCGAGGTCATTTGGACCGAAGAGGTCTACCGGATACACGAGGTTGGCTTCGACTTCAAACCTGACCTCAGCAAAGGGCTGCTCTTTTACCACCCTATGAACCGGGCAGAGCTGGCCGAGGCCCTTGACAAAGCCCAGCACCAAGGGGCCAGTTTTGATCTGACCCTCCGGTTCAAGGGGCTCAAGCAGACCCCAAAATGGGTCCGGTTAACGGGAGAGCCAGAATGGGAAGGAGGTAAAATCATCGCCATCAATGGCTTGATACAGGACATAACCCGCGAGCACAATGCCCTGCTCGAGCTAAAGCGGCACCGGGCTCAACTGGAGAACATCACCTCCAACATACCGGGCGTGGTCCTTCAGATCCGGTTCGCAGCAGATGGCAGCGCCAGCATGCCCTACCTCAGCGAAGGGGCGGAGCGGCTGTGGGGCTACACTAGCCAACAGCTGAGCACCCTGCCTATGGAGCTGGAACAGGTCATACACCCTGAGGACCGAGCGCCCCTGCGGCAGTCTTTCCTGGCCTCGGCCAAAGACCTGTCGCCCTGGTCTTTTGAGTGGCGCATTGTAAACGCCAAGGGCCATACCTGCTGGCTGAGCGGGAAAGGCGCTCCAAAACCAACCGCCGATGGGGGGATCACCTGGGATTCCATCGTCTGGGATATCACCCACCGTAAAAAGGCAGAAGAGGAAGCCATTAAACAAGCCGCCATGCAGCGGATCTTGATGCAAATGGCTTCAGAGTACATCAATATCCCTGCCGATCAAGTGAAAGAGGCGATTCAGCAGTCCCTACGGGAAATCGGATCCTTTGTCGGTGCAGACCGGGCCTACCTCTTTGAGTACGATTTTGCCCACCAAACCACTTCCTGTATTTTTGAATGGTGCGCAACAAAGGTGTCTTCAGAAATCGCCAACCTCCAACAGATACCTTTCGAGGGCATAGAGCCCATTGTAGCGCACCACCAAAGAGGGGAAAGCTTTGTTTTGGAAAATGTAGCCGAGCTGTCCTATCCGGTCATGAAAAATCACCTGCAGCTACAGGGCATCAAGAGCTTGCAGACTGTCCCCATGCTGCACAATGGGGAATGTTTAGGGTTTGTCGGGTTCGACTATGTCCAAAAATCCTATAGCGGCAATGAGCATGAACAGCAACTCCTGCTCCTATTTGCCCAGATGGTGGTCAACATTCGGCTGCGGGCACAAGCACAGGCCCAAGTGGAGGAGAGCCAAGAGCTGCTGCAGAAGCTTACCGCCAATGTGCCCGGCGCTATTTACCAGCTCGACCGGGCTGCAGATGGCCAATACAGCTTGCCTTTCATCAGCGCGGGCATTCAATCCCTAACGGCTTATTCCCCAGAACAGATTCAAAAAGATGCTTACCTGGCCGCCTCCATTGTCCATCCTAAGCACTTACAGCGCTTAGCCAGTATGGTAAAGTCTTCTGCTTTGAGATTGAGCCCATTGGAAACCTCCTTCAGGTCTGTGCAGCCAGACGGGAGCGAAAGGTGGCTGTACACCATTGCCACCCCAGAGCGCAGCACAGATGGCACCACCTCTTGGTTTGGGATTATACAAGACATCACTGAGCAGAAAAAGCTGGAGGAAGTACGGAAGTTCGCCCAGCAAATGGAAGCCAAAAACAAGGAGATGGAGCAGTTCACTTATGTGGCTTCCCACGATCTGCAGGAGCCTCTCCGGACCATCCGCAGCTTTGCCGGGCTTTTGGCCCAACGGTATAAAGGGCAGCTGGATGAAAATGCCGACCAGTTCCTGCACTTCATCACAGATGCTGCCGGGAGGATGAGCAACCTGATCAAAGGGCTGCTCGAGTACAGCCAGATTGGGCAAAAAAAGAAGAGGGAAGAAGTAGACCTGGAGGAAGTGCTCCAAAGCATCTTGGCAGACTTCAGCACCCTCATCCAGGAAGAACAAGCTACCGTACTGGCCCATGGCCGCCTGCCCGTCCTGGCCGGCTACCGCACTGAGCTACAGGGGCTGATGCAAAACCTGCTGAACAATGCCATAAAATTCCACCGGCCAGGCATCCCGCCAATTGTGGAGATACAGGCTTATCGGGAGGAGGGCCAATGGGTGCTGTCGTTCAAAGACAATGGCATTGGCATACCTGCGGATCAACAAGCCAAGGTTTTTCATCTGTTCCAACGCCTCAACCCCCGGGAAGCTTATGAAGGCACAGGCATTGGGCTCGCGCACTGCCAGAAGATTGCAGAGCTGCATGGGGGCCGGATATGGATAACATCGGAAGAGGGGAAAGGGAGCACTTTCTTTGTTTCCCTCAGAGAGGCTCATGGCCCAACGCTTTACTGATGGCATTGGGCGGGCTAGTGAGCAGGCCATTGAACGATGGGCCTGGGCTTATCATTTCTCCGGCACCCCCTTGAAAGCCTGTTCTTCCCGCTCGATGTTCATCGTCGGGGTACCGCTGAAGTTTTCGACTTTGCCGGTAAAGCAGGCTTTTTCGTTAGACAAGACTTCCTTGGGGTCATAGGGAAAGTTGGGCAAGTCTTTTTTCCTAATAAAAACTGAGAACACCTGATTGGGGAAAGGCTTATCCAAGTTGATCCAAAGGTTGCCGCTGCGGCTGTAGCGCGTGCCAACGACCGTGCCACAGATGGTCACCTCTTCGTTCTGGCCCATGTACTGTTTAGCCTGTACGGTATTGAAGTGGTTGCGGGGCAGGGCCGGCGGGTATAGTGGCTCTACCCCTCCTTCCGCAATTTCGGGCAGCCACTTGGCTTTGTCCGCCTTCTGCTCCACCTTTGCCTCCAATTCATCTTCCAGCCCAGAAAAGAAATCGAGCCCGGTTATGGCTTCCACCTGATCAACCGGCACGGCGAATGTGGCCAGGGGGTAATCCACTTTCTCATTGGGCAAGATGAAGCCGATGGCATTCTCATCGGCCGGGTCATAAACCACCTTAAAGAAACGCTTGGGGATAGCAACTTTATTCACCGACCGCTCGATGACGGCCAGCCCTTCCTCCAGGACAGGCCCGGTCACTACATAAAGCTGCCGGGGGCTTTTCCCATTCAGGTACCCCCGGATGACGGCCTCCAGCTCAGCCCAGCGCTCCCGGTTCAATGCGGCTACTTGGGGCGACATATTGGAATAGAAATAAGACTCGCTGAGCGCCCGCTCAGACCAGCGGAAATCGGCAGAAGGGGCCAGGTGCCCCCTATCGTACCCAAAGCCATCGTATTCGTAGGTGCTGTCTGCCTGCAAGTACTTGAGGAAATAATCTGCTTCCACCGCCGTGCCAGTAGCCACTTTGGGGTCCGGCCTGAAATCGTTCGTGCGCCCGACGGTCCCTTCCAGCACATCAGGCAAAATAATATGCGCTACCCAGCGGGCTTGTTCGAAGGGCTCTGCGTAGGAAAGCGCCATGGCGCTGTGCATGATGTAATCTTCTCCGGGCAGCCCCATCGCAAGGAGGTCGCGCTGTACGCGGCGCAGTTTAATGTCTTCCAGCTCCAGAAGCAGGGCCTGCCGCTGTTCCTCGAGCTGATCGAGCTGTGATTGTATACGCTGCAGCTCTTGCTCCAAGGGCTGTGCCCAAAGCGCTAGACTGGCCAAAAGGAGTAGGGCTGTGACCCCAATTGCTTTTTGCAGTAATACTCGCATCATGTTGTATCAATTATTAGCCAAAGTTACAAAAGGCCAATGTCATCTTTGAGGGCATAAGCCAAAATATCGCAGGGATTTAAGCCTTGCCGGCAAAAGGAGGGGATTGGACTAGCGCTGCGCAGGGGTGGCAGCCCGTTAGGGCCGAGCGGACAGCGAGCCCCGGAGCATAGCGACCCGCGCCTTTGGGCGCGGGGAGGCCCCATCCCTTCTAGGGTGCCTGTGTTGAGTTATTGTTTCACCACCCGCGCCCGGTACTGATTTTGGCCCGATGCAGCTTTCAGCCAATAGATGCCCACGGGCCAGGCGGACAGGTTGAGCACCTGCTCGCCGGCTGGCAGCGGCCCAGACCACATCAATTGGCCAGTGAGGTTGTACACCTTAGCGTCGGCTGCTTCTGGCAGCACCACGGTCACTTGCTCAGCGGCGGGCATAGGGTATACCTCCAACTGTGCGGAGCGGTGGCCCGAAATGCCGGTAGGGCTGCCAACGGGCACATCTGTATGGTAGGCCATCAGCCCGCCCCTTTCGTTGCCCACCAGCATTTCCAACAGCCCGTCCCCGTCTAGATCGGCAATGGCAGCCCGGCTTTTAATGCCCGGGCGAAGCCCGCCCATGCGCTCCGCATCTAAATTGAAGCTGCCGCCGATATTGCCTTCTATCTGATTGTAAGCCTCTATCTGCCCTGCTTCTGTGCCGACCAGGAGCAGGTAGCTCCCGTTTTGATCCAGCACCGTTGGGGCAGAGTAACCGGTAATGCTGCCCGGCACGGCCGCATTGATATTGCCAAGCGCTAAGATATTGCCCGGCGCTTCAGTATCTGGGTTGAAAGCAGGCTCCTGTGGAGTGCCGGTATTGCGGAAGAAGTTGATGTTGCCTGTGCGCTCCCCGATGATAAGATCGGGCAGCCCGTCCCGGTCCAAATCGGCGATGGCAGGCACCGAAGTGCTCCCGACGTCGATGCCCATATAATTGTACTGCCAGGGGCCGAACGACAAGGTGTTGCCGGGCCCAGCGGTGTTCTCTGCATAAAAGAGCTTGCCCAAGACCTCCCCGACCACAATATCGAGATCGCCATCGCTGTCCAGGTCGCCGAAAGCTGGCGCGAAGTGCGTGTAGGTAGAGAAAGCGGAGAGCCCCAGGTAGTCGTCGTCTACCAGTTCGAAGGCAGGGGCTGTAGCAGTGCCTGTGTTTTCAAAGAGGTAAAGCCGGGTATCTTTTTCGCCAGCAGGCTGATAGGCACCGATATTGCCCACCACCAGGTCGAGCAGGCCGTCGGCGTTGTAATCTACGAAAGCCGGGCTTGCCCCTGTGCCCAAGTCGATCATATCCTCCACGAGGAAATCCCGCTGGGAGAAAGTGAAAGCAGGTATTTGCTGGGTGCCGGTATTCTGATAGACCCAGAGCACTTCGCGGTCTTCGGAAATATTGACAGAGTTGGGGGCGGCGAGCAAGTCGGGCAGGCCATCGAGGTTGGCGTCTGCCAGGAAAGGGGTTGGGAATAGGGGCAGGTCAACGGGCACGCCGGCTGCGGGGAAGCCCACCTCCTGTTCGTTTATCCAGGCCTCATCGCAGTCTCCCCCGTTGTGCAAGAAATTGAGGGTAGGGTAAGAGACATCGCCCAGAATGAGCTCTTTATCGCCGTCGTTGTCGGCATCAAAAGTGAGCAAGGTACTTCCCGGGTGGCGCTCTTCCAATGTCCCGCCCAGCCCGTCGAAGCATTCTCCCGGCGCATCGGCCAGGCCCACCTCCTGCTCTATGCTGTTTTCGAATATCCCGCCCCAACAGTTTTCTTCCCTTACAAAACGGAGGCTGTCCAGCCCGTACCCTTGCTCCACCGACTGATTGGCGTACAGCTCGATAAAGCCGCCTGAAGGGTTGAAGGTCAGGATATCCAGATCGCCGTCACAATCCATATCGTCTATGGCAGGGTAATCCACATTGCTAATATAGAGCTGTGTAGGGGAGCCCGTGGGCGGGGTGAAAGGGATGATATTTTTGGGGTGGGCCAATGGCAGGCGGTCGAATGCGATATGGCCATTCTCAAAGCGCCCGGTGAAGACTGCTACCCCTTGGATGGCCTCCATACGCTGCGACTGAGTGAAAAGGTCCACAACTCCGTCCCCGTTGAAATCGCGGAGGATGACCCAGTCTGCGGCCCCTTCCGGGAAATATTGGGCGAAACCAGGGGAATAGACATATTCCCCACCCGAGCGCAGGTAGACGAGGTGGACGTTGCCCGTCCGGTCGAGCAGGTACAAATCATCCTGCCCATCGCCGTTGAGGTCTGCCTGATTGGGCTGAGGATTGTTCAGCCCCCCTGCAAAGGGGTACTTCAGGCTTTGCCCGCCAATGGTTACGGGGATATCCATAGGCGTATAGAACTGTGCCTGCAAAGCGAAAGGCAAAAGCAGGTAAAGCAGGGTACGCAGAGCGTTTTTCATATTTCGGAAAATTGGTGGATTATCGAAATCTTCGTTAATTGTGTGCTTCCACAAACAAATCTATCTAAGAGCGCCATCTTTTCGCAACCACTCTTAAGGAGTGCAGCAAGCCCACACAAGCGGCTCAATTTATAAAAAGCAAGCATGAAAAAAGCTTACACCCTCAGTTTTCTCCTCATTTGTTGTCTGTATGCCACATCAGGTTTGTCCGCACAGTCATTGGGCGATAATTATGAGCTCAGTGCTCAGCGGGGCGCTCTGGTATTCAATACTTCAGTGGAGGACGGGTCATACACCGTGGAGGTGAACGGCGAAGCGCAGCGCCTTTTGGTGGAACAGGGCAAGAGCGAGCTGCCTGTTGAAATAACGCCCCGCGGAACGCTACTGCTTGTGAAGACCGGCCCCAAAGCGTACCGGCTTTACCACCTCTCTGCCCTGAACGACGGCACGCCGCGCCTTCGGGGCATCCCGATGTGGCTGAGCATCATCCCCCCTTTGGTGGCCATTTTCCTGGCCCTGCTGTTCAAGGAAGTCATCGTATCCCTTTTTGCGGGGGTCTGGGTCGGGGCCTTCATTGCTGGGGGCATGCGGCTGGGCTCCGTGTACTATACTTTGCTGAGCCTTTTCGACGTGGTGGAGCGCTACGTCATACAAGCGCTGGCAGACACCGGGCACCTCTCCATTATCGCCTTCTCCATGCTCATTGGGGGCATGGTGGCCATCATTTCCCGCAATGGGGGCATGGCTGGGGTAGTGCTGGCCTTCTCCCGCTATGCCCGTACGCCGCGCAGCGCCCAATTCATCACCTGGGTGCTGGGCGTAGCCATCTTTTTTGATGACTACGCCAATACGCTGATCGTGGGCAATACCATGCGCTCGGTTACGGACAAGTTCAAAATCTCTAGGGAGAAGCTCGCTTATATTGTAGACAGCACAGCTGCCCCTGTGGCCTCGGTCGCTTTCATCACCACCTGGATCGGGGCTGAGCTCGGGTATATTGATGACGGGCTGCTGCAGATACAGGCACAGATGGGGGACGACCTCGGGCTTACGCCTTATGGGGTATTCCTCAGCTCGCTGAAGTACTCCTTCTACCCTATCCTGACCCTAGCGTTCATCCTGATGCTGATCTATACAAAGCGGGACTTCGGCGGTATGTACCGGGCCGAGCGCCGGGCGCGGGAAACGGGGGCTGTTTTCGGCACCCGCAGTGCAGCGGAAGAGGAGGATATGGAAAACCTGGACCCTGTAGCAGGCGCGCCGTTGAAGTGGTACAATGCGGCTATCCCTGTGGGGCTGGTCATCCTTGTCACCCTTTATGGGCTCATGGATACAGGCTTGGCCAGCACCTATGGAGAGCTAGCGGCCGCAGGCGTTGCGCCGGGCAGTCAGGGCTGGGGAGCAGTCTGGGGAGCGATGGGCGAACTGCCGGAAGTAGAAGGCGGTTTTTTCCTAAAAGTTGGGAAGCTGATCGGCAACTCTGATTCTTACGTAGCCCTGTTGTGGGCCTCCCTGAGCGGCGTCATCGCTGCCATACTGCTCACAGTAGGCGGCCGGATCATGAAATTGGCGGATGCGGTGTCCACTATGGTGACCGGTTTTAAAGCCATGCTGCCCGCCATCCTGATCCTGACAATGGCCTGGTCGCTGGCAGCGACTACCGAAGAGCTGCACACTGCCACGTTCCTCACCTCTACCCTACAAGATAGCATCAACCCTTACCTGATGCCTGTCATCATTTTCATATTGGCGGCCGTGATCAGCTTCTCTACCGGATCGAGCTGGAGCACAATGGCCATCCTCTACCCTATTGCGATACCTACCACCTGGGCTATCTGTTCGGCTCAGGGGATAGACGAAGCGCACAGCCTGGAGCTGTTGTTCAATGTCATTTCTGTCACACTGGCAGCATCTGTGCTGGGCGACCACTGCTCTCCGATTTCCGATACGACCATCCTTAGCTCCCTGGCCTCCGATTGCAACCACATCGACCACGTACGCACACAGCTGCCTTATGCCCTGACGGTAGGCAGCGTGGCGCTGACAGCCGGGTGGCTATCGACTTTCCTGGGCGGGGGCTGGGGTATTTGCCTGCTCTTGCTGGGCATCGGCCTGGCCATCCTTTTTGGGGTCGTCTGGAAATTCGGGAAACCGGTAGACCATTAACCTGAATAGCAAACAACAACCAGATATAACCATGAAAAAATTACTCCTATTTGTCTTTATTGTGCAATTGGGGCTTTCAGCCAAAGCGACCGAGGGCATGTGGCTGCCGCTGCTGCTTTCTCAGCTGAATGAAGCTGAAATGCAGAGCTTGGGCATGAAAATGACCGCTGAGGACATCTACAGCGTCAATCAGGGGAGCCTGAAAGATGCCATCGTGCATTTTGGCGGCTTCTGTACTGGGGAAGTCATTTCCAGCCAAGGGCTGGTACTGACCAACCACCACTGCGGATACGGGCAGATACAGTCCCACTCTTCGCTAGAGAACAACTATTTGCAGGACGGATTCTGGGCGGGGAGCCAAGCCGAAGAGCTGCCCAACCCTGGGCTTTTTGTGACCTTTATCGTACGTATTGAAGATGTCACCGATGCGGTACTGGAAAACGTCACAGAAGATATGCACCCTAAAGAGCGGCAATCTTGGGTAGATAAAAACCTGCCTGGCGTGGAAGCGGCGGCTGAACTGGAAGCATTCCAGGAAGCGAAAGTACGAGCCTTCTTCGAGGGGAGCAAATACTACCTTTTTGTAACCGAAACGTACCGGGATATCCGCCTTGTCGGTGCGCCGCCGTCGAGCATTGGGAAGTTTGGCGCAGATACCGACAATTGGGTCTGGCCCCGGCATACTGGCGACTTTTCGCTCTTCCGTATCTACGCGGGCCCCGACAATAAGCCTGCTGAATACAGCCCGGACAACAAGCCGTTCAAACCGCGCCACCACTTGCCCATCTCCCTGGATGGGATTTCCGAAGATGATTTCACGCTTATTTTTGGCTTCCCAGGCCGTACGGAGCAGTACCTGCCTGCGGTAGCTGTGGAGCAGCGGGTGGAGGTGGTGAACCCCGTGCGCATCGGGATCCGCGACCGGGCGCTGAACGTCATCAATGCGGCGATGAAGGCTGACCCGGGCGTGCGCATCCAATATGCGAGCAAGCAGTCACGGATTGCCAATGCCTGGAAAAAGTGGATTGGCGAAAGCCAAGGCATACTCGCTACCGGGGGCATTGCCAAAAAGCAGGCTTATGAGGCCGAATTTGCCCAACGGGTGAAAGCAGACCCTGATTTCCAAAAACGCTATGGCGGCCTGCTGCCAGAATTTGAACGGTTGTATACCGAAATGGGCCCTTACATCAAAGCCAATACGGCCGTGGGGGAAATCGCCGGGCGCAATATCGAGCTGTTCACCTTAGCCAATACCCTGCACAGCATCGTGAAAATGTACGATTCTAGCGGTGCGCCAATGGTAGACAGCCGCATGGGCCGGATCGCTGATTTTATCGACCGCTTTTACAAAGATTACTCCCCTGAGCTTGACCAGCAGGTTTTTGCAGAGCTCATGGCCTATTATTTTGAAGAAGTCGAGCCTCAGTACCAAGCACCTTTTGCCGTAGAGCAATATGTAAATGCAGGGAAGACAGGCGAGCAGCTGGCTAAGATCGTATTTGCCAAGAGCCGCCTGCCCAAGCCTGAAGCGCTGAAAGCAGCTATGGAGCAAGGCCCCGAGGCTTTTGTCAAGCTGATCCGGGAGGACTATGCCTATGCCTTGGTGCGCAGCATCTCCGAGCACAACGAGCAGGGGGCCGAACAGGCTTACCGCAAGCTCAAAGATGAGATTGATGCCCTGCAAGAGCAATATATGCGGGCACAAATTGCCGTGTTCCCGGACCGCCGCTTCTACCCCGACGCCAACAGCACCATGCGGGTCACCTATGGGCAGGTCAAAGGCTATGCGCCAAAAGATGCAGTGCGCTATGAGCCTGTCACCTACCTTGATGGGGTCATCCAAAAGTATGTGCCCGGAGACTATGAATTCGATCTGCCTCAAAAGCTTATCGAGCTGTACGAGGCGAAAGATTATGGTGAATATGGCAGCGAAGGCAAAATGCCGGTATGTTTCATTGGGACCAACCATACTACAGGGGGCAACTCGGGCAGCCCTGCCATAGATGCCCACGGCAACCTCATTGGGCTCAATTTTGACCGCGCCTGGGAAGGGACGATGAGCGATCTCAACTATGACCCATCTATCTGCCGGAACATCATGGTCGATGCCCGCTATATCCTCTTTATCATTGACAAGTTTGCCGGTGCTGGGCACCTCATAGAAGAAATGGACCTGGTCCACCCGAAGGCGCCATAAAGCGCGCTCCAAGGTGGCCAAGAGCAGGAGAAAGTTGAGCCTCATCCGCTAGTGCTACGGGCGCTGCAAAGGTGGCGGCATCGACTTTCGCCTGCTCATACTCTGCCGGCAAGCCGCTGCCGTTTGGCTCCATGTCAACCTCAGTCGTGGCCTTACCTGGCCCCTTTTTCAGCCCCCTTCCCTTTTCATAAAGCTACAATCTAAGGTCTTTCCTACCCCAAGCCGGCAAAGCAATCAGGCACAAACCCTTGCCCTCCCCTCCCCAAGAAACACTAAACATGTATCACCTGATCATCTTCTAGCAGCGGCATGAGCTTATAGCGCAGATAGAGCTGCGTAGTAGCCAATACATCTTTTTCGCAATAGAACGAGATGCGCTTCAGGTCTTTTTCCTCCCAATACACCCGGCCTACATCGCTGCCGTCGATATCGTCCTTGGGCGAAGGGAAGCCCAATACTGCTGCCAGCAGCTTTAGCGAAGTGAAGTTTTTGCGGTCGCCAAAAGACCACATCTCCATCGTATCTACAATGTGCTTGGTCTCCCACGGCTTTTTGCCAGACAGGTCAAACGGTGCAGGCAAAGGCATTCGGTTGATGATGAGCCTCCGGCAAATGTAGGGGATGTCAAACTCCTTTGCATTATGCCCGCAGAATCCGTACTTGGCCGCATTATTGTAATGCTTGAATACCAGTTGGCTGAACTCGTGCAAGAGCTCTGCTTCGTTTTCACTGGCAAACGACTTGAGCCGGATGTGCAGCTTTTTATCTTCTTTGTCCCGGTACACAACGCCTACGGAGATGCACACAATCTTGCCGAACTCTGCAAAGATCCCTGCTTTCTGACTGTAGGCCGCAGCGACTTCTTCCTCCGTCAAAGGCGCTAGCTGCCCACGGGCCAGCTGATTGGCCTTTATTGCCCAAAGGGCTTGCATGTCCTCGCTCAGTGCATTGTAGGCAGGCTTGCCCGATACGGTTTCAATATCCAAGAACAAAATATTGGCGATATCCATATGTAAACTGGCGTTTTGGTGGTCAAAAACTAGAGCGCCTGCACTTCATGAGCAGGCCTGTGCTACTATGCTAAGATGACGCAAAGACTGCCCGATTCCATAAACCGGCCAGCTGGCAGCGCTCAATTTTCCGCCGGCTTGGCGCTCCTGCATGGCTGAGCTGCCTCCTGCTTTTCGCTGGCATGGCTTTCAAAATACAAAAACTGCGTTTCCAAGGCAAAACCATATCCGAAATAACCAAACTTAGTGCGCCGGGCCAGTATAGCAGGAAAAAGGAGCTGTTATAACCCTGCCATGCTGCCCGGCGAATCCAGCCTACAGAATGCCCGCCCCTGCCGTAAGGAGGGGGCTGCCCCTGCCAGCGGGCAGGTGCCGCTATGCTCCGGGGCTCGCTATCCGCTCGGCCCTATCGGGCTGTACACCCCTCCGCAGCGCTAGCCCGGTGCCATGATCGTGCCTAAAAGATGGGGACATTTGGGTTTGCGCCCAAGCCAACGAACGGTGGCTTAAAGCACAGATGCCACTGTGCCCTCTTGCGCCCGGCATGACGGATAACATAATCGCATGCAGCTGCAGCTTGGACATAAAAATGCCCGGCTGCTTTTCTTGAAAGGCAGCCGGGCATCCTTTTTCTAACCGTACACTGCTATCCCTTAACGGAGGATGGTCACATCCCCCCGCAAGATTTCTGCCCCGCCGATATCAAGGCGAAGGATATAGTAGTAGGTACCGTCCGGCAGGTCTTTGCCTTCCGAATTTTGCCCGCTCCAGTTGTTGCCGTAAGGCTGCGCCTGGAATACGATATCACCCCAGCGGTTGAAGATGATCAATTCGTTATTCGGATACTTGCCGGGGTCGATCAGCAACTGATCGAATACGAGGTTGTCGTTCAGGCCATCCCCGTTAGGAGTGATGCCATTAGGCGTTTCGATCTCCACGCTATCGCGCTGAATCATGACCTGCACAATGCCCGTATCACAAAGCGTAGGGCAATTGGCGTTGCAAAGCTCGTAGCGGAACTCATCTTCTGCGGAAGCGAACAGCGTAGTGGTCAGGGTATACGCCACTTCTCCCCCGCCCAATGTATCTACCTCGCCCAGTGCGGGGTTGGTGATGAAGGCCAGGTTGTAATCCGGCACGCCGGTCAGGTCGTCGTTGGACAAAACATTGAGCACGCCCTGATTGCCGCCTTCCTCGAGGTCGAGCAGATCGTTTTGGACAGCAGGCCTGAGCTCAGGCGTCACAGTCACAGCAGCAGAGCTGTAATCCGGGCAGCCATCAAAGGACAGGGTCCAAGTCAGCTCGCTTGAGGCAATGCCCAAGTCGATCACTTCCGTTACGGCTTGGGTATCAGCTACGACAACAGCCTGGCCGCCAACGGTCCAAAGCCCGGTCGCCCCTTCCGGAAGGTTAGCACTGACAAAAGCCCGCCCATCGCAGGTGATGCTGTCGACCTGAGCTGCTGCATCGGGCAGGGAGTTGTCCAATACAATAGATACGACCTCCGAAGTGTCCGCACAGCCCGTAGCTGTATTCGTAACAATAAAGATATAGTCGCCTACTGCGTCCACTGTCGCGGTGAGCGCAGTGACAGGCACCGGAGGCATTGCGCCGGCATCTACAGCAACCCACTCGTAATCATAAACCGCCCCTTCAGAAGAGCCCGCGCCGTCTAGGGTAAGCGTCTCTCCACAGCCCAATACATTATCCATAGTACTGCTGACTGCCATGGGCGCTTCAGGGTCAAGGGAGACAGTGGTAGCGGCCATGGCTTCACACCCGTTCTCCGGATTAGTGACCGTCAGGTTGTAAGTGCCCGGGGCATCTACGTCCACTAGGAATGAGCCCGTTGCGGGGCTGACGTTGCCGTCCATGCTGCTCCAGCTGATGTCAAACTCCCCGTTGTTGCCAAAAGAAGTGGCATCAAGGGTGACGGTCTGCCCGGCACAGCCCAAGAAGCCCGGCATAGCGATCTCGCCCTGCGGGGCAAGTGTATCTGCAGCGACTTCAAAAACGACAACAGAATCACAG
Organism: Phaeodactylibacter luteus; assembly: GCF_007993045.1. Lineage (GTDB taxonomy): Bacteria > Bacteroidota > Bacteroidia > Chitinophagales > Saprospiraceae > Phaeodactylibacter > Phaeodactylibacter luteus. The sequence goes on from NZ_VOOR01000065.1 coordinate 14,925, forward strand.
CCATTCGCCAGGCTAGTCAGCGTGAGCTGATACGTACCGGGGCCGGCAACACTAGCGGTCAGCGTGCCCGCATTCGGTGTGACCACAGCTCCATCAATCGCTTCCCAAACTGCATCGAAGTCTGCTGCATCGCCAGTAGGCCCTGCGCTGAGGAGCACGCTTTCGGCCACACAGGTGAAGTCTTCAGGCATTTCTGTCAGCACAGCGGGGGGCGTGGTATTCTCATCTACCATTACAGTATCCATGCTGGTACAACCTGTAATGGCATTTTCTATCATAAAAATGTAAAGGCCAGGCGCAGCAGCTTCAAGCGTAGCCTCATTGCCAAGGGCATTGCCCGCTGCATCCATCCAAGTATAAAGGGTGGTGTCCTGTGCAAAATCAGAACCGGCGGCATCCAGTAGAACGGTCTCGTCATCGCAAGTGATCGACAGCATGTCCGCTGCGAACTCAATCTCAGGGAACACACGGATATCATTGACCACCAGCTCGTTGACGCCAACACAGCCGGTAGCGGTGTCCGTTACCATGAACTCATAAATGCCAGGCGCTGTCACACCTACCGTGAAGGGGTTGCCAGGAGTGGTGATGACATCCCCGGTCCACGCGTAAACGAGGTTGTCCAAGTTGAGCAGCTCTTCGTTGGCCAAGCTCAGTGCTACATTGACGGTATCCGGCGCGTTGCAATCGTAATCATAGATGCCAATTTCGGTTGGGGCCCCGATCACAATCTGCGGCACCTCTCCATCTGCAGTCACTTGGAAAGGCACGCCATTGGTGAAGCAGCCTGTAGCAGGGTTGGTCACCCGGAGACGGTAAATGCCAGGGTTGGCAATCGGCGTGGTAATCACTTCCGGCCCGCCGATGCTCACGGTGTCTACGACAACCCCGTCCTGAATGCGCTGCCACACATAGATATAGTCGTCGTTGACCTCTGAGCCTGTGCCATCGAGTAGGCCCATATTATTAGTACAGCTGATGGAAAAACTGGTGTTGGTCATCACCTCAGGCCCTTCGGTATCGGATGCGACAAATACCGTATCTGTAGTGATACAGTCGGAAACCACATCCCGCAGGGAAAGCACGAAGGTGCCGCCGTCAACAATCTCAAGTGTTGGCTGATTGAAAGGCCCTTGTGCAGCACCCGCTGGCCCGGTCCAAGTATAAACAATGGTAAAGTTGGTATCGGTCATAGAGGAGCCTGTTGCATCTGCAAATACCGCCGGGGTATTGCAATCTATATACAGGGAATCTTGCGCCAGCTGTATCTCCGGGAAATTGCGTACATCGACGATCTCGCGCTCGATAATGGCCTCACAGCCTGTTTCCAGATTGGTCACGGTCAGGGTGTAAAGCCCTTCTGTGTCAAAACGGGCAACGGTGTCCCCTTCTGTTTCTGCGATGGGCCCGTCCCACACTGCTGAATATGCGCCTTGCGGCAAACCGATGTTCACAGCCAGCGCAACGGTATCGCGGTTGCAAGTCAGGGTCTGTGCAGGCGTAACCGTGACCGCCGGGGGCAAGGTGTCAAGAGCTACCATCACGGTATCCGTGTTGATACAGCCGCGCAGGGTATCTTCTACGGTAAGGATGTAAGTGCCGGCAGCGCCCACAGGCTCCTGAATATTGGTGCCCACATCTTGGTTGAAATCAGCGCTGAACCAAGCATAGATCACATTTTCCCCAGTGTCTGAGCCTGAGCCATCAAGGGTGGCGGTTTCGCTATCGCAAGAGATCAGCCCCTGCACCTCCGCAACAGCAACCGGAGGGATGGTGTCGTAGGCTACCGTGACAGAAGCGGAGGCCGTACAACCTGTGGCGTTGTCTGTGATCGTCAGGCCGAAAGTACCGGGCACGATAACCGTCGGCTCCAACAGCCCCTCCGTGCCAGGCTCCAGCTGACCGCCGTCGGCTGAAGACCAAACGGGCACAACGTTGCCTGGGCTGGCGTTTGTAACGCTGACATTCAGATCTACCGGCACATTCCGGCAGTCAATGACGGCACCTTCCTCAATGCTTACCGCCGGCAGAGAGGCCTCAAGGGAAACCACTGTAGAGTCCAATGCGGTACAACCGTTATCATTGTTGACGACTTCAAAGAAGTACACCCCGGGCTGGTCCGTTGCATAAGTCTGATTGCCGGACACCTCGTTGCCGCCTGCATCGAGCCAGCGGGCAGAGAAGTTCAGGATCTCTTCAGAGATGAAGCCGTTGAGCGTGGCTTCGTTATTGCAGCCAACGAATACCGAGTCGCTGCCCGGGCTCGCCAGGATGAACGGCACCTGCGTGTCTATGTCCACTGTGATGGAATCCGTTACGCTACAACCGCTATCGATAAAGGAAACGGTCACTACGTATGTGCCAGAATCAGCAGCCATAACTGCTCTGGTGTCCGCCAAGAAACCGTTCGGGCCGGTCCAGCTATAATCGACGCCTGCCTGCTCTTCTACAGAAAGCCCGACAGCAGGCTGATCACAGGTGATCACAGGGGGCTCCGCCTGTTCAAAAGCTACCACAGGAAGCTCGGGGGCAAGCAGCTGCAAGGTATCCCTGACAAAACAGCCTGAGCTATCGTCCCTTACCTCGATTACAAACTGCCCTGGGCCGCGTGCGAAAATGATCCGCCCGTTGCTCGCACCACATATCTGCCCACCCTGGGAAGCCGTCCACTGATAAGAGACGTTGGGGTTGTCCATGGTGCTTGTCGCCTGTGGATTGAGGAAGTTTGCGTTGTCGCAATCCCCACAATTAGCGATGCGGTCGGGGCCAGCATCGACAAATAAGTCTGACCCGCCTACAGGCACGGTGATGGTATCGGTAATGATGAGCCCTGTCACATCAATGACGGTCACAATAACCTCTCCCGCAGGCAGGAAACGTGCCACCGGGCCAAATTGTGGAGGGGTAGTGCCCCAGCTGAACGCGTAGGGCTGATTGCCGCCGGAAACGACAAGGCGGATTTCGCCATCTTCCACGCCCGGGCAGCTCTCGGGCGTGACCAATACGCTGTCAATGAACAGGCGGTTGTCTATGCAAACAATTGCTGATTCATCCAACAAACTGCCGGTCCCGTTCAGGGTCTCGACCATTGGAGCGGGAGCATCGCTGACACTAACCTGATAGCAAGTATCCGCTGGGCCAAGCAGTTCAAAGCACATTTCGAATACGGTGGTTGAATCGGCCAGGGTGGTGCCTGCCGCATCCCCAAAGCTGAAACAGGCACTGCCTACCGGCTGCCCGGCAGGGTCTACTGTCAAGTTGGGAAGCACGCCAGAATTATTGAGCTCCACGAGGTTGAGGGAGCCGGGCGCCCAATTGATGCAGAAGTCGCCAGAAGTGATATCCGTAAATTCTCCTACTTTAAAAGGCACGCAGACCGTGTCGCGCAGATCGCCACTGACATTTCCGCCAACTAGCCAAAAGCCGTCGGGGCTCAGGATACAGTAGTCGCCGTTGATGCCGGTCAGGCCTATATTTTCCCCGTTGGAAGAAGCGGTGATGACCTCTGCCTCGAGCGGGTCGCTGGCAATCAGCAAGCTGTTGCAGACGCCCGCCAAAGCTTCGTTATCAGGTATACGGAAGCACAGCGTAAAAAGGTTGCTGCCTTCAGGGAGCGTGACCGGGGTATCGGGGTCATATTCGAACAAGATCTGTCCGCCGCCTACACCGAAAAGATTGAAGTTGGCAGCAGAAGCGCCGGGGAGTATCATGTTCTGAATGCCGCCCGCCAAGATGAACTCCAATTCGCTCGGCTCGAACACTAGGGAGAAGGTCATGCGGTCTACCTCTACAAAGTTAGAAGCAGCAAAGTCGAAGCAAAGGGTATCCCCGGGCTGCCCTTGCAGGGCTCCGGTCATATCAATGACTACCCCAGGCAGTTGGTTCACCTGCACCTCACAGTTCGAAGGGTTGATGCCAATGCTTGGCTGATTGTTGATCTGTGCTACGTCTTCGTTGTTGTTGATGAACTGGAACGGGCTGTTCCCGCCCACGCCGATCACGTCGAAGCATACCTCAAACAAAACATCACCTGCTGTGCGGTCCTGTGCAGGGCCGTCCCATTCAAAGCCAAGTATGCCGTTGTTCGTATTGGCCACATTAAAGCCCGTAGCATTTAAGCCGGGCAGGCCAAAGCCCTGTACTCCGGTGTAAGCAAGGATATTCGGGTTCCAGGTCATCAGGAAGGCCAGGTCGGTCACGTCTTGAAAATTGCCGCCGGCTTCTACTTCCACACAGATCGAGCTGTTGGGGTCTACTGGCGCGCCACAATCTGCTGCGACTTCCACGCCCTGTGGGTTGCAGGGGCCCACTTCGATCAGCCCTTCCCGCTGCCCAACCTGTATGTTGTTAAAACCGCCCATAAATTCGTTGGTCGCTTCCGGACGGAAGAAAGGCTGCCCGGGCTGCTGATCCGCAATGCTCACTAAGATATCGCGCGAGCAGGAGCCCGGCTCCAAACGCAGGCACAATTGGAAAATGAGCGTGCTGTCGTTTACAGAAATGGTATTCTGCGGCGGAGGTGCGCCCCATGATACGGTGATCGAGCCTTCCTGCACGCCGCCTGCGTTCAATGGTGTGCCAAAACTTTGCAGGCTGAGGTTGGGCAGGTTCTGAGGCACAACTACGCTTGCAAACTTGGCCAGTGTGGAATCCCATACTACCGGGAACTGGAAAGAAGAGAGGCTGTCCAGGCCTGAGACCGTGAAATCCAGGCATACCAAATCCTCTTCATTGCCCTGCCCATCGGCAATATTAACGATGAAAGGGCGCACACAAGTAGAGATATAAGCCGGCTCGACAAACGTCTGTAGGTTGACGCAATTGCTGTTGTCTTTTGTGGTATAACGGTTAGGGCCTACCGTTACAGCCGTAGCATCTCCGTAGGCCTGCAGCGTACGGAAGCAAAGGCGGAAAATGGTAGGGCGGCAAGTATTGCCGCAATCGTCGAGCGTGACCCCCTCCCCTTGGGAGATGGTCTCGCAATCTTCCACCTGCCAGGCCATATTCAGGGTGCCTGCGTTGGTCAGCGTGAAGTTGTCCTGCGTGAGCCCATCTAAGTTGAGGGCGGTTACTTCTACAAATTCCAAGACGGTGGAGTCCCAGAGCATATTGAAGTCTGTCTCTGCAATATTCGAGAAGTTCTCTACAGTGACATCGATACAAAACGTCTCGTTGACACAGGGGTTTTCTTCCGGTTGTTCAAAATACATGGTGTAGGCAACGTTCTGAGCGGCCAGGCTGGCAGCACCAGCTATCAGGAACATCAGTAGCGCCAAAGTCCTCTTCTTCATAAAAAAGTTGAGTTTGGGGAATATGATTTGAGTATGCATGGGAGAAACCATTATAAGGTGGTAGCCGGCAACTTAGGGGCAGCCTCCGGCCGTAGATGATTCAGGTCAAATGAAAAGGCAGTGTACATGGCGTCTGGCCTAACGGTAAAGGGACATCGTCAGGTTGATCTCATGCGTCGACCCTGCAGTGGGGCCAAAGGAGCTGAAAGAGTAGTCGAAGCCGTAACCTATGCGGAAGGTATTGTCAAAGCCGGACACATCTCCAAGCACCACTCCTGTTTCCAAGTGGGCAGTGCCCGCTGTAGAGCCACCTGCCCCTACCCAAAAATTGACAGGCGTGTAATAACGGAGGTTGAAATCTGCGTTGAAAGGCGCCCCTTCTGTGTATTTCACCCAAAGGGAAGGCTCAAGAAAGCTGTCGTTGTTGAAAAATGCATAGAAGCCCAGCATGCCATAATAGTGCTGTACCCGCTTGGTCTGATACTCACCTGCTTCATTCTGGAAGGTGAGGTCGAGCCCAAACACTTGAGGCACGGACAAACCGGCGTAAAACATATTATCATTGCGCCCTACCATACTGTAGTAGTACAGCCCAAGCCCTAAGTCTGGGAAAAATTGTGACTGATCTGCGGTGCCGACCACGTCGCCTTCTTCCCGCAAACGGATCTGGGAAGCGTCTACCCTGAAATTGACCGCACCTGCGCTGAGGCCAACGACAAAACCGCTCTCCTCCGGGTTGGGGGAAAGGACACCGGCAATGCGCCCATAAGCGCCCGTAAAGCCCGTTGGGCCCGTCTGATCATTGATCAGGTAGCCGCCCGTCATGATAGAAACGCCAGAGCCGCCGCTATTGACGTAAGAGCCCCGGAGCGTTTGCGTGGTGGGCGCGTTGTCCAGGCCTACCCACTGAGCACGGTAAGAGCCCCCAAAGGTGATGTTCTGCCCGAAGGCTAAAAAATCAGACTCCATGCTGGCAGGGTTGATCACCGTGGCATTTTCTCGGTACTGTGTGAAAAGGGAAAGTTGCTGCGCCTGTAGGGATGCCCCCCCGAAAACCAGGCAAGCCAAGAGAGAAAGACAGGTCGTTACTCGCTTCATGGGATAAGTTTTTGAGATGCGCAAAGTTAGAAAATTTAAAGCTCGAAAAACAAGGATTCATGTCAGGGCCATTCTGAATGGCCACAATTCCAGCATCAGATGATTGATCTGTTGCTTTCGCGCTTCAAAGGCTCACCTCAAAAACAAGGGGATGGCAGATGCAGCATCTATTGGAGGTGCTGCCATAAGGCAAGCCCCTAACTTTTGGCTACGGTCTGAAATGGGCATAAATAGGCTGATCAGGCTATTGCAGCACTGTCAACCTACCCCATTTTTGTTTTTTGATATGTGTACCTCTCAAAACGCAGCAGCGAAGATTTCGCCGCTGAAACTGCCAGGATTAAGGCCAAATCCCCCACGTTTGCGCCGCGCGGGAGGCCGTCTGGCAAAAGCAAGCCCAAATTTATGTTTTTGGGCTCAGATTAGTGTATTTTATGTATGTAATTTTTTCCGCCTTGTGCGCAAAGGTGCGCTCAGGCACAAAGCAGCCTGCCTTTGGAACGGAACAGGCATGGCAGATATTCCTGCGCCCGCCCCCTAGTTTTTGACTTTAACATACCGCTCGACGGGCTTACAGATAAGACTTAGACTTGTGGTTTTTGGCCTTAGGCCCTCTTGCCCGGGCGAAAGTAAACCCCGGGTGTATGGCAAAGCTGCCGGTCTCGCCTTTTTTGTTGACCGCCAAGAAGCCCGCTTGTATGTCTTTGTAGTAGCTGCCCTGCTTGCGGACAATCCGCATCACCGCTTCCCGGCAAGCCTCTTCCGGGCTTGCGCCCTGCCGCATCAGCTCCACTACCAAAAAGGAGCCGCAGGCTTTTACGATGGCTTCGCCCATCCCTGTGGCCACTGCCCCTCCCACTTCGTTATCGACAAACAGCCCGGCGCCGATGATTGGGGAATCCCCTACCCGCCCATGCATCTTGAAGGCCAGGCCGGAAGTGGTACACGCGCCAGAGACATTGCCCTGCTGATCAAGGGCAAGCATACCTATGGTATCATGGTTTTCGATATTAATGATGGGCTTGTAGGATTCCGTTTTTTTCCATTCTTCCCATGCTTCTCGGGAGGCCTCGGTCAGCAGGGGCTCCTCTTTGAAACCCTCCTGCAGGGCAAACTGCCGGGCGCCTTCTCCGGCCAACATCACATGAGGGGTTTCCTCCATTACCCGGCGGGCCACACTGATCGGGTGCTTGATATCCTGTAGGAAACAGACCGCGCCACAGTTGCCGGCTTCGTCCATAATGCTGGCATCCAAAGTGACCCGGCCTTCCCGGTCAGGGCGCCCGCCGTAGCCCACGCTTTGATCATTGGGGTCTGCTTCGACCAGCCTCACGCCTTGCTCTACCGCATCGAGCGCCCGCCCGCCCCGGGCGATCACCTCCCAGGCTTTGCTTACGGCTGCATCGTTGTTCCAGGTGGCAATCACTGTCGGGCCAGGGCCTTTGCCTGAACGAGCTGTGCTCCCCAGGCCTCCAATCGTGCCGATGAGGCCGGCTGATGCACTGGCCAGAAATTTCCGTCTTGAGTTCATTTTTCTTTTTTTGCTCTTGTTTGGGTATCGATCCGTCTTAATCTATTGGCTATTTCAGCCCGCAATAATACGGGCTGTTTGCGCATACAGTAAAATAAAAGTACAAATTAAGCCCGGATCAGCTCCATGATCCCTCAAAATTAACTGTTGCATTGGGTGTGAGCGGCGGCGGGCAGACAAAAATACCGCAAGGCGCTGCGCCCTTAGTGAGCCGGTTGGGAGCGCTTAACTGGCGCTATGATGGCATCGGCCTAGCGCTGCGAAGGGGTGTACAGCCCGATAGGGCCGAGCGGACAGCGAGCCCCGCAGCATAGCGGCACCTGCCCGATGGCAGGGGCAGGGCCCCACCTTTGCAGCAGGGGCAGGCCCAAAACAGCAATCTGATTTCCGCTAAGGCAACATTGCTTCAACGGTGGAGGGGGGCAGCAATCGTGGTGTCTCCAGGCAATTGCCAATGGCCAGACAGGCTAACGAGCAGCCCTACACTATGGAGGCGGGCGCTCAGCTGCTGCTGTACCGCTTCTGGCAAACAGACTTGATGCTCATCGGCAAGCTGCCCGTCCGCATTGGCATCAAGCGGAGGACACCCCTCCTCCCAAGGCTTCCCCGGCAAGAATGGGCAGCGGTCGTCTAAGTCGGCCAGCCCATCACGGTCGGCATCCGGGCAGCCAAGGGTTGCTTTCAGCCCGGGGGATGCAGGGCAGCGGTCTTCCCGGTCGGCCACCCCATCGCCATCGGTATCGGGGCAGCCATTCAGGGATCTTGGGCCGGGCTCGTCCCGGCATAGGTCTTCCAAGTCTTCTATCCCATCCTCATCGGCGTCCGGGCAGCCTCTGGCCGACCACGGCCCCGGCACCTGCGGGCAGGCATCTTCCTCATCGGCAATTCCATCCCGGTCGCGGTCCGGAGGCAATAGCCGGTACGTAAGCCCAAGGCTGACCTGCGGCATCCAATCGGCATGTGCCGGGTTGCCGCTGTGGCTCACGCCATCCAAATGGTCCGAAAAGGCCGTCTGTGTGACTGCTTCCACAAAGATGGCAGACCTGAGCCCCAAATCGTATAACATCCCCCCGCCCACTGCTATCTCCAGCTGCCACGCGGTAGCCCCGCGGGCTTTGTCCTGATCAATATACGCTGATAGGCGGTCTATCTGATTGCCAGAAAAGTCAGGGCGGACCACCGAACGCAATAGCCCTCCGCCAGCCAACCCATAGGGCGTCAGCGAACGCTTGAAGGCCCTGGGCCCAGGGTAACGCCTCTTTTCCCATGGGCTCCAGGCCATCGACAAATGGGCCCGGGCATACCTGCCCGAAAAGCGGAAGCCCCGCTGCGCAAGGGCTGCGCCATCCTCTGCCGCTAGCTCGCTGTACTGCAAACGGCCCTGCAGCTGTAAAGCCGGGCTGAGCCTGCGGGACAGCCCGGCGCCAAGCAATAGCCCGCTCTGTTCTGGCACCGGCATCAATGCTTCTCCCAAATCGCCCTGATAGCCTTGGAGCCCCGACCATAGGCTGAACGACCAGCTGGCGGGCTGAGCGGCCACCTCCTGGCCCGCCAATGCCCCTATCAGCCATATACTAAGCGTCCATATTGTTTTCCTCCTGCTCATGGTAAAGTCTGTGTTTGTTCCTCATCCATAGCCCGCAAGGCACAATGGCCAATCCGCCTGCCCCTTGCTGTTGTGCAAACGGGCGGCAACTGAACTTCAGGTGCCCCACCCCGCCCATAGGGCTATGGCATCAGGCAGGAGGGCACAGATGGGTTTGTATCCGTATAGAGTTGCTTGGGCACCGGCGCTCCGTCCAGCAAGTACAGCAATAAAAATTTGGCACGGCTTTGGACAGGATCTACAGGAAAGGCTTACTGACAAGTGCCGGCAAAGATAGCGCCCGTTAAATACATAGACAATTATT
>NZ_VOOR01000066.1 GCF_007993045.1 Phaeodactylibacter luteus
GGCAGAGAACTGGGTGATGCCTACAAAGTGACCCTCGCTGCCAACGGGCAGCAGGCATGGGAGCTGCTGAATGGCCCTGCACAAGATATAGACCTGGTCGTCTCTGATGTGATGATGCCCCTAATGGATGGCTTCACTTTATTGCAGAAGGCCCGGCAGCACCCTCAATTGGGCTATACCCCATTCTTGCTGCTGACCGCCCTCTCTTCTGCCGATGATGAGCTGAAAGCCTTGCGCCTTGGGGTAGATGCCTTTGTGAAGAAACCATACAGCAAGGCTGAACTGAAAGCCCGTATCGAAAACCTGTTGGGGCAGCAGCAAGCGGGCAGGGCGGCGCGGATGGCCCGTACAGAAAATGTAGTGGCGAAAACAGAAGACAGCCCCTCGCTGATCGCCCAGGAGAAGCGCCTTGAACCCTACGACGAACGGTGGATGCAGGAACTGCAGCAGGTCATCGGGGAGCGGATGCACGATCCGGACTTCACCGTCTCTATGCTGGCCGTAGTCTTGCACATCTCCGACCGGACCCTGTTCAACCGGCTCAAATTTTACACTGGGCAGACCCCCTCACAGTATTTACGCAACGCCCGCCTCGATCAGGCTATGGTGCTGCTCAGCAAGCGCGAATACCGCACGGTGAAGGAGGTCTGCCATGCGGTAGGGCTGAAAGACCCCCGGCATTTTACCATCCTCTTCAAAAAAAGGTTTGGCACGGTGCCCACCAGCTACCTGAAAGGAAGTGCCTGAACTTTGGACCCGGCGCAATCAGATTGCCACTTTGGGGCTTGCCCCCTCCGCAAGGATAGGGGCCTGCCCCTGCCAGCGGGCAGGCGCCGCTATGCTACGGGGCTCGCTGCCCGCTCGGCCCCTCGCCCTACAGGCGTCGGGTCTGGCCTCCGGCCACCCCTGCGCAGCGCTAGGCCGGCAACATCATAGCGCCAAAGCCTGCTGCATTTGGGTTGGCGGACTATAAGAGCCATTTAATGAAGAGGCTGCCTGGCAGTACCCCATCTTTGCCAATTTGGCACACTAGTATTTCCAGCCCGGCATGGGGTTTGTGCCAATCTGCACAAATCCCGCTATGTAAATTTGTGCCGTGCCCGGAGAGGGGCAATAAGCTTCAAGATGGACGAAGGCATCAGGCTAAGGGCATAGCGGTTTTCGTCGTGCAGACAAATACGGCTTAGACATTGCACCTAGCCTGTGCAGGCGCTAGCCGAACTTCCAGTTTGACTTCTTGTCAGGAGGGCCCGGCAAAGCTGTGGCCTCTCTCTTTAATAGCGTAGGGGAGGCCCCTGTTCCCCACTTTATGGTGCTGTCGAATAGGAGTACTACATAGCAGATGAGCTGTAAAGTGGTTGGGCCTCCCTCTTTTGGGGCAGCGGCGGGGCAACGCGCAATGCCGTGGATGGCTACAAGTTTCAGGCGCAAGGCTTGCTTGCTTGCAGTAGGAAGGCCTTCGGCCTACCCCGAGTGGACAGCCTGAAGCGTGTACTGCCCAGTGGTTTGTCAAGTGTTAATTTATGGGTTGAGTGGGAGCGGATTTTGAGGCTAAATCAAGGCGGATGTTCCCGCGAATAGCAGCGCTACGTAAGGGGTTGTCTAACGAAGAGTAGCCTCAAAAGTCGCCGTAGGCAACCCCTAGTTTTAGCCTTGACAGACCACTAGGCCCTATCAAGTGATCAGTTCGCCTTCGGGTGTGGAAAGAGCAATTTAGTTTTGCTTAGACTATGGAAGGCCTTGGGCAAACCGCTTGGGGCCTTCTTTTTTTTTAAAACAAATGCATTTTATCGTGAAAGGACGTCACACTTGGCTTTTCTGCTGTATGGCCTTGCTGCCCATGCTTTCCTGCGAACAGCCGGACAGGCCGCTCATCGAAAGGGCCTGGCACTTGGATTCCATGTATACTTTCTATGATGGGATCGGCTTTTGGGGGCACCAAGAGGATGATGGTTCGGTGGATTACACCTTTAGCCGCAACGGTATGATGTGGGCCAAGCATGGCAGGCAGCCTTTCTCCTACCTCTTGTCTAATGATAGCCTATTCTGGGGGCCTTCTGTAGATGAGCTCAAGTATCAGGTGGAGGTCATGGCACTTCAGGAGGATGCTATGGTCTGGAGAAAACACTTGCCTACCTACCGCTCAGAAGCAGGGGAGCATTTTCTGATACAGGTATTTTCTCCAATAGAAGAATGATTGGTACGGAGCCCCTGCTTGGTCTACTTGATTTTCTATAAAGGTGGAATGGCATTTTCCACTCCACCCCTGTACATTTCCCGGAATGCCCCTAAAGGTTTGCCATCCTGCCCACGAGGCGCGGTGTAAGTTTGCAGCATTGATAAACTCTAATAAGCCCAGGGCACAAGCGGAGCGCCCTTCACCGCTCCGCGCCCGGGCGTTATAGGACCAAAGCAAAAAATGGCACTGTACCGGTTGCGCCCTTACTTTACGATTTGCATACTGCTGCTGTCTGCGCTAACGAGCGGGCTGCATGCGGAGAGCGGGCTGTACGTGCGGGGGGCAGCGCTCCACCTGCACGGCAGCGCGCAGCTGTCGGTGCAGGGCGATGTATACTTAGAGGAAGCCGACATAAAGGGAAGCGGCAGCGTGGTGCTGTGCGGCGCCCTGCCACAGGCGGTACACGCCTGCGGCAGCCGGCTGTCCCGCTTGACGGTAGCCAACCCCACGGCGGTGGCCTTGTACGGTGAGCTGTACATCTCATCGGTGCTGAGCGTGCAGCAGGGCGTATTGGACGTGCGCGCAGGGCAGCTATACCTGGAGGCAGGGGCAGTGGCCGAAGTGGCAGCCGGCGCCCGCCTGCTAGGGCGCTTGTCAGCGCAGTGGTCCCCTGCGCCCCCCCCTGTGGGCATATACCTGCCCCGCAGCCCTACGGCAGCAGCCCTGCTGCCGCCCGTGCGGAGGCCGGTGGGGTATGCAATGCCGCCCGTACGCCGGGCTTCCCCTACCGGCGGCCTCTCGGCAACGGGCATAGCCCTGCCGGTGCCCCACCCGCCCCCACAGCCTGCAAGCGGCAGCCGAAGGGGCATAGCGGGGGCGCCCCAAAAAGTTAACATTCCCCCGCTCTCACTTTTTGTCTGACGGGAGGTCAGAATAGCATCCGCCTTTTGTGCATAGTAGGCGGCATGTGAAGGGCTAAATGTGCGAAGCTGCAGCGCAGCGGCTGCCGGGGGGTAGCCCTGCCGTGAGTGGCTGGCCCGCGGCCTCCCTTTTTAAAATATAAACCAAGATGACTTATTCATTGATATTGAAGAAAAATTGGATTGCCCTGGCCCTATTGCCCATAGTGGGCTTCGCGCAGGTCAAGGTGGGCGATAACCCGACTGTGATCGATCAGTCCGCTTTGTTGGAAATGGAATCGAGCACACAGGGCTTCCTGCCGCCTCGCATGACGGAGGCGCAGATGAATGCCATCGTCAGCCCGGCGGAGGGGCTGATGGTGTTTTGTACGGATTGTATGCCTAAGGGGCTGAGGCTGTACGATGGCACAGACTGGGCCTCCCTGTCTCCCTCGGGCCCTGAGACAACCGTCAGTATGGACTGCAGTATCAATGGCTTTACCGGTGGAGACCTGATAGAAGGGGAGGCCCTGAGCGGGCAAACCTTCAGCCTGACGGTGGCGAACAACAGCTTCACAGATGCTTCCCTCAACTTTGCGACTAGCGATCTCACCCTAAGTGGGGTGGGCGGTATCTCCGTCACCAGTGTGTCCCCGGCCTCGGCCACCCTCAATGGCGCAGGCTCTAGTCAGTTGGTCACCTATACCCTAGGTGGCACGCCCGCCTCGGAAGGCACGCTGAGCGTGGCCGTCGATATAGCCGGGCTGCTGTCCTGCCAGGAATCGGCCACCGTTTTTGACGCGAGCACGGGCGGCACGGGCATCGTGAGCAGCTACGGGGAGCCAGGCTGCAGCGCGCCGGCCTTTTCAGCCGAGCTCATACAAGGGGTAGATGCCACGGGCACCACCCTGACCCTCTATGCGGATGTAACGCAGGCGGGCGCCTACAGCCTCAGCCTGACCGAGAACGGAGTGACCTTTGCGGGCAGCGGCACCTTCGCCGCCACCGGCTGTCAGCCCATTGTGCTCACGGCAACGGGCACGCCCACGAGCAGCGGCACCTTTACTTGGACGGCCAACACCACGCCGGCCGGCAGCGCCACGGCGGAGGTGCTGAGCCCGACCACAGGCGGCACGGGCGTAGTGGGCAGCTACGGCCAGCCCGATTGCGATGCGGCAGCGTTCTCGGGCGCCTTGGTAGAAGGGGTAGACGCCACAGGCACCACTCTGACCCTCTACGCTAATGTAACGCAAACGGGGACCTGGTCATTGAGCCTGACCGAGAACGGGGTGGCCTTCTCGGGCAGCGGCACCTTCGCCGCCACGGGCTGCCAGCCTATTGTGCTGACAGCAAGTGGCACGCCCATGAGCAGCGGCACCTATACCTGGACGTCCAACACTATGCCTGTGGCGAGCGCTACGGCGGATGTGGAAGACCCCAGCTCGGGCGGTACGGTCATCGTGAGCAGCTACGGGGAGCCCGATTGTGATGCGCCGGCCTTTTCAGCTGCGCTCACAGAAGGGGTAGATGCCACGGGCACCACCCTGACCCTCTATGCGGATGTGGCGCAGGCAGGCACCTACAGCCTCAGCCTGACCGAAAATGGGGTGACTTTTGCGGGCAGCGGTACCTTTGCGGCCACCGGCTGTCAGCCCATTGTCCTGACCGCCTCCGGTACGCCCCTTGCGGATGGCAGCTTCACCTGGACGAGCAGCACCACACCTGAGGCGAGCGCTACAACAGATGTACTGAGCGAGAGCTCTAATGGCACTTCAGTGGTGTCTGCCTACGGCGGGCCCGGCTGCTCGGGCGGTACGGGCAGCATCACTGGCACCATGACACAAGGCGCAACAGTAAGCGGTGTAACGATGGAGCTCTACGCTGAGGTCACACAAACAGGCACCTGGTCATTGGAAGCCACCGAGAACGGGGTGACTTTCTCGGGCAGCGGTACCTTCGCGGCCACCGGCTGTCAGCTGATCACCCTGACGGGGTCGGGCACGCCGGCGGCAAGTGGTGACTTTACCTGGACGACGAACAGTATGCCTTCGGGCAGCGCTATGGCTGATATAGACTTTGATCCGACCAGCTTTTCTGTAGGTTCAGGCTCATTTTCGGGGCGTACGTGTTTTGACATTAGTTTAAGTAATGATAATACGAACGATTGCGGAAATCTGGCTTCGCGTCTCTCTCAGCAGTCTGATTTTACGGATCCTGAGACGCATACGCAGAGCTATACCTTTACCCCCTCGGGCACAGTGAGCAATGTGCGCTTCGCTTATATCAACACCAATGGTTCCGTCGTTACCACCATTAGCGGAGGTAATACAGGGAATAACATCAGTACTCCGGTAGTGGCTACTGTAAATTACAGCACCACCCTCAATACCGACGCTCTCGGTCTAACCGCTGCCAATCCACTAACAGCAGATATTTATGTACTTTACAACGACGGTGCTAGCAATAATGGCACCGATCGTCAGCTCAAAATCACAGTAGAAGTGAAAGACTGTGCATGTTGCGGTGCTTATGTGGCTCCGGGAGTTTGGAAAACCTTTATGTGCCACAATTTGGGTGCTGCCAATACCAATGCTGACCCTTTTACACCCAGTTGGGAAATCAATGGCGGCTACTGGCAATGGGGGCGTAAAGGACCTAATCCAGCTTTGTGGTTGAATACCAATACAGCAAATTTTGCTCATGGACCTACAGGGCCAACTGAAAGTGAATCTAATAATGCGGCCATAACAGACTGGGGTGGTATTCTTTTAAATAATCATTCTTGGCAAGGTGGGGTAAAGAGGCCTAATGACCCATGTCCAGCAGGTTTTCGAGTTCCTTCGGGAGATGAACTATACGGGTTGTATACCTATAACGCACAAATTAGTGTAAGTGACACATGGTCGTCTTCTGTAACAAATTACACCACAGGGAGGATGTATGGACCTTCTTTGTTTTTACCAGCCGCAGGCCAGCGTGACAGAAACAATGGCGCATTAATTCGAAGAGGTGAACAGGGGTCGTACTGGTCAGCGGATGTAAGGCTTGATGATTTCAATGCATTTTGTTTGTCTGTTCGTGAGAGTACCGTGTATGCGTATACCTACCAACCGAGATCATTTGGTTTTTCAATACGCTGTATCGCTCAATAGTTAACCGTCCAACGGTAAGCTAAAATATGTAAAGGGTTGAAATCCGGAACGGATATATGAGGGCGGTATAAACTATGAGGAAAACCGTTTAAGCTTACGGGCAACCGTGAGAAAAGTGGTATTCCACCACCCTCATTTTCCACTCCACCCCTGTACATTTCCCGGAATGCCCCTAAAGGTTTGCCATCCTGCCCACGAGGCGCGGTGAAAGTTTGCAGCATTAATTTCTTTATGAATAAGCCCAGGGCAAAAGCGGAGCGCTCTTCATCGCTCCGCGCCCGGGCGTTATAGGACCAAAGCAAAAAATGGCACTTTACCGGTTGCGCCCTTACTTTACGATCTGCATACTGCTGCTGTCTGCGCTAACGAGCGGGCTGCATGCGGAGAGCGTGCTGTACGTTCGGGGGGCAGCGCTCCACCTGCACGGCAGCGCGCAGCTGTCGGTGCAGGGCGATGTATACTTAGAGGAAGCCGACATAAAGGGCAGCGGCAGCGTGTTGCTGTGCGGCGCCCTGCCACAGGCGGTACACGCCTGCGGGAGCCGGCTGTCCCGCTTGACAGTAGCCAACCCCACGGCGGTGGCCTTGTACGGTGAGCTGTACATCTCATCGGTGCTGAGCGTGCAGCAGGGCGTATTGGACGTGCGAGCAGGGCAGTTATACCTAGAGGCAGGGGCAGTGGCCGAAGTGGCAGCCGGCGCCCGCCTGCTAGGGCGCTTGTCGGCGCAGTGGTCCCCTGCGCCCCCCCCTGTGGGCATATACCTGCCCCGCAGCCCTACGGCAGCAGCCCTGCTGCCGCCCGTGCGAAGGCCGGTGGGGTATGCAATGCCGCCCGTGCGCCGGGCTTCCCCTACCGGCGGCCTTTCGGCAACGGGCATAGCCCTGCCGGTGCCCCACCCGCCCCCACAGCCTGCAAGCGGCAGCCGAAGGGGCATAGCGGGGGCGCCCTAAAAAGTTGACATTCCCCCGCTCTCACTTTTTGTCTGACGGGAGGCCAGAATAGCATCCGCCTTTTGTGCATAGTAGGCGGCATGTGAAGGGCTAAATGTGCGAAGCTGCAGCGCAGCGGCTGCCGGGGGGTAGCCCTGCCGTGAATGGCTGGCCCGCGGCCTTCCTTTTTTAAACATAAACCAAGATGACTTATTCATTGATATTGAAGAAAAATTGGATCGCCCTGGCCCTGGCCCTGCTGCCCGTAGTGGGCTTCGCGCAAGTCAAGGTGGGCGATAACCCGGATGTGATCGAAAGCTCCGCCGAGCTTGAGATTGAATCAACAAGTAAAGGCTTCCTGCCGCCTCGCATGACGGAGGCGCAGATGAATGCCATCGTCAGCCCGGCGGAGGGGCTGATGGTGTTTTGCACGGATTGTATGCCTAAGGGGCCCTACACCTTCGATGCTACCGCATGGATGCCTTTGTCCGGCTCCTCTGCCGATATCGGCTCGAATGGCACATCAGAAGTATCATCATACAGCGGTGCAGGCTGCGCGGGCGGCCCGGGCAGCATCAGCGGCACGATGACGGTAGGCGTTGCGGTAAGTGGGGTGACGATGACACTCTATGCTGATGTAACGCAGGCGGGCACCTGGTCATTGACGGCCATACAGAACGGCGTGACCTTTTCCGGCAACGGCACCTTCGCGGCCACCGGCTGTCAACAGATTACGCTGACCGGCTCGGGCACGCCCGTTGCGAGCGGGAGCTTTACCTGGGCGACCAACACTGCCCCATTTGGCAGCGCCACAGCTGAAGTAGCCCCTGAGCCTTCGGCCGGCGGCTCTGCCGTTGTGGCTTCCTATGGCGCCGCCGGCTGCTCGGGCGGCCCGGGCAGCATCAGCGGCACCATGACACAAGGCGCAGCAGTAAGCGGGCTAACAATGGAGCTCTACGCCAATGTAACGCAGCCTGGCACCTGGTCATTGGAAGCCACCGAGAACGGGGTAACTTTCTCCGGCAGTGGTACCTTCGCTGCCACCGGCTGTCAGCTGATCACACTGACAGGGTCGGGCACGCCGGCTGCGCTTGGCACCTACACCTGGACAACGAACACCACGCCGGCCGGAAGTGCAGAGGCGACCGTGAATGCGCCTCCTGCCCCGCCCTCAAATCCCACTGGCTCTGGCTCATTTTCGGGACCTACATGTTTTGATATAGCGTTGAGTAATTATAATTCCAACGACTGCGCCCCATTTAGCGCGAGAATTGACCAGCAAAAGGATTTTACCGAGCCAACGACCTATACACAGAGCTACACTTTCACCCCTTTGGGCACAGTTAGCAATGTACGATTCTTTTATACTAATACCAATGGTATAGTCATCACTGGTATTAGCGGAGATAATCCCGGAAATAATATAAGTGGTCCGGTCGTAGCAACAGTCAATTTCAGCACCACCTTGAATACGGACGCCCTCGGGCTGACCAACGCCAATCCGCTGACGGCGGATATTTACGTGATCTACAACTCTAATTCCAGTAACACCGGTACAGATCGACAGATTAAGGCTACAGTTAAAGTAAAGGATTGTGCTTGCTGTGGAGCTTACGCAAATTTTCAGGCTGGGATTTGGAAGCAGTGGATGTGTCATAACTTAGCTGCAGCCAACACCAATGCAGATCCCCTCACCCCAAGTTGGGAAATCATTGGAGGCTACTGGCAGTGGGGACGTAAAGGGCCCGATCCATCTGTATGGAAAACTACAAATACAGCAAATTTTGCTCATGGACCAACAGGACCCATGGAAAGTGAAGCTAATGCTGGGCGAGTGAACAATTTTTCCGCAGGGCTTGCTGGAAATACTGCGTGGCGTGAGGATAACAAAACTCAAAATGATCCCTGTCCGGCTGGTTATCGTATTCCAACACGGGCCGATTTTAATAGTTTGATAAAAGAAAATGTTTGGTCGAACGTTGGAAGTTGGGGTAGTAGCCCTACTAATTATTCAAGTGGAAAAAAAATAGGTAGAACGCTCTTTTTACCTGCAGCTGGTTCTAGGACGGCGCCGATAGATTGGCCTGGCGTTATACCTGGTTCACTCAGTAGCCGGGGGCAAAATGGTTTTTATTGGACGAGTTATGGAAGCTCTACTGGGGGGGGGAGTACTCATCTGACTTTTCATCAGCAGGACTATGGTGATTTTGTTCCGGCTTTGGGCGGCAATGGGAATAATCGGACTAGGGGGATGAGCATCCGCTGTATAGCAGAATAACATCGCACCTTAGTCAGGTTTAGAAATAAAACATACAAAACATCGCCGGGCTTTTCTCCCCCCGGCGATCAAAAAATAAAAAATGAAGAATGTGATAAATACCTTCTTCCTGCTACTAGCCCTGCTGCCCGCAGCGCTCTTCGCCCAAGTCAAAGTAGGCGACAACCCAGCGGTCATAGACGGTTCGGCCATATTGGAGGTCGAATCGACCAACCAAGGCTTCCTGCCGCCTCGCATGACGGAGGCGCAGATGAATGCCATCGTCAGCCCGGCGGAGGGGCTGATGGCTTATTGTACAGACTGCAGCCCAAAAGACGTATACTTTTTTGAAGGCACGAGTTGGGTGCCCATGTCGGGCCCATCGCAGGTCCTGGGCAGCACCTTGTCACTCGATTGTGCAGGCGCTGTTCAAACAGGCCGCCTTATGCCCGGCGAGCCGGCTTCCGGCGTAAGCGCTGCGGTGTCATATACCGGTGGGAACGGGGGCGTGCACAATGGGCAGACCGTAAGCTCTACGGGGGTCACCGGGCTGACGGCATCCCTGGGCTCCGGCCTTTTTGCCGATGGCTCCGGTAGCCTGGTGTACACCATCACAGGCACCGCTTCGGGCAACGGGCTGGCCAGTTTTGCCTTGGACATCGGCGGGCAGAGCTGCGCCCTCGTCCTGCCTGTAGGCTGTGGTGCCTATGTGGCTGCGGGCGTGTGGAAAACCTTTTTGTGCCACAACCTGGGGGCTGACCCAAGCGCAGATCCGTTTGCACCTTCTTGGCGGTTGAATGGGGATTACTACCAATGGGGGCGGAACCCTGCCTGCTTCGGCATTGACGGTACAGATGGGGCTAATCCTTGCAGTGCTCCGGTTTATGGCGCAGCTGCACCCTGGGGCAATGCTGCGGTGAACGACAACGCCGGGGCCATCCCGGGCTGGAGTACCACTGTCGTCCCTGACGGCTCCTGGCAGGACGAGGTTAAGACGGCGAACGATCCCTGCCCCGCCGGCTTCCGGGTACCCACAAAAGCGCAGTGGGATGGAGTGTTAGCATCCAACGGTACGCTTCAATATTTAGGAGATTGGATGAGCAGCACTACCAATTACAGTAGTGGGTTGCAGGTTGGCCATAACCTGTTTTTGCCCTCGACTGGTAGTGGACGAGACGGGTCTAATGGTATGTTGGTAACCCGGGGCTCTAGAGGCAGCTACTGGAGTAGTACAGAGAATACAAGTTCGTTCGCATGGCCGCTTCTCTTTCAAAATGGCAATGCCAATACGAGCTACCCTATCGGCTATCGTCACGAGGGGCGCTCCATCCGCTGCATTGCTGAATAATTTAACGGATCATTTCAAAACACCTTAGGGGCATTACAGCCCTAAGGTCCAAAAGTTGAGCGGAAATTATGAAACTTAGCACAAGCACGTTCAAGCTGTTATTATTATTTCTGCCGCTTCTGCCCACAGCAGCTTACCCCCAAAACATCACCCTACGCTTCCCGGCTTTTGCGGGCCAGGATTGGGATCTGCTTCTCTTTCGCGGGCAGGAGCAGGACACCGTGCTCAGCGGGGCCATCCCTTCTGATGGGGAAGTGGCACTGCGCATCCCGGAAGCACACCGCGGCTATACGGGCATGGCCCGTTGGATGCTGCGGCAGGGCGGCGGGCTCGATATGGTGATCAATGGGGAAGACTTTTCGGTGGAATGCCTCAGCGATCAGCCCAATGATGACAACATCATCTACAGCGGCTCCGCTGAGAACGCCTTCCTGCGGGAAAACTACCGGGAGCAGGAGCGCCTGCTGCTCCAATACGAAGCCCTGCGCATGGTGCTGCGGTCCTACCCGCCGGGCCATCCGCTCTACGCTGCGGCGACAGAAGAGGAGGCCAACCTGCAAAAGGACTGGGCCGCCTTCCGCTCGGCCCTATCGGCCTCGCCCCTTTACGCAGCCCGCTTCCGTCAGATTGTGGACGTAACGCGTGGCGTGGGCAGCCGCCTGGGCATGAGCGAAGCAGAACTGGCGGCAGATATTGAGGGCTACCTGAGCCGGCGCATGTCTTGGGAAGCCCTCTACCGCAGCAACCACTGGAGCGGGGTCATTTTCAGCTGGGTACAGCTGCACACAAAGGTCATCGGGAGCGATACGGCCCTGCTGAGCAGTGCCCGTCGCATTTTGGCTCGCCTGCCCAATGCAGAGATGTATACCTCGTTTTGCGATTACCTGGCGCGCAGCCTCTCCGGGGCAGGTAAGGATCATCTGATAGGTGAGCTGGCTGCCGAAGTGAAGGGCAGCGGCAAGCTGCTGCGCACCGATGGCATGCTGGCACAGTACGGCGCACCACAGGCGGGCGAGCTGGCGCCCGAACTGGGTTTTATAAAGCACCTGGGCGATCCGGCCGAGCACAACCACCAAACGGTGGTGTTGCGGCCGGTGGAGCTATCGGAAAACTACAGCCTGCTGGTCTTCTACCAAAGCGGCTGCGGCCCCTGTGAGAACCTGATGCCACAGCTGGTGGGCAGCTATCCGGTCTTAGCGAAAAAAGGCGTGCGCCTGATCAGTATTTCGGCCGATACCGACTATCAGGTCTTCGAGAACACCGCCCTGGGCCACCCCTGGGCCGATAAGTATTGCGACGAGCGGGGCATGTCGGGCCCTAATTTTAGGCGCTATGGGGTGGTGGGCACGCCTACGATGTTCCTGTTGGACGCCGAAGGGCGCATTTTGTTGCGCACGGCGAGCTGGGAAGCGGTATGGCAAGCGTTGGCGGCGGGCTAAGCGTTGAGGACGCCCCTCGTGGCCTGTCAAGGCTCAACCTGGGGGGCTACGGCGGCTTTTCAGGCTGCTCTTCCCTCCCTGCCTTAGTACCTAAGTACGGTGGGAGGTTGATTGCCCTCAAAATTCGCTCCCGCTCAGCCCATAAATTAATACTTGACAGGCTGCTAGCAGGTTGATCCGTACATTTTTGACAGTTAAAGCCCATGCACCAAAAAGGCTTAAGTGTGGAAATACGATCAAATCATTCGGTCTAGCCGCACCAGGCTCAGTATAGGATGGGGCCTGCCCCTGCCCGATGGCAGGTGCCGCTATGCTACGGGGCTCGCTATCCGCTCGGCCTTATCAGGCCTGCCGCCCCTGCGCAGCGCTAGGCCATTGCCAGGCTAGTGCCTTAAGTCATAAATTTATGATACTTAAGTTGAAGTTATTTTCCGGCTAATCAAGGCGAAGGTTCGCGACTTTAGCCCGAGCTAAAGGAGCGGTTCTTTAACGAAGAGTAGGCGGAAAAGAACGAAACTTGGGGTGGCAAGGATTTATGACTTGAGGCACTAGAGCCCGGAAAACATAAACGCCTGCGGCATTGGGGTTCACGCCCGTGGAGTAGGTGGGCTAAAGATTGTTAGTATATGAAGTTGGCTATAGCACTGTAGGTAGGCAAAGGTTTTGAAAAGCGGCTGCATTAACCCAAGCAAGGAGCAGCGGGCTGATCACGGCCAGTTTTGTTTGCCTGTAGCGGCTATGGAGGGGCTGTCAGCCCGGTTGAAAGGCCGGGCTGCGGCCCTTTTTTCTTCTTGTGCCGCAGGCAACCCCTAGTTTTAGCCTTGACAGACCACTAGGGCTTGTTTGAGCTGTTTTGCGCTTTTGGCGGTGTAGGCCTGCCTATGCCAATTTGCTCAGTCCGGTACAGCACAGCACCAAGGCTTCTACCACCTTTCGGCGGCAGCCCAGCCCGGCAGTTGAGCAACAGGCAATGGCGGAAGTGGAAAACAGCGCGCTGCTGAGCAGGCGTGGGCACCTCCAACTGTGCGGCACTGCGGGAGGACTTGCAGGCTTTGGGTATAGGGGTAGATTGGCAAACGGGCAATAAGGCTCATATTCTTCGGATTTACCCTTGTGTTTTTTCAGGTATTCACTGTATGTGTTGCCGGACTACCCGGAAGCGTCCTGCTACTTTTGTGGAAGATGAATTTAACGTAAAGACGGGCTAGCGCTACATCATTGTTTTTAATGTCATTTGGCATGGGGTTGGCACAGGGCGATGCGCTTTTAGGCCAAACGGCGGCCAAAGTCAACAACACATAATCAGCTTTGCAATATTTCCAGGTTGGCCTTACATAGCACTTTTGATGGCAGGAGATTATCGTAGCCCGCAAAAGTTGCCTCGGGATAAAAACAGCGAAACATAGGGCTGATTCGGAGAAGGCAAAAATGCATTTAAATACTCATCATCCTTTTGTTTTTGCAGCCTAACGGAGGGGCTGCTCGGTGCAGCATGCTAAGAAGCTCAAGCAAGCAATTTTGGCCGTAAAGGCAAGGTGTTGCAGAGAAAGGTAAAACTCATGGAAAATTAATTACGACACTATGCAAAGGAAAAGAAGCTCCTTAAGATGGTTTTCTGTCATCTTGTTCTTTTGGCTCGCTGCCTTCGTACCTCAAAACGTACGGGCGCAATCTGCCAGCCAAGGGAACGTCTATATTTCTGGAGGACAAGAAATAGCTATTTTTGGCCCCTCGCATCATTTTGAAAATGGTGGCAGTGGGGCACTGCCAGGCATAATACAGACACAGCGTTCGGCCCCACAGGGGTACATGAGCTTCATCGGCGGTGCCGAAGCTTTGGGGCAGACGGATGCAGCGCATGTAGACGGCTACGTGAAAAAGTATGGCAATACGGCTTTTTCTTTTCCGGTAGGCGATGGCACTGCGCTGCGGCAGCTGTCGATCTCGGCCCCCACCAATGCCAATGAGGTGTATGCCGTGGCCTGGCTGCCTGGCGATCCTTCTAGCGTTGGCGACCCTTCGGACGGAGGTGCTTTGCACTCCATTCTGGCAGTAGGCGACAGTCTGGCTTCTGTGAGCCCGGCCGGGCAATGGGACTGGCTGGCTTTGTCTGGCACAGGAGAAGGGCTGTCCATTACGGTGAGCATCCCGGATATGAATGGTTTCGCGGATGCCACCGACTTGCGATTGGCAGGATGGGACGGCAGCCAATGGGTAGCACTAGGCACTACGGGGGCTACGGGTCTTACTGCCGGAAGTACCCTTACCGGGACTATGATGGCTGGCATCAGTGCTATTGGTATTGGCCGTATGGATGCTGACCCAGATATGGATGGGCTGACTAATACTCAGGAAGCTACTGCTGGTACAGATCCAAATAACCCGGATACCGATGGCGATGGCTTATACGATGGAGAGGAAGTCCTTGGGCTTGATGATCCTGCTACCAATCCAACAGTTACCGGTATATCTGATCCGCTAGACCCCTGTTCTCCCGCCCAGCCCGCGGGCTATGCCGATTATAACGCCGGCAATGCAATCTGGTCTGCCGCAGACTGCGACGGCGACGGTGTGCCGAACGGGGAAGAAGATATGAACGGCACCGACCCCTACAACGACCCCGGCGATACCGACGGAGACGGCATCAACGACGATCAGGAGGCCGAAGATGGCACCGACCCGAACGATCCTTGTTCTCCCGCCCAGCCCGCAGGCTACACAGGCTATGATGCAGGCAATGCAATCTGGTCTGCCGCAGACTGCGACGGCGACGGTGTGCCGAACGGGGAAGAAGACATGAACGGCACCGACCCCTACAACAACCCCGGCGATACAGACGGAGACGGCATCAACGACGATCAGGAGGCCGAAGACGGCACCGGCCCGAACGACCCCTGTTCTCCCGCCCAGCCCGCAGGCTACACAGGCTATGATGCAGGCAATGCAATCTGGTCTGCCGCAGACTGCGACGGCGACGGTGTGCCGAACGGGGAAGAAGACATGAACGGCACCGACCCCTACAACAACCCCGGCGATACAGACGGAGACGGCATCAACGACGATCAGGAGGCCGAAGACGGCACGGATCCGAACGATCCTTGTTCTCCCGCCCAGCCCGCAGGCTACACAGGCTATGATGCAGGCAATGCAATCTGGTCTGTCGCAGACTGCGACGGCGACGGTGTGCCGAACGGAGAAGAAGACATGAACGGCACCGACCCCTACAACAACCCCGGCGATATGGACGGAGACGGCATCAACGACGATCAGGAGATAGAAGACGGCACCGGCCCGAACGACCCCTGTTCTCCCGCCCAGCCCGCAGGCTACACAGGCTATGATGCCGGCAATGCGATCTGGTCTGCCGCAGACTGCGACGGCGACGGTGTGCCCAACGGAGAAGAAGACATGAACGGCACCGACCCCTACAACAACCCCGGCGATACAGACGGAGACGGCATCAACGACGATCAGGAGGCCGAAGACGGCACGGATCCGAACGATCCTTGTTCTCCCGCCCAAGCCGCAGGCTATACAGGCTATGATGCCGGCAACGCAATCTGGTCTGCCGCAGACTGCGACGGCGACGGTGTGCCGAACGGGGAAGAAGACATGAACGGCACCGACCCCTACAACAACCCCGGCGATACAGACGGAGACGGCATCAACGACGATCAGGAGACCGAAGACGGCACCGGCCCGAACGACCCCTGTTCTCCCGCCCAGCCCGCAGGCTATGCCGGCTATGATGCAGGCAATGCAATCTGGTCTGCCGCAGACTGCGACGGCGACGGTGTGCCGAACGGGGAAGAAGACATGAACGGCACCGACCCCTACAACAACCCTGGCGATACCGACGGCGACGGCATCAACGACGATCAGGAGATAGAAGACGGCACCGGCCCGAACGACCCCTGCTCTCCCGCCCAGCCCGCAGGCTACACAGGCTATGATGCAGGCAATGCAATCTGGTCTGCCGCAGACTGTGACGGCGATGGCCTTTTGAACGGAGATGAGGATGCTAATGGTACTGATCCTTACGACGCTGATACTGATGGCGATGACATAGATGATGGTACCGATCCTAGCCCGGACGACCCCTGTTTGCCAGTACAAGCTGCAGGCTACACAGGCTACGATGCAAGCAATGCGATTTGGGCTGCTGCGGACTGCGATGGCGACGGCCTTTTGAACGGAGATGAGGATACAAATGGCACTGATCCTTACAACGCTGATACCGATGGCGACGGCGTAGATGATGGTACCGACCTTAACCCGCTCGACCCCTGCTCTCCCGCCCAGCCTGCGGGCTATGCGGGCTATGACGCAGGCAACGCGATTTGGTCTGCCGCAGACTGTGACGGCGACGGCGTGCCCAACGGGGAAGAGGTGGCCAATGGCACTGATCCTTATAATAACCCCGGCGATACCGACGGAGACGGCATCAACGACGATCAGGAGATAGAAGACGGCACCGGCCCGAATGACCCCTGCTCTCCCGCCCAAGCTGCGGGCTACACAGGCTATGATGCCGGCAACGCGATCTGGTCTGCCGCAGACTGCGACAGCGATGGCGTGCCCAACGGGGATGAGGATGCCAATGGCACCGACCCCTACAATAACCCCGGTGATACCGACGGAGACAGCATCAACGACGATCAGGAGATAGAAGATAGCACCGACCCGCTCGACCCCTGCTCTCCCGCCCAGCCTGCGGGCTACACAGGCTATGATGCCGGCAACGCGATCTGGTCTGCCGCAGACTGTGACGGCGATGGCCTTTTGAACGGAGATGAGGATACGAATGGCACTGATCCTTACAACCCCGATACGGACGGAGATGGTGTGGGCGATGATACCGACCCTGCCCCGAACGACCCTTGTGCCCCAAATACAGCATCGCCTACTTGTACGGCACCATTGTCGGTGAAGGTTTTCTTACAAGGTGCGCTATTGAATTCGATAGACCTTGGTTTGATGCGCGACGATTTAAGGCAGCAGGGGCATTTGCCTTTAGTAGACCCCTACGCAGGCATGAACAATCCTCGTTTCGATCACGCTGGCAATGCAGGCTTAGCGACGACTACGGCGGCAGTTTTGTCTGCAAATTCAGGGACCCCTGATGCCATTGTAGATTGGGTGTTCCTAGAGCTTCGGGATGCTTCAAATTTCAGAAACATCGTAGAAACTCGGGCGGTGTTGCTTCAGCGCGATGGAGATTTGGTTGACCCAACAGATGGGGTGTCGCCTGTGAGCATTGCGGGAGTGGTCGGGCAGAGCTATTACATTGCTGTAAAGCACCGCAACCACCTTGGCGTAATGACGGCAGCACCGGTATTGCTGAGCGATACGGCCAATGTTGTAGATTTTACGACTGCACCAAACAGTAGCCTTTATTCCCGCCCAGGCGGAGGGGTGAATTATCAGGGTGCAGCCATGGTGATCATGGGCGGGGTGAAAGCCCTATGGGCTGGTGATGCCAATGGTGATGGGAAGATCAAGTACCAAGGCGCATTTAGCGACAACAATTTGCTGCAGGGCGTTATCCTGCACGGCAACAACCCTTCTGGGTTTTACAATTTCAGTGACGCCTTTGGTTATTTCTCCGGCGATTTGAATATGGACGGAGTGGTCAAGTACCAGGGGGTTAATAGTGAGCCTTCCCTCAAGTTCATCAATATCCTTTTCAATTTTTCGAATTGGAATCCCGTAGGGCTTTACAATAGCGACCGACTGATAGAACAGCTGCCATAAGGCAGTGCCCAGGCTGCTGTGCCCCTATAACATCACAGCAGCCTGGGTGGCTTTTGTGCTGCTAAGCACAAGAGTTTACATCTGGATTTTAGAACCAATTCATTCAAATCTTGCAATAACAAATGAAGTAGTACTCATGAAACAATTACTTTTTTCTTTACTCTTCACGCTCCTTGGGGCTCTGTTCTTACAAGCTCAGAGTGTCAGTTTGGAGCTTACATTGAGGTATAATGTGCTGGAGGAGCGATATGAAGTATATGCGCTTCCGGATGGCACTGAGCCTTCTTTCTTTTGGGGTCCCTCCCAGATTACGGTAGTGGCGCCAACGGCAGTAGATGATGCAGCTTTTACAGTGACTAGCGTGGAAGCTGGGCCCTGGTCTGACAACTCTAGGATTTATGCTCCCGCAGCCGATCCGACAGTGGATTTCCATGGTATGGGCTCTTTAGGAGCCCCGGTAAGCTTTGTGGCCAATGAGGAAAAGCTGATTTTGCATTTTACGATCCCGGGTGGGGGCTGTATCCCCGGACTACGGCTTTACATTAATGGCTCCGACCCGATCTCTTCTGACCCAGGAATGGGCGGTGGCGATTTTACCAATACCATCTATGGCATTGCAGGGGGCTCATTTGGTGAGGCTTACACAGGTAATTATGAAAACAATGGCACCTCTTGTGATTCTGACGGAGACTTGCTAACCGATTCCGAAGAATTATTGGGTGCCGATGGCATTGCAGGGACTGGAGATGAAACAGACCCCAATAATCCAGATACAGATGGAGATGGGCTCTACGATGGTGAAGAGGTACTTGGGCTGGACAACCCTGCTTCCTCTCCCGTTGCTACCGGCAGCTCCAATCCGAATAACCCCTGTGATCCTCTTCCGACAGCAGGCTACGCGGATTTTGATCCCCTCAATGCCATTTGGGCGGCTGAAGATTGTGATGGGGACGGAGTCGTGAACAGCGATGAAATCGCGAATAATACAGACCCCTACGAAAACCCGGGAGATCTTGATGGCGATGGCATTAATGACGATCAGGAAATTCAGGATAATACAGATCCGCTCGACCCCTGCTCTCCCGCTCAGCCCGCAGGCTATGCCGGCTATGATGCTGGCAATGCAACCTGGTCTGCCGCAGACTGCGACGGCGACGGCGTGCCCAACGGGGAAGAGGATGCCAATGGCACCGACCCTTACAACAACCCCGGCGATACAGACGGAGACGGCATCAACGACGATCAGGAGGCTGAAGACGGCACCGATCCGAACGACCCCTGTTCTCCCGCCCAGCCTGCAGGCTATGCCGGCTATGATGTGAATAATGCGGTGTGGTCAGCTGCAGACTGCGACGGCGATGGCGTGCCGAACGGAGATGAGGTGACTAACGGCACCGACCCCAACGAGAACCCCGGCGACACCGACGGAGACGGCATCAACGACGATAAGGAGGCCGAAGACGGCACCGACCCGAACGACCCCTGTTCTCCAGCACAAGCTGCAGGCTATGCGGGCTATGATGCCGGCAATGCAACCTGGTCAGCCGCAGACTGCGACGGCGACGGTGTACCAAACGGGGAAGAGGTCAGCAACGGCACCGACCCTTACAACAACCCCGGTGATACAGACGGAGACGGCACCAATGACGATCAGGAGATAGAAGACGGCACGGACCCGAACGACCCCTGTTCTCCAGCACAAGCTGCAGGCTATGCGGGCTATGATGCCGGCAATGCCATCTGGTCTGCCGCAGACTGCGACGGCGACGGCGTGGCGAACGGAGCGGAAGTATCCGCAAGCACCGACCCCTACAATACAGATACCGACGGAGATGGCGTAGCCGATGGCGCGGACAGCAATGGCACCGACCCTTGTTTGCCGGTACAAGCTGCGGGCTACACGGGCTACGATGCGAGCAGTGCGATCTGGTCTGCAGGCGACTGTGACGGCGACGGCATTTCGAACGGTGACGAAGACACGAACGGCACCGATCCGTACAATGCAGATACCGATGGAGATGGCGTGAACGACGATACCGACCCTGACCCGCTCGACCCCTGTTCTCCCGCCCAGCCTGCGGGCTATGCCGGCTACGATGTGAATAATGCGGTGTGGTCAGCTGCGGACTGCGACGGCGATGGCGTGCCGAACGGAGATGAGGTGACTAACGGCACCGACCCCAACGAGAACCCCGGCGACACCGACGGAGACGGCATCAACGACGATCAGGAGGCCGAAGACGGCACGGACCCGAACGACCCCTGTTCTCCAGCACAAGCTGCAGGCTATGCGGGCTATGATGCCGGCAATGCCATCTGGTCTGCCGCAGACTGCGACGGCGACGGTGTACCAAACGGGGAAGAGGTCAGCAACGGCACCGACCCTTACAACAACCCCGGCGATACGGACGGAGACGGCACCAATGACGATCAGGAGATAGAAGACGGCACGGACCCGAACGACCCCTGTTCTCCAGCACAAGCTGCAGGCTATGCGGGCTATGATGCCGGCAATGCCATCTGGTCTGCCGCAGACTGCGACGGCGACGGCGTGGCGAACGGAGCGGAAGTATCCGCAAGCACCGACCCCTACAATACAGATACCGACGGAGATGGCGTAGCCGATGGCGCGGACAGCAATGGCACCGACCCTTGTTTGCCGGTACAAGCTGTGGGCTACACGGGCTACGATGCGAGCAGTGCGATCTGGTCTGCAGGCGACTGTGACGGCGACGGCATTTCGAACGGTGACGAAGACACGAACGGCACCGATCCGTACAATGCAGATACCGATGGAGATGGCGTGAACGACGATACCGACCCTGCCCCGAACGACCCCTGTTCTCCCGCCCAGCCTGCGGGCTATGCCGGCTACGATTTCAATAATGCGGTGTGGTCAGCTGCGGACTGCGACGGCGATGGGGTGCCGAACGGAGATGAGGTGACTAACGGCACCGACCCCAACGAGAACCCCGGCGATACGGATGGTGACGGCATCAACGACGATCAGGAGACCGAAGACGGCACCGACCCGAACGACCCCTGTTCTCCAGCACAAGCTGCAGGCTATGCGGGCTATGATGACGGCAATGCAACCTGGTCAGCCGCAGACTGCGACGGCGACGGTGTACCAAACGGGGAAGAGGTCAGCAACGGCACCGACCCTTACAACAACCCCGGCGATACGGACGGAGACGGCACCAATGACGATCAGGAGATAGAAGACGGCACGGACCCGAACGACCCCTGTTCTCCAGCACAAGCTGCAGGCTATGCGGGCTATGATGCTGGCAATGCCATTTGGTCAGCCGCAGACTGCGACGGCGACGGCGTGGCGAACGGAGCGGAAGTATCCGCAAGCACCGACCCCTACAATACAGATACCGACGGTGACGGTGTATCTGATGCTACGGATGCTAATGGCACCAATCCTTGTATACCGGTACAAGCTGTGGGCTACACGGGCTACGATGCGAGCAGTGCGATCTGGTCTGCAGGCGACTGTGACGGCGACGGCATTTCGAACGGTGACGAAGACACGAACGGCACCGATCCGTACAATGCAGATACCGATGGAGATGGCGTGAACGACGATACCGACCCTGACCCGCTCGACCCCTGTTCTCCCGCCCAGCCTGCGGGCTATGCCGGCTACGATGTGAATAATGCGGTGTGGTCAGCTGCGGACTGCGACGGCGATGGCGTGCCGAACGGAGATGAGGTGACTAACGGCACCGACCCCAACGAGAACCCCGGCGATACGGATGGTGACGGCATCAACGACGATCAGGAGACCGAAGACGGCACCGACCCGAACGACCCCTGTTCTCCAGCACAAGCTGCGGGCTATGCCGGCTATGATGCTGGCAATGCCATTTGGTCTGCCGCAGACTGTGACGGCGACGGTGCTTCAAATGGTGCTGAGGTAGCCAACAGTACAGACCCTTATCAGAACCCAGGCGACAGCGACGGGGATGGCGTTAACGATGACAAGGAATTGGCAGATGGTACGGACCCCGCCGACCCCTGTTCGCCCTCACAAGTTGCAGGATATACCGGTTACAACCCAGGCAATGCCCTTTGGTCAGTAGAGGACTGTGACGGTGATGGTGTTTCGAACGGAGATGAGGATGCAAATGGCACCGACCCTTATAACGATCCAGGTGATTCGGATGGTGATGGTGTTAACGACGATCAAGAGGTAGAAGACGGTACCGACCCTTCTAACCCTTGCGACCCTGATGGCAACTCAATGGCGTGTACCACACCACTTCAGATCAAAGTCCTTCTACAGGGCGCTTTGTTAAATACCAATACACCGGGCCTGATGAGGAATGATCTTGTGACCGGCGGGCATGTCCCATTGACAGAGCCTTATACGGGCATGAACAACGCCAGGTTTACGCATTACGGAGCAGGTGGCGGAGAAACGACGACCGCAGTTGTGCTTGCTGCAAATAGCGGGACCGCCAATGCGATAGTTGACTGGGTTTTTGTCGAGTTGCGAGATGGCAATGACCCGACAGTAATCGTTGAGACCCGTGCTGCGCTGGTACAGCGGGATGGAGATGTTGTAGACCCAGCTGATGGGGTTTCCCCTGTTAGCATAGTAGGCGCTCCAGGAGGGAGCTACTACATCGCTATCAAGCATCGGAACCATCTTGGCGCGATGACAGCAGCACCCCTGACGCTCAGTTATACGCCCACCTTTGTGGATTTCACGACTGCATCTCTCAGCAACATCTACCATAAAGTAGTTGGCGGATTGGATTACGATGGTGCAGAAATGGTACAAGTGACAGGCTTGAATGCGCTTTGGGCGGGAGATTCCAATGCGGATGGCAAGATCAAGTATCAGGGAGCCTTCTCCGATAACATTCTGCTGCTCGACGTTCTCACAGAAGGGAGCAATTCAGAGGCTTCTTACAACTTCAGCAATGCATTAGGCTACTACCTTGGGGATGTCACCATGGATGGAGCCGTTAAGTACCAGGGTAGTGGAAGCGACCCTGTGCTCATGTTCATCAACTTGATTGTGAACTTCAGTAATTGGAACACTTCCGGCCTTTACAATAGTGATCTGTTGATCGAACAGCTTCCCTAGGGCCGAGCAGTAATTCCTCATACTATGTACAACCATGTTGGCACGGGGCAGGGTTGGCCTGCCCCGTTGTCAGCTTTAAAGGGCAAGTATGGCAATAGCCCTTAGGCTTTACCCAGCTTGCTCTCATTCATAATCAGAACAAATCAAATCTTTTGACATGCAAAGAACCCTGATATTCCTATGCTTAATTTTTGGCTTAGGTACCTTTAAGGCTGCTGCGCAAGATGTGCAGCTTTCGTTGAGGTACAATTTGGTTGAGGCTCGTTATGAGTTGTATGCCCGCCCTTCAGCCCCTAATCCGACATTTTTTTGGGGGCCTTCACAAATTTCGATTGTTGCACCAGAAAGCATGCCCGATGCGGCATTTGTAGTGACTAGTGTAGCTGCGGGGAGTTGGGCTGATAATTCCCGTATTTATGCCCCTGTTTCTGCACCTGGGTCTGATTTCCACGGGCTGGGGTCGCTTGGTGCTCCGGTAGACTTCAGTACTGGAGGCGAAGTACTTATTTTGCACTTCACGCTGCCCGGAGGCGGCTGTATTGATGGGCTGCGCCTTTACTCGAATGGCATCGATCCTGGTTCTTCAGACCCTGGCATGGGGGGGAGCGATTTTACCAATACCATTTTCGGTGCTTCCCATGGAATGGCAAGCGAGCGATACACAGGGAATTATGGGGCTCAGATGACCTCCTGTACGGCCCCAAACCTCTTCTGGGCTGTGGATGACTCATTTGTGCTTACACAGGGGGCAACGGCTCCTTTAAATATATTGGACAACGACAACTTCGGGCTCAATGAGTTGGAGTCTGTCGCTGTCATCGCTCCACCTGCAGCGAGTGCAGGTACGATATTGATTGACCCCAACGGCACCATCGATGATCTATACGATGATGTGCTACTGTTTACGCCTGCTGCAGATTTTATTGGCACTGTTCAGCTAAGCTATGAAATTTGCGATACCGAAGGCAATTGCGATCAGGCGGATGTTGCTATTGAGGTCCTAGAAGTACAGGATTGTCAAGCGCCTGGATTGTTAAACCCTGCATATGGCTGTGATGGTGCGGTTACCATCTCTTGGCTGCCGGCATTGGATGCAACCTCCTATACACTTGAGGTGGAAGACGCTATGGGCAATCCCGTGGTGGATTTCGTCAACATGGCTTCTACTTCTGTAACCATTACTCCAGGTACGCTGACTCCCGGTGAAGACTACACCTTCGCCGTCACAGGCAGCTGTGGAACTTCCAATGTAAGTTCTTTTCAGGGGGCTATCGATGGCAGCCGCATTCAAAACCGATTGCCTGAACTTGTCATCACAGATGTCGTCCACCCTGTTTGTGCCGATGTTGACACTTCAGGGGCTTTTACGGTGACTGTTAATGACAACTGTGGGGCTATTTACGATATAACTGCTAATGGGGTAACAGTGACAGCTAATACTGGCGATCCAGTAACTTTTTCCGGGCTGACGGCTGCGGCTATGCCTCAAGGGTCTAATTATGAGGTCACAGTGGCTTTGCATGCAGGAGGTGGATGTGTTTACAGTGCTGTATGCATTTCTGAACTCCAGGGTATGGTTACCTTGATTCCAGAAGATGCTACTGCACCTTTCATTTCGGTTACCGGCGACGGTGGACAGACCATCAACCCTA
>NZ_VOOR01000067.1 GCF_007993045.1 Phaeodactylibacter luteus
GACTGAAAGGTGAAGGCTGCTGCAGCGAGCAGAAGGAAGATATAGTTTAGTTTTTTCATTTCGATGGTGTTTGAACCCCGCCAGCCATTTAGGCCGGCGGGGTGCTGAAATCAAGGAGGAGGTTTACTGGAAAGCCCAAACCGGAGCGTCAAGCAGAGCGCCGTTCTGACGGTCGCGAGCAGCCTGCACATTGACTCCGTTGGTTTGTGTTTCACTGCCTACGTATAGGAAGCGGCGCGGGATGACCCCACTGGGGTTGAGGCCGCTGGTGCCGTTGGGGTTCGGAGTGAGGGCAGGGTAGCCGGTGCGGCGGTAGTTGGCCCAAGTCTGATGGAAATTGTGGCCATAGTAGGCGATGTAAGCCTCGTTCATGATCTGCTCCAGCTTAGCCTCCGTAGAACCGGAAAGGCTGCCGTTAGCAGCGATATAAGCGGCTGCATCGTCTGCAGGGATGCCAACAAGGTCCATGCTGGCCTGAATGCCGGCTTGGAATGCAGCCTCTACTTCAGCATCGCCTGCACCAGAGCGCAGCAGGGCTTCTGCCCGTAGGAAGCTGACTTCAGCGAAAGAAACCAGTGGGATGGCTGCGTTGTCCTTGCCCCAGATCAAGTCTGCATCACCGAGCACCCAATATTGCCAGGAAGTACCGTCAAACTTGGCGTAGTTGTTCAGGCGTGGGTCGCTTGTAGCTTCCAGCCGGCTAGCGAAGCCAGGATTGAAAACAAGGGTATTAGGGCGCTCACGGCCAAACTTAGCAAGGGTCCAGTTTTCTGTCTCGGCTGTGCCGAAGGTGAAGGTCGCTTCGTCCGCCATGCTAGTCAGAGACTGGTCTAGGAAGTTGAGGACATCGGCTTCCACGCTTTGGCGCTTCTGCAGGTGCATGAGGTAGCGTGCCTTCAGTGCATAAGCAGTTTTGACCCATGCGTCAGTATCGCCGCCGAATACGAGGTCGCCGCCCAGATGCCCGCCAGCGTTCTCCTTGAACTCCGCGATAGCCTCGTCCAACAGGCCCTGTACAGCGCTGTAAACGCTCTCTTGGGAGTCATAGGCCGGCTTGAGGTTCTCCGTGCCTTTGAATGCCTCAGAGAAAGGGATGTCGCCAAAGTAGGAAGCAGCATCAGCGATGCCATTGGCCAAGATCAGCTTGCCAAGGGCGCTGTAAAAAGTATTGCCCTCTTCCTGAGCCTTCTCAATCATGACGATAGCGTCCTTCAAAGACCCGGCATAAAGCCCGGTGCGCCAGTAGTTGTTCATGGCATCTTCGCCAATGAAGTACTGGGTGTAGTCTACCTGCTGCGCATCAAAGCCAACGTACTGCTGCATAATGATACCTGCAACACGTGTAGGGTTGCTGCCCTCATTGCGGTAGTGCCCAGCTAATACGATAGGCGCCATCAAGCTGAGGTTGACCTCGCTCAGGCGGGTAGGGTCGTTGTTGATTTCTGTGATGTCCCCGCAAGATGTTGGCATCGTCAACATCGAAACAGCGAGGAGCATATATAGGAATCTTTTCATCTTTTATTCTTTTTTAAAAGTTAGAGAGTAGCCCGCAGGGTCACTGCATAGCTCTTCGTGTTTGGCATGTTGAAATAGTCGAGGCCAAAACCATTGGATGCTCCCGTCAGGTTGGTTTCGGGGTCAATGCCCGGATAGTCGGTGCTCAACCACAGGTTGCGCCCGGTCAGGGAAATGGTCATGTTGTCGAATGTTTCGCCAAGGATAGACTTCGGCAGGTTGTACGTCAGCGTCAGTTCGCGCAGGCGCAGCCAGGAAGCATCAAAGATGCTCATCTCGGAAATACCGCCGAAGCCGTAGCGTACGCGGTAGTAGGTGCCCAAGCCGGCCTCAGGGTTGGCCAGTGGCACGGCGATGTTGTTGGGGGTGCCGTCTGGCAGCAGGCCGTTGAAGACCACAACATCATTGCGCTCGTCAGCAGAAACTTGAGAAGTGCCGAAGTAGTCGATGATGCCGCAAGTGCCACACCATACATCACCTCCGGAGCGGACGTCGAGCAGTGCGCTCAGGGTGATCCCCTTGTAAGAGAAGGTGTTGCGCAAGCCCATAAGGAAGTCAGGGTTGGGGTCGCCAAGTGGGCGGCGGATTGGGTCAACCAATGGCCAGCCGTCGTTGCCGATCAGCATGTTGCCGTCGTCATCATATTGGAACCCGGTGCCGAATATGGCGCCGAATGGCATGCCGGCTACCGCGTTGGAAGAGGTAGAAGTGAAGCCAGCAAGTGTGATGTCGTCAATGCCTTCAGCAAGCTCTTCTACTACGTTTTCGTAGTGGGTGAAGTTGCCCGTGATATCCCAGCGGAAGTCCTGCCCGCGTACAGGGTTGACATCAAATACGATTTCAACGCCCTTGTTGGTCACCCGGCCAGCATTGAGGATGGCGCTAGTGAAGCCCGTAGGCGCAGGCAGCTGTACAGGGAGGATCTGGTCTACAGATTCAGAGCTGTAGTACGTCACATCCAGCCCAACGCGGCCACGGAGGAACTTAAATTCACCGCCCACTTCGAGGGTTGTGGTCGTCTCAGGCGTGATCACGTCGTTGCCGAGCTGTACGTCGCGCTCAAATGCGTTTACGCCGAATGCTGGGAAGGTGATGCCCGTGATGAAACCGTCTCCGGTTGCTGCTGCAGAGTTGAAGTAGTTCTGAGTAGCGTAGAGGGGCGCATCGTTGCCTACCGCGCCGTAAGACAGGCGCAGCTTGCCGTAAGGGAGGATGGGGTTGTCCTGTATGCCGAAGGCTTCTGTGAAGGTGAAGCCAAGGCTGGCAGAGTAAGACTGGAAGGTGTTGTTGTCCTTCGGCAGTGTGCTGGACCAGTCATTGCGGCCGGTCAGGTTCAGGAAGAGGTAGTTCGCATAAGAGAGCGAAACGTCTGCGTAAGCACCGATCAGTTTTTTCTGGTTGATGACCTCAAACGCCTGAATGTCCGTAGCGTTGCTGATGTGGTAGAAATCAGGTGCAGCCAGCGTCGTACCGTCTGCCCCCTGGTTGACATACATGGTGGAGAAGTAATTGTGCCCCACAATCGCGCTGAGGTTCAGCTTGTCGCCGAGGTCCTTGTTTATGGTCATCAGCAGGTCCGAGTTCAGGTCCCGGTTGTTGATGGTGAACTGATGCACCTCGCCAGCCTGACGGCCAGGGTTGATGTCCAGTGCCCAGTTTCGGCGGTCAGAGTACTGGTCGATGCCCAGTTTGTACTTGAAGGACATCCAGGGCAGCACGTCGTAAGTCAGGCCTGCATAGCCAATGATACGGTTGACATTATCCGTGTAAGGGTTTTTGTTGACGGTCCAGTAGGGGCTATCGTAGATGCCCGCCCGATAAGAGCGCTGACGCCCGTCAGGCAGCAGGTAAGAGGAGGGGTCGTCTGCCGCTTCCTGTCCGGTTTTGCCGTTGCCCATGTCAAATGTAGGCGTATTGCGGAGCAGGCCGAGCATTACCCCTTTTACGTTGGAGCCCCGCTGAATACGGTTGCCGCCAGAGTTGATGTAGTTGGCAGAGCCAGAAACGGTGATTTTGTCCGTCAGGGAAGCGTCTGCGCGCAGCTTGACGGTTGTCCGTTCGAAAGTGGCGCCAGGCACCACCCCTTTTGCCGCAAGGCGCCCGCCAGAAACGTAGTAGCGCACGGCTTCGGTTCCGCCTTGTACGGCGAGGTTCACGTCGTAGGTATTGCCCATGACGAAGAAGTCGGTCTGATCGTACGCCTGAGCAGGTACGCCATTGCCTGTGCCACGTGGCACGAGGCGGCCATTTTGGTCATAAGGGTAATCTGAGCCGTCGAACTCCAAGTCTGCGATAGCTGGACCCCAGCTAAAGCCCTCGCCAGTGTCTGGCCCGCGCCAGGTAGGTACACCGCCGATAGGCTGGCCTTGTGCGTAGGTGCTCTGCAACTCGTTGAACTTATTGACTTCTTCCAGGCGGTAGTTGGTAGAGAAGGTGATCTTTGGCTTGCCTACCTGGCCAGACTTAGTCGTAATGACTACAGCACCGTTGGCCGCACGCACCCCGTAGAGTGAGGTGGCAGCAGGGCCTTTCAGTACTGTCATAGAAGCGATATCGTTGGGGTTGATGTCGATGGCCCGGTTGGCCTGGTCTACATCGCCCACGCTGCTGCCCACCTCAGAGTTGTCGATGGGCACCCCGTCTACTACGAACAAAGGCTGATTGTTGCCGGTAACGGAGGTTGCGCCCCGGATACGGATGTTAGAAGATGCACCCGGTGAGCCAGATGAGCTGGTAACGGTCACGCCCGCTACTTTGGAGTTCAGCCCGTCTACCAGGTTGACTTCTTGTGAGTTGGCAATCTCCTCGCTGTCCACATTTTGTACAGAGTAGCCAAGGCGAGCCCGGTTGGCCTCAAGGCCGATAGCGGTCACCACTACTTCGGAGAGGTCGAGCGCGGAAGGCTCGAGCGTGATATCATAAACATTGGAAGCGCCCAGCGCTACATTCTGGGTAGAAAAGCCGGTGTAGCTGACTACCAGTGTCTTGGCCTCAGCAGATACATTGATGCTGAACGCACCGTCCACATCTGTCACCGTGCCGGTAGAGGTGCCTTCGACAAGGATGCTAGCTCCAATGAGCACTTCCCCGTCTGGGTCGGACACTGTCCCACTGACTGTCCTCTGTGCCCAAGTGGCACCAATAGAGGCACAGACCAGTCCGAAAACTAGTAAGAGTTTTTTCATACGAAATGATTTAATAATCCAAGAATGTTATAAATAACCAAACAAAAAAGTCCATGCTGTACCCCAACTTGCGATTGAGCGCCTTCTGCCTCAATGGCAAAAGCAACCCAGCCTGGCAAAGGTGGGGCTGATAGCGGCTTAAGCCATACTGCTCCGAAGCCGCACAGTCTTTGTCCAGGTAAAATTTTTGGTTAGGCTAAGTCTAGTTTGGATATAGGCAAGTGAAATCCTTAAAAGGAAGGCGTAAATTATTGCAAGGTGGCTAACAATCAAAGGAAATTAGCAATAATTACGACAGAGGCGATGTAAAAATATAATGTTGCCGATAGATGTTCTGTTTCAACTTGCTTTTGGATCTTTTTTCGGTATAAATATTTGGGGTGGCTTACAGTTTGAACAAATGCCCCATTTCATCCTGCTTCGTCTTCAGGTATTCGAAATTTTCTTTTTTGGGCTTGATGATAAGAGGGACCCGGCTCAGCACTTCCACTTCTGCATTTTCGAAAGCCTCGATTTTTTCCGGGTTGTTGGTCAGCAGGTTGATCTGTCTTATGCCTAGGGCCTTAAGCATGTCAATGGCAATATCGTATTGGCGGGCGTCGATTTCGAGCCCGAGGTGGAGGTTGGCATCGATGGTATTCAGCCCCTTGTCCTGCAGGTTGTACGCTTTGAGCTTGTTGATGATGCCAATGCCGCGCCCTTCCTGACGTAGGTAGAGCACCATGCCGCCATGCTCTGCTGCCAGGGAAAGTGCTTCTGCCAGCTGCTCCCCGCAGTCACAGCGTTTGGACCCGAACAAGTCTCCTGTTATGCACTCAGAGTGTATGCGCACGAGCACGGGCTTTGCAGGGTCCATGCTTTCGTGGACCAGTGCGAGGTGCGGCATCCAATCCGATTCTTTTTCGGCGAAAGCCACCATGTTGAAGTTGCCCCAAGGGGTGGGGATCATGGCTTCTGCCTGCTGTACGAGGCGGCCTTTAGAAGTATGAATATCAGGATTTGTCATATTGCTTACGGGCTAACCGGGTTTTAAGGGGAGCGGACCCCTGCTGTCGACCGTTCTTTTGAAACCTTGAAAATGCGGAAAAGTTGCCTTGCACAGGTAGGAAGGTTTGAATAGGCTGCGCCCTGATCGGTGCAGGGCGGCTTTTTAGCCGTTGCCTTCTGCCTGCTTGGCAGCCTTGGGGTTGGATGTGCTCTGGGCGCAAACCAAAATGCCACAGGCGTTGATGCTTTTGGGCTTTAGCCTGGCATTGGCCTAGCGCTGCGCAGGGGTGTAAGCCCGCAGGGCCGAGCGGGCAGCGAGCCCCGTAGCATAGCGGCACCTGCCACCGGGCAGGGGCAGGCCCCTCGAAAAACGGCAACCTGTATTGTGCTTTGTCCCTCTCGAGCGGGCAGTTGTGTAAAATACTGTCGTTTTCGAGTTAATGGCTACAGAATATGTAGGCTGCTACACAACCCTATCGTTAATTTCGTGTTAACAAGGCGTTATAGCAAAACTAGACGCTGTACGGATTGATCAGGCGCACAATACGCTGCTGAACCCCACAAACGCCTGATGGAAAACTGAACCCTAAGTATTTTGGCATGTGTTAAGGCAAGCCCTTCAGCCACTGTGCACAGAAGGGATTAAGATAATACAGGCAGTATCGTACTTCCTGTTGTTTGCAACCATTATTCTTTAACACTAAACTTGGATGATGATGAAGAGACTCTCACTAGTCCTCCTGCTCCTAGCAGCAGGCTTCACCGCCGCAATGGCGCAGCGCACCATTACGGGCACCGTTACGGACAAGAGCGGCGAGCC
Organism: Phaeodactylibacter luteus; assembly: GCF_007993045.1. Taxonomy (GTDB): domain Bacteria; phylum Bacteroidota; class Bacteroidia; order Chitinophagales; family Saprospiraceae; genus Phaeodactylibacter; species Phaeodactylibacter luteus. The sequence goes on from NZ_VOOR01000067.1 coordinate 6,508, forward strand.
CCTGATTGGTGCTTCTATCCTGGCAGAGGGTACGTCTACCGGAACGGTGACTGACCTCGACGGGAACTACTCTCTCAATGTGCCGGACGGCGCAACTAACCTTATTTTTTCTTACACAGGCTTTGCTTCTATGACGGTTGAGCTCGGGGCATCAAATGTGGTCGATGTTGAGCTGGAAGAAGGTATAGCTGAGCTGGAAGAAATTGTAGTTACTGGGTATGGGACCAAGCGCTCCAAGGACGTCACTGGTTCTATTTCTTCAATCAGCGCCGAAGACTTCATGGAGGAGGCCAACGTCAATGTGCAATCCGCACTCCGCGGCCGGGCAGCTGGCGTAACGGTGCAACAGACTTCGGGCGCTCCCGGTGCTGGCTTCAACGTGCGTGTGCGCGGGGCAACGTCTATCAACGCGAGCAATGCTCCGCTGTATGTAGTAGATGGGGTGCCCATTATCAGCGAGTCGTTGTCTCAGGTAGCTATCGGCGGGCAGGACCAAAACCCCCTGGCTGACCTCAACCCCAATGAAATTGAGTCTATCGAAGTACTCAAAGATGCTTCTGCTGCAGCTATTTATGGCTCGCGCGGGGCAAACGGTGTTGTATTGATCACTACCAAATCGGGCAAAGCTGGCCGTACCATTATTAACTTCGACGCTTCTTATGGTATGCAGGAGCTGCCTCAGCAGATTGACGTGGTCAATGCAGAAGACTACCGTGCTTACCTGGAAGAAGGTTATGGCAGCCCCGATGTTGGCGCTGGCGGCCTGGGCGGCGACAACAACTGGCAGGACCTCATCTTCCGCCGGTCTCCTGTACAGGATTACAACCTGAGCGCGAGCGGTGGCAATGAGAAGACCCGCTTTTATGCTGGCCTGACTTACAGCGACAATCAGGGCATTATCCAAGGGACGCAGTTCACCCGCTATTCCGGGCGGCTCAACTTGGACAACTACGTTTCGGATAAGCTTTCTTTCAATGTCAATATGGGCTTTACGCGTTCGCAGAACAGCCCGGTACAGAACGACAACAACATCTTCGGAGCGGTTTCTACAGCTTTCCTTTTGCCCCCGACAGTGCCCCTGCGCTTGGAAAACGGGCGTTTCGGTTCTGCTTTCGGGCTGGAAAACCCTGTGGCAGCTACAACGCTTTACGATCAGCTGATTGTGACCAACCGTGTGATCGGCAACATCGGTGCGCGGTACAAGATTTTGCCTGAGCTTACATTCCAGGCTAAATTGGGCTTGGACTACCTTTCCCTGCGGGAAGACATTTTTGAGCCTTCTGGCCTTCAGTCTTCTGTTGCGGGCACTGCAACTGTCGGTACCACGAACAACATCCGTACCGTAGCCACTTATACGCTCAACTATCAGAAGCGTTTTGGCGCGCACAGTCTCAACGCTATTGCAGGCTTTGAGATGCAGGAAGACCGCCTGGACCGTACGTTCTCTCAGGTCAATGATTTCCCTGGCGACAACTTCACTGCTCTGAGTGCAGGTGCGAGCCCGGTTTCTACCCTGGGCGATTTCACAGGGGACAACCTGCGCTCCATCATCGGTAATATCGATTACAACTACAGCGACCGGTACATTTTCACTTTTACCATACGTCGTGACGGCTCTTCTCGTTTCATCAACGAGCAGTTTGGCATTTTCCCTGCCGCTTCTGCTGCTTGGCGCATCAGCGAGGAGAATTTCTTTGGGGGGGCATTTTTCAACGACCTCAAGCTTCGTGTGGGTTATGGTGTGAACGGCAACAACAACATTGGCAACTTCCTGGCACGGCAGCTTTCTTCGGCTGGCGCCAACTATCAGGATACGCCTGGCTTGGAGCCGACTCAGCTCGGAAATGCTGACCTGAAGTGGGAAACGACGACTCAGTTCAATGTTGGTATCGACTTTGTATTGATGGACGGGGTATTCTCTGGCTCAGTAGAGTACTTCAACAAAATCACAGACGACCTGCTGTTCAACCGCCCGGTGCCTACCACTTCTGGTTTCTTGAGCGTGCCGACCAACGTTGGCTCCGTGCAAAACCAAGGCATAGACCTGCTGTTGGATGCACAGGTCATCAACAAAGGCGACTTTAAGTGGAACCTGACCCTCAATGCGTCTTATCTGCAAAATGAAATCTTGGAGCTGTTCAATGATCAGCCCATCGATGTCGGTTTCGGCACGCGCCTTGCTGTGGGCCAGCCTATCGGTGCTTTCTTTGGCCATCAGACCGACGGCATCTTCCAGAATCAGGCCGAGGTAGACGCCCACGCTACACAGCCTAACGCTCAGCCTGGCGATTTCCGCTTTAAGGACATCAGCGGTGGAGCTGGGCCAGACGGCATCGTCGGTACAGCAGACGACCTTCCACCGGATGGCGTTATCAACGACAACGACCGTACTTTCATCGGGCAGGCGCTTCCAGACTGGCAGGGCGGCCTCAACAGTACTTGGAGCTACAAAGGGTTCACCCTCAATGCTTACCTGCAGTACACGATCGGAAATGACATCTACAACAACAACCTCGCTTTTGCGGAAGGCCTGAACGGCGTGTTCGCCCCTACTCAGCGCTCTTTTGATGGCGCATGGCGGCAGGAAGGCGACGGCGATGAGTTCCCTCGTATCGCTATCGGCGACCCGGCCAACAACCGCCGCCGCAGCGACCGCTTTGTAGAGGATGGCAGCTTCCTCCGCCTGCGGACGCTCACCCTTGCTTACAACTTCCCGCAGACGATGCTGAAGAATGTGGGCCTGAGCAAAGCACGTTTGTATGTATCTGGCACCAACCTCATCACGTTCACCAATTACAGCTGGTACGACCCCGAGGTCAACACCTTCGGTAACGACAACGTGGCACTCGGTACAGACTTCCTGACCTTCCCTCAGGCACGTGCCGTTGTTTTTGGGGTAAACCTGGGCTTCTAAGCCGGGCAGATGTCTATTCTTTAACTTAACTAAAGCTTAGCAATGAATAACTATAAATATGTCTTGCTGTTCTTCCTCGCTGCCAGCCTGGCTGCTTGTGAGAACTTTGCGAACCTCGACAAGGTGTCGCCCCAAGACCAAATCGAGACCGATCTGGCTGTGACAGACCTCAACTCTGCACGGGCAGCGCTCAATGGGGTGTACAACCGTATGCAGGATGCAGATATTGTTTTTGACGGGTGGCTGGCTACGCCTCAGTATTTTTCTGATGAAGCCATCTTCACCGGCACTTTCCCTACCCGTCTGGAGTTCGGGAACTTCAATGTCTTCCCTTCTAATACCACTATGGCAACGGTCTTCTCTGATTTTTACCGGGCGATCAACGTCGCTAACAACATCATAGAGCTGATCCCGACCATTGATGACCCATCCTTGACCGATGCTGTTGTTAATGATATCGTAGGACAGGCCCGCTTTGTGCGGGGGCTCACCTACTTTTACCTCACGCAAGGGTGGGGCGATGTGCCCTTGGTGACGAAGGCCACCTCAGGCGATGCCTTGGGCGATGAGCTCAATGTGCCTGCCAACCCGCGTGCAGAAGTGCTTGATCAGGTGATTGCAGACTTCGAGTTTGCCCGTGACAACATCACGGAGACCTCCTTTGACCGTGCCAACGCGGCTGCAGCGGAAGGCATGCTTGCAAGAGTGTACCTGGTGCAGGGCCGTTATGGCGAAGCCCTCACTGCGGCGACCAATGTGCTGGGCGAAGGCTTTGACCTGACCACAGTGCCCTATTTGCAAGATCAGCTGTTCGCGTTGACCTTCACACCTACAGATGGCAACTCGCTGAACTTCTTCTATGGCCCTGCTGAGTTTGGCGGCCGCCATTCCATTGAGCCATCTGCAAAGCTGATCGGCGCATTTGAGCCAGGCGACGCCCGGTTTGCGTCTTCCATTGATACTGCTTCAGCTTCCGTCCCATTTAGCCTGAAGTACAGAGATTTCGTAGGCGCTAATGCAGGTACAGACCCTATCCTCTTCCTGCGCCATGCTGAGCTGGTGCTCATTGCTGCAGAAGCAGAGGCAGAAGCTGGGAACTTCGGGATGGCCAGCATGTGGCTGAACCAAGTGCGTGCCCGCGCAGGGCTCGATCCCATTACGCTTGATGCTTCCAACTACGTTGATGCGATCCTGCAAGAGCGTTTTGTGGAGTTGTCTATGGAAAGCGGGCACCGCCTTTGGGACTTGCGCCGCCGTGGCATGGCCGAAGAAGTGCTTGGCCCGCTCGGATATGAGAGCTGCGATGCGGTATGGCCATTGCCTTTGCGCGACGTAGACCGCAACATCAATCTACAGCAGAACAATTGCTGCAACTGCTAAGCCATTAGCAAAGGCAGACTAGAAACAGCGCAGGGCATCCGGGGGCTTTCTCCCGGTGCCCTGTCTGCTTTTGGGCAGTTTTAACACCACCGTAACAAATGTCACCGTTCCCTTAGCTATAAAGCTGTATCTTTGAAGCGTAAAATCTGCAATACGTGAAAGCTACTGCTCAAATACTGGCCCTTTACTTTCTGCTCGGCAGCATTCTGCCAGGTGCAGATTTTGGGCAGTTGAGCAAAGTCCCTCAGGCCATCGAGCATTATCAGCTACATCAGCAATTGGCCAGCGAAGCTGGCGAAGATATCTCCTTAGGCTGTTTTATCGTTGAGCACTTCTGGAGCCCGGTCAATCACGATCATGGTGATGGCGGCCGGAGCCATCAAGACCTTCCGCTCAAGCACATCCATTCCTTTGACCATATCGCCATTCAGTATTTCTGCCCCTTTGTGAAAACACTGCAGACTCCTGTAGTAAAGCTTACAATAATAGCTTTTGAATGTGCAAGCTGCCCTGAAATAGGCAGTATCTTCCGCCCTCCTATATTTTCCTGATCCAGGTTTTCTACAAGCGCTAAGTTTGGCACTCCGCTGCTATAGTTTCCTATAGCCTGCATGGTGTACGCGGTTATGGCCCATCTTTTCAGATTTGCCCTTGTGGATACCCTGAGCTACAGTGCGCTTGGCTTTTGCCCTTGGCATCCTGCGTCTGTCCCTGCCTGTGCTTTCGATGAGCAGGCGGCAATAACCTACTTGATCAGGAAAAATAATGTTATGATCCGCGCAATTATCGCGTTCTCTGTACGCAACAAGCTGTTGATAGTGCTGTTCGTTGCTGCCTTGATAGGCGGCGGCCTGTACAGCCTCTCTTCCCTGCCCATAGATGCCGTACCCGATATCACCAACAATCAGGTGCAAGTCGTGACGGTATCGGGCTCTCTCGCTCCTCAAGAAGTCGAGCAGTTCATTACTTACCCCGTAGAAGTGGCTGTCGCCAATATCCCCGATGTGACTGAAATCCGGTCTATTTCCCGCTTCGGGCTTTCTGTGGTGACGATTGTTTTTGAGCCATCAGTTGAAATACTAGACGCCCGCCAATTTGTGAAAGAACAGATCGGGCTGGCAGCCGCCGAAATTCCGCCCGGCTTTGGCACCCCCGAGCTCATGCCCATCACGACCGGGCTGGGGGAAATTTACCAATACGTACTTCGCCCCAAGCCAGGGTACGAAGGCCAATTCTCTGCTATGGAGCTCCGGACTATTCAGGATTGGATTGTCAAACGGCAGCTGGCTGGCACGCCGGGCATTATCGAAGTCAGCAGTTTTGGCGGCTACCTCAAACAATATGAAGTCGCCCTTGACCCCATACAACTGCAGGGCTACGATGTATCCGTTGCAGAAGTATTCGATGCCCTACAGCGCAACAATCAGAACAGCGGTGGCAGCTATATCGAAAAGCATTCCAACGCTTATTACATCCGTACGGAAGGGATGCTGCAAAATACAGCGGATATCGGATCTGTCGTAGTGGCCAACAGGGGCGGAGTGCCTGTGCTGGTCAGTGATCTGGGCAAGGTGCAGCTGGGCAGCCCCAAACGCTTTGGTGCAATGACCATGGACGGGAAGGGGGAAGCGGTCGGGGGGATTGCGCTCATGCTGAAAGACGCCAATTCATCAGAAGCGATCGCCAATGTACATGCCCGGGTTGAGCAGATCAAAGCCTCTCTGCCAGAAGGGGTAGAGCTGTACCCTTATCTCGACCGTTCTGACCTGGTCGCGAAAACCATCAGTACGGTCAAGAAAAACTTGTTGGAAGGCGGGCTGATTGTCGTGTTTGTACTGGTCATGTTGTTGGGCAATTTCCGCGCCGGGCTGATCGTCGCTTCTGTCATCCCCTTGGCTATGCTCTTTGCGCTCATCCTTATGAATTACTTCGGCATTTCAGCCAACCTCATGAGCCTGGGGGCTATCGATTTTGGGATTGTGGTAGATGGTGCCGTCATCATCGTTGAAGGAGTGCTCCACGGTATCTTTACATACCATGTGGGCAAGCAGTTCACCCAGCAACAGATGGATGACCTCATCATCGACGAATCTTCCAAGTTGTTCCGGTCGGCTGTTTTTGGGGTCTTCATTATCCTGACGGTCTTCATCCCCATTATGACGCTCACGGGCATTGAGGGCAAGATGTTCCGCCCTATGGCCATGACGTTCAGCTTTGCAGTGCTCGGGGCCATGCTGCTTTCCCTTACCTATGTACCAATGATGACCGCCTGGGTGATGCCAAGGAAAATCAAGGCGCACACTTCCTTTGCAGACCGGATTGTTGGTTTTTTGCGCAGGCTGTACCGGCCAGCTTTGGAGGCATCTCTGCGTATGCCTACCCTGGTTATTGGCGCGGCAGTTGGCCTGCTGCTGCTTGCTGTCGTAGCTTTCCGCTCAATGGGGGCAGAGTTTTTGCCTACCCTGGAGGAAGGCGATATGGCTATGCAAATGGCCATACAGCCGGGGAGTTCCCTGGAGGAAAGTGTACGGACTTCCACCCGTGCGGAAGAAATATTGCTGAGCCACTTCCCGGAGATTAAGCATGTGGTATCGAAAATAGGCACAGCAGAAGTGCCTACCGACCCTATGGCGATAGAAGATGCAGACATTATGATCTTGCTCAAGCCACGGGAAGAGTGGGTAAGCGCTACAAACCGGGAGGATTTGGTAGCGCAGATGAAGGAAAAGCTCGCAGTCTTGCCTGGGGTGTCCTTTGAATTCACCCAGCCCATTCAGCTTCGGTTTAACGAGCTGCTGACCGGTGCTAAAACGGATATCGCCGTTAAGATTTTTGGTGAAAACACGGCTACACTGAAATCCCTTGCAGACCAGGCTGCTGGCCTAATTGCACAAGTGCCGGGCGCTGGCGATGTAAAAGTGGAGCAAACGGAAGGCCTGCCACAGCTGAAAATCAATTTTGACCGCGAAAAGCTCGCAGAATATGGGCAGAACGTAGAGGAGCTGAACACCCTGGTCCGTACGGCCTATGCGGGCGAGGCCGCAGGTGTAGTATTCGAGAACGAGCGTAAGTTCGACTTGGTCGTCCGCTTGCAGGAGCCTTACCGGCAGGAGCTCAATTTGGAGAAGCTATTTGTACACCTGCCCAATGGGCAGTCGGTGCCAATGAGCGAGCTGGCAAGCGTGAGTTATACGGAAGGCCCTATGCAGATTTCACGAGAGGGGGCCCGCCGGCGGATCAATATTGGAGTCAATGTACGCGACCGTGATGTCGCCAGCCTGGTTGCAGATATTGAGGCACGCCTGCAGCGCGAGCTTCAGCTGCCTTCTGGCTATTACCTGCGGTACGGCGGCCAGTTTGAGAACTTAGAGGCGGCCAAGCAGCGTTTGGGGGTTGCTGTGCCGGTTGCGCTGGCCCTCATCTTCCTGCTTCTGTACTTCACCTTCGGCAAGCTGAAATATGCGCTGATGATATTCACGGCAGTGCCAACAGCAGCCATTGGCGGGGTAGCGGCATTGCTGCTCAGAGGGATGCCGTTCAGCATCTCGGCCGGGGTGGGGTTCATTGCGCTCTTTGGGGTTGCCGTGCTCAACGGTATTGTGTTGATCAGTTATTTCAACCGGCTGCGTTACGAAGAAGGCGTAACGGATATCCGGGAGGTGGTGTTGCAGGGCGGGCTGGCCCGTATGAGGCCAGTAGTCATGACCGCTACCGTAGCTGCCCTGGGCTTTTTGCCTATGGCGTTATCCACATCCAATGGGGCAGAGGTGCAAAAGCCATTGGCTACAGTTGTTATCGGAGGGCTCATTAGCGCGACTCTTCTCACGTTGCTTGTATTGCCAGTGTTGTATTACCTGGCCAATAGGGGCAATAAAAACCCGATTCCGAAGGTAACAGCTGTCCTCTTTCCATTGATGCTGGCCACTTTGCCTGCCCAAGCGCAGCAGCCGCTCACCTTGGATACCGCTATCGCGCGGGCCATTGCCCGTAGCCCCGAGGTGCTCAATGCTGGGCTTTCGGTAGAACAGGCCCGGCAGGGCATTGCGGCCTCTAGATCAGTGCCAGCTACCCAATTTACCGCAGGTTTTGGCCAGTTTGACGGCCCGCTCGGCGATTATCAGTGGTCTGCCACACAGGCTCTGCCAGTGTTTGGGCTGAATGCCCGTCAGGAAGCTGCCGCCCGTGCCCGCCTGGCTTTAGCAGGGGGGGAGGCAGCCCTTGCCCGCCATCAAAAAATGTATGAAGTAAAGCAAGCTTGGCAGCATTGGCTGGCGGCCCGGCAACGGCAGAGCATTCTTCAGCGCCAAGAAGAGGTTTTTGCTGCTTTGGCAGAAAAAGCAACGTTGCAGCTGCAAGCCGGCGCCATCAACCGCCTGAGCCTTTCTCTCGCCCAACAGCGCCTGACAGAGGCGAAGCAGGCCAGGGCTATGGCAGAGCTTGAGGAAGAACAGGCTTTTTTAAGGTTGCAGCAGCTGGCTTTCAGCCCAAGTGCTGCCCGCTCGCCTGATACCCTCTTCGCCCTGCCGCCCCTCCTGGCCGACAGCCTGGGCGCAAGCGCTGTCTTCTTACAGCCGCTTCAGCAGCAAATATCAGTGGCAGAGCGTCAAGTGGGCGTGGAAGAGGCCCTCCTCAACCCTCAACTCTCCATTGGTTATTTCCAGCAGAGCCTGCGGCCGGAGGTGCCTTTACATGCCGTACAGGCAGGCCTTTCCGTACCGATCTTCCAGAAAAGCCAACGGGCCCGTATCGCACAGGTGCGCCTTGAACAGGACAAGGCTGTGCAAAACCTCAAGGGGCAGCAGCAATTCTTACAGCAGGAGCAGTACCGGGCTTTGCAGCAGTACCAGGCCTTGCGCCGTCAGCTTGAGGTACAGGGCAGCGAGCTGCAGCAGCAGGCTATCATCTTGCGCCGGCTGGCCCGTCAGCAATTGCTCGAAGGTGAGATCGATTATTTCCAATATGCACAAAGCTTAGAAGGGGCGCTCCGGAATGAGCTGGCTTACAATGCTTTGCTGAGCCGGTACAATCAGGCCGTGCTTTACTTTATTTTTCTTTCCAATTCTTAACAAGCCGCCGGCGCTGCCGGCTTCAAAATATCAAGACCATGAAAAATGTATGGCTTTTGTTGAGCTTCGTCAGCCTGATGGGCTGCCAGGCAGAACAGCCCGCTGAAGCGGGATCGCAAGAAACTCCTGCCTCTAATGAGGTGGGGCAGGTAATATTGAGCCCCGAACAGCTCGCTAGCGCAGCAGTAGAGATCGGGCAGGCTGAAATGCGAGAAATAGGGGGGTACCTCTCTTGTTCTGGCATGATTGATGTGCCACCGGCCTCCCGCCAATCGGTACATAGCCCGGTAGCGGGGTTTGTCTCTGCCATCAATAAGCTGCCCGGGCAGCGGGTCAGCCGGGGAGAACGCCTGGCCGTAGTGAGCCACCCCAATTTGGTGCGGCTGCAGCGCAGCTGGCTGGAGGCCCGCGCGCAGCTGCCTTTCCTGGAAAAGGACGAAGCCCGGAAGGCTAGCTTGGCGGGCTCAGACGCAGCCTCCCGCCGAGATTATGAGCAGGCGCTCTCTGAATTGCAGCTGGCCCAAGCCCGTGAGAAGGGGCTTAGGGCTGAGCTGAAGCTCATAGGCCTTGATGTGGATGCCTTGGCAAAATCAGGTGAAATACAATCCCAGATTAGCCTGTCTGCCCCTAAATCGGGCTACTTGACCCAGGTTGCGGTACAGCCCGGACAGCTCGTGCAACCAGAAGACCTTCTTTTTGAACTGGTAGATAAAAGCCACTTGCATTTGGAACTGGAAGTTTTTGCGAAAGACTTGCACCGGGTGAAAGTAGGGCAGCCGGTCGTGGCCAAAGTGCCGGGCACCAGCCAAGAATGGAAAGGGCGGGTGCACCTCTTGGGGCAATCGGTGGATATGGCCAAAAAGACAGCCCGTGTACATGTCCATTTTGATGAGGTGCCAGAGTTGGCCTTGGGCACTTTCCTCTTTGCTGAGATACAGACCGACCGCCGTACCGTAATGGCGGTGCCGGAGCAGGCAGTAGTCCGTACCGGAGAGCAGGCTTTTGTTTTTGCAAAAAACGGTGAGGGCTTCCGCAAAATAGAAGTGGCTCTTGGGCAGTCTGACAATGGCTACCTGGAGGTCAGCTCTCCCGAGCTTAAGCCTTCTCTTTCGCTGGCCCTGAGCGGGGCATACTATATCAATGGCTCAGCAGCTGAGTAGCGCAAGTCGTGGTATGCACAGTGCGCGATAAAATGGGATAAACCACTAAATGTTTTATCTTGCGCACTGTGCTTGCCATGCACCTCAAGATGACCAACCAACCGATTATGTCTGCTCACAAACTCCCCAATCGTGCCGAAAGGCGTCAAGCCCGGCAAAAACGCCGCCGGAATCTAGCATTGCTCATGGCTGCTCTTGCCCTGCCCATTCTGGCGGGCCTGGTCTATATGGCCATCCCTAAAGAGGCCGCGGGCACCGGGCCTAGCTTTGTGCGCAATGGCCAGCTATCTATCGTCGACGCTGCTTCCGGGGAAGTCAAAAAGCAGATTGAGATCGAAGTCAAGCAAGATGAGATGGGGCGTGCGGAAGGCATGATGTGGCGTAAATCCATGGAAGAAAGCCAAGGCATGCTCTTTATCATGGAGCGCGCAGAGCCACAGTCCTTTTGGATGCGCAATACCTATATCCCCCTCGACATCATCTTCATCAGCCAAGATTTGAAAATCCTGAACATCCGTGCGAATGCACAGCCACAGACCCTCAGCCCACAGGCGAGCCAAGGGGATGCCAAGTACGTCCTGGAAGTGGTAGGTGGATGGTGCGAAAAACACGGCGTGAAGGCCGGAGATCAGATTGCTTACGAACTGGATTGACCGAAAGGCCTAAGCCTTCCACTGTAACAGCTGAGTGGCAATTTTGCGGTCGTTGCTCAGGCGGGGCACCTTATTTTGGCCGCCTAGCTTGCCCTGCGACTTCATGTAATTGCGGAACGCATCCTGCTGCAAAGGCGTGATCACCAGCGGGCGGAGGATATGGCCTGCAATGAGGTCTTGATAGTAGATGTTCTGTTGGGCCATTTCTTCGTTCAGCCTTTTGGCGAAAGCCGCCATATCCGCAGGCCGCTCTCCAAAGTCGATCAGCCATTCGTGGTAGGGGGTTCCTCCTTCCGGCGGGCTCACCTGAGGCGCTACCGTAAACTCAGTCACTTTGCCGCCAAGTGCAGCGACGGTGAGGTTCATCGCCTCTTCTACCTCCTTGCCGATCACGTGCTCGCCGAAAGCGGAGATGAAGTGCTTTACCCGCCCGGATACGACGAGCCGGTAGGGGGCTTTGGAGACAAACTGCACGGTATCCCCAATATTATAGCCCCACAGCCCGGCATTGTTGTTGATGATGAGAGCGTAGTTGACCCCTACTTCCACTTCGTTCAGCCAAAGGCGGCGGGGCGCATCGGAATGTATGTCTTCCAGTGGGATGAATTCAAAGAAAATGCCGGAGTAGGCGTTGAGCAGCAGCCCTGGCTGCGTGTGGTCATCTTGGAAAGCGATAAAGCCTTCCGAGGCAGGGTAGGTCTCCAGGCTGTCCAGCCGTTGCCCAACGAGCTTTTCCAGGGCTCCCCGGTAAGGCTCGAAGTTGACTCCCCCATAAACGAACATACTGAAGTTGGGGAAGACTTCTTTTACGGTCTTCTTGCCTGTGCGCTCCAACAGCCGCTCGTAGTACATTTGCACCCAAGGGGGAATGCCGCTGATGAGCCTCATGTCGGCCTTAGCCGTTTCATCTATAATCCGCTCCAGCTTCTCTTCCCAATCCTCTATGCAGTTGGTCTTATAAGTAGGCAGTTGGTTGGTGCGCAGCCAAGAGGGCACTTCATGGTTGACAATGCCCGAGAGCCGCCCAGTAGGGATCTGCCCAGCCTGTTCCAGCTCAGGGCTCCCCGAAAGGAAAATCATTTTCCCATCCAGCCAATGGCCTTTGCCTGTCCTGGCATAATAATTAAAGAGGGCATTGCGTGCGGTGCCAAAATGGTTGGGCATGCTGTCTTTGGTCAGCGGGATATACTTGACGCCGGAGGTCGTGCCGGAGGTTTTAGCGAAGTACTTGGGCAGCCCAGGCCAGAGCACATCCTTTTCTCCTTGTTTGATGCGCTCCACATAGGGCTTCAGAGCTTCGTAGTCGCGTACCGGTACCTGATCGCGGAAGGCTTCGTAGGGGAGCTCTGCTTTAAGGCTGTGGTCTTTCCCAAAAGCGGTGCGCTGCCCTTTGCTCATCAGTTTTTGATACACTTCCCGCTGTGCGCCTACCGCATCGGCAGACCATCGGTCAATATCTCGTGCAATCTTCTTGGCAAATGGCTTGATGAGCTTCGACTTCAGTCCCATGTCTGAGTTGTTTTTGGAAAGGCAAAGGGGGAAGGGGCAGCTGGCAGAAAAACACCTTTTTTTAGCCCGTCCCCTGCTGTGCTGCTACAAATGTAGCGCAGAACGAGCAGACTTTGGCCATATACCAAAGCTATCCGCTGCCAAAAAAAAGGCACAGCGCTATGCTGTGCCCTCCTCAATCAACTATGCGAATTAAATTCTTTGGGCTACATCCGTAAATCCTCGATATAGTAGCCAGGGTAATCGGCCTTGTCAAAGGTGAAATCGCTGGCCGGGAGCGAAGGGTTGGGAGTCAGCTTGTTGAGGCTCAGTTTGTACCGGGAGCCGTCCCGTCCAAAGGCTTCTACACTGATGACATCCTTGGTCGCTTTGTTGATATTCATGCGGAGCTTGGTGTACTCCATGCTGCTATCGAGGGGTTTGAACTCGATCTGCTGCACGGTCCGCTTGCCATCGTTGTACTCATTGGTGATGTAGTAGGCAAAATCACCGTTTTCGTAAAAATTCAGCAGCGATTCCGGCGACAAAATCATGCCGCCCATATCAGTCTCTTCAGGCATGTCATTGATCTGCACCTCTTTATTGTGGTCAAAAATCATCCACAGTGTCTGGCCATCTGAAATCACGGTCTGACTGGCCATCGCCATTTTAAATTTATCACCTTGCTTGGCCATATACCCGCGCTGCGTTTCTGTGGGCTGCTCCGGGAAGGTGATGTCTAGGGCGAAATCTGCGCTCAGTGACTTGTAGCTGGAAAAACGGCTGCGGATCTGATCCAGGATAGCCTTAGCCTTAGGGTCGGAATCTTCCGCAGAGGTGACCATATTGTTTTGGGCGGAAGCCATTTGCAGGCTGATCAAAAGGAAACCGAAAAGCAGAATGCGCTTCATGCAAAAGAGGTTTTAGATTTGATGCGCCGGGCTAGTGCAGCGTGAAAAATGAGCTGTATTCAACCATGCGCTGGCTTAATGAAGGCACGGCATAGGCAGGAAAGCGCCAACTAAGCCCTGCAATAATCCCCGAAGCATCAAGTCTATTGTTCAGGTTATTACTATCCATCATCTAACGGGCAAAACTCGCCGATTATTGACCGAACAACAAGGGGGCAGAGGTTAAAGTTTCTTTAAAAAGGGAGAATCGGGGCAGGGGCTGCACTTCCTAAAGGGAAAGCGCCCCTGCCCGTTTCTTAGTGCTTATTGGATGCCAACATTACATCGCTTAATCCAGCTCCAACACAAGTACAGAGCGGGCTGGCAGTTGAAGTTCGCCCTCCAAAAGTACGGCTTCCCCGGTAATGACATCCCTGGCTTGAGCTCTGCCCGGTAGGATTTCTTGGAAGCGGCTGAGGCCGAGCACAGCAGGGCTGGGCTGCTTGTTGATGACCGTCATCACGGTCTGGGAGCCATCGTACCTGAAATAGGTGTAGATGCCGTCTACGGGGGCAAAGTGCAGGGTTTTTCCATGGTGGATGGCGCTAGCGCCTTTTCGCCAATTAAGGAGCTTGCGGAGGAAGGCTTGGACCTCCTGCTGATCCTTAGAAAGCCCTTTGCCAGATAAAACGCTGACTTCATCGCCCTCCCATCCTCCTGGGAGGTCGGCACGGATGACGCCATGATCGCCAGGGAAGCCATCGTTGTTCAGTAGGGCTTCTGTACCATAGTAGATTTGCGGTATGCCACGGGTGGTCAGCAGCCAGGCGAGCGCCATTTTGACCAGCTGTGGGTCGCCCTTGAGCTGCGTAGCAAGCCGGTCCATGTCATGGTTGTCACCAAAAATAAGGAGGTTGTGGGGGTTGGCGTAGACAAAGTCGTTGGCCAGGCCAGTATAGAGCTGCATCAGCCCCTGTTCCCACTGCGCATCGTCTCCGGTCAGGGCTGAGGCGAGTTTTTCCTGCATGGGGAAATCCATAGTGCTGGGCAGGCAGGAGGCATAGCCGTCGGGGTTCTCCTTGCCTTCCTGCCAGTAGGCTACAAGCAGGGGGTTGGTCGTCCATTCTTCCCCAACGATATTAAAATTGGGGTACTCCTGCATGATGGAGCAAGTCCAGTCGGTCAGGAAGTCTTTATCGGGGTAGGGGTAGGTATCTTGGCGGATGCCCCCTAGCCCGAGGGTTTCTACCCACCAGATGCTGTTCTGAATGAGATAGGTAGCCAAGAAGGGGTTGCGCTGATTCAAGTCTGGCATAGTGGGCACAAACCAGCCGCCAGTCATTACTGCCCGGTCGGCAGCAGCGGCATATGGGTCCTGGTTGACTGTCCGGCGGTGGTTGGTCACTACCGCTTCTTCTGACCCCTGAAAATTGAGCCAGTCGTCGAAGGGCAGGTCTTCCATCCACCAATGGCCAGAACCGCAGTGGTTCACCACGCCGTCAAAGATGATTTTTATGCCCCGGCTGCGGGCTTCGTCTGCCAGCCGGCGGTAATCCTGCATGGTGCCAAAACGGGGGTCCACTTTATAATAGTCGGTAATGGCATAGCCATGATAAGACCAGCGGGGCATGTCGTTCTCGAGCAGGGGGCTGGGCCAAATAGCCGTGTAGCCCATCTCTTGCAGATAATCCAGGCTATTGATGATGCCCTGGATATCGCCCCCGTGCCGTGCAAAAGGGGCATTGCGGTCAGTACCCTGCTCTGCCAGCCCCGCTACACTGTCGTTGCTGGGGTCGCCGTTAGCAAACCGGTCTGGGGTGATCAGCTGTATGACATCTTTGGAGGAGAAGCCGATAAAACTTTCTCCCGAGCGCTCCCGTGCTTTCAGCTCGTAAGAAGCTGTAGCAACAGCCGCCCCTTCCTTTTTAAAGGTAATGTCGAAAGTCCCTGCCCTGGCCGTCGGTGCAATGCGCAAGTCAATGAAAAGGTAATTGGGGCTGTGAGCCTGATTGACACGCTCAATAGTGATGCCAGGATGGCTGACCGCCGGCTGAGCCTGGCCAATGCCATCGCCTTGTACGAGCAGCTGAAGGGAAGGGCTGTTCATGCCTGCCCACCAGTGAGGCGGCTCTATGCGGTCAATCTGTGCCCGCAAAAAAGCAGGCAGCGCCAAAGCAATGAGAAAGGTAAGTGTAATGTTCTTGTTCATATCTCGTTTCTGGTTGTACGGTCTTGCAAAGGCTAAGGGGTATCCTACAAAGTTAAACAATAGGGGCACAATCCAGATTGCCGTTTTTTTGATGGGGCCTGCTCCCTCCGCAAGCATAGGGGCCTGCCCCTGCCCGATGGCAGGTGCCGCTATGCTCCGGGGCTCGCTGCCCGCTCGGCCTTATCAGGCCTGCCGCCCCTTCGCAGCGCTAGGCCGGTGCCATCGTAGTGCCGATAATGTTTGAAAACCTAGAATGTTTTGGTTCGCGCCCAGTAATCGCCTGCCAGCAATAATGCTATAAATCCCAGAAGAGATTCGGAATGCTCCTGATAAATATATTATCTTCGTATTTGATGTAATCATAGACTTGCCTTGCCCTAATGCAAGGCCACTTTAAGCGGAATGCTTTATCCTCCCAACCCTAGCATTTCAAAACTGCTAGCTTTTACCGCTTAAAAGCCCACACGATAACAACAAGCACATCCTGTCAACACCATCTGCCCCTGCACATGCTGCGAGAGCTGTATTGGATTTCAAAACTCTGACCTAATAATGAAAACAGAGCGCTGCTCTGGCAAAATGCGAAGCGAATGAAAACGTTGACTCTGTGGTTGTCTCTGTACATGATGTGCGCATGGTATAGCCCACACTTGTTTGCTCAAAAAACTACCCCTATTCAGGCCCAGCTTTTGCAGTACCAACCTGCTTTGAAGGCAGCACCTTTTAGCCCGCTCGTGCAGCCACTTCCGGGGGAGACCGTTGAAAAGATGGGGGTATCTGCGGCGCTCTCGGATGCCGGGCTTATGAAGTTGTCGGCCCCCGTTTTGGAACAGCTGCGCAGCAGCCGGCCCGATGTGCTGAAGCTGAAACTCCCGGCCCCGGGAGGGAAAACGCTTACCCTTTTGCTGTACCGCGCCGATGTGCTACGGCCAGGCTTCCTAGCCCGCTTGGGCAGTCAGGAGCGTGGGGAAGAGTCGGGCTGGACGCCCGGTGTCTACTATTGGGGAGGTGTGGAAGGCAGGCCTGGATCTCTGGCAGCACTCGCTTTGAATACCGAAGAAGTCATGGGGCTGTTGAGCTTGGAAGGGGGAAATTATACCCTCGGAGCACTGGAAGGCAGAGGGGAAGGGGTACACGCCCTATTTGCTGAGGCAGACATGCGGTTCGCTCCAGATTTTGATTGCATGGTCGATGATGAAGAGCACTTTATTGGCTCCAGGCCTCAGGTAGGGCAGCAGCGCATGGCTAATCCTGACAACTGTGTAGGTATGTATGTCGAGATTGACAACAGCCTTGTACAGGCCAAAGGCGGGCCCAGCCAGGCTATGGACTACGTGGCGGGGGCTTTTAGCCAGGTCGCTGCCGTCTATGCCAACGAGTCGGTCAATCTGCAGATCAGCGAGCTGGTAGCCTGGGATGTGGCAGACCCCTACAACGGCCCATCTACTTCCAACTTCTTGGTACAGTTCAGGGATGAGCTTGGGGGCGATTTCAACGGAGACCTGGCCCACTTGGTCGGTACACAGGGCAGCGGCGGCATCGCATACCTTGATGTGCTTTGCAACGGGTTCTATTCGGTTGGCTATAGCGATATCAACCTCTCTTACAATGCTGTGCCTGCTTATAGCTGGACGGTCAATGTGCTGGCACATGAAATTGGGCACAACTTGGGTTCCCGGCATACTCATGCCTGTGTCTGGAATGGCAACAATACGCCCTTAGATTGCTGCGGCTATGCTTCTGGCTATGAAGAAGCTTCTACCTGTGGCGCCAATTACAGCTGCAATACTCCCCTTCCAGATGTAGGCACCGTTATGAGCTACTGCCACATTACCAGTGGGGTGGGCATTTCTCTAAATCCCGCCAACGGCGGGGGCTTTGGCCAGCAGCCGGGCGACTTGATCCGTGATAAGGTGTACAATGCTTTTTGCTTGTCCTCTTGCGGGGATGGCCCTGTCAACGATGCTGCCCTGACCGGAGTTGTTGTCCCTAATGGGGCTTATTGCTCGGGCTCCCTTTCGCCCAGGGTCACCTTACAAAATGTGGGGGCGCAACCCTTGCAACAAGTCACCATCAATTATCAGATAGACGAAGGGGTGGTCAATACTTATGCTTGGTCGGGCAACCTGAGCCAAGGAGCTGCTACATCGGTCAGCCTGCCAGTGGTAGCTTTCGGTATAGGTGGGCATACCTTTGAGGCCTGGGTCAGCTCGCCGAATGGCACGACAGACGATAACCCTGCGAATGACAACGCTTCTTCTTTTTTCACGCGTTTGGCC
>NZ_VOOR01000068.1 GCF_007993045.1 Phaeodactylibacter luteus
AATGCGGCATTTGGGTTTGCGCCCAGAGGTTGGAGTACATTTAAACCTGGCAGCAGCGCTACAAAGCGT
The DNA here is from genome assembly GCF_007993045.1 of Phaeodactylibacter luteus. GTDB lineage: Bacteria > Bacteroidota > Bacteroidia > Chitinophagales > Saprospiraceae > Phaeodactylibacter > Phaeodactylibacter luteus. The sequence continues at coordinate 70 of NZ_VOOR01000068.1, forward strand.
AGGAGCGCTACCGCCTTTTGGACCCAAAAAAGCCCTACTTTATGAGAACTTTCTTCGCTGCCCTATTGGGCATGGCACTTTTTAGCGCAGGCCTGCATGCGCAGGCAGAGCAGCAGATCCGCGAACAGCTGCAAGCTTATTTTGAAGCGACAGAATCCAAAGACTGGGCGGCTGTCACCGACCTGCTCTACCCTCCCCTCTTTGAGCTCGTCCCAAAAGCGGATATGATTCAGATGTTTGAGGATATGGAGGGCAATGGCATGGTCTTCAACATGCAAGACTTCAAAGCGCAGGCCATCAGCGAGGTGTTCCGCTACGAGGGGGAAGCATTTGCCAAAGTAGACTATATCGGGCGGATGAGCTTGCAGTTCACCTCTGAAGCCATGCAGACGCCGGAGATGACCGGCATGATGAAGGGCAACCTGGAGGCTCAGTATGGGCTGGACATGGTGGAGCACGACCCTAAGAGCCATACCTTTACCATCAAACTGAACAAAAGCCTGTTAGCGGTCTCCCCGGAAGGGGCGGGCACATGGTCCTTCATCGAAGCAGAGGACAGTGCTGGCACGTTGCAGCAGGTGCTCCCCGCTGCTGTGCTCCGCCATTTCAGAGGCTGAGCAAGCCCATCTGTAGGCCAATGAGGCGCTCGGTGGAGCATTTGGCTGGCGCCGGGCTAGCGATGCGCAGGGGTGGCAAGCCCGATAGGGCCGAGCGGACAGCGAGCCCCGGAGCGTAGCGGCACACGCCCTTAGGCGGGGGCAGCCCCCAAAAATACAATGCCCTGCCCTGCCCTATGCTGCTCTGTGTGCAGTACAGTAGTCAGAGCTGCCCCTTTAGCGCTTTGAGCTCCTGTGGGGTGAGGTCGCGCCAATGCCCGGGCTTCAGCTTGCCCAGGTGGAGGTTCATGATGCGGGTGCGCTTGAGGGTCAGGACTTGGTAGCCAAGGGCTTCGCACATCCTGCGGATCTGCCGGTTGAGCCCTTGGGTAAGGATGATGCGGAACCGGTTCTGTGCTTCTTTGTGGATGGTGCAGGGCTTGGTGACGGTGCCTAAAATGGGTACCCCTTGGCTCATTTTCACCAAAAAACCCTTTGTGATAGGCCGGTCTACGGTGACGACGTACTCTTTTTCGTGCCCATGCTCTTCGCGCAAGATCTGGTTGACAATATCCCCGTCGTTGGTCAGCAGGATGAGCCCGGAGGAGGCTTTATCTAAGCGCCCAATGGGGAAGATGCGCTGTGGGTGGCCCACAAAGTCGATGATGTTGTCGCGGTCGCGGCGGTCGGTGGTGCTCGTGATGCCCGGCGGCTTATGCAGTGCGATGTAGACTTCCCGGGGCGCGCTCCGCAGCGGCTTGCCATCTATCAGCACTTTGTCGCCTGGCAATACGCGGTTGCCTTTCTGAGCCGGTTGCCCGTTGATCTTCACCCGGCCTGCCTCCAGCCAACGGTCGGCCTCTCTACGGGAGCATACGCCTGTACTGCTGATGTATTTATTGATGCTGATGGAGTTGTCCTCTGCCATAGGCTTGCTTCGGTCGGTTGGTAAAAAACAGGGCGCTTAGTGCAGCTCGATCAAGGTCACGCCGTCCCCGCCCATTTCTTGGGGAGGGTGGCTGATCTCCATTTCCTGCTTGTACTCCCGCAGCTTTCGCCGGACCGCCTCGCGCAGGGCACCGGAGCCTTTGCCGTGGAGGATTTTCAGGTGCCCGGCGTTGGCGATGAGGGCGCGGTCTACAAAATCCTCCACGACTTTGAGGGCTTCCTCGTAGCGCATGCCGCGGATATCGAGCTTGGAATTGAAGCCGGCCGGGGTGGAAGCCGTATCCGACTGCACACTGCGGCCGTTCTGCACATCGAGGGGGGCATTGGCGTGCTGCAGATCACGGAGCTTGATGGTCATCCGCATCTGCCCCATGGTGACCACGGCTTTTTTCTTTTCTATGGCCTCTACGGTGCCGGTGGCCCCTCCGGTTTTCATTTTCACAAAATCCCCCACCTTGATCTCTTCCTTTTTCTTGTCTTTGACGGTAGGCTGGTAGTAGATTTTTTCCCGCAGGTCTGTCACTTGTTCGGAGAGCTGTGCGCGCTCCTGCTTGACCTGTACAGAAAGGGCTTTGGCTTTCTCCAGGTTTTGCTGCTCTTTGATTTCCCGGATGAGGCGCTCCATATCGCGGTTTTCGCGGGCGGTCTGCTGCAAAGCCTGTTCTTTGGCTTCGAGTTTGACTTTTTTCCGGCGGTATTCCAAGTCTTTGTGCAGCTGCTCATAATTTTGGATGAGCCTATCGAGCTTGGCCTGTTTGTCCCGGAGCGCAGCCAGTTTTTCCTCAGCCTCCTGCTTTTCCTGCTGCAGCTCAACGAGGAGCTGATCGACGGCTTTTTCGTTTTTGCCGGTACGGTGTTTCGCATAATTGAGCACCCGCTTGCTCAGCCCGCTTTTCTGAGCGATCTCGAAAGCGTAGGAACTGCCGGGCCGCCCTACCTGCAGCTCGTAGGTAGGCGAAAGGGTGTCTTTGTCAAAATTCATGGACGCATTGACGATCCCCTGTGTTTTGAAGGCAAAAATTTTCAAGTTGGAATAGTGGGTGGTAATGACCCCATATACTTTTTTCTCATTGAGCTCTTTGAGGATAGACTCAGCGATGGCCCCGCCTATTTTGGGGTCGGTGCCAGAGCCGAACTCGTCAATCAGCACTAGGGACTTCTCTCCTGACTGCTCCAAGAAGTTGCGCATATTCTGCAAATGAGAGCTGTAGGTGCTCAGGTCGTCTTCCAAGGATTGCTGATCGCCTATATCCGCAAAGATCTCCTCGAAGATGCCCATTTCAGTTTCCCCATCGGCCGGGATGAGCAGCCCGGACTGCAGCATGAGCTGCATCAGGCCTACAGACTTCAGGGTGATGGATTTGCCGCCGGCGTTGGGGCCGCTGAGCATGAGCATGCGGTTGCCCTTGAAGAGGGTAAAATCAAAGGGGATGGTGGCTTTGTCCAAGCGTTTGTTCTTCAGGTACAGCAAGGGGTGCCGCCCTTGTTTGATGGCGAAATGCGGGTGTTGGAAGAGCTTGGGCTTCACGGCATCCATTTGAATGCCAAGCCGCGCCTTTGCTTGCACCAGATCGAAGCGGACGATCAGCTCCTGATAGTGCCGGATATCCTCACGGTAAGGGCGCAGCTGTGCGCTGAGCTCCCGCAGTATCCGGTAAACTTCCCTCCGCTCTTCCGTTTCCAGGTCGAAGATATCGTTGTTGATGTCGATAATGCCCTCGGGCTCTATGAAAGCCGTTTTGCCTGTGGTGGATTCATCGTGGATGATGCCTCGGATGGAGCGTTTGTGCTCCGATGGCACGCTGAGCACCCGCCGGCCGTTGCGGAAAGACTCCACGCTGTCTGTCAGCCAGCCTTTGGAGCGGTACTGATTGATGATGACGCGGAACTTCTGCTCCAGCTCTTTCTGCTTAGAGCCCAGCATACGCCGGATGCGCATCAGCTCGGGGGAAGCATCGGGGCGGATATTGCCTTCCTCATCAATGACCGCCTCTATGGCCTTGTTGAGCTCATCATTGAAAGACAGATCGCGCAAGATGCGGTACATATTGGGGTAGGCTTCCCGGCGGCGGGCATTGAAAAAGCGGAAGATATCCCTGGCTTGCAGTAGTATGGTGTTGATGCTGCGCAGGCCTTCCACCGCGAGCACATAGCCTTCTACGCGGAGCATATCGAGCTCTTCGTCTATGGCTTCGTAAGCCCGTATGGGGAAATAATCGTTGTGCTCATAGGCATACTTATACTCTTGGGCTTCGGCCAGGCTCACTTCAATTTGAGACATCCGGCTTGTGGGGCGGGCCTCCCTGGCCAATTGCCGCCCAGGCTCCCCCAAACACTCCCGCTCCAACAATTGGAGCACCTTATCAAACTCAAGCTTCTCGTATAAATCGTTCGGTAACAGTTGCATGTGTTGATTTTACACCAAAATTCCCCATCAGGGCAGCCGGGGCCATCTCCTGGGGTGTGCAGATAACTTCAAAGATAACAGCCAAGTTCCCGCCAGGTTTAGGGAAAGGCTATTTACAGCGCGGCAGGGCTTATGGCCGTTTAGGGCTTGGGCATTGTAAGTCTGCTGTCATTTTACAGGCCGAAAATTAACAAAATCAACGCTGCGGGTATAATTTTGCTGCCAGCTGGAAGCATCCGGCATATTATCACATTAAACAACCGTATTGTGGCTGGGAACACCTTTGGGCAATTATTCCGAATTACGACTTTTGGCGAATCTCATGGCCGGGCGATCGGGCTCGTGGTAGACGGCTGCCCGGCCGGGCTGCCTGTAGATGAAGCTTTTGTGCAAGCTGAGCTGGCCCGCCGCCGCCCTGGGCAGTCCAAGATTGTGACGCAGCGCAAAGAAGCCGATCAGGTCGAATTTTTCTCGGGCATTTTTGAAGGCCAAACCACGGGCTCGCCCATCGGCATGGCCATTTTCAATGCAGACGCCCGCTCGAAGGACTACAGCCATATCGCTGACAAATTCCGGCCTTCCCACGCCGACTACACCTACCACGCCAAGTGGGGCACGCGAGATTACCGGGGCGGCGGCCGCTCTTCTGCCCGAGAAACGGCAGCCCGCGTGGCCGGCGGAGCCCTGGCCAAGCTGTTCCTCAAATCTTACGGCATTGAAGTGCGGGCCTACGTCAGCCAGGTAGGCCACCTGTCGCTGCCCGGCTCTTATCAGGATGTGGACCTTTCCAAAACAGAGGACAACCCGGTCCGCTGCCCAGACATGGGCATGGCTGCAAAAATGGAGCGCTTCATCAAGGAAGTGCGCAAAGCTGGAGATACGGTAGGCGGAGTGGTAAGTGCCGTTATAACAGGCTGCCCGGCAGGCTTGGGCGAGCCCGCATTCGATAAGCTGCACGCCGATTTGGGCAAAGCTATGCTGAGCATCAACGCTTGCAAAGGCTTTGAGTATGGCTCTGGTTTCGAGGGGGTGAGCATGCGGGGCAGTGAGCACAACGATGCTTTTCAAAACCAAGATGGGCAAATTGTGACTACAACCAATCACTCGGGCGGCATTCAGGGCGGTATTTCCAATGGCATGGACATCTACTTCCGCGCCGCGTTCAAACCGGTGGCGACCATCGTGCCCCCCCAAGCTTCCGTCAACGAGGCCGGGGAAGCGGTCACGGTAGAGGGCAAAGGCAGGCACGACCCCTGTGTAGTGCCAAGGGCCGTGCCTATTGTCGAAGCGATGGCTGCGCTCACCGTCGCCGACCACATCTTAAGGCAGCGGTCGGCGCGCGTATAGGGCATTGCTGCTCAATACGCCCCTCCAATCGGGCGGTTGTCCCACTCTGGCCGCTCTTCGAACGCCGGCAACCGCTGAGGCACGCTAGTGAGCCCTGCCGTATCGGTCAGGCTCTCCATAAAGGCCACCAAGTCGCTAATTTCTCTTTCGGTCAACCCCAGGGGGGTATCCGGCAGGGTCTGATAAGGTACGGTTATGCCCATGCCTGCCCCTCCGCCGAGGTTGTAAAAGCGGACGACCTCTTCCAGGGAAGCATACACCCCATTGTGCATATAAGGGGCTGTCAGAGCGGCATTGCGCACTGTTGCCGTTTTAAAGGAATGCCTATAAAACGGCGCCTGATCAATAGGCTTATAGCTGGCGAACCGGCCTAGGTCAGGGTCCAAAACAAGGCTGTCGGGGCCTGTTGCAGCTTTGGGGACACCGAGCACTTCCGATTCGCTCTCCTGAAAATAGGGCGGGACCGTGCCATTGAAGGCAGGCGCAAAGTGGCAGGTGCCGCAGTTCGCCTTTCCCATAAAGAGGTCAAAGCCCCGCTTGGCGGCTTCCTCAAGATCTTCCCTTTCGCCGCGCACATACTGATCGAAGGGGCTATCGAAGGAAGCCAAACTGGATACATAAGCGGCCAAAGCATTGGAGATAGACCATTTGGACAGCACGTACTGTGGCTGGCCGGCATAGGCTTCCGCAAAAAGCTGCCGGTATTCGTGGCTCTGCCCCAGTTTCTCGATGATCTCCAGGAAATCCGTATTGAACTCCCGGCTGTCGCGCACTACATGCTTGACCTGCCGCTCCAGGTTGGGCTCCCGCAAGTCATAAAAATAATGCTCTGCGTACACACTATTGATCAGGCCCGGCGCATTGCGCTGAATGAAGCCCTCCCCATTCAGGGCCAAGCTTTTGGGCAAGCCGTCGGAGAAGGCTTTTCCGGGCTGATGGCAGGATGCGCAGGAGCGCTCGTTATTGTGAGATAAGATGGGGTCAAAGAATAGCAGTTTACCAAGCGCTGCCCGCTTATCGGTGAGCGCCCGGTTGTCCATATTGGCGTAGTAGCTGGCATTGAGGACGCCGTTGGCAAAGATATTGGCCGACCGGAAATTCAGGGCGCTCGGCCGGTCGGATACCTCGTCCAGCAATTCTACTTCAAGGGCTTCCTGCGCTTCAAGGGCCAGGCGGAACAGCGGGTTGATGTACTGCTTCAGCATTTCCAGCCTGCTGAAGGACCCAAAATCATCGGCCTGCTGCAAATGGTGAGCCGCATCGGCCATAAGCATGCGCAGCTCCTGTGCCAGGGCTGCGTCTTGTGCTTCCAACAGTGGCAGATAGGCCATAAGGGCTTGGTTGGCACCGGCCAGGGCCACGGCCGCCTCCGGCAGGGCAGCGCCTGAGCCCGGCGTATCAAAACCGGTCAGCCCAAGGGAGAAAATGCGGATCAGCTCTAAGCGGTAAGCCTCAAACACGAACCGGTGCTGTAGGGGGGCATTCCAAAGATAGGCCTTCACATGGCCCACTTCCTTTCGGAAAGCAACAGCCAGCCGTGCTATTTCGGCAGCTTCAGCCTGTGGGCTATTGCCAAATACCAGCTCGTCCAAAACCTGCAAGCCGACCGGCTCGATGATGTTCACCTCGGGCACCTTGGGCTCTACGCTCAGCAATGGAGGGCCGTTGAGGTATTTCTTGACTGCTTCCCGGTCGTGGTACTCTAAAAGCAGCTCAATGGTTTTAAATGCTTTTCGGGCAGACAGGTGAGCTTGCTGCAGATCGCTCAGGCTGAGGCTCCCCTCTTGAAAGGCCTGGGCGGCCCGCTCGTAAGCTTCAGCACGCTGCTGGAGGGCAGCCATCTGCTCTTGAAACTGCGCCTTGACCTGCCGCAGGGCTTCTGCCGCAGTGTACTGCCGGGGCTGTACAAACCCAGACAAATGGACAGCCAATAATAAGATGGATAAGTATAGGATTCCGGAAAGTGTAGCCTTCATGGTCATTGGTATTATGGTTTACAAAAGCAGCGGACGGAAAGCCAAGGGAAAGGGCGTAAACCAGTTTGTCTTTTTTTCCTGCCCCCTCCGCAAGGATAGGGGCCTGCCCCTGCCATCGGGCAGGTGCCGCTATGCTACGGGGCTCGCTGTCCGCTCGGCCCTATCGGGCTTAAACCCCTTCGCAGCGCTAGGCCAATGCCAGGCTAGTGGTCTGTCAAGTGTTAATTCATGGGTTGAGCGGGAGCGAATTTTGAGGCTAATCAAGGCGGATGTTCCCGCGCATAGCAGCGCTACGTAAGGGGTTGTCCAACGAAGAGTAGCCTCAAAAGCCGCCGCAGGCAACCCCTGGTTTTAGCCTTGACAGACCACTAGAGCCCCAAAAGCATAACCGCCTGCGCGGTTTTGGCTTACGCCTAGGGGAAAGGGCAGCACCCCGAAGAGGTGCTGCCCGTGCAATCGCTTTTGATTGTGGCCAACCCTTTCAGCAGTTGGCGGTAGATTTCAGCAAGGATGGCCTATTCTACAATCAGCTTTTTCGTTTCGCCCTCTGCAGTCTGCAGGAAGTATGCGCCAGCAGGCAGGTTGGACACATCCACCTCGCTGGTATTGCGGAATACCTTCAGGCGCTGCCCGTTGGCATCGTAGATGGCCAGGTCGCTGGCTTTGCTCAAGAACACCTTGCGCGTAGTTGGGTTAGGGAAGATCTGCAAGCCTTCCACCTCTCCGAACTCAGGCTCCTGCAGGTTGGTCAGGGTCACCTGATCAAAACCATGTATGGCGTAAGTCAGCGAGTGGTTGAATGGGAAGGGGTTGGCAGAGCTGGGGTGCTGAGAGTTGACCAGCAGCGACTTGCCGTCTGAAGTTGGCTGGGCGCCAGTCACTTCCGCACCGCGCGGTACGGCAGAGATGCGGATCAGGTCATCTACAGATGGGTTGTCAATGCTCAGGTCGAGCAGCCAAAGCTCACAGGTGCTGTTGGCTACACCGGCAGGCACACGCCCGTAAGAACGGCCATTGAGGTCTTCACAGATCACGAGGAAAGACTGCCCGTCGATGGTCATGACGTTCAGGCCATCAGGGTTGGAGAGGTGCTTGCTGAAGTAATCCGCTTCAGAAGGGCTTGTCTCCTCGTCCCACTCAGGGCCACCTTCGATCCAAACGTAGTTGGAGTCGATAGCAGGGTCATAAACCCATACCCGGCCGTAGTAGTCTGGATAATCGCTGCTGTTAGGGCTGTCGAGGCCTTTGCCTATAGCACGCTCCATGTGGTAAGGATCGTGTACCGCGCCTGCTGCGTTCTCATCTGCCCAACGGCTGCCCGGCTTATCGCGGCCCGTTTCTGTCCAGAAGATTTTGCCTGTTGCAGGATCGATGGCCACCCACTCTACCCGGTTGTACATGGTGCCTTGGGCAGCGACAGCTTCATCTGCAAAGTTCAGCATTTTCTGAGGGTCGGTATTGTCCACTTCCACCCACTTTTCAGGCAAGTCGTGCTTGTAGACATACAGCTTGCCCTGGGTAAAATCGCCCGGCTCGTCGGCTACGAATTTGCACCAGAAAGCAGGCGTCGCATCTACACCAAGGTAGATGGTCTTGTTGTCCAAAGATACCGCTCCCCCTTCAAAGCCCTGACGGCCGAAGTTGTACTGCTTACGGATGGCTTTTGCCTGGCGTGGGTCGATCTCGACCATCCAGTTGAAGTTTTCAAACTTCTTGACTTCCAGCCCGTCAAACCCTTCAATGTCAGAAGAGATCAGGTAGTTGGAAGTATCGCGCACGCCTTGGTTTTCAGCGCCCCCCGGAGATTTCGGGTAAGCCCCAGAGCCAGCGGTGCCAGAAAAGCCGCCGTTGTAGATAGAGCCGTTGTTGCTCCGGAACCACTCCTCAGCGGTCCAGATGCGGCCATCCACCACAGAAGTGATGCCGCCACAGTTCATGCCGGTCTCCCCTACTGTGTTCACAAAATCGACGTTGAAAAACTTGCCAGCGCGGCCGTCTTCCAGTTCTTGGTCTACCACATTGAGCAGCCCTGTGATGGGGTCGCGCTCAACGCGGAAAACCGTCATGCCGCCACCGTCGCCGATGCGGTTGTCCTGGTAAATCATCTCGTGGTTGACAGAAACCCAGCCCAGGGATTCGCCCGTCTCATCAGGGGTAAAGCCGATGAAGTCGTGCCATTCCTTGGCGTAAGCAATGCCCGCCTCGTAACCGTAAGTGGGGGTAGTCTGAACCAGGTCTACACCTCCTACAAAAAGAACCTGCATGGAAAGCGGGGAAGGCGGCATCAGCACTTCGTCCGTGATATAACCTGCAGGGATGTCAATCTCCTCTGAGAAGATTGTCTGTTGTGCCTGAACTGCGACGGCACAGAAACCACAAAAGAGCAGAGATAGTACTGCTTTTTTCATGTTGGAAAAGATTTAGTGATCGAATTTTGGCTTATGCCGTCAAAGATCACCACGGGCTGTTAAGTGAGGGTCAATTCATCGTGAGGCTTTTGTTATAAAAAAGTAAAGCTATTGTTAATAGTAGGCTCGCTCAAATCTAATCTTGCAACCATCAAAAACGACCACACATACTGTAATTAAACCTCATTATTATCCATTTTTTCTTTGGCAGTTTCGTACTTTAGGCTGAACAGACGAAAAACTTTATTTCACAAGAAAAAAAGCGCTATGCTAAAAAAATTACCCTATTTGTTGACTTTCGCCCTTGTGCTGCTGGCCCAGTCTGCCCTTTTCGCACAACCAGCCAACGATGAATGCGAGAGCGCAGTGCCCATCACTTCGGGCACGCATGAATTCACCACTGTCGATGCTACGACCGGCTCCACAGGAGCCTATCCGGCTACTTGTCCGCCAGACGGGGAAAGCACCTCAGATTCCCTTTACAATGATGTGTGGTTCATATATACCGCAGACTTCACAGGGACCGCCCGGTTTTCTACCTGCGGTACAGCTGATTACGATACCAACGTAGCCATCTACGAAGGCAGCAGCTGCCCGCCCTCCCCAGATGATATTGTCACGTGCAATGAAGATGGCGTAGACGACGAGGGCGAAGGGTGCGCAAACTTTACCTCCATTGCCACTTTCGAGGTTGCTCAAGGCGAAACCTACCTCATTCAAATCGGCGGATGGGCCAGTGAGAGCCCGGGCGACGAAGGCAGCGGCACCTTCTCTATCACCGAGATCACACCGCCCAGCGGCCCAACCAACGATGAGTGCGTAGATGCTATCCCCTTGGATTTAGGCGAAATGGACTCCGTAGTGATTGCGTTCAACAACATCGAGGCTTCCACTGGGCTGCCACAGCATGCTGTGCCCCAGTCCTGCTTTGAAGAGGGGGAAGAGTTTGTTTATAATGACCTATGGTATTCCTGGACCGCGACCTTCACAGGGGGCTTGGAGTTTTCCACTTGCAATACGGCTTCCTTTGACTCCCGCCTTGCCGTTTATGAAAGCAGCGTCTGCCCTCCGGACACCAGTGCTTTGGTCGGCTGCGGGGACGATGAGTTCTCGGAAGCTGGCACTCCTTGTGGAGGGTTCACTTCACGGGCGCTTTTCAATGTGGAGCAAGGGGTAGACTACCTTTTCCGCCTTGGCGGGTGGTCGTCGAGCAGCCGCGGGCAGGGGACTTTCCTCGTCAAGCGCATTGACCCCGTACAGCCTCCTGTAAACGACAATTGCGCTAATGCGCTTGATGCGTTCATCATCACCCAAGAAGCTGCTGACAACTTTGATGTCATCTTCGAAGGCACTAATCAGCTGGCCTCTGGCCAGCCACAGTTCCCTACCCCCCTATGCAACGACGATGGGGACTTCTGGGACGTTTGGTATAGCTTCAACTCTGGCAACAATACCGACATCACCCTGCGGTTCAACAAGACTTCCATAAACGCTGAATTTATCGTAGACCTGTTTACGGGCTGTGGCTCGCAAGCCGACCCCGTAGAGGGGCCTTATTTTTGTATAGAGACGGAAGATTTCAATAATACCTTCCTGGAAGTGAACCTGCCCAACTTCCCCGGCGAGCCCACCGAGTATCTACTCCGCATTGCCACCCGGGTTACAGCTGGGGATATGCCCGGAGATTTTTGGTTCCAGCTTGTGGGCGAGCCCATCTCCAGTGTGGAAGAGCTCCCGCTATCCTACTTTCAGCTATTCCCCAACCCTACTCAGGGCCTTGCTACCCTCAGCTTTGTAACAGATGTGCCCCTTCAGCTTCAGGGCGAACTGGCCAACGCTTTAGGGCAAACCGTGAAACGCTTAGATTTCGGAAGCCTCCCTGCAGGCCCGCAGCGGCTCGAAGTACCTACTTCCGGCCTCCGGCCTGGCATGTATTTCCTCAACCTCCTGTCTGCCGATGGAAAGCGCAAGGCCGTCAGGCTGATGAAACAATAGCTGCTTTCAAATGCTAAAGGGGGCTGCGGGATTATCATCCGCAGCCCCCTTTCCTTTTACACTCCGCTCCCGATTAGGACAGCCCGGAAGGTTGGCTGGACAAATCAGCGCCTCTGGCCAGGGCTCCACTACCAAAACAGCACCCCGGCCAAGCCTAACTTTAGCGCTTTACTGTGCGCTATTCGATGTACAAGTTGAACTCCACCCGCCGGTTGAGCAATCGGCCATTTATCCTGCGGTTGTTGGCGATAGGCTGGGATTCGCCAAAACCTTCAAAAGACATCCGGCGGGGGTCTGCCCCAATGCTAACAAGGTACTGGAAGCAAGACTTCGCCCGTTCTTCAGAAAGCACTTGATTGGAGCGGCTGTCGCCTACATCGTCTGTGTGCCCGTAAATCGCCAATTTGTAGGCCGGGTAGCGGTCCATAATGGCTTTGATCTGATCTAGTATCTCCCTAGATTCACCCAAGAGGGTAGCCTTTCCCGGTTCAAACTGCACAGCGCGCATGGCGATATCCAGTGTTTCCTGATCAGCAGCAGAAACCTTTGGGCAACCTCTGTTGGAAACATCGCCCACCTCATCTGGGCAAGCATCGAGCCCATCGTGCACGCCATCGCCATCGGTATCCGGGCAGCCATCAATCAAGCCAGCTACGCCAGGGCACATATCAATGCTATCCGCAAAACCATCACCGTCTCCATCGGGGCAGCCGTCTGCCGAAGCTGGCCCGGCCTGATCCGGGCAAGCGTCCAGATCATTGGCAATGCCATCGCCATCGCGGTCCGAATCGGTTGGGGAGGGAGTGCCAGCCGCCTCTTCTTCGGGGCAGCCGTTAAGGGAAGCCAGGCCAAACTGTTCTGGACAATCATCCTCTTCATCAGCAATACCGTCTCCATCCTCATCCGGGCAGCCGCTACCGCTAGGCACACCGGCCACTTCCGGGCAGTCGTCATCATCATCCGCTATGCCATCCCCATCGGTATCCGGGCATCCGTTGAGTGCTGCGAGGCCAGCCACTTCCGGGCAATCGTCATCATCATCCGCAATCCCATCTTCATCAGTATCGGGGCATCCATTCAGCGCAGCTACGCCAGCCACCTCCGGGCAATCGTCTTCCGAATCGACCAGGCCATCCTCGTCTGTGTCCGGGCAGCCATTGGTCTTAGCCGGGCCCGGGCGGGCAGGGCATTCATCTTCATGATCTGCAATGCCGTCGAGGTCGGTATCCGGGCAGCCGTTCGTGGCGGCAGCACCGGCCTGATCCGGGCACTCATCAATAGCATCAGAAACCCCATCCCCGTCGCGGTCCGAACGGCCGAACTTGTAGAGATAGCCAACGCCCAGCTGTATGTTGTTGCGGTTTTCTTCCTGAGAAATGCGATATTCCCCCTGTAGGTTAAGGTAAGATTGCGCCCCAATCCTAACGCTGAGGCCGGCACCGGCGGGGAACTGTACATTCTGCCCCAGCTCTTGCTCGATGGTAATGCCGCCGCCGCCCATAAGGTAAGGGATGATGCGGGCCTGATCATCGGCCGGCAGCTGTAGCTGCAACACCCCTTCAGCAGAAAAGAAGGTGCGGTTGTTGATGTCGTCATTAACGTTGATCACGCCCGATTTCAGGGGGATGCCGATATTGAGCCAGGGGAGCAGGGAGCGGTAGTAGCCAATTTCCAGGCCATTGGTGATCTTCAAGTCTTCTACATCATTCGCCCGGCCATAGTCCAAGAACAGCAGCTTGGCGGAAAATGCATTTTTGTTGGCTTCGTTTTGGGCTTGCAGGGCGTGCGTGCCTGCCAGGAGCAGGAGCAGGAGGAATAATTTTCTCATACGTGTAATTCGGTTTTGGAATATGTAAAGGACGGCAGTGCTTTCGGGTAGTCACTTGCGCCCTGTGGGAATCTGGGAAATTAAGCGCGTATTGGGATTTTGGTCTTCTAATCAAAAAATTGTCCCGCTGTCTAGCGGGACAGATCGATTACTCAAGTCCCAACACGCTCTAAGTACTGGCTTTCGCCAAAATTAATCATCTGCTGATTTTTTTACGGGAAGCGCCCTAAAATGGTTGCACAATTTTACCAACACTATCGCTCTGGGCGTGAACTAAAATGTCCGCAGTCGTATATGCTTTTGGGGCTCTAGTGGTCTGTCAAGGCTAAAACCAGGGGTTGCCTGCGGCGACTTTTGAGGCTACTCTTCGTTGGACAACCCCTTGCGTAGCGCTGCTATGCGCGGGAACATCCGCCTTGATTAGCCTCAAAATTCGCTCCCACTCAACCCATAAATTAACACTTGACAGACCACTAGCCTGGCATTGGCCTAGCGCTGCGCAGGGGTGGCCGAAGGCCAGACCCGACGCCCGTAGGGCGAGGGGCCGAGCGGACAGCGAGCCCCGTAGCATAGCGGCACCTGCCCACTGGCAGGGGCAGGCCCCTATCCTTGCGGAGGGGGCAGGCAAAAAGCGGCAATCTGGTTTGCGCCCATCGCTCTTATGAGCGCTGATATCCTATTTTAATATTTGCACATAAAATAAAAATAGCTATTTTAGCCCTCGGCAAAATATTCCTCTCCCGGCTACAACCCGCCCTTACTTTTATTTTCCAGCAATCAAACAAGCCAAGCAAGTGGGCACTTCAGCTTTTCAGGCTGGACCGGCTGTACCTGCATTTTACTAACCAAAATAGCTACTTACCTACTTATGACACTTCGACACGCATTATCCGGACTGGGGCTCGCCGTACTGGCTTTCGGCTGTTCCAAAGAACCGCTCAGCACCTCTGCTACGACGCAGGCAGGGGTTGAGCCGATGACTCAAACAGAAATGGACCAGATTGTGGAAGAGACGCTGCACCGCACCAACACCGTCTTTTACTGGTCTGATGCCTCCGACCGCATGCTCTGGAGCGCAAGCGTGCGCTCAGACTCCATGATGTCATTGGGCTATCAGCCCGCAGGCTTCGAAAACCTCAACGAGGTTATACATGAAATCGATGTGGCGGCAGCGCCTTGGTCGGACGTACGGCAGCGGCTTATCGATTTTGTGGTCTCGGAGACCAACAAGGAGTTCCCTGGGCTGAAGGTGACTGCCCAAGACCTGGTCGCCAACCCTGAAGAAGCCTATCTCCCGACGATCGACATCAAGATCTTCAGCCAGCACATCATTGAGCAGCTGCGCGGCATGGAGGAGGTCCGCTACATCGAGCCCATGGGCTATGGCATAGCCACCCTGGAGTCTCGTAGCGATGCCGGCTGCGGGGTTTCTGCGGCATCCAATCTAAACAGTGCGGACTTCACCACGGTCAGCCCCAACGCCAAAATCCCCTGGAACTTTAGCCATCCTACTATGAATGTGCCCGGCGCTTGGTCGCGCAGCACTGGCCGCGGCATCAAAGTAGCGCTCTTGGACACCGGCACCTCCCCCAGCCAAAGCAAACTAGGGGGCGCCTTCAATAGCGGGCAATCTTCAGGCCGTACCCTTCAGCGCCTCGGCACGCATGTCAGCGGCTGGTGGTGGTGGGCTTCGAATGACGGCCCGGACGACGACTGCGGGCATGGCACACAGATGGCAGGCCTGATTGCTGCACCGCGCAGCTCCGGGGGCTCGTCTCTTGGCGTAGCTTACAATTGCGACCTGAGGGCCTACCGGGCAACGACGGATGTGATCATCAATAGCTCAAGCGAAAAACAGGGCGTACGCGACGCATTGGTCAACGGGGCCAACGATGGCGCGGTGCGCATATTTAGTATGTCCATCGGTGATGTCTTCTTTAGCAGTACCGTAGCAGACGGCGTGCGCTACGCGTACAACCGTGGCAAACTGCTCTTTTCTGCCGCAGGCACCTCTACCACCTTCACCAGCTGGTACGGGGTCATTTTCCCGGCCACTATGGCAGAGACTGTGGCGGTCACCGGCATACGCGACAACCTCACGCAGCGGTGTAATACCTGCCACGACGGCCCTCAGGTCGACTTTGTGGCAGTCATGCAGCGGGCTTCCAATACCGACCGGACCAGCCTGACCCTCGCGCTTAGCGGCGATCAGCCGGCCTATGTTGGGGGCTCTTCTGCGGCCACGGCTACCACAGCGGGCATTGCAGCCCTGGTCTGGGCGACCAACCCTGGGCAGTCCCGCACACAAGTCATGAACCGCCTCAAAGCGGCCTCTTCCAATTTCCCTAACCGGGACAACAACTTTGGCTGGGGCACTATCAATGCCGCATTGGCTGTGCAATAGGCTGAATGCAATAGGCTAAAAGCAAAAGCGCCCTGCCTGGGATCATCCGGGCAGGGCGCTTCAATTGGGCTCAGCCTAAGGCCTACTCAAAAAAGGTATCGTAAGATCCAGATGATTTCCCGCTCTGCCGAGCCTCTGGGCGAGCCCTCGGGGCATCAAGGTCAAGGGTATCGGAAGCGCCAGACTTGCCCTCCATCAGCATGAGCGTGCTTTCCTTTTCCCACTTTTCGAGCATTTTCATGCCCTCGTCCTCAAATACCCCCTGCTGCAGGTCGATAGAGTTCATAAGGTTGGAGGACAGCTCCATGAAGCGCTCCATCTCCCCTACTTTGTTGGCCACATCATCCGTGATGGCTTCCATAGCCGCATCGAACATGGCACGCTTGTCTGGATCGCCAGACATAACAGCCATGGCAGACTTCATGGCAGAGTGGGAAGTACGGATGGCTTTTCGCTCCTGTTCCTTAAGGTTGACCTGGTCTTTGGTATCTTCCAGCAGGATTTCAGAGTTTTGGTGCATTTTTTTGAGGATGCGGTACATCACATCCATTTTATTCAGCAGGGCACCGTATTTTTCATTGCTCTCCTTGAGGCGGGCTGCCTTCCGGGTAGCTAAGACGACCTGACTGTCCATCCCTTTTTCCCGGGCGGCGCTGGCCAGCTTCATCTGCTCATCTATAGTGCGTTCGTTTTCCTCGGTAAGCGTCTGCAGTTTGCGCATCTGCCCGCGCAGTATGCCAATCTGCTTGCGCATTTTCACCAAGTTGCTCTGCAAATCCTCCACATAGGATTTCAGCACCCCTATCGGATCGATCTGCACGAACATGCCCGTAACGGAGCGCATAATGCTCTTGTACATATACCAGACCAAATTGCGCATGCGGGGGTCGAGTATCATATAGACGACGGCCGCCAGCACTGCCAGGAGGATGGCCAGGTAAAGGGTATTTTGCACGAGGGCCAGGATAGCGCCCATATTGACCGCCAGCAGATAGCCCCCGCCAAGGATGAGGGCGCCCAAAAAGACGGCACCGGTTACCCCTTCGGGGCGTTTCCAGAAAGATTTGGGCTTGAATTCGGATCGGTCGAAGCCGGAAGTGGTATCAGTCATAAGTTTGGTCTTGCTTGTAATGGTTTAGAAAATGCGGCCGTTTGGCCAGCTATCCCTGCAAACTCCTGAGCCATGCCGTATTTCCAACGGGGCGGCCAGGCTCAAAGGTAGCTGGAGATGTTTTCTATGTCCCGCTGGATTTCATTGGTTATGCTCTGCAGGGCCTGGTCGAAAGAAGCTTTAGTCGAAAGCAACCTGGTTTTGGCGTCTTCGATATGCTCAGCGGCATGGTCTATGGTATGTTGTGCCTGCTGAATGCGCTCCTCCAGTTTTTGGATTTTCTGCTGGAACTCTTGGATTTGGTGGCGATACTCGACCACCTGCTGCTTCATCTTTTCTACCTCCTGCTGTTTGGCCTGCACACGCTGCTCCATCTGCCGGTTTAGCGACTGCTGGAACTGTGCCTGCTCGCTTTTGAGGACCTTGTCATAATGCGCCGCAGTTTTCAATAGCTTTTCCTTGGTCAGCCCCATGGTGGAAGCTGTGGCAAAAGCCGAGCGCAGAGCGGTAGGCTCATCCATATCAAGCTCTTGAAGGCGGCCTAGGGCCTGCTTGAATTCAATATAGTCAAAGCCGGGCAAGTTTTCGCGCGCAAGCGCCTGCGTGAGGGCATCAATACTGCGGTCATCGAGCCCGTGATGGGCCCCAAACAGGGCTTTTAAATCTTTTTGCATGCTATTCAGGGAAGTTTTTCCGTCGTCATTTATAGGATAGCTGCCGGGCAATCGCCCCAGCAGTTTTGCGTTCTTACAAAATAACACAAATCGAATGAAAAAGGCTTATATTTTTCGATATTCCCGGATGAGCCTTCGATAAGCGCCCCTTATCTCATTTTTTCCAGAAAAAACCTGCTGATTTTTTGAACGCCCTCCCTAGGCAGGTTAATTAAGCATTGAACATCATACCGACGAGGCAAAGAGATCATAAATGACGGAAACGCTTAAACCATACCGCGAACAGCTGGACGAGGAGCTGATGTCTGCCGTTCAAAAAGGCAGGGAAGCCGCTTTTAACGAGTTGTACCAGCGGTACGGCGGCAGGCTCTACCGTTATTTCTACCGAATGCTGGGGCAAGACCCCGAGAAAGCCAGCGACTTCGCCCAAGATTTGTTCATGAAGCTGATTGAGCGCCCGGAAGCATTTGACACCGGCAGGAAGTTCTCCACTTGGTTCTTTGCGGTAGCTGCCAATATGATCAAGAACGAATACCGTCGGATGGGGCGGCAGCCTGGCACTAGCGCCCTGACCGAAGAAGTGCCAGCCACTGCCTCCGACCCAAAGCTTTTCCAACAAATAGACGCCCCGGTAGAGCGGGCTTATATCGAAAAAGCAGTCGGCACGCTCAGCCCCAGCCACCGCGAGGTTTTCCTGCTGCGCTACCAAGAAGGGCTGGATATCAAAGAGATCAGCAGTATCATAGGCTGCCCGGAAGGCACCGTGAAGTCCAGGCTGTACTATGGGCTGCAAAAACTAAACCAACAGCTACGGAGCGTGCTCCGATAACCGAAAATCAAGTTGCTATGCTTAAAATGACACCGGAAATAGAAGCACTGCTGGCTCGAAAGCCTTATCCTGCACTTACCGAACGGGAAATGGAGCTGGTGGAATCTCATGGAGGGCGATCCGCTTACGAAGCGATGCGGGAGACCATCCTGGCTGCACAGCAGCTCTCCGAAGCCCCTGCCCCGCCCCCACAATTGCAGGGCCGCTTACAGGCTGCTTTCCGTTCCGCTTTCCAGAAGCGCAATGTGCCCCTTAGCGTGGTGCAGTTGCCCTTTTGGCAGGCCGCTGCTGTAGCTGCACTGCTGCTCTTGGCCGGGCAGGCTTTGCGCATGGGGCCAGCTTATGCCAGCGCTCCGGCTTTCGCCCTGCAGGCCCAAGACTCCGTCTGGCTGGAACGCCTGACGACGATAGTGCATGATACCGCCGCCTTTGTCTTCCCGCCGGAAGGGGATGCCTGGGAGCCTGCTACAGCCTCTGCTGCCAGCCATGTACTGCCGAAAAAACTGCAAACCGCTTACCTCAAACGAGAGCCTGCTGTAGACACCCCCGGCTGGGCCAAGCGGGCTGCAATTGGCGGAATGCCGCTCCTGCTTTCTTCAATGGCCCTTCATTGAGGCTGATTTATCAAAAAACCCTGTACCCAAATAGGTCAAATCAAGGATGAAGGGCTATTTTGAGGGAAAAAACCGATGCGCCAAAATTCTCAGCTTCCCCTCACCCTTTTAATGTTGTGCTTTATGGCTTTTTCCTGTCAGGACAGCCCTGCTCCGCCGCCGGAGTACGCCTCCTTCGAAGATTACCCTGTTTACGAAGGGGATGACCTCGGTTTAGCATACTCCCCTGAGCGGTCTGCCTTCCGCCTGTGGTCGCCAGCAGCTGCGGATGCACGCATTCACCTTTACAGCCATCCCACTGAAGGGGGGCCTGACCGGACCGTCCCCCTGAAGAGGGATGTCCAGGGCACCTGGCTGGCTGAAATCAAAGAAGACCTGCTTGGCATGTACTACACCTTCCAGGTACAGCACGATGGGGAATGGCTGGAGGAAGCCCCTTCACCTTATGCCAAAGCAGTAGGGACCAATGGGGTGCGGGCACAGGTGATCGACTTGGCCGCGACCAACCCTGACGGCTGGGGCAATGACCGGCGCCCTAAACTTTCGCAGCCAACTGATGCCATCGTTTACGAACTGCACATCAGAGATATTTCTGTTCATCCCGGATCGGGGATAACCCACAAAGGCAAGTTCCTGGGGCTGGCCGAAGAGGGCACGCAAACCGCCGAAGGCATACCCACCGGGCTCAGCCACCTCAAAGAAATGGGCATCACCCATGTGCACCTCCTGCCTTCCTTTGATTTTCGGACCATAGATGAGAGCCGCCTCGATGAAGCACAGTACAACTGGGGGTACGACCCTCAAAACTACAACGTGCCAGAAGGCTCCTATTCCATGGATCCCGCGGATGGCGCTTCCCGTATCCGGGAATTCAAAACCATGGTCAAGGCGCTGCACGATGCCGGCATAGGCGTCATCCTGGATGTCGTCTACAATCATACGGGAGCGACACAGGAATCCCTCTTCAATCAGCTCGTGCCCGGTTATTACTACCGGCAAAGAGAGGATGGCAGCTTTTCCGATGCTTCAGCTTGTGGGAACGAAACCGCCTCCGACCGCCCTATGGTGCGGAAGTTTATCGTAGAATCCGTGAAATACTGGGCAGAAGAATACCATCTTGATGGCTTCCGTTTTGATCTTATGGCGATACACGATATTGAAACGATGAACGAGGTTGCCCAGGCGCTCCACCATATCGACCCCAGCATCCTTGTTTATGGGGAAGGTTGGACAGCGGGAGATAGCCCTTTGCCAGTTGAACGGCGTGCGCTTAAAGCTCACACTGCTGAAATGCCTGGCATTGCCGCCTTCAGCGATGATATCCGGGACGGGCTCAAAGGCAGCGTTTTCGAGCATGAGCAGCGCGGCTTTGTCAGTGGAGCGCCAGGGCGCAAAGAGGACGTCAAGTTCGGGATTGCCGCTTCTGCCCGCCACCCACAGGTCGACCTGCAGCAAGTCTCATACACGGACCGCTTCTGGGCAGGGCAGCCTACTCAAACCATGACCTACGTTTCCTGCCACGATAATCATACCCTGTGGGACCGCCTGGCTATCTCCTGCCAAGATGAGCCGGAGGAGGAGCGCATCAAAATGCACCGATTGGCCTTGGCTACCGTACTGACCGCTCAAGGCATCAGTTTCCTACACGCTGGCACCGAAATGCTGCGCACTAAGCAAGGCGTTGAAAATTCCTACAATGCCCCAGATTCCATCAACCAGATAGACTGGAACAGGAAAGCCGTCTACCGCTCAACGGTAGATTACGTAAAAGGGCTGATCGCTCTCCGCAAGGCCCACCCTGCTTTCCGGATGACACATACCGACAGCTTGCAAAAGCACCTGAAATTCCTGGATACGCCTGGCGACAACCTCATTGCCTACACCCTTTCTGGCCATGCCCATGGCGACAGTTGGGCGCAGATCTTAGTCGTGCTCAACGGGCAGCCCGGCCCTGCGGAAGCCCCCCTCCCCCAAGGGGAATGGACAATTGCAAGCGATGGGCAGACTGTTTCGGAAGAGGGGCTCGGAAAAGTGAACGGCCCGTCCGTGAAAGTCCCCGGAAGGACCGCAATGATATTATTCCAATAGGCTCGGGCAAATACCGTTTTCAACTACGTAAATGTACTATCTTGAGCTAGCAGGATGCTGGCTACAGCCCTGCGGGCCCTAAATAGGCTGCACAGGGCATAACTAGTGCGGCAAGACCTGATTGTTTTATCGTCTTCCCACGCTTAAGCTTTCTCTAGTGCGTGCCCTTTGATTGCCAAAAATACGGCTCGGCCCACTAGCAACTGCTATTTTGCCGCCAAGGCAACCCTGATCATCCTCAACACTTCAAAGCACTACATACCTCTATGCTAGACATCCAAAAAAGGCTGACCAACGGTTTTTACGTCATTTTGAGCCTGCCCGCTACAGCTATGGGCTTTGCCCTCTCGGTACAAATCTCAGCCCTGAGCTTTATCCTCAGTACGCAGTACCACCTTGAGATTGAGGACATCGGGCTGGTCTGGGCTGCCGGCCCAATAGCCGGCATCATAGGGCAAGTCCTGATTGGCGTCATCAGCGACAACGTATGGTTCCTCAATGGGCGGCGGCGGCCCTTTATCCTTATCGGCGGCATACTAGCAGCTTTGATGTTGCTGGCCCTGCCCAATATTGGCGTCATTGCCGAAGGGATGGGGGTAGACGGCATCCTTGGCGTAGCCATAGCAGTAGCCTTGACGCTTGACCTTGCCATCAATATCAGCTTCAACCCTACCCGTTCTGTCATCGCTGATGTCACACCGGAGGGCAAAGCCCGCACCAAAGGGTATACGTGGATGCAGACCATCTCGGGCACCTTTGGCGTCCTCGCTTATGCGGTAGGCGCTATCTGGGACAATTATGTACTGATCTACACCGGAGCGGGGCTTGTGCTTCTGTTGTCTGTCCTTCCTGTGTTTTTTATAACAGAGCCGCGTTCTCTTAAAGCGGAGGAAGGAGCTGAGCATGATACAAAAACACCCGGATTTTCGGCCTTAGAGGCACTTTTGGCAATCCGCCCGCTTTGGGGGTTTTTGCTGTACGCAGTTTACGGCATCGTGCTGCGGGCCATGAGCCTAGATATTGAGGGCTACCTGGTAGAAGGCATTTGCCTGGCGCTCACCCTTGGGCTGATGGCTCAGGCCCTGATGAAAAGCGAAACAGGGAAAAGCAAAGCAGAAGCCGGGCAGATCGGGTTTCAAAAAGTGCTTGCAGCACACGCTTTCACCTGGGTCGGCGTGCAAACGATGTTCGTTTATATGTTCTCCTATGTTCAGTACAGAATGCCGGAGCTGGGCCCCACGGACATGGGCCGGGTCGTCTCTATCAGTTTCCTCATCCTCAACGCAGTAGCAGCCGTGCTCCCTGCCACCATCCTCGAGCCCCTGGCCAGCCGGATCGGCCGGGTCAAAACGCACATGGCTTGCATTGCCATCATGGCAGCAGGGTATGCCGGCATGGTATTTTTGGGCTTCACGCCTCTGCTAATTTATGCAATGATGGGCGTGCTTGGCGTAGGCTGGGCAGCGACCGTCAGTTTGCCCTTCGCGATCATGTCGCAAAAAGTAGACCAAGCCAAAATGGGCCTTTACATGGGGCTGTTCAACCTCTCAGTCGTCCTGCCACAATTGGTGGCCAGCTTGGGGATAGGGCAAGCCATCGGGGCTGCAGAGAATAAAAACCTGGTGTTCATACTCTGTGCAGCAAGTTTGGGCATTTCAGCCCTTGGCTGGGTATTAGTCAAGGAAGAACAGCAGACAGAGTAGCCTACAGCGTCACCATTTATAAATTTTAGCGTCGGGCGTAAACTTAGCCCTGATTTCCCGCAGGGCTTCGTCTATCTCATCCTCCGTGGTATACGTGCGCTCTATGCCTACCCGTGTGAGCCCCCCTTCTTTTTCGGTATATGGCGCGTAGCCTGCATCATAGATCTGCTTGACCAGGCGGTTCACATTTTCAGGGTTCCCGAATACGCCTACCACAATGACATAGGTCTTTTCGTTGGGCGGCAATTGGGGCGCTTCCGTAGCATCGGCAGGAGGGGGCGTTTCCTCAGTGGGCATTTGCCCCTCCATATCCCCCCCAGCCCCACTTTCTGCCTGGGGCTCGACTTGCCCAGGCTTGACATTGAGGCGCTCCTCGCCGGGCAGTGCCTGAGCGGCCTGCCCGGCTTCGTTGCCCCCGTTAAAAAGCAAAGCGTAAACGGCAAAGACAACCACGACAAAAGCCAAGGCAATGATCCCGATCAGGCCGTAATTTGAAAACTGCTGCTTTTGCTGCGGCTTACGGGTTACCGGAGCAGCTTTTTTCGCCCCTTGGGGGCCAACCTTGCCGGAAGCCTCAGCCCTGACGACCGGGCTGTAAGACAAGGTGGGGAGCCCAAAAGCCTCTTCGCTGAAATTGGTCTGCCCCGGCAAAAATTGCAGCTGCTTTTCAAAATCGCGGTACAAACGCCCTACCTCGGGCAACACTACAATCTCCTGCCGCTCTAAAGAAGAAACCAAGCCATCTACGTAAGCCTTTACCGCAGCCTCAGCTTCGGAATGGCTCAAGCCAAACTGGGCCGCCGCTGCATTGGCCAGCACCCCATCATTGGCAACCAGATTGGGGTTGAAACGTACATCGGCCCCCGGGGGATGGACTTCCCCCTGCACCTGATCGGTCACTGCTGGCCGGTAGCCCGTTTGAAAGCTCCCCAGGCCGGGCAGCGCTATGGTCTGGTTCTTGCGCAGCAATGGCGCAATCAGCGCGCCAATCTTATCGGTATCGAGCGTAGTCATCTGCTGTTTTTATTTGGGACGAATGCAGCCCCCATAGGTTCTGCTTCGTAAAGGTGCAATTTTTGTCCTAAATAGCCAAGCTGGCTCAGTAGCAGCGGGCGCAAACCAGGTTGTTGTTTTTTTTGCCTGCCCCTGCCGCAAGGATGAGCCCTGCTGGCAGGTGCCGCTATGCTACGGGGCTCGCTGTCCGCTCGGCCCCTCGCCCTGCAGGCCTCGGGTCTGGCCTTCGGCCACCCCTGCGCAGCGCTAGGCCGATGCC
>NZ_VOOR01000069.1 GCF_007993045.1 Phaeodactylibacter luteus
CGAAGAGTAGCCTCAAAAGTCGCCGCAGGCAACCCCTAGTTTTAGCCTTGACAGACCACTAGAGCCCGAAAAGGATGAACGCCTGCGGCATTTTGGCTTACGCCCATAGGCATTCAACCGGCTATATGGCAAAGAAAAAGGGCTGCCACAGCAGCCCTCAGTCAGTTTTCGTTTTCCGTTATACCAGGTAAAAAGGCGCAAAGCAAGAAATCAACATTCTGGCGATACAGCCCGCTCTACCCACTGGAGTTCATGCAATAACCAGCCAATCTAGTTCACGTCAGGACGCTGCCCGTAGCGGGCCTGGATCAGGCCTTTCAGCTTCTTACGGGCCAGGAAAATCCGGCTCTTCACCGTCCCAATCGGGATCCTGAGCTCTTCGGCAATCTCCTTGTACTCAAACCCCTTGTAGAACATCAGGAACGGTACACTGTAGATATCGCTGATTTCCTTAAAAATCCGGTCGTACTCCCGCATACGCATGTTCAGCTCCCCGCTGTTAGGGATGGCATTTTTATTTTCCACCGCAAAAAGGAAGCTCTCAACCGGCTCGTTGACATTCCGGCGGAGCTTTGCCTTCCGGTACTGATTGATAAAGGTATTGCGCATAATAGTAGAGCACCAGCTCTTGAAATTGGTGCCCACCCGGAACTTGTCCCGATGACGGTAAGCGCGCATAGCGGTTTCCTGCATCAGGTCTTTAGCATCCTCCTTGTTTTTAGTCAGCTTCATGGCGAAGGCGAACAGGATACTTTCTAAACCGGTAAATGCTTTGCTGAACTCTAAGGTTGACATAGTTTGTGATTTTGGCTTGCACGAATTGTTAATTAAATACACAAAATACCGTGCAAAGTCCATGCCAAACTCAAAAACCAATAACCAAAGGGGTTTTTAGAGTTTATTTTTCACTATATTGATTAAATAAAGTCGGCGTGATTAAATATAATCAATATTTGGTTTATTCCATTCCCTTCCCCCCGGATTGCAGCAGCTCAATAAAGGATTCATTCAGGGACACCATGTGGTCGATAAGGTGCAAAAAGTTGTCTACATCGGCTTGCCCATCAGCCTTCCCCTCGGCGGCAGCCTCTTGCTTATAACGGTAGAAGATCCGGAAACCTTCCAGCATTTTGCGGACGCTCAGAGATTTGCGCACAAAATCCTCAAGTGCCTGAGGGTCAATCTGCCCTTCCAAGCCAGCGGGGAACTTCCCGGGCAGCTCTTCCGAAGCAGGCGGCAGGAAAGGCTGCTGAATACCGCCGTGCCCTGCGATATCCACGTGGATGAGCTCTGCCATATTCACATCAAACAAGCGCGCCATGCGCAAGATCAGGCTAAGGCGGGGCTCCACATTTTTGCTTTCGTAAGCTGCGATATTGCTCCGCTTGATCTCCAGCTGCATAGCCAGCTCCTCCTGACTCCACTGCCGGCTTTTCCGCAGATAGCGGATATTTCTAGATAGGTAATTTTCCAATTCCATACCCTGTGTTTTCCTTGACTGTAGCCTTATTATATGGTTATTGCAGAGCAGGCAGCAAATTGTGCATTTTCTTCTCAATAACCAGATGTTTTCGAACGTTTGGAACAAAATTACTGTTTAAATAATAGAAGTTGTGCAAATCAATTTCCTTTTTTATTCACAATAAATCTCAAATTAAACCATGAAAAAGAACAATAGAGAAAAACTGGCATTAGGGCTTGGATTACTTGCAGGCGGAGCACTTGGCTTTTGGCTCAACAGCGATAAAGGGCGGCAGGTAAGGACAGATGCTGCAGACAAAGCCAACGAGTACAGCACCAAAGCCAAAGAGCAAGCCGAACAGCTGGCCAGCAACATCAACAATCAGGCTGCTGAAATTTCGGAGCGCCTCAACAAACAGGCAGAAAGCCTGAGCAAAAATTTATCGTCTGCCTATGAACAAGGGCGCGAGTACGTAGACAAGGCCAGCCACACTGTACGGGAAAAGCTGCAGAAAACGGAGCGCGCCGCTCATGAAGCTACTGACGATTTCCAGGCGGGCGTCAATTACGCCTTGGAGAATATCCGCAAGCAGGCTGAGGCGATGAGCAAGAACGGCTCCCGCTAGCCTATCCCCTCCCGAAAGCCATCTGGAAACAATTGAAAGGCTGCTCCCGGCCAACGGGCAAATGGATGTTCAAATCCTTTTGCCCGTTTTCTATTCCTGAGCTCGGCAGCTTATCTTAGCACAGTGCCACCAAAACAAACCGCGCATGAAACCAACAGAATCCCTAAATGAAACCCTGGGAGAGGCATACGGCTACCTCAAGGCTTATTTACATCAACAACTAGAGTACTACAAGCTCGATACCGCAGAGCGCCTATCTCACACCCTATCCTTAGCCCTCACAATAGCCATCTTGGCGGGCATGAGCATGCTGTTCACCGTTTTCCTCTCCGTTGCCGGAGCCCTCTACCTGGGCGAGCGGCTGGGCTCTCTGCCCCTCGGCTTTTTGCTGGTCAGCGGGGCTTATGCCTTGCTCACCCTTTTTCTGCTCATTTTCCGCAAGCAGCTCATCACCAATCCTATCCTATCCAAAATCATTCAGGTCTTTTTTCAAACCCCTTAAGCATGGAAAGCAAAAACATACAGAACCTATCAGACCTGCGCCGCAGAAAAGAAATCTTGAAGCTGGAAATGAAAGTGACGCAGCAGGCTATCCGGAATACCACAAAACAAGCCGAGAACAGGCTGAAGGACCGCCTCATCAAAGGGGTGCTCATCCCAATTGGGGCAGGCGGGCTGGCTTCCCTGCTCTTTCAGCAAAAAGAGGGCGTTCAGGAGCACCGCCCTTCTTGGCTGGCTTTCCTGAAACAGCTGGTTGACAAAATAGACGAGCGCTTTTCTGAACAGCAGGAAGCAAAGAAAGAATAGCCTCAGACCACTTCCGCCACCACAAATATACTGC
Source organism: Phaeodactylibacter luteus (assembly GCF_007993045.1). GTDB lineage: Bacteria > Bacteroidota > Bacteroidia > Chitinophagales > Saprospiraceae > Phaeodactylibacter > Phaeodactylibacter luteus. The sequence goes on from NZ_VOOR01000069.1 coordinate 2,929, forward strand.
CCCCCACATAGATCAGGTCTTCAGGGCCGGCTGCTGCTTTGGCGGCATTCAGCCCCGCCTGAACGCTAGGGTAAGCCTCTCCATTTAAGCCCTGCCCTTTCGCGGCAAGCGCCAGGGTGCCGGCGTCAAGCCCACGGGGTATATCAGGCCTGACAAAATAGTATGCGGCTTCGGAAGGGAGCAGCTGTAACACCTTGCCCGGATCTTTGTCATTTACCATGCCCAGCACCAGGTGCAGGCGCTCGTAAGGCTGCCGTTCCAGTTCTTCCATAGCCAAAGCTATGCCCGCCGGGTTGTGGGCGCTATCGCAAAGCACACGGGGCGACTCCTGCAATAGCTGCCAACGGCCTAGGAAGCGGGTCTTCGCGCGCAGCCCCTTTAGCCCTTCCCGCACTGCGGCCTCCCCCACGCTACCTTCAGGGAGCCACTGCAAAGCCTCAAGTACCGCCTGTAAGTTCTTTTGCTGATAGCTGCCATAGGCATTCAGCTCCAGCCCGGGGTAACGCAACGCCCCTTCCCTGTACACATCAAAAACCATGGCCGAAAGCGCTGAGCTCACAAGCCTTGCCTCCCAATGCTGATCGGCAAAACAGACCGGGGCAGATTCCTTTTTGGCCTTCGCCAAAAAAACCGGCCGCACCTCCTCTTGCGTCTCACTAATGACTACTGGCGTGCCCGGTTTGATGATGCCCGCTTTTTCACCGGCAATCTCAGGCAGGGTGTCCCCCAAAAACTGCTGATGGTCATAGCTGATATTGGTGATGATGCACAGCTCGGGGTTAAGGATATTAGTGGAATCGAGCCGCCCGCCCATACCCACCTCAATGACTGCCCAATCGACCCCCTGCTTGGCAAAATAGTCGAAAGCCATAGCCACTGTAATCTCAAAAAAGGAGGGTTGTATGCGGCTGATGAGCGCTTCGTGGGCAGCAACGAAGCCCACGACGGCCTGCTCTTCCATGAGCTGGCCATTGACCTTGATGCGCTCCCGGAAATCACGGTAATGGGGAGAGGTGTACAAGCCCGTTTTGTGCCCTGCGGACTGCAGTATGGCCGCCAGCATATGTGCCGTAGAGCCTTTGCCGTTGGTGCCCGCAATGTGAATAGCAGGATACTGTTCTTGTGGATGCCCAAGCACTTCACAGAGCAAGCGGATATTCGTCAGATCTTTTTTGAATGCTGCCGGCCCTTGCCGTTGGAACATAGGTAGCTGCTCATAAAGGAACTCCAGCGTCTGTGCATAAGATCGCTTTGCCATAGCGTACAAATTTGCTGGCAAAGCTAAAGAAAAGTCCGCCATCACGTATGCGCCCCTGCCTTTTGCCTTGCCCTATTTCACAGGGCAGCCCTGCAAAGCAATAAGGCTTTGCAGGGCTGTGGCAATACACTAGTGCGGCTAGACCAAATTATTTGACCGTATTTCCACGCTTAAGCCCTTTCTGGTGCATGGCCTTTAAAGCGTAAAACCCTCATTTAGCTTTGGCTAACCTCCGGTTTCCGGGTCTCGTCTAATCAAAAAATTGCTAGTTTTCGACTCGAAGACCAAAATCCCAACACGCTCGTAACTGTAAAAAAAATTACGGCTCAATCCACTAGGATACCGGCAGCTATTGTGCCCGGAAGTTGTAAGTAATGGTGCCGCACTGCCTGTCTATATCCCCTCTCGCAAACTGCCACTTTTTGGCCGAGCTGATAGCCAGGTTTTTCAAGCGGGCGCTTGAAGCAGTACTCCCCCTTTGGGTAAATTCAGCAGAGATAACGCTCCCAGAGCGGTCTACACAAACTTTCACCACCACGATCCCCTGATCTTGGGAATTGTCCTGAGGCTTGTGGGTGCGCGCTACGCCCCGGCTGCCCAAGCCGCCCCCGACGGTGCCGGAGCCGGTGCTGATGCCGGTGAGGATATCAGAGTTGGGGTCGCCATTGGGGTCGCCCTGATTGCCCGGCGTACCGGTATTGCCTTTGCCATCTCCACCGCCGAAAAGCCCGCCTACAGAGTTTTTCAGGTCTGCAGCTTCAGCCTCTCTTTTCTTCCTGGCCTCTTCTGCTTTCCGCCGGGCCTCTTCTTCCGCCTTTTTTTTAGCCTCTTCCTCAGCTCTCCGCTTCCGGTCGGCCTCTGCTTCCTGCCGTTTTTTGCGTTCTTCCTCCTGCTTGCGCAGAGCGACCTCGCTATCTTCTGCAGTGATGACCTCCCGGTCAGGCTCAGGCTCGGGGTCAGCCACTGACGGCTCAGGCGGAGCAGCAGCTTCTTCGGGCGGCAGCTCCTCGTCTTGCACTTCTGCCGGTGTGGTAGGGCCTGCATTTTCATCTCCGCTGCCCATATCCGGCAAGCCCAGATTGACCAGTATGCCCTCCTGCCCGGGCGGGGGGTCAGGGAAAGTGAGCAATGGCAAAAGGGCGAGCATCAGCAGCGCGACGTGTACCGCTACGCTGATCATCATGCCACGCTTTTTGTGCTGTTCGTCCTGCTGCGTTACTTGTGTCTCTACAGCCATATTCTTTGTGGTTTTCCAGGGCGCTGCCCAGGCATTCAATGCTTTTAACGCCTGCCCCCCTGCCTTTAAGGCATAGGGCGGGCGGTTTTAGATTACTTTAACGGCAGCAGCCCTAATCCTTTTCCGTTGCCAGCACCCCATTCACTTTGTAGCGCATAGCAAGGTCCATAACCGCTACTACATACTCCGTTGGCGTCCCCTTGTCCGGAGAAATGATAATGCTAGGCTTGCTGCTCCGGGACAATTGCCGCATTTGCTGCTCTAGATCGCTCAGGCTCTGCCGTTTATTGTTGAGGAAGTAACTGCCCGAAGTACTGATGCGGACATCATCCACCTGTGAAGTACTCGGCTGGGCAGAGCGGGAACTGCTGGGCAACTTCAGGTTGAGCGCGTTGGGCGCAACCAGGGAAGAGGTGAGCATAAAGAAAATCAGCAGCAAAAAAATAATGTCTGTCAGAGAAGACATATTGAACTGTGCCGATACTTTATTCCGTTTTTTTATTCCCATGTTTTTTGCTTTTGAAGCTTGCCAGAAAGGGGGGCGTACACCCCCGGATAGCGGGTAATTAAGAGCGGGGCTCAGTAGCGATGATAGCGCTGACTTTCAGCCGGTTCGCCATTTCCATAATTTCTACCACCCGGTCGAAAGGGGTACCGATCTCGGCTACGATGGTGATAGCGGCATTCTCCCGGTTGCCCATAGCGCCTACTTCTGAGCGCAGCGCGCGCTCGACATCCCTTCCGCTCACTTCCTGATTATTGACCGTGCTGCGGCCGTTCTTCTCCAAAGTGACCACGATAGAAGTGGAAGCCACCGTTTTGGAGTCGGACTTGGGCAGCTCAAAGGGCTGTATGCGGACTAAGGTCGAAGTAAGCATAAAGAAAATCAGCAGCAGGAAGATGATGTCGGTCAAGGAAGACATGCTAAACTCTGCACTGACCTTGCTTCGCTTTTTGAGTCCCATGGCAATTCCAGTTTAGGCAGAAGGCTCCTGCAGTAAGTCCATAAACTCCACTGTGGTGCGTTCCATTTTAAAAACTACTTTCTCCACATTAGCTACAAGCAGATTGTAGCCAACAAAGGCCAGGATACCGATAAACAGCCCAAAAGCTGTAGTGATAAGGGCTTGGTAAATGCCCCCCGCCAAAACATCGGGCGTCACGTTCTGCTCTGTCGCCATTTTGTAAAACGCCAAGATCATGCCTGTCACCGTACCGAAAAAGCCGATCATCGGGGCAGCACCTGCGATACTGGCCAGGGTGGAAAGGTTTTTCTCCAGCTTGAAAACCTCCAGGTTGCCGACGTTTTCGATCGCTGCATCGATATCGCGCAGGGGCTTGCCAATCCGCTGTAGCCCTTTCTCGACCATACGCGCCACCGGCGAGTCTGTAGTCTGGCACAACGCCTTGGCCCCGGAAATATTCCCAGACTGTACGTTGGCACGGATATTATTCATGAAGTTTTCGTCAATTTTCCCAGCCCGCTTGATCGTGAGGTAGCGCTCTACGAAAATGTAAATCGCCATTACGGACAGCACAAAAAGGACGAGGACGATGATAATCCCCAATGGCCCGCCCTTGGTGATGATGTCAAATAAGCTTTGAGTACCGACGCCTTCGCGGTCGAGGCCTTCCGCCTCCTGAAACAACAGTAAAGTTTGTTGCAGCATAATTCCTTGGTATATGGTTTTTGTTTTGATACGGCTTCCGGGAGCCTCAGCCCACAGCACGTTCGGCCGGGCAAACAGTTGGTTAACGCCGGGCAGCGCCGGAAATTTTATAGCCTGCCTGGAAATCTACAATGATTTTCTGGCCGTAGCTCCGGCAATTTATCAAACAAATGGTAAATATTGCAATAGATCACCTTTTATAAATGCGCGCCGGGCAGCCGCTCTACAAAACTCCCCTTGCTCAGTTAGCGAAAATTCGCTAAATTTGGCAACCTCGTTGTCATCCAGTGGTTTTTGACACAACAGGCAGGGCGGCATTTTACCGCCCTCAACACCTGATCCGGGCATGGATGGCCCGGAAGGTACTTATTTCCCCACATTATAAAACCTCCAACGCTAGACTCAATGAGCAGAAGAATCAAAAAAGTAGCGGTCCTAGGCTCCGGTGTAATGGGCTCCGGCATAGCCTGCCACATGGCCAATATCGGCCTGGAAGTCGTGATGCTCGACATCGTCCCGCGCGACCTCCCCGCAGAAAAAGCCAATGACCCTGCCGCCCGCAATCAGATTGTAAACGGAGCACTGGCCAAAGCCCTAAAAAGCAAACCTGCACCTTTATATACCAAAGACCTGGCCAAGTACATTACAACGGGCAACTTTGAAGACGATCTGCACCTGATCGCCGGCTGCGATTGGGTCATTGAGGTGGTCATTGAGCGCCTTGACATCAAGAAGCAGGTTTTTGATCAGGTAGAAAAGCACCGCAAGCCGGGCTCCCTCATCACCTCCAATACTTCTGGCATCCCCATCCACCTCATGCTGGAAGGCCGGAGCGAGGATTTCCGTAAGCACTTCTGTGGCACCCACTTCTTCAACCCTGCCCGCTATATGCGGCTACTAGAAATCATACCCACACCCGAAACGGACCCTGCCGTTATTGACTTCTTCATGAGCTACGGAGATATCTACCTCGGTAAGCGGACGGTACGCTGCAAAGATACCCCGGCATTTATTGCCAACCGGGTAGGCGTATATGCTATGGCAAAAATTTACCAGCTCACCACTGAGCTTGGGCTCAGCATAGAGGCGGTCGATAAACTTACCGGCCCGGTTATCGGGCGCCCCAAAACCGGCACCTTCCGGCTAGGGGACCTTGTTGGCCACGATACCGCTGTCAACGTCATCAAAGGGCTGAAACAAAACTGCCCGGACGATGAGCAGGCTTCCACTTTTGAAATCCCCAAATACCTGGACTTCCTCCTGGAGAACAACTTCCTGGGCAACAAGACCGGGCAGGGCTTCTACAAAAAGTCAAAAGATGAAAATGGCAAACGGCAGATTTTTGCCCTAGATTTAGATACCCTCGAATACCGCCCATCTGAAAAACCGGAACTGCCAAGCCTCAAGGCAGCCAAACAGATTGACGATACGGCCAAGCGAGTACAGGCCATGTTCAAAGCGGAAGACAAGGGCGGAGAGCTCATCCGGCGCTCCCTGCTTGGCCTGTTTGCTTATGTCTCCAACCGCGTGCCTGAAATCTCTGACAACATTTACAGCATAGACGATGCCATGAAGGCCGGATATGCCTGGAATATTGGCCCTTTTGAGTATTGGGACATGATCGGGCTGGAAAAAGGCATTGAAATGGCTGAAGCCCAAGGCGAGCACATCGCACAATGGGTCAAGGATATGGCAGCCGCAGGGCACACTGCCTTCTACAAGCGCGAAGGCGGCCTCAAGAAATACTACGATCAGGCGGCACAAGATTATCAGGTTGTACCGGGCACCAAAGAGTTTATCATCCTGGACAACTACCGCGACCGGGCGCCAGTCATGAAAAACAACGAAGTCATTCTGCATGACATAGGCGATGGCGTGCTCTGCCTCGAGTTCATATCCCCACACAACTCTATTGGGGAAGGGGTGCTGCGCGGCATGAACGAGGCCATCCAAATTGCAGAAGAGGGCGAATGGAAAGGGCTCGTCATTGGCAACAACGCACAGAATTTTTCTGTGGGGGCCAACCTGATGATGATTGCCATGCTCGCCTATCAGCAGGAGTTTGACGAGCTGAACATGGCCGTCAACCTTTTCCAGCAGACCACTATGCGCTGCCGCTACTCTTCCATCCCTGTCGTAGCGGCCACTCAGGGCTATGTTTTTGGAGGAGGCTGCGAAACCATCATGCACTGCGATGCGGCCCTTTGTGCGGCAGAGTCTTATATCGGGCTGGTTGAAGTCGGCGTCGGCCTTATCCCCGGCGGGGGAGGCACCAAGGAGTTTGCGGTACGGGCGTCCGATTCCTTCTTCGAAGGCGACGTGCAGATCCCTACCCTGATCGAACAATTCAAGACCATTGCCCTGGCCAATGTCGCGACTTCAGCCCCACAAGCTTTTGACTATGGCTACCTCCTCCCTCAGAAGGACGAAGTGGTCCTGAACACGGAGCGCAACATAGCACAGGCCAAAGCTAAAGTGCTGGAGCTGGCCAAAGGCTATACACAGCCCGTACAACGGCAGGATGTGACCGTCTTGGGCCGCACAGGGCTCGCAGCCCTCTATGCTGCGGCCAACGAGCTGCGGCTGGGGCACTATGCTTCAGCGCACGACATCAAAATTGCGCACAAGGTAGCATGGGTACTTTGCGGAGGCGACCTGACCGGGCAGCAGCAAGTATCCGAGCAGTACCTCTTGGACATTGAGCGGGAAGCCTTCCTCAGCCTTTGCGGCGAGCAGAAAACCCTGGAGCGCATACAGCATATGCTGCAGACCAACAAGCCCCTGCGCAATTAACCTCCTTTCTAACTTCAAACTGAGCAAGATACCATGGAAGCATATATCGTTAAAGCTTATCGTTCTGCCGTTGGCAAAGCCAAAAAAGGTGGATTCCGGAACTACCGCTCCGACGACCTCGCGGTGGACATCATACAGCACTTATTGCAACAAACGCCCGAGCTGGACCCCAAGCTCGTAGACGATGTCATCGTAGGCTGTGCCAACCCGGAAGGGGAGCAAGGCTTACAGATTGGCCGTCAGATTTCTATGCGCGCCTTGGGCAAGGAAGTGCCAGGCATGACCGTCAACCGGTACTGCGCTTCTGGCTTGGAGACCATCTCCATCGCTGTCGCAAAAATCCGGGCCGGCATGGGGCATATCTATGTGGCAGGAGGGGCAGAAAGCATGAGCGCCATCCCAATGACCGGCTACAAGCTGGCCCCTAGTTACAAAGTGGCTGCTTCTACCCCCAACTACTTGGCCAGTATGGGCCTGACGGCAGAAGCTGTAGCCAACAAATACGGCATCAGCCGCGAACAGTCCGATGAATTCGCTTACCGCTCCCATGTCAAAGCGGGCAACGCCATAGACGAGGGCAAGTTCAAGGATGAAATTGTGCCCGTAACGGTAGAGGACGTCACGGTTGTGGACAACAAGCGGGTCAAAAAAGAACATACAGTAGCCATGGACGAAGGGGTCCGCCGGTCTACTACCGTGGAGGTACTGGGCAAGCTGCGCCCTGCTTTTGCACAAGGCGGGGTAGTGACCGCAGGCAACTCCTCTCAAACTTCCGACGGAGCAGCGTTTACCCTCGTCATGAGCGAAGAGATGGTCAAACAACTGGGGCTGCAGCCTATCGCGCGCCTGGCGTCCTGTTCTGTGGCTGGCGTTGAGCCGCTGTACATGGGCATAGGCCCTTGCGCAGCTATCCCGAAGGCCTTGCAGTATGCGGGCCTAAAGCTCGATGACATTGATTTGATCGAGCTCAACGAAGCCTTTGCCGCACAAGCCCTGGCTGTCATTCAGGAAGCCCACCTCAACCCGGAGATCGTCAACGTCAACGGGGGGGCTATCGCGCTTGGCCACCCGCTTGGGTGCACCGGTGCCAAGCTTTCCACTCAGCTGTTCAATGAAATGCGCCGCCGCGGCAACAAATACGGCATGGTGACCGCCTGCGTAGGCGGCGGGCAAGGCATTGCTGGCATTTACGAACTGCTGAACTAAACGGCAAGCCCTTGCAGGCTGGGCGTAAACCCAAATGTAGCTGGGCTTTAGCCTGGCTTGGCCTAGCGCTGCGAAGGGGTGGCAAGCCCGATAGGGCCGAGCGGACAGCGAGCCCCGTAGCATAGCGGCACCTGCCGCCGGGCAGGGGCAGGCCCCTATCCTTGCGGAAGGGGCAGGCAAAAAACGACAACCTGCTTGCGCCCTTGCTGGCTTGCGTTGCTACAAACATTCCCAACCTAACGGTGGCAGCATCCCTGCCGCCGTTTTTTATACTTTCGAAGATTGGCGCTTGAGGTTGATCCAGCCGATCTTGTGCTCAGGGGCAAAAGGCGCAGGGGATACTTCCTGCCAATACCCTTGTAGGAAGTTGCCTTCCAGCCCGCGCCGGAAGACAAATTGGTACTTGCGCACATAGCGCCCGTTTTCCAACATTTTCGCGGTGAAGCGAGATAAAGTCTCCTCCTCCTCGGTCATTTCGCGCAGGTACACTGACCGGTCCTCGTACATTTTGCCGATCAGCTCTTGCTGCAGTATGGTGTCCTGCCCAACAAAAATGTAGGAACTGCCGCGGATGAGGCCATCTTCCAGCTTAAGGTAGACTTCGAAGCGGTGCTTTACCCCCGTGCCTTTTTCTTCAATCTCTCCCGTCCAAAGCCCCTCCAGCCCATTCTGAGCAGAAAGGTTTACACAAAACAAGCTCAAAATACCGAAGAGCAGCCCTTTCATAATATACATGGTGTTCTGTTGTCAATGATATCAAGCCTGCCTAATATCGGTAGAATCGGGCAGCCTGTCAAATCGGGCAAGCTGGAGCCGCCGGGGGGCTATTTCTCCCTATCGCTTACCGGCCCTGTGCTGCCGACGCCAAACCATGGTTCTGAAACCTGACTATTCCAAAAAGGGAGCAGCCGCTGAGATGGCCTATTGTTGAAAAAACTGCCAGACAAGGGCGGACAAAGACAATGCTGATAGCGCAATGGCCAAGCGGAGCACTTCCTTGTCGAGCTGCTCTGCACTGCGCTTTCCCCTGCCGAAAAGGCCCGCTACAATTTTTTGTATTACCGCTGCCAATATCAGGTACGCCAGAGGAAGCCCGGCCAGCCCGATCGCTTGGGTGCCTTGGGGGGCAAAAAGCCAGTAATACAGCCCCCCGGACAGCCAAGATAGTACTAACAAAATCTGAAGTTTTTTGCGGTTGCCCGGTTTGACCCGCTCTCCAAAGAGCATCATATACAATAGAAATATTTTATTGGGCACATACCGGACCGCCTTCAGGTTTGGGGGCTGCCCCTGCCTGAGGGCAGGGAGCCGCTATGCTGCGGGGCTCGCTGTCCGCTCGGCCCTATCGGGCTTGCCACCCCTCCGCAGCGCTAGCCCGATCCCAAGATAAAGCCTGCTGTATGCTGGCCTACGCCCGCTCCACTTTACCGGCCTTGCCCCTCAGCCCGGAATTCGATATAGGCACGCAGGTCTTCCATTTGCTGATGAGACATTTTCTCCAATGTGTAATTGGGCATGTAGGGCTTATAGCCAGGCACAGGCGAGGTACCGTACCGGCCTACCTGATAGGTGGAGTACTGTGTGTATTTGGGGAAGTGTTTGGCCAAGTGCTGAAAGGTAAGCTGTGCATGATCTAAACGGAAGAAACTGTACTTCTCGTTTTCATGGCAGTGCAGGCAGCTGAGCTCGTAGACGAGCCTGCCGTTTTCTACCGAAGTGGTATCTACCGGATAGCCTGCTTTCCGGTCTTCAGGTGGGGCAACAAAGGTAGCTGGGGAGCCCTGCAAAAACCGGGAACGCACCAACTGCCGGGCCTTTTCCAGCCCCTTGCCCTCCCGCCGGGCAGTTTCCAGTATTTCCAGGTCCTGTACAGAGAGCTCCAAGTCTTTAACTTTTAGCCCTATGGACTGAAGGTAGGCCACAACAGACTCCATTTCCCAAGGGGCCAATGCCCTGCCCTGCGAGCATTCTGTCGCACAAAGCTGTATGGCTTCGCGCAGGTCGTTCCGGGCCGCTTCTACCAAACTGCCGTACTTCTTTTCGTAATCCCCGTTGTAAAACCGGGTGCGGTCTACTGCCCCGTACAAAGTGGTGCCTTGCAAAAAAGGCAGGCCATTGTCGCGGGCATACTCCAAGCGGGCCTGAGGGTCTGCCACGGTCAGGTCGGGGTCCTCTCTTTCCATATTATGGCAAGCCGTACAAACAAAATGCTTGCTCTGTTTTGAAATCCTATTGCCGTCTGGCCCGGAAGCAAAACCAGTATGCACAATTTGGCGGCCCGCCTCAGCTGAAACCCCAGCCAAAGCGGTGTCAGCCTGCACAACCAAGGTATCCCCAAGCTCGGCCAGCAGTTGGGCGACAGCCATCTCAGGAACAATGTGCCTTGCAGCAGGGGCTGGCATGAGGGCCATCAGCCCAGCAAGAGAAAAAACAGCGATAAACAAGAGGAGCCGGTACATAAGATGTTGTTTTTGGGCCGTCCTTAAAGATTGAACAGGCGAGATATGGTAAATCCAAAACGGAACTCCCCGTCCAGCCAATTGGTAGTGGTATATGGGATGTAGTCGGTTTCCATGATGCCCGTTGCATTGGTAAAATTAAGCTGGAAGATATGCCCCCCGGAATCAATTTCAAAACCAATGCCGAGGATAGGGTAAAAGCCGTTGTCCGTAGAGCGGTAGCCAGAGAAAGGCAAAGTAAAATCGCCTACTATGCCCAGTACTCTGCTGACTTGTACGCGCGCGCCCATCCCCAGCGAGAACAAGCCATTCTCATCCTGAAAGGGGACGATATTGCGGTGCGTGTAGCCGGGCACCAGCTGCAGGGCAATACGGTCCGACAATTTCGAGGCGATCATGAGCTGCCCGTGATAAGCCATGCGGTGTGAAAACTGGCTAAAACTCCGGATGATATCGGGGTTGTCCGGGATGCGCTCAGAGGTAGACACCCCTGCCACGCCCAAAGCGGTAATGGTAAAGGGAGCGCCTCCTTTGGCCTGTTTCAACAGTTGGTACTTGAACGTCCCGTGGAGCACCGCCCTCAGGCCTGCCTGCCCATCAGGCAGGGTGCCAGCCCCTTTGGCCCGGTAAAAGCCCGCTGTGAATTTATCGGTCAGGCCATATTCAGCCCCTATCATGACGTCAGCGGCGGTCTCCAGCCCGTAGAAGGTAGCCCAGCCACCGTTATCGCCGAGCAAATCCCCAAACCGGTGGGCAATGCGGACATCGAGCTTGCGTTTGGGCAAGACTTCCACCGATTGCATATTGACCACACGGGAATCTTTAAAGGTTTGAGCAATGTAATCTTGGGCCGGCAGGGCGCCGACAATGAAGGCCAGCAATATTGTAAAGGTTAAACGGTTCATGGTAAGGAGTTTTTAGCAGTTTATTCAGGGTGGCCACTGTCCAGCCAACATTCGATGAGGTCAAGCTCTTCGGGGGCCAGGTCTTTCGGCCGCCCATCCGGGGCATAGTTTGGGGGCATGCCTTGGTTGGGGTCGTCTTTGAGCAGCAATACCCGGGAACGGAAAGCGCCACTCTCTATATTGGGCAATACCCCTTCATAGGAAGTGTAAGTGCCTGGTGCTGTGCCATCAAGGTGGCAGCCGGAGTAGGCACAGCTTTCGGAAATGATCGCCTCGATCTGCCCAACGTAAGTTGGGATGGTATCTTGGCAAGTTGCCGCTACCTGAGGCTCCGGCAGCCGGTCGTTAGCACAGCCTGCAACTATCAGTTGTAGCGCAGCCGCTGCAGGCAGCATTATCCATAAAGTGTGAGCTCTAATGTTCATCTTGTGTAGGGTATTGTATTTGGGGCGGCAAAGCCGTAGGGCCCGCCTGTACGCAAAAGGCGTTAAGACTACTTGCTGTTGAAAAGTACGGAGCTAGGGCCGGCAGGGTTTCTATCGGGCAGAAAAATTTGCAGAATTGAACCAACTTTTACACTTAGGTGTATTATGCAGGACAAGTGAAAATTATCCATTGCAATTCTAAACTGATATCATATGTACCCCGCAGAACTTACTGCACCTATGGCTAAAGATCTGACCGACTTTGGCTTCCATGGCTTACAGTCCGCTGAAGAAGTTTCCCAGGCCCTTGAGCAGCCTGAAGGCACGACCTTGGTGGTGGTCAACTCTGTTTGCGGTTGCGCTGCAGCTAATGCCCGCCCCGGCGCCAAGCTGGCAGCTCAACACAGCAAAACGCCAGACCGCATGGTTACCGTTTTCGCAGGCGTAGACAAAGAGGCTACCGCCAAAGCCCGTGAGTACATGGCCCCTTACCCGCCCTCTTCGCCTTCTATCGCACTTTTCAAGGATGGCAAACTGGTCCACTTCTTGGAGCGCCACCACATCGAGGGCCGTTCTGCTGAAATCATAGCCGAAAACCTCAAGCTGGCTTTCGAACGCTACTGCTAAGCAGGCGCTTTGTGAGCGCTTAGCGCCTAGCTGAAGCGCTAAGCTAGAAAAGCCCGGAAAGCCTATTTGCTTTCCGGGCTTTCCCGTTAAGGGGCCAAGCGCTGACGGAGCCACTGCCCATCGCCCTGAAGCGTATACGCTACCCTATCGTGCAGGCGGCTGCTGCGCCCCTGCCAAAACTCTACATAAGAGGGCTTCACCCCATATCCGCCCCAATGTGGGGGCTTTGGAAGGGCATCGGCAGCACTGTACTCCTCTTGCAGCTTACTGACGTTGCGCTCCAACACAGCCCTTCCCTCTATGATTTCGCTTTGGGGCGACGCCCAAGCTCCAATCTGACTGCCTTTCGGCCGAGACTGGAAATAAGCTTGAGACACCTCCTCCGGCAGCAAGGCCGCCGTGCCTTCTATACGGACCTGCCGCTGCAGCTCGTGCCAGAGAAAGGTCAGCGCTACATGAGGGTTGCGGCTCAGCTCCTGGCCTTTCCGGCTGTTGTAATTGGTATAAAACCGGAAAGCGCCTGACTCTATCCCTTTCAGCAGTACAATACGGGCGGAGGGCTTTCCTTCGGGGGAAGCCGTAGACAGCGTCATCGCGTTGGGCTCCGGCACCTCCGCTTGGACCGCCTCTTCAAACCACTTCCGGAATTGAACAATCGGGTCGGTGCTTACATCACTGACCTCCAGCTCGCCGGCAGAATAATCCCGGCGCAGGTCCTCGATATTGATTGGCATAATCAGCTTCGTTTTGGATATCAACAACGGAAGGAAGGCTGGGTTGCGCTCAGCACAGAGATAAAAAAAACCCTGCCATATTGACTATGACAGGGGTCTAACGATAAACAAACACTATGAACAACACTAAGGTCTTGAACGCCTTGCTCCTGGATTATACAAGAGACGATGACGGCTTTTTATTTCCCGGTTGCGAGTGCAAACCCTCACATCCATTTCACAGGCACAAATAAAAAGAATACCAAAGCAATTAAATTAAAAATATTAAGGCTTTTGTGACATAATTAACAGCTCACTAAGTACAGTGCCGCTGCCAAAATCCAAAAAACATCTACTCAGCCCTTGCCATTCCAAAAACCTACTGCTTCGGTCAACAACGCCAGTAAATCCATCTAAAAAAAGGGACAAAATTCTAAATGCCAAAAAATACACCCCGCGACAGCGAAACTGCCCACGGGGTGTAAATCAGTAAAGCTTCAACCCTAAGTCCTAAACTGTAGGGGCTTCAACTGTGACATCTTTTCTGAACAAACGAAGCGTTAGCATCCTAAGCCTATAAGCTAAATAGTACATCACTGGCACGACCACCAAGGTGAGGAAGGTAGCAAATACCAGCCCGTAAATCACTGTCCAGGCCATAGGCCCCCAAATAGCGGTGTTGTCCCCACCGATAAAAATTTGTGGGTCCAAGTCCGTGATCAAAGTAAAAAAGTTGAAATTGAAGCCTACTGCCAGAGGGATAAGGCCCAATACAGTCGTAATGGCCGTGAGCAGTACCGGGCGCAAGCGGGTAGCGCCGCCCAGGATAATCGCCTCCTTCATATCCTCAGGCTGTAGCTCCTCGTTGCGGCCATACCCTAAGTCTTCCTGCTTGCGGCGGACCAAGATGTTGGTGTAGTCGATCAAAACGATGGCGTTGTTCACCACAACCCCCGCAAGGGAGATGATGCCCACCCCCGTCAAGATGACCGAGATATCGCGCCCGGTGAATACATAACCCAAGAAGACCCCGATTGTACTGAACAGGACAGACAGGATAATGATAAAAGGCGAGGCTACAGAGTTGAACTGAGCCACGATGATGAGGAAAATTGAGAACAAAGCCACACCAAAAGCGACATTCAGGAATTCCATATCTTCTGCCTGCTGCTGCTGCTCGCCCGTAAACTCGTACGTAAACCCGTCAGGCAAATTGTACTGCGCCATCCAGCGGTCCATTTCCTGAATGATCTCATTGGCATTATAGCCTTCCAGCACATTGGAGTAGATGGTGATCACCCGGTCGAGGTTTTTACGCTTAACCGCGCTGTACGTCGAAGTGAACTTGATGTTCGCGACCGCAGAGATTGGCACTTGGGCGATCTGCCCGGTGGCCGGGCTTCTGAACGTAACCTTCTGATTGAGCAGGTCGTCTATATTGTAGCGGTACTGCTCGTCTAGACGTATGAAGATAGGGTACTCATCTTCCCCTTCTTTAAACTTGGACACTTCCTTTCCGAACACAGCGGTACGTATGGAATTGGCGATATCGAAAGTAGACACCTCGTACCGGCGGGCAGCTTCCCGGTCTACATTGACCTCAAGCTCCGGCTTGCCGATTTTGATATCTGCCTGCAGCTCTTCAATGCCCGGGATGTTTTTGTCGTTGATATAGCTGATGACATCTTCGGACAGCAGCGCCAGCTGATCGATATCCTCCCCTTGGATTTCCAAATTGATGGGCTTGCCCGCAGAAGGGCCATCTGCATTCTTATCTACCGTAATGTTTGCGCCAGGCACCCCTTTGACCGCCTCGCGTATCTCTTCCATCACATCGAAAGTCGAGATGCCGCCACGGTCTTTTGAAGGCACAAAAGATACCGTCAGGCGCGATTTTTGCGGGGAAGCGCCAGGCTCGGGCGGGCCATTAGGGTCTGAGGTATTTTCCCCGATCTGAGTGAGCACCGCTTCTACAATATCCCGATAAGGAGCAATAGCACCATTGATGCGCTCTTCCACCTCCTGTACAGTTTCATAAGTCGCCTGAATGTCTGTGCCCAGCGGAAGCTCCACAAAAACATTGACGTAGAGCGGATCAGCAGCAGGGAAGAACTCCACCTTAGGCGGGTTGGCAGCCAATAGGGCTATGGCTACGAAAAGCAGGACGAAAGTACCGCCGAAAACAACACCGGGCACAGCAAGCGCCTTGCGGATAAACTTATCGTAAAAACGCTCGAGCACCGGCAGGAAACGGTTCTGGAACACAAATGCTGCAGGGCGCAGGGCGAACCAGTTCAGCAGGGTAACGATGAGGGCAATGCCTAATAGGTTGCGGCCGGCATCAGCGCCCGTGAAGTGGAACACTACAGCCAATACCAACATGGCTACCGCACCAATCAAGACATTATTGCGCTTCCTTACCCGGACTTTGGGGTCGTCGGCACGCTCGTCCACCTTCATAAACCTGGTGGTAAACACCGTGTTGATCACCAAGGCCACAATCAGGGAAGATGTCAAAACGATAATGAGCGTAATGGGCAGGTACTTCATAAACTCGCCAAAAATGCCAGGCCAGAAAGCAAGCGGCAAAAAGGCGGCCAAGGTCGTAGCTGTTGAAGCAATAATCGGCAATGCCACTTCACCTGCACCGTATTTGGCGGCCTCCCACCCATCGTAGCCTTCCTGCATATAGCGGTATATGTTCTCCACCACCACAATGGCGTTGTCGACCAATAGACCGAGCGCCAAAATGAGCGCAAACAGCACCACGATGTTCATCGTCACCCCGGTAAGGGAAAGGAAAAGGATGCCCATAAGCATAGACAACGGGATGGCCAAGCCCACGAACAGCGCGTTGCGCAAGCCCAAAAAGAACAACAAGACCACTACAACAAGGATGACCCCCGAAATGATGCTGTTCTCCAAATTGCTCACCTGATCCCGGGTGTTGACCGACTGATCGTTGAAAAGGCTGATCTTCAGCTCATCGGGCAGCTCCTGCCGGGCTTCCTCCACAATGACTTTGATTTTATCAGAGGCATCGAGCAGGTTTTCCCCCTGCCGCTTGATGACGTCTAATGAAATAACAGGCAATGCATCAGAGCGTGCGATGCTCGTTGGGTCCTTGAACCCAAAGCTCACCTTGGCGATGTCCCTCAGGTAAATCGGGCGCTGATTCTCGCTCTTCACAATCAAGCCTTCCAGCTCGCTCACTTCCTCGAACTCCCCTTTCACCCGTATAGCACGGCGGAAGTTGTCGTTGAGCAGCTCGCCCCCCGACATAGTGATGTTCTCAGCAGAAATCGCATTTTCAATATCGCGGAAAGTCACCTGTAAAGACTCCATCTTGGGCAGATCAATATCGACCTTCACCTCCCGCTCTCGGGCGCCTTTCAGCTCTACCTTGGAAATTTCGTCGAGGCTCTCAATTTCATCCTCTAGAAACTCCGCATAATCCCGCAGCTCATCGTTGGTATAATCCCCGGAGACGTTGACCGTCATGATAGGGATCTCCGAAAGGTTGATATCCAGCACGGTGGGGTCCTGATCAAGGTCGGTTGGCAGCTCAGACTTGGCTTTGTCCACCGCATCTTTCACCTTGCGCACCGCATCGTCCAAGTCCATATCGGCGCTAAACTCCGCTGTAATGACGGAGTAATCCTGAATAGAAGTAGATTTGATATCCTTGATGCCAGTGATCGATTGCAGCTCCTTCTCGATAGGCCGGGTGACCAAGTTTTCGATATCCTCGGCAGAGTTGCCGAAATAAGGCGTATTGATGTATACTGTTGGCCAGGCTACCTCAGGGAACTGCTCCTTGGGCATATCCTGGTAAGACTGTATGCCGAACAACATGATCATCAGCGTCAGTATAAAAACGCTAGTGCCGTTGTCGACTGCCAGGGAAGACAGGCTAAACTCTTTGAGTTTATTGTTCTTTTTATTTGTGTCAGCCATTTGGATGTTGGTTTCTAATGATTCCGGCCAGGCCGGATAAGCAATGTGGCACTACTACTACCCTGCTGTTTTTACTTCAACAGTTTGATTGTTGGCCAGGCCACGGGCGCCCTCCATGATGAGCTGCTCGCCACCTTCCAACCCTTCACGGATCACAATTTCTCCATTGTAGGCATCACCTGTACGGACGTAGACTTTTTTCGCGCGGGCCTCTTTGCCACTGCCACTGAGGACGTAAACAAAGTCCTTGCCCCCTACTTCCTGCTGTATCATTTCCAATGGCACGGTCACGACATCTTTCATCTCTTTGTCTTTGATGTACATTACAGCCAGGAGGTTGGGCTTCACCAGGTTGGAGGTAGTACGGATGCCTGCCTCCACCTTGAAAGTACGGTTAGCAGGGTCTATGGTCTGCCCGATCAGGTTGATTTTGGCCTCCTGCTCCTCTGCAAGTGCAGGGAACTCCACCTTCACATTTTCGCCCCGGCTGACCGCGCGCAGGTAGGTCTCAGGCACATCTGCCACCACTTTGAGCTTGCGGGGGTTGAGCAGTTGCAGGATGGGCATGCCCGGGGAAGCCAGCTCGCCGCTTTGGGTAAAAACACGCTCTACCACGCCAGAAGCCGGTGCATAAACCTTTGATTTGGTCATCTGAAACTCCAGCGTTTCCTTGCTCTTCTCCAAGCGATCTACGTTGTTTTTGGCTTCGAGGTATTGTATTTCAGAGCCGATGTTCTGATCCCACAAGCGCTTTTGCCGCTCGAAGACCGTCTGTGCCAGGCTAAGGGAAGTCTCAAGCTCTGCCATCTGCTTGGTGAGCTGTTCAAGGTCGAGCTCTGCGATCAGCTGCCCGCTCCGGACATTATCGCCCTCTTCTACGGTCAGCTTTACAATTCGGCCGGCCACCTCGCTGGTCACGTCAATGTAGTCATCTGCTTGTACACTGCCCTGTATCTCAACGAAATGCTTGAAATCTGTACGCTCAACAGGGGCTGTGGTCACCAGCTTCCGGTTGGCAGCTACAGCATCGGGGTCCTGCTCCGCAATCGCTTTTTCCAGGGTATTGACCATCTGTGTGAGCGCGCTGAGCGCTTCCCGCTTTTCTTTGAGCAGTGCTTTTTTGCCCTCCAGGCTTTCCGGGATTTCACCATCTGTAGCAGCTTGCTGCTGACAACCAGCAAGGGCCAACACAAGGAAGAAGGCAATTGGAGTGATATATTTCATGATCAGGTATTATTTGTTGGTTTGAAAAGGGTTATTCGCCCAAGGCCATTTCCAGGCGGGCTTTTGCCAAAAGCAAATCATAGAGGGCTTGCATGTGGTTGCTCTGCGTGCTGTACAGGCTCTGTTCTGCCTGTGTCACCTCAAGGCTTGAGCCCACGCCCTCCCGGTACTTGACCTGAGCCGTCTCGTAAATGCGCTCGGCCAGCTCCAGGTTTTTAGCTTGGCTCTGATAGCGGTCCGTGGCATTGCGGAAGTTGGTCTGCGCATTTTCTACCTCAAGGGTAATGCCGCGGACCAGGTCTTCCCTTTGATTCCGGGCGAGCTCGAGGTCCAGCTTTGCCCGCTGAATCTTAGAGCGCTTGTTGAAGCCATCAAAAATCGGGACATTCAGGTTGAGCCCCACGTAGGCCGAAGGAGCCCAAAAGCCCGTCGAAAAATCATTGCCCTGGTATTGCTCCTGCACAGCGCCAAAAGCCCGGAGGCTAGGCAGATAGCCCGCTTTGTTCAGCTTAACGTTCAGCTCGTTCATCTTGATCGCCTGCTCCAACAGCGCTACCTCGGGCCGGCTCACCGGATTGGCCTCCTCGGCTAGCAAGCTGGAAGCATCGGTCGTCATCTGATCAAGGTTGTCGGAAACGACAAGGGGCTCCGCTATGGGATAGCCAATAGTGTACTTCAGGTTGGCCAATGCCACCTCCTTTTGGCGCACGAGGTTTTCCCGCTCAATGCGCAAGTTGGACAGGGACAAGTCCTGCCGGTCAATGTCGAGCTGCTCAGCAAATCCCGCCTTGTACAATTCGCGGGTTTCGAACAAAAGCTGCTCCAGGTTGGAGATGTTCTTTTGCAAAAGCCCAATATTTTCTTGTATCAGAAGGACGGGCAGATACGCTTCGACCACTTGGTTCTTCACTTCCCTTTCCCGGGTAGCAAATTCGCGCAGGGTGTACTGCCGGTATGCTTTGGCAGCTTCCAGTGCAACGAAGAAGGAGCCGTCGAAGATCATGGCATCAAGGTTGATGCCAGCCGTAAAGTTGTTCTTCAGGAAGAAAGCGACCCCTTCGGAGGTATCCCCTCCTCCGCTCTGCCCGCCAAAAGCCTCAGAAACAGCGGCCTGAGTCATGGGCGAAAGCTGGTCGAACAGGTCTACGGCCAGCGCCTGCCCAAAAAGCCCAAAAATGTTGAACCCTTCGGGCAGTGGCTGACGGGGCACCGCCAGGTATCGCTGAAAAGAAACCGCGCCGGTGAGCTGTGGCAAGCCTGTGGAACGGCGCTCTAGTATCTGCTCTTCGGCATCTGCTATGGCTATTTGAGCATTCTTGATCTGAAGGCTGTTCTCCATAGCGTAACTTATCGCTTCTTCCAGTGTCATCTGCGCAGCTTCCTGCTGAGCAAAGCCAGGCACCGACCACAGCATCAGTGCAAGGACAATCGGGTGAATACAAAATTTCATCATGCAGGTATATTTCTAAAGTAATGAGGTTCAATGATCTAAATCGACGCCAAGCCCAGCCTATAGCTGCTCGGCTGCCAGATACTTCTCCAACAGATGCCGCCCATTGGCCGACACTATGCCGTACATATGGTACCGGACAAACTCTTGGTGCAGGTCTGCCCATAGATATTCCCGGTCCCCAAAAAAGTCTTCGTCTACCATGAGCATTGACTTCCCAACGAACAGGCGAGCGATGATCCCGGCGTCCATATCGGCACGGTAAAGGCCTTCACCAATACCGCGCTCTATATTGTCAGAGATAATCTTGAAGATGTGCGCGCGCATTTCCTGCTCCATAGCCCGCCAGGAAGACGCGTAGTACTTGTTCAGGTCATAGATGACATTTACCGAGACCGCACGGAGCTGTTCTGTCACATACCGCCCGATGCGCAGCATCTCATCTATGGGGTTAATGGATTGCGCCCTGATCTCCAACATCGCCTCCTGATCTGCCTCCAAGTGCCGCTGAAGTATCTGCTCGATCAGGTCCGTTTTATTGTCTATATACTGATAAAGGGTCTTTTTGGAGATGCCCAGCTCTCGGGCTATATCATCCATCGTCACGCTGCGTATGCCGTAGCGCATGAACAAATTAGTGGAGGTACAAATGATTTCTTTTTTCAACAGCTTCTGTTTTCCGGTGCAAAACTACACGCGAAAAACACAGGAAACAATAGTAGGTTTAAAAGTTTCCGAAGTTTTCTGATAAATGGCCTGCATTTGCCGGCCAACAAAAAAGCACTGACAACAAAAGGAAACCGCCCAATAAATACTCAAATCCAAGCCCGGCGCATTATTGGTGCCAAATAAAATTTCACAACTAAGCAAGCTGCACACAGGCAGGCTCAGCCTATTCATGCCAGCCCCATTGCCTACCGTAGGAGAAAAGCCAGATGGCATCGGGCGCAAACCAGATTGTCGTTTTTTTTTTGGGGGGGCTGCCCCTGCCAGCGGGCAGGTGCCGCTATGCTGCGGGGCTCGCTATCCGCTCGGCCCTGTCGGGCTTCCACCCCTCCGCAGCGCTAGCCCAATGCC
>NZ_VOOR01000007.1 GCF_007993045.1 Phaeodactylibacter luteus
GCCGCTTACTAGCCGTGATGTGGGAACGAATGTAAACTTCGTTTTTACCATAAGATCACGATTTGTTTGAAATAAAAAATTGGTTAAAAAAGGTCGTTATTCTTGATGTACAAGAAGCAGCCGTTAAACTGCTCATTGCCAATTTTTTATATTAGGTCGTCTTAAGTTTTGGCGTAAGCCACTTGAAAATCAGGACACAAATTATACAATTATCCACAAAAAACGGAAAGCAGGCGACAAAATTTGGGCCCAGCCCCACTTAAAAAGCCCCTCGGGCATCGCCATTGGTCCTATTGTAAGGAATGTTGAGGAAATCCAGAGAACCTGGCTTCACACGAATGTAAAAGCTGTAAGTGCCCCGCTGCGGCTGCCAGCTTGCTCCCGCTTCCCAGCAATGCAGGTCGCGTGTAAACCCGAGAGAGGGATAAGTGATGCCCTTTCTGACAAAGTCATAACCAAAACTGCCGATATTGATGAACCAGTTTGGCGTAAGCTGTACACTGCCATTGAAGTTGATCGCGTTGGTGCTTATGAATAAGGTGTCCCGCCCGTCTGCCAGTGCGTCCCATTCAAGTGCCATGTTGTGGCTGATGCGGAAATTCTCGAAAAGGCTCAAAAAGTCGGTTTCCTCTACCCTCTCCCTACGCCCATCCTGCCGTTCCCTAGCCTCCTCTGCAGTGGTCTCAGTGACAAGCTCCTCTTCTTCCCCAAAAAGGAGCGCTCGTATTTTACCGACCGTAATATTGGTATTAAACCTGGCCGAAGCGCCGTCGAAACGCAAAAGCTTCTGATCTGCCTTCCACCTCAGCTCATCGATACGCCTGCCATTGGCATCCGTATTATAAGGATCGAAAGTAGCTCGGACCCCTACCGTGGTCATCCCTTTGAACATACGTGTGGTGCCCGAAAGGTTAACGGGGCTCCACTGTAAGGAGTCCGCCGCAAAGTTGTAATTGCCAGAGACGATGATGTTGTCGAACAGCTTCAGCTTCTCCTCTGTAGAATCTTTTTTGGAAAAGTATTTGGCCTCGAAAATGTTGTTGATGCTGTAGCTCAGCGCCATTTGCTCCCCACTAGCCGAGGGGGCGCCAAATATCCCGCCCTGGAAAATGGAATACCGGTCGAACATATCAAGGGTATTGGGGTCTCTGACTTCCCGGAAATAGCCGAGCTCTTCGCGGGTGTAGTCGGGCGTATAGCCAAAGGAAAGGCTTGGCTTCATGACGTGGCGGAGCCCTCTGAGCTTGCCATTGCCAAACCGGACCGTACCGAATATCTGTGTATTCAGGCTGATGCTGGCATTGAACTGCCGGTAGGCTTCGAAGCCAGAGACCTGCCGCTCCACCACCTCCCCATAAGAGAGGGTGTCAAAAGTGACCTTCCCGCCGTCCACCAAAGTATCTACGCGCAGAGCAGAAGGGTCGAAATCCCTGCGCAGGGTCCTTAAGTACCATACCTCATCGTAATTCACGGAAGGGTTGAGGTTGAAATAGCGCAATACCTTGAAGGACGTACCTGCATTGACCCTTTGCTGCACCCCAAATTGTGCATTATCGAGAGTCTCCTGAGTAAAAAGCGTAGAGTCTACCGCCTCGAAGCGGTTGCGGGCTTCCGCATTGTAGCGCAAGGTGATGGCTTCATACCATTTTTCCGGCCCGGCCCTGTTTTTTCGCTTGAACGGGTTGAGGGCCTGTGTCTGGAATTGCAAGTTGGGGAAGCTCACCGAAACAGCGCCAGTGTTGGAGTTCTGGCTATGGTTAAAAGAAGCTGCAAAGTTGAGGGGCTTGTCCCTCCAAGTTTTTGAGAAGGTCAGGTTGGAGCGCAGCTGATTGTTCTGTACCCGCTGATCATTAAAAACCCGCTGCTGGTAATTGTTGGTCTGTATGTTTATCGAACCCCCAAAATTGATAGTGGGATGGGCCGAGCGGTCCTGCTGATGGTTCCACTGGAAAATAAAAGACCTTGGCCTGGTAATCACTCCTTCATCATCCTCATTCCGCCTTATATCGTACCCAAGCTTGAAGTTGCCATTGTACTTATAGCGCTTATTGTACTGGGAGATGGCATCTACCCCAAAGGTGCCTTTCAGGTACACCCGGCTGGTCAGGGAGAGGTTGAAGTGGTCCCCAAGAGGGAAATACCAGCCTATGCCTTCCAGCCCAAACCCCCATTGGGGGGAAAACTGATAGTCCCGGGGGAAAAGCAGCCCGGTCTGCCTGCCTTGCGAAATGGGGAAAAAGCCAAAAGGCAGCCACACTGGCGTGGGGACGTTCATGATTTCCAGGTTGGAAGGCCCGACCACGACCAGCTTGTTGGGCACTACTTTTTGCTTTCGGCTGCGTATGCCGAAGTGGGGTTCTTCATGTGTACAAGTGGTGAAGATGGCATCGGAGCTGTACACTATATTTTGCGCTTCCCCGGTGCTATCTGCAGGCTCCTGGGCCAAAAACTTAGACCGGCTGCCGCGCACGATAACGTCTTCCTGCTGAGTGACGACCTCATACACTACCCCGCGCTTGGAGTTGAAATTGTACCGGATGCTATCCGCCGTGAAGCTTTGCCCGCCGTCTGCAAATTCAGGAAGCCCAGCCTGCCGCCCCAGGCTGTCAGGCATGCCTTCTGCTGTGACGATATTGGTTTTCCAATTGAAGATAATGTGTGCCGCTTTCAGGGATATATTGGTATAATTCACCTGCGCCTGCCCGTAAAGATGGACCTGCTCATTGGCCAAGTCGTAAATCATAGAATCCACTGCGCTGTAATCCACCGGCGCATCGAGCGAATCTTTGGACAGGATGATCGAGCTCATGTCCAAGCTGGTATTCACGGCAAGGGTATCCAAGAATGTAGGCAGCATCGTATCCTTGCGCAAAGAATCCGCCACAGGCTCCTCTCCTTCTTCGGGCGGCAAGGTATCCACCACAGCAGGCAACAGCCCTCCGGCAAAAAGCGTATCCACTTTGGGCGCAGCGGGCGGGATGCTATCCTGTGGGCTTGCAGGCTCCTGTGCCTGCAAACTGCTGTAGGCCAGCGACAGGAATAATATTATTATTGGTAACTTTGTCTTCAAGAATTCAATGACTTATATATGCGTCTGAAGAATGCGATAACCTTCCTACCAACGATGCTTGTCTGGATTGTGCCGCTGAGCGCTGCCGGGTTTAACATTTCGTTATCCTTTCCCCCCCTGGCCTGTGGTGCTACGGATAGTACCTTAACAATTCCTGAGCAGGACAGCAGCACCGTTTGCGATTACAGCCAAGAAAGCGGCAAAGGTATCAAACAACCGCTAATCAGCGAAGCAGATTACAGGATAAAAACCGTAGTCATTGATCCCGGCCACGGTGGCCACGACCCCGGGTGCCTGGGCGGGCACAGCCGGGAAAAACACCTGGCCCTCGGCATCAGCCTCGAGCTCGCAGCAGCGTTGAGGGCTCAACACCCTGAGCTGAACGTTATCCTTACCCGCTCTACCGACGTTTTCATCCCCTTGCACGAAAGGGCCGCTATCGCCAACCGCAATCAGGCCGATCTATTCATTTCCATACACTGCAACTATATGCCTGGCTCCGCAGCCACCAAAGGCAGCGAGACGTATGTCATGGGCCTGCATACCGCCGGCCACAACCTCAAAGTGGCTAAACGGGAAAACGCTTCCATATTGCTCGAGGAGGATTATGAAGCCAATTACGACTACGACCCCAACTCCGCAGAGGGGCATATCATGCTGAGCATGTTCCAGAGTGCCTACCTGGAGCAGAGCATCCTGTTTGCAGAAATGGTCGAGCAGCAGTTTGCTTCCAACGGCCGCAAAAGCCGGGGCGTTAAACAAGCAGGCTTTGTCGTGCTGAAAGAAACCACCATGCCCAGCGTTTTGGTAGAAACCGGCTTCCTTAGCAATGCCATTGAGGAGGCTTTCCTCATGACACCCGATGGGCAAAAAGCTATTGCCGGTGCCATGGCCCAAGCTTTCGAGCAATACAGAAGGGCCATAGAAGCTGCACCAGAAGACCAGCCACTGCAAGCCGTGCCTCAAGCTGCCCCCACCGCCCTGGCCTCCGTTGAGCAGCCCGTTTACCCCCCTACGCCAAAAACTGCAGCAGCGCCGCAAGAGCCGGCACCGCATCAACGCCAACAGCTCACTGCCCGTACACCCGTAAACACACCTCCTCCTCCTCCTGCCCCAACCCCTGTCTCCCCATCCCCTAAAATCATCACCATCCGGGGCACGGAGGCCGAACCGGCAAAAGCCTCCCCGCCCCCAACAGCTGAAAAACAGCCCCAACAGCGCCCAGCGCCAGCGCCCATTACCTTCAATGTGCAGCTAGCTGCCTCTCCCAGGCCTATCGATACCACCCACCCCAAATGGGATGATACCGGATACCTTATTGAAGTCATACAAGAAGGCAAACTCTTTAAGTATCAAGCCCGCAATTTCCTTACCCTGGAAGAAGCGCTCATCGCGCGCAAAGCACTTGAAGATAAAGGCTTTAAGGGGGCTTTTGTCGTGGCTTACCAAGGCAGGGAGCGCATTAGCCTGGAATTGGCCCGGCAGATACAGAGCCGGCCCTAACTTTGATTATTCAGAAAATAATTACAGTTTTCTGCCAAAGCAGGCTACCTTTGCACCGCTTAAACCGAACACGGCTATGTCAAACGAAGTAAAGGTTGGTATCCTGGCAATTGTCGCCCTCGCAGTTTCTTACTGGGGCTACAAATTCATCTTGGGCAGCAACGTCCTGCTCAAGTCAAACACTTATACCGTCTACTACCCACAAGTTGACCGCATGCAGGTTGGCACTCAGGTGTTTATCAACGGAGTGACCGTGGGCAGTGTAGCCGATGTTTCCCTGCTCAATGATATTGACCGGACCGTGAAAGTGGTGCTCGACCTCAACCCGGACATGACGATACCCAAAGATACCCGCGCCGTGATCGTCTCCACTGGGTTTATGGGCGGGAAAGCGGTCTTGCTCGAGTACGACAAGCCTTGCTCGGGCGATGACTGTGCGCAGTCAGGGGATACCCTCGAAGGGGTTTACAAGGACCTCTTGGGCTCTATGGTAGGCGAAGATGCCGTCGCAGATTATATGTCCATTGTGCAGAAGGGGCTGAACAACGTTCTGGACTCCCTCAACGCAGCGCTGCTCAGCGAAGACAGCGGCTCTCCCGTAGCAGAGGCAGTCCGCAACTTAAACCAGACCTTGGCCAACCTCAATTCCTCCACTGGCCAGCTCGACCGCATGCTGCGAGCATCCTCCGGCAATATACAGGGGTCTTTGAAAAATGTAGAGGCCATCACCGCCAACCTGCAGGCCAACAACGAAAAAATCAGTGCCATCCTTTCTAACGCAGACAGCCTCAGCAGCCAGCTCGTGGCAGCAGACTTACAGGCTACCATAGCTGAAGTCAATGCCACTATCGCTCAGCTCAAAGGCACACTGGCCAAAACGGATAGCGCCCTTGGCAATGTCAATGGCATTGTGGAATCTATTGGGGCAGGGGAAGGCTCTCTGGGCAAGCTCATCAAAGATGAAGCCTTGTACCAAAACCTGAACGATGTCAGCCGCAAAGCAGATTCCCTCATTACCGATTTCCAAGACCGCCCTTATCGTTACATGCCGCTGAAAAGCCGGCGGAAAGTTGAAAAATACGACCGCCAAGACGCCGCTTCGTCCAACTAATGGTGGAGTACCTGCCACGCTCTATTCGCAGCTTTTTGTACACTTTAGCCGTTAAGCAGGCATTCCTTGCCCTGTGGTGAGCTCAGCCGGCGCTTCCGCAGCTCCCGCCTGCCCAAGCCAAAGTACGGGGTAATCAGCTGCTGCCCCACGGAACGCCTCCCATTGCGCAGCAGCGTGAGCCCGGGCAGCGGTGAGGGTTGGAAAACGGTAAACAATCTCCCCTTTTGCTAAAACCGGCTCGAGCAATGCCCTGTAGCCCTCTCCCAGCTCATCCGCCCCAAGCGATACATCCGCTACCTTGTCCCCTACCGGCCGTGAGCCATCATATTTACGATATACCTGAAGCCGGCCGGGCACCGACTGCTTAGCCGCATCTTCAGAGTGTTTGGCTTTGCCTGCCCATTCCCCATTGGCTTCCATTATCGCAGAAAGCTTGTAGACGCCACCTAGAGAAGGGCTGCCATCTGCTGTAGCCAGCTTCGTGCCTACCCCCCATACCGAAATAGCGGCCCCTGCGGCCTTCAGCCGGGCGATCTCCTGCTCATCCAGATCATTGCTCGCTACGATTTTGGCATCATGCAGCCCGGCATCGTCTAACAATTGCCGAGCGGCTTTGCTCAGCTCCTTCAAGTCGCCAGAATCCAAGCGTATACCTGAAAGCGTATGCCCCCTCCCCTTCATCCAAAGCCCAACTTCGACAGCTTTGCGCACGCCCTCAAGCGTATCGTAGGTGTCTACCAACAAAATAGTATTGCCCGGCATCTGGGCCGCATAGGCAAGGAACGCCTCCTCCTCCGTACTAAAGCTCATCACCCAACTGTGGGCGTGAGTCCCTCTGACGGGTATGCCATAAATACGGCCCGCCATGACATTGCTCGTAGCGTGGCATCCTCCAAGAAATGCCGACCGGGAAGCGGTCAGTGCACCGTCAAGGCCTTGCGCGCGCCGCATGCCAAACTCCAGTACCGGATCGCCTGCAGCAGCTGCGGCGACTCCAGCCGATTTGGTGGCGATAAGGGTAGAAAAATTGACCAGGGTCAACAAAGCCGTCTCCACCAGCTGGCACTGAAGCAACGGGCCTTCCACCCTCAGCAACGGCTGATTGGGGAACAAGAAGGTGCCCTCAGGGGCTGCATGTACATCTAAGCTGAGCTCCATCCGCTGTAAGTAGTTCAAAAACCCTTCATCAAACAGCGGGGCGCCCGTGCCATCTTTCAGCCCCCCCAGATATTGGATGTCTGAAGCAGAAAATTTGTAGTGGCGGAGGAAGTCCACTGCCAGCTCCAAGCCCGCTGCAATCGCTCCGCGCCCTCCAAATGGCGGCTTCCGGTAGAACAGCTGAAAAGCCGCCCGCTGCCTGTACTTGCCTGTTTTCCAATACCCGTACGCCATAGTGAGCTGATACAGATCGGTCATCAGCCCGAGGTGCCCGGGGTAAAGCTGGGAAATGTGTGTGGCAGGCATTTTCATATACTTAGTTTTAATTTCAAACTAAGTTAAGGTTTGTTTGGTTCCCGCGCAAGCCCCGCACTAAAAAAAGCGCCCCTGCCCTACACCGGGCGTGAACCAAATTGTCGCAGGCGTTGACGCTACCCTGGCTTTAGGCTGGCATTGGCCTAGCGCTGCGAAGGGGTGGCAAGCCCGGTAGGGCCGAGCGGACAGCGAGCCCCGGAGCATAGCGGCACCTGCCCGCTGGCAGGGGCAGGCCCCTATACTTTCGGAAGGGGCAAGCCCTATCCCCCAAAAAAAACGACAATCTGGTTTGCGCCCCCTGCACCTGACCAACCCCCGGGGCCCGGGCTGCGTTATTAAACCGGACCAAACCACAAGCAATGCCCTCTCAACCGCTACACCTGCTTTTGCTGCCCGCCTTGCTGCTGCCGGCACTGTGCCATGCGCAAGCCTGGCAGTACCACAAAGACTTTGAAGGCCGCTTTGCAGTAGAAGTGCCCGGGGAAATGGCCAGTAGCACAGACACCGTAGAGGCCCCTGTAGGCCAGCTGGTTTATCATACCGCTTTCTATCAGCCGCCAAAAGCGGACAAAGCATCCGACAACCTCATGTACATGGTGAGCTATTGCGACTACCCGGAAGGCACTTTCCACAAAGACAGCCTCTCGCTCACTACAGCATTTTTCGAAGCGACTATGGACGCTGCCGCCTTTTCCGTCAACGGTGAGCTGCTTTATCAGACCGAGCGGGCATACCGGGGGCAGCCCGGGCGTTTTTGGCGCATTGACTACCTTGACGGCAATGCCATCATCAAAACTTGGGGCATACTTGATGGCGACCGCTACTACGCTGTTCAGACAGCCACGGTGAAAACCCGCAGCCTCAACACCTCAAGCGACCGTTTTTTCGACAGCTTCCGCATCATACCCCCTGAAGGGCTGCCGCCGGACGAATAGTCAGCCCTCCTATTCTTCATGCCGCCCCTTGCTCAGTTAGGGCAATGGCCCGCATTTGCTTATTTTGGGGCCAGACCAAACGAAACCGCATGCCCAAGATTGCTATTTTCCCCGGATCTTTCGACCCCATCACGGTAGGACACGTAGACCTTGTAAAACGGGCCCTCCCGCTTTTCGACCAAGTCATCGTTGCCATTGGGGTGAACAGCCAGAAAAAATACCTGTTCTCCCTAGAACAGCGGCTGCAGTGGCTCGAAGAAGTCTTTGCCAGCGAGCCCAAAGTCCGGGCTGGGCAGTTTCAGGGGCTCACGGCACACTATGCCAAAGCTACCGGTGCCCGCTATCTGCTCCGCGGCCTGAGGAATGCCTCCGACTTTGACTACGAAAAAACCATCTCCCAGCTCAACCACATCGTGGGCGAAGGCATAGAGACCCTTTTCCTCATCAGCCAGCCGGCCTATTCCCACATCAGCTCCACCATCGTCCGGGAGATCATCATCGGGCAAGGAGATGCAAGCCCTTTTGTGCCGGGCGAAATCCGGGAAGCCATCCTCAACAGCCCCCGCTGAGCACATCCGCGCCAACCCGACAACCGTTTTCATGGGCCTCCCCCTGCCTGAAGGCATGGGGCCGCTATGCTCCGGGGCTCGCTATCCGCTCGGCCCTGCGGGCTTCACACCCCTTCGCAGCGCTAGTCCGGCTCCGCTTTGATTGCCAGGCAATGCCAGGGTTATGCCCACCCTTTTGGCGGACAAAAAACTTGGCGCTTGCATAAACCGACCGTTCGGTTTATTTTTACAGCATACCACCCATCTGATGCCATGTCCAAAGCACAACTTACCCGCCAAAAAATAGTATCGCACACCGCTGTGCTGTTCAACCAAAAAGGCTTTGCCGGCACCTCTATGGAAGACATCACAGCCGCCACCGGGCTTTCCAAAGGCGGGCTATATGGCCACTTCCCCAACAAAGAAGCCATTGCGGTAGCCGCCTTCGAACATGCCGTACAGCAGATACGGCTCAAAGCCAGCGCCTATACCCGCCCCCACGAGCATCCGGCAGACAAGCTGCTCGGGGTCATTGAATTTTACCGTCAGCACATCCTTTCTCCCCCTATTGCCGGGGGCT
This sequence comes from Phaeodactylibacter luteus, assembly GCF_007993045.1. Taxonomy (GTDB): domain Bacteria; phylum Bacteroidota; class Bacteroidia; order Chitinophagales; family Saprospiraceae; genus Phaeodactylibacter; species Phaeodactylibacter luteus. The sequence goes on from NZ_VOOR01000007.1 coordinate 9,221, forward strand.
GCCCGATACTGAATACCGCGACGGAATCAGATGACACCCACCAAGCACTCCGCGCATGCGCCATCAATGCCCTAGCCGCTTGGCAAGCCAGGATAACACAGCTGCTGACCGCTGGACAAGGACAGGGGCTCATCAAGCCCGAAATACAGGCAGTGGATTTCGCCATCTGTTTCATCGCATTGCTGGAGGGCGGCATCATGTTCGCACAGCTGCACAAGAGCAGCTACCACTTTGAAGCCGTAGCCGCCCAGCTCTCACAAATGGCAGAATCGCTCCGTGCCTAACCCACAACAACAATATGGATACTGCAAAAACGCTTGACCATCTTCAGACACAGCACATCCCAGACCGTCCAGAGCGCCCTACGGATTACCCTTGGGCCCTGCAGCTGATCCGCCTGGCCTTTCAGACCCTCGGGCGCCTCTTCCCGGGCAGCATGGCACGGCTGGCCTACCGGCTTTTTTCTACCCCAAGGGGCCGGGCCCGCCACCGCAGCAGCGACCCCTGGCTAGAAAAGGCACGCCTCTTTGAATTCCTGTACGGAAAACAAGTGCTCAAGGGGTACGAGTGGGGCTCAGGGGAAAAAGTTGCCCTCTTGGTGCATGGCTGGGAATCTCGGGGCACTGCCCTGAGGAGCTTTGTGCCCGCCCTATTGGAGGAGGGGTACCGTGTAGTAGCTTTTGACGGCCCAGCCCATGGCGATTCAGCAGGCAAACGGACAAATATCGTCCATTTTGGCGGTGCGGTGCGGTCCATCCTCAACCACCTGGGCCAAGTGCACAGCATCATTTGCCATTCTTTTGGGGGGGCATCCACCGTCTTTGCCCTGTCCAACCTGCCAAACGGCCACCAAGTGGAGAACCTCGTCCTGATCGGGGTGCCCAGCAAAATGGAACGGGTACTGAACGACGCGCTCGACACCATGGGGGCGCCAAAAGCCGTGAGGCGGAAGTTCGTACAGTTTGTAGAAAGGAAGGTCAAATTCCCCATACACCACGCCGATACGGCCAAAGGGGACCTCAACGGGAAAGTAGGGAGGATACTCGTCGTGCACGATGAGGAAGACCACCTCGTCCCCTTTGAAGAAGGGCAAGCCATTTTTGAAGCCCAAGAAGGAGCCTGCATGCTGGTTACCAAAAAGCTGGGCCATTTTAAGCTAATGAAAAATCCGGACCTCATACAGTACGTAGCCCGCTTTCTCAGAGGTGGCTGATGCCCCCCCTTTTGTCTTTTGCCCGCCCTCCCGCTACAAGAAAAGAAGGAGAATAGCAAAATTTGCTTATTTTTAGCCAGTTCAGAAACGGGGAAACTTTACCCGCAAAAACATCATTAACCGGCAAACATGAGACTAATCTTACGCTTCATTCCTCTCCTCTTTTTTGCAAGCGCACTCACTGCTCAACCTGTAAACGACGATTGTGACGGGGTCATTGACCTTGGCACGCTTCCTGCATGTACCGAGGACGTTTATGATAATGTTGGCGCTACAGCCTCCGATATTGGCTTTGGCAACATCCCTGCCTGCTTCAACGGTGGCAGCGTTCAGCGAGACGTGTTTTTCTCTTTCACTACAACTGCAGACCTTACAGACGTCACCATCACCCTTACCGGGGTGACAGACGGCGCTAACGGCAGCATTCTAAACCCTCAGATAAACGTTTACCGTGGCTTGTGCGCTTTTGACAACCTCGCCGACCTTGGGTTTTGCGTATCGGCAGCTGATGGCGAAGCTACTGCCCAAGTCGATATCCTTGGCTTGAGCCCAAACACTACCTACTTTATCCGGGTCAACGATTACTCTGCAACAGGCACTCCAAATTCGGGAGATTTCACCCTCTGCATTGACGAGTACGTCCCTGCCATCAATATCGGCGACTCCCCGGGAACCTCTGCCTGCTTTGGCACCCTTTACGATTCCGGCGGCCCGGAAGAAGATTACGGCAATGGCGAAAACAATACTTTCACCATCACGCCAGCCAATTTGTTCGAGTGCCTGGAGCTTGAGATACAGTCGTTCAATATTGAGAACAACTTTGACTTCCTCAACGTATATGCCGGCCCCAATACCGGCTCTCCCCTGATCGCATCTTTCACCGGCGCCAGCCTTGATCCCATTCAGCTGCAAGCGAGCACGACCAGTGTCACGATAGAGTTCACTTCGGATGGCAGTGCTACACAGGCTGGCTTCGAACTGACCTGGAACTGCAGCCCGATCGCCTGCGACGGGTCTTCCATTGACAATCCTACCGTCATCAACGGCCTGCCTTTTGAAGATGATGGGTATACCACCTGTGGCGCTATCGCTACTTTTGCGGAATCGCCCTGCGGCACCGCCCCCTTCCTGAACGGCGAGGAGTTTGTTTTTGCTTACGACTCCCCCGGCGGGTTTTGCGCTACGGTCTCTGTGACCGATGCTGCCCCGGGCACAGGCCTGCTTATCCTCGACGGCCCGCCCAACGATCCGGAAACGAGCTGTGTGGGCATAAGCGAGACCGGGACCATTCAGGGCGCGAACTTTGAAGATGCCGGCACCTATTATATTGTGGTCGCCCGCGCGAACGGCTGCACAGATTTCGGGCTTTCCATCACCGAATCAGATTGCAACCTCGAACCTTCGCTCGAAAATGCCTTGTGCAATCCGCTCAATGGCTGTATCTCTCCTGATGCACTGCCTTCTGTTTTTGTCTTCAACCAGGGCTTTGAGGACATCGCTTTCAACCAGGGGCTGAACGATGGCTGCTGGTTCAACACCGGCTCTACACAGCCCAACTACTATTGGTTCACCATCGAAGCCCAGGCTGATGGCCCATTTGGGTTTACCGTACAGGCAGACAACCCTGCAGAGGCTTCCGATATCGACTTCCAGGTGTGGGGGCCATTTACGCGTGAGCAGACTTGTGAAGACCCCGATTTTGTGGTGAACTTCATTGAGAACAACCAGCCAATACGGTCTTCCTACGCTGGCGGAGCAGACCCTACAGGGCTAGCCTCTATCCACCCAGTTACTGGAATTGAGGTGCTCGATGAGTACGACTGTGCCCCAGACCCTAACGGCAACGGGGACGATTTTTGCCGGGTGATCGACTGCCAGGAAGGCGAAATTTATGCTGTGCTGATCAATGACTGGGGCGATGATATTGCCAGTGGTGCTATATCCATTGATTGGATTGCTTCAGACCCCGATGTCCTTGCCCCGGTCACTGCTAATATTGCTGTGAACGATACCGCTATCTGCAGCGGCGAGAGCGTTGCGTTGCTGGTGGAGAGCTCTGTGAGCGACATCACCTGGCTCAAAGACACGGCTACCTTGTCCTGCCTCGACTGCCTCGACCCGATTGCTACGCCTGAAGAGACCACCAACTATGTAGCCATCATTGATGCCGTCTGCTATCAGGATACCGTCGAAGTCATTGTTGAAGTGTATGATGTAGACGCAGGCCCTGACGTTACCGTTTGCCGGAACGAAGAGATCGAGATCATTGCGGGCAGCAATTTCCTGGACGCAACCTATGAGTGGGATGCCCCTACAGGAGTAACGCTGAGCTGTACCAACTGTCCTAACCCGACCATTAGCGCAGACGCGCCCGGAGACTATGTGCTCACCGTAACTCTGTTTGCAAATGGCTGTACCCTGGAAGACCAAATGACGATGACCGTCCTTCCTCAGGAAGCAGCACAATATGAAATCAGCGATGACCTTGAAATATGCTTAGGCGAGACCGTTTCCATCGGCGGGCCGGGCATCGCGGGCGTTGATATCACCTGGAGCTCAAGCCCCGAAGGTTTTGTATCGGCCCAATCGAACCCTGCTGTTACGCCAGATACGACTACGCGCTACTACATCAGTGCCATGAACCAAGAATGCCCCCTGCCTACGATTGATAGCGTAGATGTAAGGGTTTTCATACCGCCAACCATTACCGTCGCTAACGATACGGCTGTGTGCCAGGGCGATTCTCTCATCTTGGGCAATACCATGCTCCAATCTGGAGTCGTTTATCAGTGGTCCGGGCCTTCGATTATCGATAACCCTGCCAACCCTAATACGCTAATTTTCCCGCAAGAAGAAGGCACGTACACCCTCACCGCCACTCGCGGCGCTTGTGTGGAAACTGCAACGGTAGACGTCACCATCACCCCTATCGCGATAGAAGTATTGGCTGAAGATACCCTTCGGATCTGCCGGGGCGTAGATGTCGTTGACCTTAGCGCAAGCATTACGCCCGCAGCAGAAACCCCGATATGGACTTCCACTCAGCCCGGGTTTGATACTCTGGTTGCGGCTAATATCACAGTAAGCCCGGAGTCTGTATCCACTTACTACGCCGAAGTAGCCGTGTCTGGATCTTGTTTCCGGATCGACTCCGTAGTCGTATTGGTCGACAGCCTACCTTCCGACCTTAGCCTCGCCCCTTTAGATACGACCATCTGCCAGGGTGAAATCATCACGCTGCAATCGCCAATTTATGAGCCGGGCGACTTCCCCGGCATTGATTTCCAATGGGGCCCACAATCGGGGCTGGAAACCCCAGACTCTCTTTACAATATGATTTTGACCGGTCAGGACACCATAGACTATTTCCGGGTAAGCACCCTTGGCGTCTGTGAAGACACGGCTTTTGCGCGGGTCAATGTAAACCGGGTGCCCATCATAACCATCTCGCCTATGGACACCACCATCTGTCCGGGCGATCAGGTACAGTTCCAGGTAGAAGTAAATGGGACCGCCACCGAGCAGGGCTGGGAAACTAATGCAGATCAACTGTCCTGCGATGACTGTTTGGACCCTACTACACTCCCGCTTGGCAATACCACCAGCTTTAGCTATAAAGCGACTAATGGCGAATGCCCTAGCGAGGTGAGCGTGCAGGTCGAAGTCCTGCCAACCCCTCCTTTTGAATTAGAAGGCGATATGGCCATCTGCTTGGGCGAATCCATCACCCTGATCCAAGGTACAGACCCGGATGCGGTTTACACTTGGACTTCCACAGACCCTAACTTCGGAACTGTGGCCGATGGTGCGCTGAATATTACCCCTACCGAATCGCACACCTACTATGTTGCTGCTACCTATGGCATCTGCGAGCCGGTCGTTGACAGCGTGCTGGTTGAAGTCATTGGGGATGTCGTCATCGATATTGTCCCTAACGACTTCATCATCTGCCCAGGAGATTCTACGGATATCAACGTAGCTGCCATCGGAGGGTCTAGCAGTGACAGCTATGAGTGGTCGGGCAGCGATGGCTCTACCTTCTCTGGCCGCAGCATCACGGTCTCTCCTGCTGATTCTACCGTTTATGTGCTCAATTATATCAGTGGCGGCGGCTGTACAGAGCTGACCGACTCCGTGCTGATTGAGGTAGAAGACATCGTAGACCTACAGGACATTACCATCACGCCCGATACGGTCTATGTTGAAGGCGATGATGTGGCCTTACAGGCGATTTACGAAACGACCTTTGACCCAGCCAACCTCACTTTTACCTGGAGGCAGGTTGGCCCAGATTCTACCTTTGTCATCGCCACCGGAGCAGGGCTGGATGTCATTGACTACACCCTTGACAACCCTGGGGAATACGGGCTGCAGGTCGAAATCACCACAGCCGTTGGTTGTACCTACATCCTGACTATTCCGGTTGAAGTCCAGGAAATTAAGGTCAATATGCCCAACGCATTCACTCCGAACGGTGATGACACCAATGACTTCTTCAATTTCCTGATTTCTGCGAACCCGGATAAAATCGAAATCCTCGAGTTTAAGATCTTCAACAGATGGGGGCAAGTCGTTTATGACAACGACACTCCAGAAACAGGATGGGACGGCAGGTTCAACGGCAAGGATCAGCCCTCTGAGGTCTACTACTACCGCGTGCAGCTGGCCCGCCCCAATGGGTTTGAGCTGGGCACTTTCCAGGGAGACCTGACCCTTGCCAGGTAAGGCAACAACGGGCGTGAACCAAAATGTGGCGTTTAAACTTTTCGGGCTTTATAGTCTGACATCGGCCTAGCGCTGCGGAGGGGTGATAAGCCCGATAGGGCCGAGCGGACAGCGAGCCCCGCAGCATAGCGGCACCTGCCCGCTGGCAGGGGCAGGCCCCCTAAAAAAACCGACACCCGGGTTTGCGCTCGGCAACAACTTAGTTCTAAAAAGCCGGTAGCTGGAGGCCCTAGCTACCGGCTTTTCTTTGCCCTCCAACGATAGGCCAGCTTATCCCGTAGCCAGCAAAGCATTTACCCTCAGCAATCCCGCTATTGACATCAGGTCTGTGATCTCTCCTGAGCAGGCCATCTGTAAAGCCTCGGCAAAAGGCAGCTTCCTCACCCTAAGATCTTCCGTATCTTCCGGAGCGGGCTGCCCCTGTACCAAGCCCCGTGCCAAAAAGATCGCCCCGGCCTCGTCCGTAACAGAGTTGGAGGTGTGAAAATCCATGATGTGCTGCCACGACGCTGCTTGCAGCCCTGTTTCCTCCAACAGCTCCCGGCGTGCACTTTCCAGAGGGGCTTCTGCCCCGATCGGGCAGCCGCCTTCCGGGATTTCCCAACTGTATCTGCCTAAGGTATACCGGTACTGCCCGACTAGCCAGGTATTGCCCTCTTCATCCAAAGGCACAATGCCAACAGCTTGGTTCTTGAAGTGGACCACCCCATAAACCCCTTCGGAGCCGCCAGGCGTGATGACTTCCCTATGGGTCACCTTTATCCAAGGGTTATCGTAAACCGCTTTAATAGACCTTGTTTTCCAGGGGCTTTTCATCTTGCTTTTTGCACAAAGAAAAGAAAAGGAAGCCTATCTTAGGAGCGCATGATCAAAATGAGCCAACTGTTATGAGCAAGAAGAAGACCCTAAAGCATCTAGACCGCGCCGACCAACGGCTGTCAGCCCTACTGCGCCATCTTGATAGCCGGGACAATGCCACCCTCAATCAACAGCCCTCCACAGGCGGATGGTCGGTCATACAGATTATGCACCATTTGATCTTGGCTGAAAAAGCATCGCTTGGCTATGTCCAAAAAAAGCTCAGCTTCAACCCAACCCTTAAAAAAGCAGGCATCGCTGCGGAATACCGTTTGCAGCTTGTGAATTTGCTTTTCCTGCTGCCTAAGCCCTTCCAAGCCCCTGCCGGAGTTGGCGATGAGGCCCTGCCAAAAGAAGCCGACTACCAAACGACCAAGGAGGAATGGCTCAACAACAGAAGGGCTTTGCGGGCTTTCCTGGCTGACTTGCCGGACGAGCGGTTTGGCAGAGAGCTCTACAAGCATCCGCTTGCTGGGAAAATGACGCTGAGCGGGATGGTACGGTTCTTCGGCACACATGTAAAACGGCACTTGGGCCAGATTGATCGGACACTGAAAGATGTTGAAGCCTAAGCGCGCTTAGGTGCCCGCCTCAAAGATACTTGCTCCCTTCTCGGACAGTGAGGCTGGGCAAGGGCTGTTGCCCAATGAAAGCACGGACCTTTTCAGGTTCAAATTTAGCATATTGCCGTAGCGCCCAGCCGCTCGCCTTATGCAGGAAAAACTCCCTGGTGCCCGCTACCGCTCTAACGTAAGTGAATAGCCGCTCTGCGTCTGTGTCTGCCTTCCACTTCAGCTGGAAAAGCAAGGCCGCACGCTGGAACCAGAAATTAGAGTGCCCGATCCAATTATCTGGGAACCGGCTGATCAGCTCAGGGTGGCGCTTGAGTATGCGCCCCGCAATGGCCGGCGACAAAAAGTCTACCGAGTCCCACCAAGTATGGAGAGGGATCAGCTCTTCTACCAGCTCTAGGATATCAGCGCCATGCAACGAAATCTTGCGCTCGAGCAAAGCCTGAGTACAATATTGCAGTTCCCTGGGCGCATCCTCAGCGAAACAGAGCCTGCATACAGATTTGAGCGCTTCTGCCTCTGGCCAGCCATATTTGTCGGTATGTATTTTCAAGACCTGCTTCCGTTCTGGGCTTTTGACCCCGAAAAAGCGAAAATGCCCTTTCATATAGGCAGACATGGCCACTGCGTTATCCTGCCGGCCGGCATGAGCAAGGGCCTCCGCTAATGCCCGTACGTATGTTGCTGCACTTACCTGCACAGTTCCTTTATCCTAGACTTGAAAACAGCGGGCGTTGCGGGCTCCATATCCATTCGGAAAACCTTTTCCCGGGCTTTCCGGGCGTTGCTGATGCCCAAGTACAATTGCCCCTGCCAAACCCCTGCGACCACCACTTGCACATTGGCATTTGCAGGCACCTGAAGGGCTGCAAACCCCCTTCCGCTTTGGTACATCCCAAGTAAAGCAGACTGTGCAGGGACAAGGACAAAGGCTTGGCATGCGCTTACTGGCAGTGCCCCCAATGCAGGCTTTGCAGACACCATAACACCGCGCCCTTGCTGCTGTACTGCTGCACAACAGTACCAGCCGGGGGCGGTTGCGCCAAAGGAGAGGTAGTCACGGGCAGCTTGCCGGATGGGGGTTGCTTTGCCAGACATCAGCCGCCACTCTAATACCTGACCGCCCCTTACTGCTTTCAAGGTGGGGATGGCCTCTGAAAACAAAGCCCAAGATTGCCCTGGGCGGGGGCGGGAGCTTAGCGGCACGTCTACTTGCAAAGGCAGTATGCTCTCTTGTGGGGCCCCATTGATAAGCACCTTCAGGTGTACCTGCGCCCGAGGGCTATTGCTATTGCCGCCTGCAGGCCGCCCAGCAAGCAGATAATCTTCCAGCCCTAAAAGCTCTGTCATCCGCACCTCCACGTAGGGCACGGCAACCCTCCCAAACGCGAATGCAGGCAGAGTAACTCTTGTACCTTTCTCCCCCACAAGGACGGTCCTGCGGGCAGGGTTTACCGTGAACACTTGCTGCTGAGGCCGGTTCTTCAAGTATAAGACCTGTAGGCTAGGCACATGCTCTTCTACAGGCATAGCAGCTACAGTAGGCACTATCCCCGTTTCCATATCGCTACTTGCTGGTATTTTTTTCCTCATAGTACTAACGCCCTTGCAGGGCTGTACTTCTCGCACTGCAATGCCAAGAAGCCAGCCCCTTATTCATCAAACCGAACGAGCGCAAACCTGATTGCCGATTTTTCAGGCCTGCCCCTACCGCAAGGAGGGGACCTGCCCAGCCTTCTTCGCAGGATGAGGGGCCTGCCCCTGCCAAAAGGCAGGCGCCGCTATGCTGCGGGGCTCGCTGTCCGCTCGGCCCTATCGGGCTTATCACCCCTTCGCAGCGCTAGGCCAATGCCAGCCTAAAGCCAGGATAGCGTCAACGCCTGAGGCATTTTGGTTTACGCCCAACCTAACCATAATAGGGGGCTGCAACTTTATACGGTACTTAGGCCGCTAAGGTTTCGGCAAACCCTAAACTAAGCTAGCTGTTGCCCAGCAACTTAAGATTATGCCTTGCACCTGCTGCATTAAGTGAAAGTATAGCGCATTGGTTTTACCCGCAAACTGCCAGCCACTAGACCGAGTTATTGGATAGTATTTCCACGCTCTAAGCCTTTTCTGGTACGCGGCCTTTAGCTGTCAAAATACGGCCCAATCCACTAACTTTCCTGCCGGACAGGCAAGCAGAGGGCGCGAGATAGTAAGGAGCAAGTCAAAATCAAAAACCTTGGATTGGCGGACTACAAAAACGCTCCGGCCATTCAACAGCGGCCGGAGCATTTTAAAGATAAGGATATCTTTCAATACCCTTGGGTGCATCAACAAGGGCAAGCCCGGAAAGGCAGCAATCACAAGGGCTAAAAGGAAGGATAATTATTTTGCTAAACTATTTCAGTTGCTTGTTATGGCAGCCCTATCGCTACTTCTCCGGCCAACTGTGCCTCAGGCCCTGCCGCTCCCGAAGCGCTGAACAGCTGTAGGCGCAGGTTGATGGCAACCCGGCGGGTAGCCTGCCCGAAAGCATTCACTTCATAAGGGGAAGCACTGATGACTTCAAAAAAGGTGCCGGGAGGCTGAGCGCCCCATTCAGAAGAAAAGACATTGCCATCAACATCTGTATACATTAAGGCGACCCCATTGAGGGCTCCCGGAAAATGGGTAGCTACTTCGCTAGGCTGCACCTCAATAGAAAAGTCATTAAAACAGCCAGATGCAGCTCCGCCCGGCTGCCCGGGAATAATAGTTTGGCACTGCTGGGCTATGCAGCCGTCTAAGTTTATACCCTCCAAGCAAATATCCAGCGGGGCTTGGAAAGGTAGAAAGGTGGTAAACACCTCTCCTTCTACAACGCCCTGCCACCGAAAGGTCTGCACCCAGTCCTGCCCAGGGAGCACCGTTGCGATGATCACAGAATCCAAACCGCCCGAATCAATTTGGAAACCCACCGTACAGGGCAGCGCATTGCCCGATAGGGGCGACACCTGCTTGGTAGTCGTGCTCGTACAATTGTCCGCCATCGTTGTCGTCAGGGTAACTTCAACTGGCATCTGTAAATCAGGGATAACGGCAGTCTGCCCTATAGCAAAAACGCTGTCTGCCAGCTCCCAGCTGTGCGCTGCGGCAGCAATGCCCGAAAAATGCCCGGAGGAAGCAGACAAGACTGCCTGGAAGATTGTGTCTATGACGGTTTCTCCGGGGCTCAATACTGGGACAAGCCCCGGCAAAAGCAGGCTGTCTAATTGAGCCTCCCCTGCGGATTGAAACCTAAAGGAAAGCTCAGGAGGGCAACCAGATTGGCAGCCGAGCGCTCCCAGCCGGCCTGTTGCCTGCCACAGCCCGCTGCTGTCTATAGCCCCTTCGGTATACATAAAATACCCCTCAAGCCCAGCAGAAAGGTTCAGCGGGGCTCCCTCCACCTCTCCTGCAACGCTGAATACAATATCCCCCTGAGATGGGGGCGGCAGTTCATTGGGGTTGCAGCTCAGCAGCAGCAGAGCAATCATATTCCCCCACACTGCACGCCTCATTTGCTTTCTCTTCATAACTGAAAATATAGTGCCAGGTCTAAGCTTGATGGATTTTGATGGATGTGGCCTGTCAGGGCCCAATTGAATTGAGCGCCTAAACGCAACCGATGGCTGAGGGCGAAATCGTAGCCTGCAAATACCCCTGCCTTCCCGTTAGGCAGGGCGCCCAGTGCTAAGCTGCCCGATGCCCAACGCTCGGCATCGCCTGGGCCGGCCTGCTCTTCCAACTTGACCGTTTGGCTGATGAAACCGGTTCCAGCGGCCAGCCAATGGAAGCTCCCCCCCGCTCTCCACCGGTGGCGGCCCAAACGATAAGTAGCGCCAAGCTGCCCGCCAAGATAATGAAGGGCCGTAAAGTACTGTTTGAACGTACGCTCTTCCAGGCCGAACCCAAAAGCTTGCTGCACGCTCTGCCCCCCTTCTACCCTGTTCAACGGCTGCGCCCGGTAATCTAACTGTAAAGCCCATCCCCAATTCCCGCTGAGCGGCCCCTCTGCAAAAACACCTAGCAGAGCCCCGCCATTTATAGGATTAGGGTATAGGCTCCCGCCGGCTATTGCGCCAAAAGCTAAGTGGTTGCCGGCAACCCTGCGCACCGGTTTGATGTAGGGTTCAGCCATGCTTGCCCCGGCTATGCTGAAGGTCAGCGTTGGGAGCTTGGAGAAAGAATAGGCCCTCTGCCCGGGCTTGCCGGCAGGGCTTTCAGCATTTGAGGCAACAGCTTCCTCTGCTTGTAGCTGCCCCGTGCTGCTCCATCCCCCTACACTTGAAGCTGCCGGCGCTATTGCTTTACGCTCATCTGCCCCAGCAGCTTTCCCGAGCTGGGCCACCTGAGCTGTCCGGCCAGCGCTAAAAAGAGGGCCCGTGTGTGTTCTCTTTGCCTTAGGGCTTGCAGCCTGCTCAGAATCGATCGTTTGTGCACGGGGCAAAGCTTCATCGCTAGCCCTTCCGCTACGCTGCCCTTCAACAGCAATTGCCCCGCTACGGCTTGCTACCGGCACTGCCAGTGCCTGAAGCTCAGGGGCCAGGCAAAGCGGAGCCCAAAAAGCGAGCAGGCCAGCTGTGACAACAATAAAAATGCCCAAGAAAAACCATACCCTGGCCTTGCCGCGCTGCCGGTCCCGCTCGTCCAACAGCGCAGACGCAGCTTCCCAAGCAGATTCGTCAAAAGCCAAATCCCGCTCAGATAGTTTTTTTTGAAAAAAATCATCCAGTCGATCCATAATACTTCTTTGTTCAGACTGCCCGGTAAATGCCCATAGCCCGGCTCATCATGTCCTTCAATTTCTTTCTTGCAGAGGACAAATGCCAGCGCGAAGTCCCTTCGCTAATGTCCAATAGCGCTGCTATTTCTGCATGATTGTAGCCGTCAATGGCAAAGAGATTGAACACCTTAGCTGAAACCGGTGGAAGTTGCTGTACCATTGCCTCCAATTGTTCTGCATCAAATTGCTTTTCTGCCTCATTGTAATCGACAGGAGCCGTTTCCAAGTCTTCCCCTGGCTTGTCCGACAGGGCGATCAGCTCCTTGACTTTCCGGTTTTTCCGGAAATCATCGATGAGGGTATTGATGGTAATCCGCTTGGCCCAAGGCAGGAAAGGCACCTCCTCGCCCAACTGATCCAGGTGGTCGAGTATTTTCAAGAATGCTTGGTTTAAGATACTGTTGGCGTCTGCCTGATTGGACCGGTACCGTAGGCATACCGCCATAAGCGGGGGATAGCAAAGTTTGTACAGCGCAAACTGAGCTCGCCTGTCGTTCTTCAAACAGCCTTGTATCAGGTCGCGGCTAACTTCCAAAACGGGGCTTAAATTCGGTGGTCCTAAATAATACCCCGGGGGCAGTTTCGAGCACTGCCCCCGGGGGGCATTGATTACGCGCCCCTAAGTTAGAGCTTTATCAGCTTCCGCGTCACCTGATGCCCATCCATGGCCACTTGCAGCCAGTACACCCCTGCTGGCAGTGTGCCCAAAGGCAAGGTAACCGTCTGGGCTCCAGCCTGGTTTTGGTGCGTAAGCTGTAGTTGGCCCTGGCTGTTGTACAAGCGGATGGCCTTGGCCAACGCCACGCCTTCTATATCAATGGTCACCGATCCGCGGGCGGGGTTAGGGGAAATGGCAACCGTTGTCAGCTCCTTAAAGGAAGTGGTAGAGCTGATGGCGTCTGCGCCTACTTCAAAGTATAAGCCTTCCACCCTGGGGTTATCGGGGCTGAGCGTCACCCAGTAAAAAGCCTGGTCATATCCTGGCACTTCTATGGCCACCTTGTAGGTCCCCCAGGCAAGAGAAGTAAATTCAAAATTGCCGTCCGCGTTGGAATAAGCATAAGCAACCGGATTTTCAGACTCGTCCAGTACAATCACTGTAGCACCTTCCAACGGCCCGCTGCTGCGCACATCAATATCGCCAGGCAAAAGGTTGGCGCCATCTTCTACGTAGCCGCCGATAAAGCCAGGCCCGCCAGGGTTTTCACCGGGCAGCAGCGTGATGCTGGGCGTCCACCAACTAGTGAACGGCAAGGTGAAGGTGCTGGCTTCGTCCCACCAAAGGACATTCCCGAAATAAGTGGGCAGGTGGCTTTCATAACCATAGGCCCCCTCAGCAAGTGCGACTTTGATGAGGTAATCGCCAGCTGGCTGTGGGTCAAAAGTGAAACTCGATGCGCCAAAAAACTGTGCATCCAAAGCCGTAGTATCTACTGCGGTCAGCGTCCCTTCTGCTTCATCGTACTGGATCAAGTAGGCCCAGCCTTCCACATATACCTCTTGGAGGCTATCGGGAAGGTATGCATAGCCATTGATAATGTAAGGCTGGTTGGGGTCTGGGACATAAGTACAGGCTGTCACTTCACAGCCAAGGTCCGTAGAGACCGTGACACAGAGGCTCCCTGGCTCAGCATTGGCCACAATTGGGCCAGTGGTGCCATCGCTCCATACAAAAGAAGCCTCGCCAGAAGCACCGGAAACTACTGCCTGGTAAGTGCTGCCTTGGAGCAAAATGATTTCCACGATGCAAAGGGAGTCATTGGGCGTGATCAGTTCAACAAAGGCACAGTCAGTAGCCGTACAGCCATTAGCAGAAGTGACCGTCAGGCAATATTCCCCGGTAGCGGTAACCGTGATGCTTGAGGCGTTTTCCCCTGTGCTCCAGCTGTAGGCAAATGGCGCTTCGCCACCTGCTACGGCATTCAGCTGAGCGCTGCCTTCCCCCATGCTGCCCACGGATACGATAGCATAGCAGGTAGTATCCTGGGGTTCTTCCCAAGTATAGCAATCTATGGCGAAACAGCCGTTGGCATCCGTGACGGTGACACAGTAGTTGCCAGGAACAGTTGGGGCTATAGCCTGAGTAGACTGCCCGGAGCTCCAAGAGTAGGCGAAGGGCGGCAGCCCTGTTGCATTTGCCGCCAGGCCTGCTGTAGAAGAAGCAATGGAGACACCGCAAACCGGCTGTACATCGCAATAGGTAAAGTCAATAACGACTGTGTAGGAGGAGGGGTCCCAAGTCCCGTCCCCAAAAAGGATGCTCCCATCGCAATTGGTTATGGAAGCGAAAACCCAGCCTTGTGTATCCACTTCGCCAATTTCCAGCTCAGCAGAATACGCCCCGGCCTCATCGGTGAGGGCGACAGCAGTAGAAAACCCTCCACTGATAAGAGAATCGGTCATGATATTGACCACCTGCCCGGCAATGGGGCTGCCATCGCTGTCTGCAACGGCCCCGCTCACGGTCAGTGTCTGTTGAGCCTGTAGTGTAGCCCCGAAAGCGAGCGCCAGGACGAACAAGCTGATTGTTTTCATAGAACGCATATTCAATAGAATTTTGGATGGGCAGCAGCCCGCGGCCTTCAGCCACCCGGGCGGACTTTAGCATCGCTGAGCTTATGCCAGTTTTAAATAATCATTTTACTTTGTGCCGGGCCGTCTGCCCTTTCGCAAGGCCCGTTCACCTACATACACGGAAGGAATAGCCCCGGCGTTGGGCAGCCACAAAAAAAAAGTTATGAAGCCACTTGCAGAAAGGATGCGCCCCCGCACATTACAAGAATATAAAGGGCAGGAACACTTGGTCGGGCAAGGTGCTGTGCTCAGGCAGGCGATTGAGTCGGGCAAAGTCCCTTCCTTTATTTTATGGGGGCAGCCAGGCATTGGGAAGACCACGCTCGCTCGCATTATAGCCAATGAACTAAAACGGCCTTTCCAAACCCTTTCTGCGATCAATTCGGGGGTAAAAGACGTACGGGAGGCCATACAGCGGGCAAAAGGGCAGCGTTTTTTTGACAGCCCCAACCCTATCCTTTTCATTGATGAAATCCATCGCTTTAGCAAATCTCAGCAAGATTCGCTGCTTGGTGCTGTAGAAGAAGGCACCATCACCCTTATTGGAGCGACCACCGAAAACCCTTCGTTCGAAGTCATACCCGCCTTGCTTTCCCGCTGTCAGGTTTATGTACTGCAGCCTTTGTCCAAAGCCCACCTTGTAGCCTTGATCGACGAGGCCCTCCTGCAGGATGAATTCCTTAAAGGGCAGGACATCAAAATCGAGGAATACGAGGCCATGCTCCTTCATTCAGGCGGCGACGCGCGCAAGCTGTACAATATCCTGGAGCTCGTCACCAACTACGGGAAAGCATCCGAGGCTATCCTCATCAACAACAAACTGGTGACAGAGAAGCTGCAGCAGAACATCGCGCGGTACGATAAATCAGGGGAGCAGCACTACGATATCATCTCTGCTTACATCAAATCTATCCGTGGGAGCGACCCCAACGCAGCAGTGTACTGGCTCGCCCGGATGCTTGAAGGTGGGGAGGATGTGAAGTTCATTGCCCGGAGGCTGCTGATTGCTGCCTCAGAAGACATCGGCCTGGCCAACCCCAATGCCCTTCTCATGGCATCGACTGCATTTCAAGCGGTACAGGCTGTTGGCATGCCAGAAGCCCGGATCATCCTCTCTCAAGCAACCATCTACTTAGCGACCTCACCTAAGAGCAATGCTGCATACCTAGCTATCAATCAGGCGCAAGCCAAAGTTAGAGAAACGGGAAACCTGCCTGTCCCTCTCCCATTGCGCAACGCCCCAACCCAACTCATGAAAGCGCTCAACTACGGGAAGGGGTATCAATACGCCCATGATTTCCCAGGCAATTTTGCCCCTCAGGCTTTTCTCCCCGAAGAGATTGCGGGCGAAAAGCTGTTTGACCCGCAGGATAACCCCGCGGAGCGCAAATTGCGGGCGCAGCTCAAAAGTTGGTGGGATGGCTGGTACGATTACTGATGCCTATAAGTATTTTGGCTGCGGCCCACCTACAGGCAGGTCTGGCAGAATAATGTCGCAGGCGTTGATGCTTTTGGGGCTTCAGCCTGGCATTGGCCTAGCGCTGCGCAGGGGTGTAAGAGCTGTTCGGATTTTACCCTTCGGGCTGCTCTTGCCAACTTTTGTCCTGCTCTTCGTTGTTTTTCGGTCACGTAGCTAGGCTATGTTCCCTCAAAACGCCTCGATCAGGGCAAAATTTGGCTGCGTTCGCTCCAAAAGCAAAATCTGAACAGCTCTAAGCCCGACAGGGCCGAGCGGATAGCGAGCCCCGTAGCATAGCGGCTCCTGCCCGCTGGCAGGGGCAGGCCCCTTAAAAAGACGGCAAACTAATTTGCGCCCCTTGCCGTAAGGTAAGAGCCATGCAAACAAAAAAGGCTGTGCAAATGCACAGCCTTATCTTATAATCCCATGAACATATCTAAATCGTGATGTATCAGTACCGTACAGAATCTTCCTCAATAGAAACGACCCTATTATAACCAATTAGCTTTCTGTACGCTGACCAATAATATTTTGAGCAGGGAAAACGGTAAGCCGCCCGTTTTAGTGCCGGGCGGCTCACTACTAACAAATTATAATCCCATGAACATATTAATCTGATGAAGCAACTCGATTGCTACTTTTTGCAAGAGTTATCTTCCTTTCACGTTACAAATATTGGGCTATTTACAGCGGATAACAAAGACACCTCACAGCAATTGTGAATACAAAAAAAATGCGCAACCCCTTCCCGAATTGGCTCCTAAGTCTTTTTTGTGAAAAAAAGGCATGCAATAGGACAAAAAAAAGTCGCACATTTCTGTGCGACTCTAAGCAATGATTATAATTCCACGAATGTATATACAACTTAAAAGGCGTTTCAAGCCTTTGTATTTCAGGTGTTTAGCAAATTAAACGGTAGTCAGGGAAAAAAATTATCAAGACCACCTTAAAATCAGGTCAAATTTAGCGTAAAACTTGGAACTTCTTATTGACTACGCCATCCTTTGTGAAAGCGCTCAACACATACATCCCGTTTTGGAAATTCGTGAGGGGCACCTGCATCCGATTCCCGAAGACGGCCTCTGTATCATAAAGAACCCGTCCGGTCAGATCATAAACAACTACTTTTTGCAGGTCGCGCTGCCCGTTCATATGCACATTGATGAAGTCCCTATTTGAAGGGTTGGGGTACAGCTTCAACAAGTGCTGATCGAGAGGCTGTGCCTCGTCTTCTTCATCAAAAAGAATGTGTACGGTAGCACCAGAGACATTCATCCCGAAGGACTGCCCGGCTCCATTCATGACCGTAGAGGTGCCGCCACCGACTTGGAGGGCCAGTTCGTTGTCATCATCACGGAAGCCATCAAGGTCATCGGAAATGATAAACCTCACCGTACCGATACGGCCGTGCCCGCTTGTGGCAATCGCATTGGTGCGGGTAAAGGCGGCATCAAGCCTCCCTGCCTGATCATCTCGCTGCATATGAAGCACTGCCGAGTTGTAAGTCAGCCAGCTATTGGATTCAAAATCAATAGCTACAGAGCCAGGCACTACGAAATCAGGGTTGTAATTGAAGGGGAAGGTGAAGCCATAAATATTTTCGGCAGGATCATTAGGCGTACCGAGCAGCATAGGCAGCTCTACCAAATCGCCGGGGCTGACAAAGATATTGCCCGACAGCACGATCTCATCCTCATAGTAAGGCATTTTCACAGCAGTCATACTGTGGGCACGCCCATAAAACTGGCTAATTGCGACCGTATCGAGTGCGGTAATCACGCTATCTCCATCTGTATCAAGGTGCTTGAGGTCTATAGGCAACACTTCAACGGGCCCTTCCCAGTCATCGCCATATTGGCCGTACCAAACATCGAAATTGACATCTGAGCGGGGGTGCCCCACCTCTCCTGTGGCCAAGCCTATCGGCAGGAGGTCTTCCATATTCACTACGCCATCAAAGTTGGTATCACCAGACCAGATGCAATCATCAAAACACATTGGGCTCTCCCCATCCCCTACATTCAGGATTTCGATATCGATCTTTACGGTTTTCTGGAAAGCACAGCTGCCATTTGCACGGACGCAGTAAGTCAGCTCGATTTCATCATTGCCCTGTTCCACCCCTTCATTAGGTATATAAATGACAAGGTTATAGCCTTTGACTTGCTGCCCAAAGATCAAGGTATCCACATGGCCTTCCAAAAATTGGGTTTGACCCATGCTGCCGCTTTCAACGATCTCGAAATTGTAGGTTTGAATGGGCACACTATAGCCTACGATAAGCGGCGTCTTTTTAGGCGTGCTCATTTGGAAATTCGTGAGGGAGGGCTCGTATTCACTTACATAAACATAAACCTTAGCAATTTCAGAATCTCCAGCGCCTCCGGGGGGGCAGGAAGAATAGGTGAACCAATCCACTCCGGTAAACCCGGCAGGGGGAGTGTAGCGGAATACGCCCCGGCCATCTGTTTGAGGTGTGTAGCTGACCGTGCCATACTGTGCCCCCTGCTGCAGGTTGACACAGCTCGCACTATTGCCGTAGCCATCGTTCGCTAAAACGTTGAACTCTGTTTCCCCATCGAAAGGCGTAATGTACACCTCGTCATCAACGGCAAAGGTATTGTCCTCGAAGTCAAGCACCTCCACTTGAATAACCTTAGACATGCCATTGTACTCGAAAACGAGGTAATCACCCCCCGTGAACCCCTGTTGGGGCTGATAGGATGCGATAAAGCCAGACTGATCATAAGTGCCGTTTTCCGGGCTTTGGACCAGTAGGTATTCTTGTGGGACAAAAACAGGGAGCTCCTGCCCACGTTCAGTGAAAAGGACCGTAGTATCAGGGATATGCCCTTCCTCGCCCAAGACATTTACGATGACCGTGCCCCTGTCACAGGCGCCGGCGTTGTCGCAGACTACATAGTTGAGGTAAGCAATGCCCTGAAACCCCGGCGCAGGGGTAAAACGGATTTGCGGGCTGCCGCTCACGAAATCGGCGGTGCCGTTGTTGACAAGCGGGATATTTTTGATGTGGATATTGCCCGTAGTCGTAAAATCGTTAGCCAGGACATCAATAAACACCTCTTCGCCCGTGGTCGTCGTTGCCTGATCAGGATGAGCAGCGACCGCTGATGGCTGTACCGAAATGTGAAAATTAACCTGCTCGTAGGTAAAGACAGAAGTATTGGGCTGTTTTTTCCAAACCAAAACCCGGAAGTTGTCAGAGCCCAAAGCCCCGTCCTCCCGGCGATAGGTGAGGGTGTAATGGAAAGGCTCCGTTTCTATCCAGGAAACGGTGCCAAATTCTGGCTGTGAAAGCAGCGTAGGGTCATTCGGCTCCGAAGTGAAGTCAATCTGAGCCGTAACTGAACTGTAGCCAGGAGCCTCGTAAATAGTATCCCGGACAGTCTCCTGCGCCCAGGCCATCACAGGGAGCCCGAACAAAAGCAGGATTTGGAACAGTTTTTGCTTGTGTAAAAATACATTCATGGATTGTGGATTTGACCTTGGCTTCATCGTGGACTATGAAGCCAGGTTTTCATTGCTTGCGTGAAACTAAAGTACAACAATTCTAAAAGTTTGTACGCATTTGAGACGGATAAGTTCCGTCTTGCGTACTCTCGTTTCCTTCTCTTTCATCCGGCTGATGCCTAAAAAGGCTAGACAAACCTAAAGGAACAGCTAGATTGTGAAAAAAATATCCTTACTTTTGTGCTTAATCCCGGTGCTATAGAGGGGCTTTCAGACCGGTCTTGATGTAGTTTTCGTTGCTATGGTCCAAAAATAACTAAAACACCTGACATGCACAACAGTAAGCTGTATGCCATCCTCAGGCACTTTGACAAATACGAGCAGAACCGGTGCCGCAAATACATCACCTCGCCCTACTTCAACCGCAGCGATGCCCTGGCCAGCCTGTACGACCATTTTACGGGCCATATCAATGGCAAAGCGGTAAAGCTAGGGAAAGAAGAGGTGTGGGAGGTTTTGCAGCCAGGCTCCCCTTATGATGATACCCGCTACAGAAAATACTGTTCTGACCTGCTCAAGCTCGTCGAAGGCTATCTGGCCCAGCAGGTCTACGAGCAAAACCCCATAGAGCAGGCTGCGCACTTCATGCAGGCCGTTGAGAACAGGAGGATCGATGCCCTGACCGCTACCGCCATGCGGACGGCCAAGCGGATTTCGGCCAAACAAAAATACCGTTCTGCAGACTATTACCTCCATCAGTACCAGATCGAGCGCCAGAAGTACGACCTCACCGAGTTTGAAAACAAACGCTCCGACCGGACCAATATTGAAGACATTTCTAAAAACCTCGACCTCTTTTACCTTGCTGAAAAGCTCCGTATCCTTTGCGCGGGGATCACTCAGCAGACTTTCGTCAAAGTAGAGTACCAGTTCTCGCTGGTCAATGAAATATTGCAGGAGCTCCAACAAGTAGATTACAGCGACTACCCCCCTGTTGCACTGTACTACCAAATTTACCTGACCCTCACAGAGTCAGAAAAAGAAGAGCACTACCACAAGCTCAAAAACCTGCTCAATGATTACGGCCACCTCTTCCCTGCCAGGGAGGCCAAGGACGTCCTCTACATGGCCGCCCAGAATTATTGCATCCGCAAAATCAACAAGGGCAACCGGCAGTTCACCCAAGAGCTCTTTTCCCTTTACCAGGACCTCCTTTCCAAAGACATCCTCACTGTGGACGGTGAGCTCTCCCCTTGGTATTTTAAAAACATCATCAATATTTCTCTGCGGGTGGGCGAATACGACTGGGCAGAAGAGTTCATCAAGGCGTATTCCCCAAGCCTGCCCGAACAGGTACGGGAGAACTCCCTCTCTTACAACCTCGCGCAGGTTTTCTTTTTCCGTAAAGAATACGAAAAGGTGCTGGAGCAACTGAGGAACGTAGAGTACGATGACGTCGCCTACAACTTAGGCTCAAAAACCATGCTGCTCCACACCTATTATGAAACGGATGAGATCGAGCCCTTGCACAGCCTGTTCGAAAGTTTCCGCGCTTACCTCAACCGGCATAAAGACATCCCGGCCAACCGGAGGAAAAACTACGGCAACCTCATCCGGTTCACCCGCAAACTTACGCGGATCGTCCCCGGAGACCATGCTTCTGTAGAAAAACTGCGCAAAGAGCTCGGTGAGACCAAAAATGTTGCAAGCCTAAACTGGCTAAAAGAAAAGCTGGCAGAACTGGAGCATTGAATAGGCCCAATTGATTATTGGCTGCCGCATACCCACCCTGCTCTTGACGGCAAAACCGGGTGTTCAGCCTTTTCAAAACACGGCAGCTGAAATATGTACAAAAAAAATAAAGCCTTGTAAACCAATGGCTTACAAGGCTAATTTGTAGCGGGAGCAGGACTCGAACCTGCGACCTTCGGGTTATGAGCCCGACGAGCTACCAACTGCTCCACCCCGCGATTTTGTTGACCGCTTTGCTCTTCTGCGTTAGCGGACTGCAAATATATAGGCACATAATGGGATAAACAAGTTTTTTTTTAAAAAAATAAAAAAACAACTGCCCCGCTACTCGTTTCCTTTACGCTGCCCCTAGTTCCTTAAGTCATAAATCTCTGATAATTAAGTTGAAGTTATTTTCCGGCTAATCAAGGCGAAGGGTCGCGACTTTAGCCCGAGCTAAAGGAGCGGTTCTTTAACGAAGCGTAGGCGGAAAAGAACGAAACTTGGGGTAGCAAGGGTTTATGGCTTGAGGCACTGGGCACCAAGGCTATCTTGGCTTATTTTTCTAGAGCGTGTTGGGGTTTTGGCCTTCTAGTCGAAAACGAGCAAATTTTTGATTAGACGAGACCCGAAAACCGGAGTTTAGCCAGGCCCCGCTTTTGATGCACAAAAGCGGGAAGGATTTCCGGGGCGGAGCATGAGCGAAAAAGAGTCCCGCTGTCTAGCGGGATAGACCGATTACTAAAGTCCCAATACGCTCTTAGTGGCCATAACTCAGCTTTTGTCATTTGGATGTTAATATTATTCCCTGCAAAAGGAGATATTAGCATTTTATTTTTCGGCAGCTGGTGCAAACACAAAATTTGTAAACCTCTGGCTTCCGTTTTTTCCAGCTTTCTGCTGATTGGCTAGGCCTTCATCCTGCCAACGCGCGAAAAAAGCATTCAATGCACTCTCGTTCTAAGGAGCGTGTTGGGATTTTGGCCTTCTAGTCGAAAACTAGCAAATTTTTGATTAGACGAAACCCGAAAACCGGAGCTTAGCCAAGTCCCGCTTTTGATGTACAAAAGCGGGAAGGATTTTCGGGGCGAAGCATAAGCGAAAAAGTGTCCCGCTGTCTAGCGGGATAGACCGATTACTAAAGTCCCAACACGCTCTAAAACCTAGATGTACAGCTTTGTATCCCTTTGCGCTTTCAACAAAGCACCAGCCCAAAGTCGTGCAAAACCTATCATTAATCGAAAATTCAACTTTTCCAGTGTAAACTCCCTCTTCATGAAAAAAGTGTACTTTTTTTTACTAGCGCTGCCCTTGCTCGGGCACTACACCCTCCAAGCACAGGAAGATTGCCCCCAAGGGGAACGCCTGCTCCTTGTTGAAATCCTCACTGATGCCTACGGGTACGAAACAGCATGGTCTGTATCAGACCCGGCGGGCAATGTGTATGGCAGCAGTGATTTTTTCGCTTACGAAAACAACGCCCTCTACCAGGCTGAAGTCTGCATACCAGACTCCACCTGCATTGCATTCAACATCGAAGACTCTTTCGGCGATGGGATTTTCTCCCCCGGCTACTATATGCTGGTCTTGGACGGAGATACCATAGCCTTGGGCGGGCAAAACTTTACCGATGCCATTGAGGAGTCTTTCAATTGCCAGCCCGGGCAGAAGTGCAATACGGCTATCACCGTATCAGAAGGCCAATACATCGCTGAATTTGACGACACCTGGTATTCCTTCACCCCTGATTCTGTAGGGACCTACCTCATCAGCACGTGCGGGCTAAGCGACTGCAATACCAAAATCTGGATTTACGACACCTGCAACGGTATTACTATTGCCGAAGACAATCAGAGCACCATATTCTATAATGACGATGAAAATGACTGCGCCCCACAAGCAGTGGTCGAGGCGTACTTTGACCCCGAGGCGACCTACCTGATCCGCATCGGAGACCATGAGGACGCCTGCGAAGGGGCCATCAGCTGGGAGCTCACCTACACCGGGCCGGTCGTAGGCTGCACAGACCCGGCCTCCTGCAACTTCAACCCGCTCGCTTCCGTTGATGATGGCTCCTGCCTGCCCCAAGGCGACCCCGATTGCCCTGCTGCACCGGACCTCCTCATCCGGCAGGACATCCTCGAGTCTTCCATCTACCTGACCACCATCAACTCCACAGACCCCTGCCTGATCGAGGAAGGCTGCCTGCACGGCTATGGCCAAAGGGATATCATACGGTTTACCACCCATATCGCCAATATCGGAGAGCTCGACTACTTCATCGGCCAGCCAGCCTTTTCCAATACTCAATTCACTTGGGACAACTGCCACAACCACTTCCACTATGATGGGTACGCAGAGTACATCCTCTTCGAAGAAGATGGCACGGAGCTCCCGATCGGCTTTAAAAATGGTTTCTGCGTCATCGACCTCGGATGTACGACGGGCTCCCCTCAGTACGGCTGCAACAACATGGGCATCACAGCAGGCTGCCACGACATCTACTCCTCCGGGCTCGAGTGCCAGTGGATCGACATTACCGATGTACAGGACGGGCGCTACACCTTTGTCACCCGGGTCAATTGGGACAACGCGCCGGATAAGCTCGGCCGGGTAGAAAGAGATACCCTGAACAACTGGGCACAGGTCTGTATATTGCTCGACCGCTCTTCCGGAGCCTTGGAAATCTCTCTGGATGACAATTGCGACCCCTATGTAGACTGTACAGGTACGCCTTATGGCGGTACAGCCGTAGATTGCAACGGCGAATGCGGTGGCACCGCCCTCCACGGAGACCTCGACTTCAACGGGGAACAGGAAATTTCAGATGCCATGGAATACGTCACCAACTTGTTCGATGACGACCTCGATGCCCTCCCTTGTAACGACCTGAACGCTGACGGGGAAATCACAGTGTACGATGCTAGCCTGCTCGCCAACTGTGTCAACTACGGCGTAGCTCATGCTCACGATGGCAGCGGCGCCCACGACCACTGCAATTTCCCCGCTGGGCTTACCAATGAAACCGATACTACTGTGCTGGCCATCATCGGCACCAATTTTGAAGAAAACTACGTCGATATCGGCCTGTACAACAATTCTGCCCGTATCAACGCCTATCAATTCGAAATGAGCGGGCTAGAGATCATGAGCGTGGAAAGCTTAGTTGACCCCGAAGAATACCCCGCTGCTATGTACGGGGCTGGCCAACGGGTAGTCGGCATTTCCTATCAGGACTCTACCATCAACAAAACCAATGCCATTCAGCCCCTCTGCCGGGTTTACTTCAGCCAGGCTACGGCCGATTATATCTGCATTGAAGAGGCCACAGAGGTCATCAACTACCATCAGGAGCGCACCCTGACCTATCTGCTCAATGCATGCGTGGAGTACGAAGCGCCGGTGGGCCTAAGGAATGCGCTACGGGAGGTGCCGGTCTCCGTTGCGCCCAACCCTTTTGCCAATGAAACACTGCTCTCTTTCCCGAACCCTAATCAGGAGGAGTTCCGCCTGGAAATCCTTGATGCTCAGGGCAAGATAGTACAGGCTATTGAAGGCATATCCGGCACTCAGGCCCGCGTGGACGGCTCCCAATTGCCTGCCGGGCTTTACTTTTTCCGCCTGAGCAGCCAAACAGGAATGGCCAGCGGAAGGCTTTCTGTAAAACGTTAACAGCAAGTATCGCCAATCGGGCACAAACCGGATTGCCGTTCTTTTGGGGCCTGCTCCTGCCAGCGGGCAGGAGCCGCTATGCTGCGGGGCTCGCTATCCGCTCGGCCCTGTCGGGCTTGCCACCCCTTCGCAGCGCTAGGCCAATGCCAGGCTGAAGCCCCAACAGCAGCATAAACGCCTGCCACATTTTGGGGTTCCACGCCCCTCCAATCTAAGGCTAAAAAAGCCCGGTGCGCTTTGCAAGCGCAACCGGGCTTTTTTATAGCGGAACAGAGGGCCTAAAACCAGTACTCCAGCATGTGCTGCTTTCTTCAGCTCAGCCGGGGGAGGCTATGATCTGCGCCCCCCAAGCACCGGCGGCCCCAACAGCAATAGCTGCCGGGGCCGTTGCCATCAGCGCCCCTCTTATTGCTTGACCCACTTGAGGGTGTGCCTGCCCTCATTCAGGATGACCTGCACCAGGTATTGGCCAGCTGGCCAGGCAGCCGCATCGAGGGCTATCTCAGAGACGCCAGAAGAGAGCCGCGCCAAATGGGAGGCTACCTGCTGCCCCTGAAGGTTGTACACTTCAATTACCGCATCTTTGGTGCTTTGTGCTGCAATCCTGACCGAAAGCTGAGCTGACCCCGGGTTTGGCGAAAGTACAATAGGGCGCTGCACCTCGGCCGTGCTGCCCGTATTTAAGGTCATAGCGCCCAAGCGTATATTGTCCAGCAAGATATTGTCACCACGGTTGAAGGGGTCGAAAGCTTTGCCCATGCCCGTGCGGGTCTCAAAACAGATCTCAACCTGCTGCCCCTCGTAGGCGGACAAGTCAGCCATTTTATTTTCAAAAGGCCCCGTGGCCAGCGACTCCGGGATGTACACCCCGCCTAAAGGCTCACCATCTACAAGCAGGCGCATCGCACAGACCCTTGGGCTGCTGCCCGGCACCTGATTGGACAAAAACACGGGAGACCAAGACTGTTTAAAGTCAAAGGTCAGCACGGGGTCTGATATTTGAGAAAGATCAGCGCAAAGGCAAACCTCAGCACCATAATCGGCATTCAACTGCCAAATTTCGTCGTTCGTGCCAGGCAGGATAAATTGGCCCTGCTCGTAAGCGGCGTAGCTATTGGTCCCTGTTATCTGTAGCCCCAAGCCTCCTGTAGCAGCAGCTTCTTGCGTCAAGCCTACAGCTACCCCTTCGCCAGACAGGACAAAAAAGGAATCCAGAGCTTCCTCCGCCCCCTCAAAGGTGAGCAGGCCTTGTTCTTCCACAGGGATGGGGTTGGGGGCCTGCCATTGCAAAAGCGTATCGTTGGCATTGAGGTAATCCGGCCCATAACTGACCCAAACATCAAAGCTGTTCGCCCGCTGTACAGGGATGCTTGCCTGGGTTTGGAAAACATGGGTAAACGCTTGCCCACGGTAAAGGGTCTGTGGCACTGTGGTAGCCTCAGAAACCACCGCCCCCCCATTGAGGCGGTAAGAAACGGTGAGGGGCTCGCCTGCTGCAATGGAGTCGCAGCCCAAAAAGACTATATCTGCGGCCACAGTTTCATCGCCCAAAAAACAGCCGGGGCCGGGCTGGCCTACGTTACCGGTTTTCAAATCTACATTCTGAGCCAGGATATTGTCTATGCGCAGCACCAGCGTGTCATTTTGGGATATATTATCCCCTGCCAGGGCCGACCAGATTCTCACTTCATGGTTGGCCGGGGCTGCCAGTGCCGCTGCTGGGGCAGAGAAGGCAAAGCTGAGGGTGTCTTGGTGCTGAAGCGCAGCAGGCAAGAAAAGGGTATCGGCAAAGACCGCTCCACCGTTGACCTGAAATGCGAGCGGGATGGGAGTGCCTGGCGCCAAACTGCTGTTGCAGCTCTCAAATGCTAAGCTGATTTCCAAGAGGCCGTCCTCCGGGAAGCCACAGGACAGGGAGTCTACATTGAGCAGTGCAAGGGGGCGCAGGTCATTTTCCGCAAAGGGCTCCCCTACCCCGACAGCCTGCCAGGCTGCAGTGGCTTGTGCAACCTCAAAACTGCAAGGCCCGTAGAGGTCTTCCGCAGCGAGGATGCTGCCAATCCTTGCATCGTGGTAGCCCGAAAGCTCGGTCAGGTAGAACTGAAGGTTGCGGAAGGCGATAGCTGCGGCAGTGTCCAGCCCTAGCCCGTCCACGGAAAAAGTGTCCATATTATCATTGGTGCCAGCACCGCCTTCTGTCAACAGGTAAAACCAGTGGTTTTGCACACCGCTATTGGTATGTACGCCGCCATTGTCGCCGGAGCCATCAAACCAACGGCTCCCCAGGTAAGTATCAGGGTGGCCATCCTGTCCGGGATCAGCCATATTCCTGAACCCATCGCTCTGCAGGTCTGCATCCTCTGCTATGGTCCAGTCAGCCAGTTCTGGCGTAGCATAGAACTCTACGACTGCACCGAAAATATCACTGAAAGACTCGTTCAGAGCCCCGCTTTCGTCTTGGTAAATCAGGCCTGCCGTATTTTGGGTGATGCCGTGCACAAACTCGTGGGCCACTACATCCATCGTAGCCAGAGAAGAGAAGGTGGAGTTGTTGCCATCGCCGAAGGTGGACCAGCTTCCGTTCCAGAAAGCGTTTACAACGTTGTTGCCGAAGTGCACATAGCTGATGAGGGGCATGCTGTCGCCATCCACCCCGATGTAGTTGTGCTTTTCCGCGAAATAATCGAAGGTCATCTCTGCGCCCCAGTGGGCATCAGTAGCCACCTCGTCCTGATTGGCATTGAAGTTGTCCCAGTAATTGTCTTGATCCCAAAAGTCTACTGCATCTTCTACATCCTCCCGCTTGCGCAGATTATAGGTCTCTATGCCTCCGCCGCGGGTGGTTTCCACCAAGCGGAAGGAGTCTGTGCCGACAGAATCGGTGACAATGGTGCGCTGCCCACTGTACTTGGTCTCCGCCTGGGCAGGAGTATTTTGCGTATGCAGAAGGTTGAGCTGCAGCAGCAGGGCGCCCGAATAGGCGTCGAGATAAACCCCTTCCCTCATTTGCGGCTGTTGTGCCTGTACGGTCATGCGGTAAGCCAGGCGTGGGGAGCTCAGCCCCTTGCTGAGGCCGTGCCAAGCCCATACGAGCTCCGGTTGCGGGTAAAAAGAAGTATCCGGGTTGCCAGTGATGCGCTTCAGCATGCGCTCCGCCCCCCAGCTTTCCCAGGAGTAGCGCTGCGCAGGCACTGCCCGGAGCGCTGCCCGGACTGCCTGCGCCTCGGTCAGCACCGCGCTGACCGGCTGATGCCCCAGCCCTTTGGCCCACCTCCCGTTCAGCATAGTTGGCGCTCCGCCACGGGTATGTACCAGCAGCTGTGCGCCTGCTACTTTTATGCCATCGTGGTACTGCTGAAAGCGGTAGTGTTTCATGCCCAGAGCATCCTGCTGCACCTTTGTCAGCCGGAAGGTGGTGCCCGGCCCAAGCCCCAATGCTGCATGCGAGGCGCGCAGCAGCGCAGCGGGGCTCAGCCCTGCGCCATTATGCACTTCGTACCAATACCCGCTGTCATCCATCGGGATGAGCCGGGCGCTGCTCTGCCCTGCCGGGCCAGGCGCTGGAAGCTGAAAAGACCAACCCAAAAAGGGCAATGCAAAGCTTGCCATGAGAACGTAGAGGAGTTTTTTCATAGGAAGGGTGTATTTAGAGCTTACTGGGGCTTTAGCAATGGGGCTTCAACCGTCCAATTTTCCGGCTAGAAAGCCAAAAAACCTACAAGCTCGAAGAAGGAAATAAGCAAAGGGCTTAGCCTAATGGGAAACTACTGAAAATGAGACAATAGGCTAAAACAGAAGGCTAATATGGCCAAAAGGTTGCAAAATCCAGCTTAGCACATATTCGGAGCTCGTTCCTTTTGCCAATCGGGCGCAAACCAGATTGTCGTTTTTTTGGGGGCCTGCCCCTGCCGTGAGGGCAGGTGCCGCTATGCTACGGGGCTCGCTCTTCGCTCGGCCTTATCAGGCCTGCCGCCCCTTCGCAGCGCTAGGCCAATGCCAAGCTAGAGCCCCCATAGCATAAACGCCTGCGACATTTTGGTTCACGCCCTGCCAATCAATGCTTTTTTTGCCTGGCTTCCTTACTGAATTCCCATTGCCTGCTCAACCCAATTGTAGTGGCTTCGCCAGAGCCCTGCCGGCTCAACAGGCAGGCATATAGCCTGACCAAAACGCTCCGGACAAACGCCTACTGCCAACGGAATCGCGCCCAGTCGCGCTGCAGTGGGGCGCTGAGGTAGGTCCAGCACAGCATATGGCTTACTTTCTGCCCTTGCCCCATGGGCTGTACATGTACCGCATTCGCCCCTGACTCGTTCAGCAGTCGCTCAAAATAAGGCAGGTGTGCACTACGCGAGACCAACGTGGTGTACCAAAAGCACCTTGTGGGCAGCTCCCGGCTTTCGCTGATGTAACGCGTTATGAACCCGCGCTCCCCTCCTTCGCACCAGAGCTCGCCTGCCTGCCCTGCAAAGTTCCGCCCGGCAGCTGCCTTGCCCAGCTTCCGCCATTTCCGCTCGTTCTCTTCTGCTGCGGCAGCAGCGGAAGCATAGAAAGGGGGGTTGCAGGCCACTGCGTCATAAACAGCCTTGCCTGTGATAGCCCCTTTCAACACCTGGCCAGGGTCTTGCTGCAAGCTTATGCTGACCCCTGCTTTGAAATGGGGGTTGGCAGCAAGATGGGCAGCTAGCGCCTGCAGCGCTTCCGGGCTGATATCCACTCCATGGAAAGACCAGCCGTAGAGCGCCCTGCCAAGAATGGGGTAAATGCCGCTTGCGCCTACCCCAATATCGAGGATTTGGACGCCCCCGCCATGGGGTGGCTGCCCGCCGTTCCCACTGCCTAGCAGATCAGCCAAATAATGCACATAATCTGCCCGGCCAGGCACCGGAGGGCAGAGGCTGCCTTCGGGGATAGACCATTCTTGGTAGCCATAGGCGTCCGCCAGCAGGCTTTTATTAAGCAATAATACGGCCTTCGGGTCGGAAAAATCTATGGTGAGCTGGCCGGAAGGGGAAGGTGACACATAAGCTGAAAGCGCTGGGCAAGCCTGCACCAGCTTGGCAAAGTCATACCCGTCCCGGTGAACGTTGCGGGGGTGCAATTGGTGTTTTGGCATTTTTTGCTGCATATCATTGATAAGGTATACCGTTGTTGCGGGTGAGCACCACAGGAAAATCTTCCGTAATGAGGAGGGTATGCTCATGCTGCGCAATGAAACCGCCATCTTCCCCTACCATAGTCCACCCATCTTCCAGCTCATAAACGTATTCGCTTTGGGTAGAAATAAAGGTCTCTAAGGCGATCGCTGTGCCAGCCTGAAGCACATCTGTGTTGTAAACATCCCGAAAACAGGGTACTTCTTCTGGGCTTTCGTGCAGGGAGCGCCCAATGCCGTGCCCACAGAGGTTGCGGATGACCCTGAGCCCCCGTTTCTTTGCTTCCTGCTCGATATAGGCGCCCAGGTCTGCAATGCGTACCCCGTGCTTAGCCCTTGGGATGGCCAGCCGGAGGATATCCATCGAAGCCTGTACCAGCCCCCCTAGGTTTTGCAGGTCTTTACCTAAAATGAAAGAGCCCCCGTTGTCACCGTAATAGCCATCAACCGCAGCAGAGACGTCAATATTGACCAAATCTCCTTCTTTAAGGATCTTCTCAGCGGTAGGGATGCCATGGCAGGCTTCTTCGTTGACGCAGATGCAGGCACAACCCGGAAATCCGTAATCCCTGGACGGGGCTGGATCCGCGCCAAAGCCCTCGAGGAGCCTGCGGCCGTACTCGTCCAGTTCGAGCGTGCTCATGCCAGGCTGTGCAAAGGCTTGCATCTGACGAAGGGTTTGAGCCACTGCTTCGCCAGCGCGTTTCATGCCTTCGAGGTCTTCCAGGGTAGCCACGTACATACGGGGTCGTCTTTTGGGTGAAGTCGCGAAGTTAGGAAAAAGGGGCTTTATAAAAGGAGCGTAAAACCCACATGCCTTTAGCCTTTGGGATGCAAGCGACAAATATTGTATATCTGCACGGTCAGTATGAGACATTGAAACCTCGTAAGGGGCTTGCGAGTACACGGGTGGAGCGACTGTAAGACGTCTAACTTCTTAGGAGGCAGTAGGCAAGTTGCTGTGCAACTAGAAGCCCATTTGTCTTTAGCAAATGGGTAGTCCCCCCACCCCGCTCAAACGTGCCAAGCTAAGCATCCGTTTGAAGGTCATTGCCATTGCCAACTAACACACTGTGGCCCCGGCTCCCCAGCAGGCTACAAACACATAGCGCTTAAAGCCTTGCCAATGGGGCGCAGAGGCTTAGCCTGGCATCGGCCTAGCGCTGCGAAGGGGTGTAAGAGCTAGTTAGGATTTTACACTTCGGGCTGCTCTTGCCGAATTTTGTCCTGCTCTTCGTTGTTCTTCGGTCACGTAGCTAAGGCTATTGGATTCAAGAATGGGGCCCTTTGTCCCATTCTTGAATATATCACGCCTCGATCAGGACAAAATTTGGCTGCGTTCGCTCCAAAAGTAAAATCCTAACTAGCTCTTAGCCCGACAGGGCCGAGCGGACAGCGAGCCCCGAAGCATAGCGGCTCCTGCCCGCTGCACCCACCCTTGCGGCAGGGGCAGGCCCCTATCCTTACGGAGGGGGCAGGCCCAAAAAACCATAACAATCGGGTTGGCGAAAAAAAATGCCCTGCTGTTGTCTCTTGGGCACAGCAGGGCGGTATTCAAATAGAATACGAAATTTATTTTATCCGCACTCGGAATGGCCGCAGCTCTTGCAGATCAGACAGCCTTCCTTGTAGATCAGCCCGTCTTGATCCCCACAGCTCGGGCAGGCGCTCTCCGCAGCCTTGGTCCCATCGGGCACAAACTGCTTCAAGGCACGGACCACCCCATTCTTCCAGGTGTTGATGTAATCTTCTTCTACGTTGAGCCCTTCTACAAGGTCTACCACATAAGGGATGGGCATACCGTGGCGCAGCACCCCAGAAATAAGCTTGGCGTAATTCCAGTATTCTTTATCGAAAGAGCGGGACAGCCCCTCTATCGTTACCCGGTAGCCCTGCTTGTCCTCGAATTGCAGGTCGTAGCGGTTGTTGCCCTCTTCATCCTGGTTTTTGATGACCCAGCCCCCGGTCACATAGCCCGGTATGATGAAGATGTCTTCAGATTTGCCGGTGAAAATCTCGTAGGGGCGGTTCTCAAATAGCCCGATCACCGCGATCCAGTCTTCGGAATTGTTTTTGAACCGGACCACAGCCGCTTCGAGGCGCTCAGGGCGCTTGGGCGACATGGTCTCCCGGAAGGCAGTGCCTTCCTTTTTCTTCTCCTTATCGGAAATAAGGACACCGGAGCGGGAGCCGTCCCGGTAAATGGTGCAGCCTTTGCAGCCGGACTCCCAGGCCGTTTCGTAGATTTTCTTGACCATGTCTTCGGTGGTCTCTTCTGGCACATTGACGGTGACGCTGATGGAGTGGTCTACCCACTTCTGAATGGCCCCTTGCATCTTGACCTTCTGCACCCAGTCCACATCATTGGCAGTAGCTTTGTGGTAAGGCGACTGCTCGATAAGCGGCTGAAGGTCTTCGGAGGGCATGTGCCGTACGGCCTCTACATCGTGCCCATTGGCAGACAGCCAGTCTAGGAACTTGTGGTGGAAAACGTTGTACTCTTCCCAGTGGTCGCCCACCTCGTCGATGAAAGATACCTTAGCGTCCTTATCGCTGGGGTTCACCTTGCGGCGGCGCTTGTAAGTGATGAGGAAGGCCGGCTCGATCCCGCTCGCGGTCTGCGTCATCAGGCTTGTGGTGCCCGTAGGCGCTATGGTGAGCAGGGCGATGTTGCGGCGGCCGTGGGCCAGCATTTCCTCGTACAAGGCGGGGTCAGCTTCTCTGAGCCGGTTGATGAACGGGTTCTCCGCCTCCCGTGCAGAATCGTAGACAGGGAACGCCCCCCTTTCTTTGGCCATCACGGCAGAAGAGCGGTAAGCGTTGATGGCCAGTGTCTTGTGCACTTTGGTACTGAACTCAATGCCTTCGTCGGAGCCATAGCGCAAGCCTAATGCGGCAAGCATATCGCCTTCGGCAGTAATGCCTACGCCTGTCCGGCGGCCGTTTACACAGGCTTTGCGGATTTTCTTCCAGAGCTCATACTCGGTCTGCTTGATATCTTCAGGCTCCGGGTCATTTTCTATTTTCACCAAAATGCGTTCGATCTTTTCGATCTCGAGGTCGATGATATCATCCATGATCCGCTGTGCCATCTGCACATGCTGCCCAAATTTCTCAAAATTGAACGCTGCTTTGGCGGTAAAGGGGTGGTCGACATAGCTGTACAGGTTGATGGCCAACAGGCGGCAGCTGTCGTAGGGGCAGAGCGGTATTTCGCCACAAGGGTTGGTGGATATGGTCTGATAGCCCAGATCTGCGTAGCAGTCGGGGACCGACTCCCGGATGATGGTATCCCAAAAGAGGACCCCGGGCTCGGCCGACTTCCAAGCGTTGTGTATGATTTTCTGCCACAACCTTGCTGCGTCGACCTCTTTCTCGTAGACCGGGCTGTCGGAATCGATTGGGTACTGCTGTTTGTAAGGCTTGTTTTGAATGGCAGCCCGCATGAACTCATCGTCGATGCGCACCGATACATTAGCGCCCGTTACCTTGCCTTGTTCGAGTTTAGCGTCAATGAAGCCCTCTGCGTCGGGGTGCTTGCTCGAGACCGTCAGCATCAGGGCGCCACGGCGGCCGTCCTGTGCTACCTCTCGGGTAGAATTGGAGTAGCGCTCCATGAAAGGCACTATGCCGGTAGAAGTCAGCGCGCTGTTCATGACCGGCGAGCCTTTCGGCCTCAGGTGGGAAAGGTCTTGCCCTACCCCGCCCCGGCGCTTCATGAGCTGTACCTGCTCCTCATCGGCTTTGGCGATCCCCCCGTAGGAGTCCGCGCCACTGCCGATCACAAAGCAATTGGACAGGGAGGAGACCTGAAAGGGGTTTCCGATACCTGCCATTGGGCTGCCTTGGGGGACGATATAGCGGAAACTTTTCAGCACTTCGTATACGGCTTCTTCAGACAACGGGTTAGGGTATTTCTCCTCTACGCGGGCAATTTCCCGCGCAATGCGGCGGTGCATGTCGTCGGGCGTGCGCTCATAGATGTTCCCATAGGAATCTTTCAGCGCGTATTTGTTGACCCAAACACTAGCGGCCAGGTCGTCGCCGTCAAAATATTCAACGGAAGCTTTCAAAGCCTCCTCGTAGGTGTAAGTCTGATCATAATCGGTTTTGCTAACCGGTGGCATTGCTGACGTTTCCATTCTTAGTATGTTATATTAGGATTAGACATATCCTTTTACGGCCTGTACAAACCGCACAGGCAACGCTTACCTGAACATGACCTGCACAGGTTTGGCGCGAATTGTTTTCTCCAGTGGAATGCTCTGACTATAGTCCAACAACTTAAGATTTGTGAAATTATGGCGCAGCTATTTTCCAGCTCGCAAGGCGAAAAACGTAGGCGATGCCTAAGTATCGGCGAGGCTTTTGAACGCAGCGAAATGAAAAAAGAGCAAATCAAAAATCACAAATCTTGGGTTGGCGGACTATAAATAGATGTGTCGCTTGGAATGGCAGCAGGAGCTGAACGCACAGTACCCCAAACCGCAGTTTTATGATGCCTGGCAAGCAAATCTAGAGCTCGAATATGGAAGTTGTCATCAAAAACTTTGGCTAGCCGCTACAGCTACTGCCCCGCTCCTCAGGTTTATGAAGCCTGAGCTTTGCGGTGCTCCGTTTTTCTGTCCTTAAATGTAACGGCCTTGCGGCAAAAAGTCACGGCTAGCCCTTGTATACTTTTCCACAGACTGTGGAAAACCTTCCAGGCTGAAGCGGTGCTCCGCCCGGCAGATATTGCACCAGAAGCGTGAAATGCCCCGCAGAGACAGCAATGAAGTGAGGCCTAGAGCGCTTGCCCCCTTGTAAAACGCTTGACCTTAGGGCATCCCAGCCCATTTTCAGCCCGGAGTGCTGCTCAATTTGCCCCAGAGCGCTCACAGCCTTTGGTACAATAGGCCAAGCCTTACGGCCCCGGCAGCGGCTGTTAAATGCCTTGCTGAAAATGTGGAAAACTCAAACAGAGGTGTGGAAAAACAGAAGGGCACCTTCCCGTAACAACGGTAGGTGCCCTAAAATTCAGAGGTGGGCATTACAGGATTCGAACCTGTGACCTCTGCCCTGTCAAGGCAGCGCTCTAAACCAACTGAGCTAAATGCCCGTTCAAAAATGCCAGCTTGGTATTGCCGGGGCACAAATATACACATTCCGGTTTATTCTAAAAGCCCAGGGTGAAAATTTATCTTTGCAGGTGCCCAAGGGAATGATTAGCTTAGTGACGGCAACCAACTATGCTATCAAACCATACGCTCCCACTTAAACGACAAACCATGAAAATCAAGCATCAACTGTTCTGGGCTATTGCCCTTTCCTTCTCTGCTCTGGCCTGCAAGCCCAGTGCTGAGCTGACGCAACAAGCCAACCAGGCCAAGCAAGACCTGCAGCAGTGCCAGGAGGAATCAGAACGTGCACAAGCACGTATCTCTGACCTGCGGGCCCAGCTCAATGACCGCAACGCCAAGCTTCAGGAGTCTATGTCGGAGAACAACCGGCTTTCCGCCCAGCTTGCCAACACTCAGGCAGCCCTTGAGTCGACTACCCGCGAGATGCAGGCTTCTTCCGATAAGTACGGCATTTGGTTCCGGGTACAGATCGGCGCATTTCAAGACCCTAAAATTGACCAGACCCTTCAGACCAACGAAGAAGGCATGGGGCTGGAAAACTCAGGAGACCTCCAAAAAATTGTCCTTGGGCGGTTCCGCAGCTACGAGCCTGCCAAACAGCTCCAAGCTCAAATCCAAAGCCTTGGCGTGAAAGATGCATGGATCGCTTCCTACAAGGATGGGGTGCGCATCCCTATTGAAGAGGCCATGAAAAATCAATAAACTCAAAGCTCATCAGCGGGGCTACAGTTACGGGGCAGGGGCTAAAGGCTTCTTTGCCCCGTATCTGTATTGACAAGGGCCTCATCCACAAAAATCCAGCTTTTGCCCCCGCGGCCCGGGTGCCAATCTGGATTCTTCAGCGGGCTGAGCACTTCCAGCCTGATGAACTTGGCGCGCACGGGCGCTATTTTTACATCAAAATACCCCATCTCGCTGCCTGCTACCTCTATGTCGCGTGCAGGCCAGCGCACCTCCCCTGCTTTCGTATACTGCTCCCCGTCCATAGAGGACCAAACCCTGGCGCCAGAAGGGAAGAAAATCCAGCTTGAGGGGTTGGACAAAGCGCTCAGCGTGAGGGTATGCACCTCAGTGGCCTCATCGAGCTCCAGTACTGTAGTGAAGTGCTGCCCCTCGTACCCTAGCCAATTGCCATCCGTAAAGGTGTTCCCTCCCTTGACCAAATCAGTGAGCGAACGGGCACCGTTGGCACCGTATTTCCCGCTTGGCTCATCAAGGAGCACAGCTTGCTTGACCGTGGCGCCGGCTTTTACAAACCTCGCTACTATCGTGTCGCTCCTTTCCCAACCTTCTTTCTGCAAAAGCGCCCGTACCACGGTAGAACGGTGCAGTACCACCGAGTCTCCTACAGGAAGGCAGCGCCAGGCGGTATCTGGAAGCTGTTGGATGCAGGCTTCTGCCCCTTTGAGGTTAGAAGTGAGCACGGCGACTGCCCTTTCCGTAAACAGGGTGGAAGCGGTATGGACTACCGGCGGGTTGAGCTTGCCCTTGCCGAACAGTGAACGCGCGGGGTCTAACACCCATGAGACATCTGGTGCAAGGGCTTGTGCCTTTGAGCGCCCTTCTGCAGTGACTGCAGTGGACCATAAATACACTTTTTCCAGCCCCGGCTGTTTAGACAATGCTTCCAGCCCCTGATCTGTAATTCTGGTCTGATATAGGTTGAGGGAAGAAAGCCGGGGCAAAGGGGGGAGCCCAGCCAGGTCTGCGTCGCTGACGGGCGTGCCCTGAAGCTGCAGCTTTTCAAGATTTGGGAAGCGGCTAAGCCCGGCCAGCTCCCGGAAGGGGGTCCAGCTCAAATCGAGCCCGATGATATGCTCCCCCCATGCTGACAAAGCCTCCAGCTGCTGCTCGCCCAAGCTGCTGTCCCGTGCCGCGCTAACCCTGAGCAGCGGCAGCCCGTCAGCGACCTGCTCTGCTTGAAACCCCAGCGCCTCTATCTGTGCTGCCGCATCCTCGCTCAGCGCGGGGAGGGCATTTGCGAAGGCATATGGGTTTGGGGCCAACAGCTCTTCCAAATGGGGTTTTACCTCTGCTGTCGCCTCCATCTCCGCTGCGGTGCAACTGCTGCACGCTCCGGCCTCTACCCACCATTTCAGCAGTGCGATTTCTTTTTCCTCCAACTGCAGCTTGCCCTCAGGCGGCATGTGGGCCTCATCCTGCAGGGGCAGGTGGATGCGGGCCATTATCAGATCTTCCTTTCCTTGCCCCCAAAGTGCCCCTGATTCGCCGCCAGCTTGTATGGCGCTGAATGACGATAGGTCCAGCCCGCCTTTTTTCTTAGATGGCTTATGACAGCTTACACATTTTTGATCGAGCAGCGGCTGTATGTAACCCTCAAAAAATGAGGCTTCCGTTAAATTGTACTGCAAGCCAGGGCCTTTGCCGGCGGGGCCAGGGAAAAGGAAGTCGGCACCATGGGTCATCACCCCTCCAAAATGCCCCGTAGCGCCTACAAGCACAACCGCTGTTGCCAGCAGTGCCTGATATAGCCGCTCCGACCATACCTGGCCTATCTGCCAAGCAGCAAGCCCGCCAGCCATTGCCACAGCGGTGGCAATGCCCAGCCATCGGTGCCATTCCAATGCTTCGCCCCCGTAGCCGGGCTCTTGGCTAAGCCCCCACCCGCTAAGACAGGACAGCAATGCGCCAGCAGCAGCTAAGCTTAGCGCCAGCCCGACCGCTTCTTTGTAAACAGGCTTGCGGTGCCTCAATACCTCTAGGACGCCTACGAACAGGATCAGCCCTATGGGCAGGTGCACAATAAGCGGGTGAAGACGGGAAGGGTCAGGCAATGCAGTCAGAAAAAGCATAACCATTGTTTTTAATCGTTAGGAAAAAGGAGGACTTCGTCCAAAAATATCCAAGCGCGCTGGCCTGCCCCGTCGTGCCAATCTGGCAAATATGCGGCTTGCACTTCCAGCTCTATAGGCTCAGCTGTAGCGCCAGCCAAAGGGATGTCCAATAATCGCAGTGCAGCCAACTGTCCTTTATCCGCCGGCCTACTGCTCCATCGCCCTATCAGGCGCCCTCCTTGGTAGGCCGATACCTCCTTAGGGGGGAATATCCAGGCCGCTGTGTCGTCGAGCGCCCCAAGCATAAGCTTGCCCGGCAGCTCTTCTCCTTCAAAATATATCTGCAACCGTAGCGTGCCAACCTCCCAGCCCAGCCATTCATCAGGAGTCGTACGGAACTGCAGCCCGCCCCTAGCTCGGTTCGATAGCGCCTGCGCCCCCTTCCCGCTGTACGAAGAAGAAGGGGGCTGCCCGAGCGCAACCCGGATGGTGAGGGCACGGGCGACATCCGTAATGGTAACTGCTTCTATTGGGCTAGGCTGGAAATCAGGGTGGAAGCCTTGAAAATAGAAAGTGCCCGACTCCCGGGCCGTGACAGCCCCTTTAACAACAGTTGCATTTTCCAAACCTTCTGCAACTGTAGCGTAGCGGTATAGGGTGCCTTCCTGCCCTCTGAGCACTTCCAAAATGGTGCTATCCTCAAAGAAAGGCTCCGGGGCATTGACCGCCGGGGGCGAGAGCTGAAAAAGAGCATGCCCTATAGCCGGTGGCTGCGCACTGAGCATGGCTGCGCCCAAAACAAGGCAGCACAATATTGAATTTCTGCTTTTCATACCCGTATCAATTTTATGGGGTAGGTGCCCCCTGCGTTCCACTGTGCCACGTAAAGGTTGTCATCCTCGTCTACGCATACATCATGAGGGTGGACGAACACTCGCACAGCCTGCCTCATCGGCTCCAGCCCGTTTTCACCATAAACAGGGGCAATGCCGCCGGGGGCAGAAACCATTTCCCCAGATGCGTCCAAGATGCTGATGAACCCAGAACCTGCACGGCCATCGCCAGACCAGATCGTGGCCAGATATACCTCACTGCGGTGTACGACAGGCCTGCAAATGAAAGCACCGGGGAGAAGGATGTCCTCAAGGTGCTCCCCTTCCATGGTGTACCGCTTCAACAGCTGCTGCTGTCGGGCCGTAACCAATAAAGTAGGCACTTCCTGACGTGTATCGATGGCAACGCCATGGGCATTCTGCAGCCCGGGGCGGCCGCCAAAAGCTTGCAACAGCCGGCCTTGGCTGTCGTACCGTAAAATGTACTGCTCCCCATACCCATCAGCTACATAAATATCTCCATTATCTGCCACCGCCACCTCGGTGGGCTTGTAGGCAGCAGCGGCATGGTAAAGCCCCGACTCTTGCGGCCACTCCAGCCGCATCACCTCCCGGCCTGCCCGGGTCAGTTTAAAGACCGCATTCCGCTCCGTGTCGGTGACGTAAAGAAAATCCTCCCCGCCTTCGTTTTTGAGCGTCAGCCCATGCGCACCAGGGAAATCAGTGCCCCAGGACTCGAGCAGGCGGCCGTCTTTATTGTACACCAAGAAATTGTTCCGGGTATGATTGGTCAGCAGCAATAGCCGGCCTAGGCTGTCCTGCACCATCTCGTGCGCATCCTTGACCGGGTAAAACCCTTTATGCAAAGCCCCCCAGTTCAGGTCGACCTGATATTGGAAACTGCCATGCCCGATCCGGAGCCCCGGCTGCCTCAACCAGCTGCCTGCCAACACCCCTGCTGCCCCAAGCCCAATTTGCCTGGCAAACTGTCTTCTTTTCATCTTGCTCATGTCAGCGTGTTTTAGGCCAGTAGGCCCTTCACCACATGCCCCTCTACATCGGTGAGCCGGAAGCGCCGGCCCTGGTATTTGTAGGTCAGCCGTTCGTGGTTGATCCCCAGCTGATGCAAAAGGGTAGCCTGGAAATCGTGGACATGCACAGGGTCTTCCGTAATGTTGTAACCAAAATCATCGGTAGCCCCGTACACCAGCCCGGGCTTTATGCCCCCGCCTGCCATCCACATCGTGAAGCAGCGGGGGTGGTGGTCGCGCCCATAGTTGGTGTCTGTCAAAGTGCCCTGCGAGTAATTGGTGCGCCCAAATTCCCCGCCCCAGATGACCAGCGTATCTTCGAGCATACCACGCTGTTTCAGGTCCATGACGAGAGCGGCAGAAGCCTGGTCTACATCCTTGGCCTGCCGGGCAATGGCCCCGGGCAGGTTGTCATGTTGGTCCCAGCCCATGTGGTACAGCTGTATGAAGCGCACCCCCCGCTCGGCCAGGCGCCTCGCCAACAGGCAATTGGCAGCGTAAGTGCCTGGGGTCATTGCGTCCGGCCCGTACATCTGGTAGATATAATCCGGCTCATCCTCTATGCTCATGACTTCCGGCACAGAAGTCTGCATCCGGTAAGCCATTTCGTATTGCGCTATCCGGCTTTGGACTTCTGGGTCGCCAGTCTCTTCTTGGTGCTTTTGGTTGAGCATGCTGAGGTGGTCTAGCATACGCCGGCGGTCAGCCCGGGTAAGGCCCGGCGCATCGTTCAGGTAGAGCACGGGGTCTTTGGCTGCCCGGAATTGCACTCCTTGGTGCAACGAGTGCAGGAAGCCATTGCCCCAGAGGCGGGAGTACAAAGGCTGCCCGTTCGGGCGGCCGGTGCCCCGGGAGAGCAGTACGGTGAAGGCCGGGAGGTTTTCATTGTCGCTGCCCAGCCCATAGCTCAGCCAGGAGCCAATGCTCGGCCTGCCGGGCTGCTGTGAGCCAGTCTGGAAAAAAGTAATGGCCGGGTCGTGATTGATCGCTTCCGTGTACATGGATTTCACGATGCACAGCTCATCTACGATTTTGGCGGTATACGGCAGCAGGCTGCTGACCCAGGCACCGCTCTGCCCATGTTGAGCAAATGGGAAAAGAGAGCCGACAAGCGGGAAGCTATCTTGGCCAGACGTCATGCCCGTCAGGCGCTGCCCTTGCCGGACCGACTCGGGCAGGTCCTCGCCCCGGCGCTGATTGAGCAGTGGTTTGTAATCGAACAGTTCCAATTGGGATGGGCCGCCGCTCTGGAAGAGATAGATGACGCGCCGGGCTTTCGCCGGATGGTGGAGGGCTTCCAAAATGCCCTGTGCCCCGTTGATCTCCTCTACTGCGAGCCCGTTCTCTCCCTGCCGGAAAAACCGCATGCCCAAGAGGCCTCCAAGGGCTGCCGTGCCAATACCTACTGCTGTTTTTGACAAAAAAGCGCGCCGGTTCATGCGCAGTGCGTGTTCTTCCATCGGGTTCATAAGCCTACTTTTTTAAAGGCCTGCTAAGCCTTGATGATTCAATGCTGTTTTTGGCCGCAGCCAATCACTCACCCCCTGTTGATGGCCACATCCAGGTTCAAGATGGTATTGCCCACAAACGCAAGGGCTGCATGTACAGCCAACGGAGTGCCATGAGCCGTTTCCTGTGCACCTGCGCCCACATATTGCTTTGCGCGTAAAGGCGCTTCTGCAAACACCTCCTGTTGCTGCTCAAAAAGCTGCAACAACTGCTCGAGCTCTTCGGCATCGGGCAAACTGGAGGTCACCGTACGGTACATCCATTTGATAGCCGCCCCCGGCTCCCCTTCCGCCTTCCGCCAAGCCCGGGCAGCCAGCACTTGGCTTGCCTCCACTATAGCCGGATCGTTCATCAACAGCAGGGCCTGCAAGGGGGTGTTGGTCTCTTGCCGCTCTACAGTGCACAAATCACGGGAAGGGGCGTCGAAAATCAGCATGCCAGGAGGAGGCACTGTCCGTTTCCAAAAAGTATAGAGGCTCTTTCGGTATAAGTCGTCGCCTTCGCCCTGCACGTAGCGGGCTGTAGAGCCGCCTCCGCCGCCAGTGGTTTCTTCCCATAGGCCTTCCGGTTGATACGGCTTGACACTAGGCCCGCCTACTTCCCTGACCAGCAAGCCGGAAGAAGCAAGTGCCTGATCCCGGATCATCTCGCCCTTCAGGCGAAGCCGGGGCGCACGGGCAAGCCATTGATTGCCGGGGTCGGCAGCGAGCTTTTGCGGGGAGGTTACAGCCGATTGCCGGTAGGCCGCTGACTCTACAATTAGGCGGATTAGGGCTTGAATATCCCAGCCGCTTTCGCGGAAACGGACCGCCAGATAGTCCAATAGTTCAGGGTGGGTAGGCAGGGCGCCCTGATTCCCGAAATCAAATGGGGTACTGACCAAGCCCTGGCCAAAAAATTGCTGCCAGATGCGGTTGACCGCTACCCGGGCCGTAAGCGGGTTGCCGGGCTGAAAAAGCCAGCGGGCCAGCTCAAGGCGGTTATCAGCAGAAACCCCATCGGGGTTGAACGCTTTGGGGATAGCCGGGCTTATCTGCTCCCCATACTGATCGTACTGCCCTCTTTTCAAGACGAAAGTCGGGCGGCGCTCCTCCTTTTCCGCCATGACCATGAGGTCTAGGGATTCCAGTTCTTCTTTGTTGTTGATAAAAGTGAGGATGTTGTCTATCTCCTCCTTCGAAATCGTAATGGAAGGCTCTGGGGCAAAACGCGCATTTTGGTTGAGCTCAGAGACGTACCCCCGCTCCGGCACGTTGTTGAAATAGCCAAACAGGCTAAAGTAGTCTTTCTGGCTGATGGGGTCATATTTGTGGTCGTGGCAACGGGCACAGTCCATCGTCAGCCCCAGGAAAGCTGTACCGAAAGTCTGCACGCGGTCGGCTACATACTCCACGCGGTACTCCTCGTCAATGACGCCCCCCTCTGCAGTAATTTTATGGTTGCGGTTGAAGCCTGTGGCCAGCAGCTGCTCCTTGGTTGGGCTGGGCAGCAAATCGCCCGCCAACTGCCAAATGACGAACTTGTCGTATGGCATGTTCTCCCGGAAGGCATGTATGACCCAATCCCGCCAAGGCCACATGGTGCGCTCGAAGTCGTCCTGATAACCATGGGTGTCTGCATACCTGGCCAAGTCCATCCAATCCAGGGCCATACGCTCTGCATAATCGTCTGTATCTAAAAACCGGCCGGCCCACTCTGCCCAGGCGCCCGGGCGGTTATCGGCTTCAAAAGCCTGCAGCTCCTCTGAGGTGGGAGGCAGCCCTCTCAGGTCAAAGGACAACCTGCGCAACAAAGCCGATTTCTCTGCCATAGGGGCCGGGGCTAGCCCGTTCTCTTCCATCTTTTCGTACAAAAACCGGTCAATGTCGTTCACGGCCCAACCTGCACCGGCCGCTGGCACAGCTGGGGCTACTGGCGGCGTGAAGGCCCAATGGGCTTTCCACTCTGCCCCCTGGGCTATCCATTTCTTGAGCACTGCCTTTTCCCATTCTGAAAGGCTGAGGTTGCTTTCCGGAGGGGGCATGGCCTCTGTGGGGTCTGCTGAATAGATGCGCGCAATCAGCGTGCTCTGCTCCGGTTTGCCCGGGACAATGGCAAAATGATCCTTAGCGTCGCCTAAGGCCGCAAATGCTGCAGCCTCTTCATGCAGCCCAAGCCCTGCATCGCGTTTGGCCTCGTCCGGCCCATGGCACTTAAAGCAGCGGTCAGATAAAATGGGCTTGACGTGGAAATTGAAGTCTACCACATCCGGTAAAGGCAGGCGCATGTCTGCTGTTGGTTGTTCGGCGGAACAGCTCCAAGACAGGCCTGCAATGAGCAAAAACCGGAGGAGCATAGTTGGGTTGGGCATGGCACAAAGATTTCAATATTGATAATAAGGCGGCTACTTTCCAAGAGGCGCTAGGCCCGGCTTTTCCGAAGACAGCGAGTACGGGCGGGCCCCTGGCGAGGCAGCCCATCCTTTAGCTGGTGCTGCCCCCATCTTCAGCTGCAGCTGCCCCCCGCTCTGTACCACATCATAATCCAGCCAAGCTTGCTCAAAAGGCTGCCCGTTGAGCTCCCCACCCTGAATGTAAACGTGCTGTGGGCTATTGCCCTCTGCTTTTATCACAAAGGTGTTGCCATTTTCAAGCTGTAGGGTTATCTCGTTGAACAAGGGGCTGCCCATGACATACTGAGGCGTACCTGGGCAGACCGGATAAAAGCCCATGGCACTGAAGACGTACCAAGCGGAGGTCTGGCCATTGTCCTCATCCCCGCAATAGCCATCCGGGCCAGGGTGGTACAACCGCTCCATTACTTCCCGGGCACGCTGCTGGGCTTTCCAAGGCTGTCCTGCATAATTGTACAGATATATCATGTGCTGAATCGGCTGATTGCCGTGGGCATAGTTGCCCATATCCGCAATCTGCATTTCACGGATCTCATGTATGGTGAAGCCGTAGTAGCTATTGTCAAACTTCGGAGGCATAGTGAACACCTCGTCGAGGCGAGCGGCAAAAGCTTCTTCTCCGCCCATCAGGCCCATCAGGCCAG
Source organism: Phaeodactylibacter luteus (assembly GCF_007993045.1). Taxonomy (GTDB): domain Bacteria; phylum Bacteroidota; class Bacteroidia; order Chitinophagales; family Saprospiraceae; genus Phaeodactylibacter; species Phaeodactylibacter luteus. The sequence continues at coordinate 53,764 of NZ_VOOR01000007.1, forward strand.
CGATGTCATGAAAAACCGACCACGTGTAGTGCAGGCTATTGCCTTCTGTAAAGGCATCACCCCATTTAAGCGGGTTGAACGGGGCTTGGAAGGCGCCATCCTCGAGCCGCCCGCGCATCCATCGGGTTTCTGGGTCGAAGAGGTTGCGGTAATTTTGGGACTGCTGGTAAAACCGGTCGGCGACTTCGGTTTTCCCCATTTTTTCTGCCATGCGGGCCAAGGTGAAATCCGCATAAGCGTACTCTAACGTCCGGGCCGCATTTTCGTTGATGCCTACATCGTAAGGCACATAGCCCAGGCGGTTGTAATAATCTACCCCTGCGCGCCCGACCGATTGTACTGGCCTGCCCGCTTCTACCTCTGCATTTTTCAACATAGCTTCCAAGAGCAGCTCTGCATCAAAGCCTTTAACCCCCTTCAGGTAAGCATCAGCGATAATTGGGGCAGAATTCGAGCCTACCATACAATCGCGGTGCCCTGGGCTCGCCCATTCCGGCAGCCAGCCGGATTCAAGATAAGCATTGGCCAGCCCTTCCATGATCTTCCCGTTCAGCTCCGGGTACATGAGGTTGAAAAAAGGGAAAACAGCCCGGAACGTATCCCAGAAACCGTTGTCCGTAAATAAATAGCCCGGGCGCACTTCTCCGTTGTATGGGCTGTAATGCACGATTTGGCCATCGGCGCCCTCTTCGTAGAAAGCACGTGGGAAAAGCAACAGGCGGTACAAACAGGAGTAAAAGGTGCGGATGTCTTTTTCCTGCCCCCCTTTAACTTGTATGCGAGACAGCTCTTTATTCCAGCGGGCTTTGCCCTGTGCCCTGACTTCCTCAAAACTGAGGTTGCCTATTTCACGGTCCAAGTTGAGCTGTGCCTGCTCGGGGCTGATGAAGGAGGAGGCGACCCTGACTTCGACCTGCTCGCCACGGCTGGCCGGGAAGCCCACGGCTGCCCCTACGTGGCCTGCCTCGCTGTAAAGGCTGCCGGGCTGTAGCGCCCAACCGTCCTCCCAAGTGTGTGCCACGGTAAAATCCCGGTCAAACTCCGCCACAAAATAGTTGTGGAAGTTGTCCGGCACCCCACCGCTGTTGTTCCGGCAATAGCCGATAATTTTACGCTCCTCTGGCAGGATGCGCACCATAGAGCCTTTGAAAAAGGCATCGAGGAGGACCCAAGCGGTATCCGTTTCTGGAAAGGTAAAACGGAAATGAGCAGCACGGGAAGTGGGCGCAACCTCGGCAGTCACATCATAATCAGCCAAATAGACACTATAGTAATGCGGCTGAACCGTCTCCGCTTTGTGAGAAAACCACGACGCCCGCTCCTCTTCTTCTATCTTCAGCTCCCCGGTAAGCGGCATAAGTGAAAAAGCAGCGTAGTCATTGATCCAAGGGCTCGGCTGATGTGTCTGCTTGATGCCACGGATTTTATAAGCGTCATACTGGTACGTCCAGCCATCGCCCATTTTGTTGGTCATGGGGGTCCAGAAATTCATCCCCCAAGGCATGGCTATGGCGGGGTAGGTATTGCCATTGGACAGGCTGAACTCAGAATCTGTGCCCATCAAAGGGTTCACCCATTGGGTGTAATCTTCTATCCCTTTCCCAGAAATAGCGCCCGGGCCAGATGAAGGCTGGCAACTGGCCATAAAGGCCAAGAAGGGGATGGCTAAAAAAACAGCGCGTCGTCGCATATTATTTGATCATTATTTCGTCAAGGAAAAGCCACAGCTCGCCATCGGCAGCACCGTGCCAGGCTGGCGTAGGCCCATAGTTGCTGGCCTTCATGGTAAAGTATCGGTAACTGCCTTTTTCAATGGGCACCCGATAGCGGTGCACGGCTTTTTCGCCAGCTTCCTGAGCAGGGAGCTGGAGCTCACCTACTTTGCTGAGCTGCCCGGGGCTGCTGCCTGCCCAAACTTCAATGCTGCTGGGCGGGAAAATCCAAGAGCCGGTTTCCGTAAGGGCGCCCACCCAGACCTCTCTGGCCTGGCGGGGCTCGCCCAAATCTAGCTGCACTTCAATATCGTCTTTGATGCCTGTCCATTTATTGTCGCTATAGCTCTCAGAGCCGATCTGCTGGTCAAAAAGCTGCAGCCCGCCCTCTTCTCCGTAAGGGAAGCCTTGCTGCTCCACAGTGAAACGGGGGTAGCCTTCCGGCAAATCTGCCAAGATGCTCTTAAAAAATGGCTTGGCGTAAATGCCACTGGGGTTGAGCCTCGGGCTGTAAGCAATGGCTTGCAGTACCGCATCCTCTGTTATCCGGATAGGGCCTTGGTAGAGCTCGCTGGCCTCAGAAGGGGCACTGCCATCAAGGGTGTAATAAATGCGGGCACCTGCCTGGGCGCAGTCTAATTCGACTTCCCGCGATGCTTGAAAGAAAGCACCGCCCCTGGCCTCGAAAGGGGCTGGCGTGCCAAGCGGCGCTACCTCTGCTGCGGCTGTATCCGCAAAATCCCCCGGGAAGGTATGCGCTGGGGCGCTGCCCCACTCCCGGTTAGGGCGGGGGCCCATTTCGAATTTGAGCTCCCCCCCGCTCATGATGGCTTCGTAGGGCAGGTAGTTTTTTTCATAGGGCTTCCCGTTCAGCCATACCCGCTGTACGTAAATGTGCTCCGGCGCCCCCTGGGCCACCACGGTAAAGTCTTTACCGGATTCCAAATGCAGGACGGCTTTGGGGTGCAAAGGGCTGCCCAGCTGGAACACGCCATCGCCGGGGGCCACCTGGTACAGCCCGAGGGCGCTGAGCAGGTACCAGGCCGACATTTGCCCAAGGTCTTCATTATTGATGGAGCCTTCATCCGGGGTGTCTTTGTACATCGTCCGCAATACTTCGGCTACATACTGCTGAGTGAGCCAAGGCATACCGACGTAATTGAACAGGTAGGCCATGTGATGTCCCGGTTCGTCCCCATGCCCATACTTGCCGATAAACCCAGAGATGTCAACGTGCTGCTCGCCTTCCAAAGGGGCATCATTTTCAAAGACCCCTTTAAGCCATTTGGCGTAAGCCGCCCGCCCGCCGTGCAGCTGCATAGCGCCTTTCATATCGTGGGGGGTATAAGCGCTGTAGGCCCAGATGTTGCCAGAAATAAAATGCCCCTTTAGCGGGCTCCAGCGGGAAGTATCGAGGCGCACCATCTCCCCCGTGCGCCGGCGTGGCATCAGGTAGCCCGTCTGTGGGTCAAATAAATTGCGATAGGCAATAGCCCGCTGATCAAACAGTAGTTGGTCTTTCGTTTTGCCCATTTGCTCAGCTACCCGGGCTATCGCCCAATCGCAATAGTTCTGTTCGGTTGTTTTGGAGACAGAGACGCCTGTCTCGGCGGTCACATATCCGTACTTGAGGTAGTCGTCCATCCCGTTCAGATCACTGACCTGGCTGTGCTTCGTCCGGTCAAAAGCAGCGTAACGAATGGCCTCATAGGCTGCATCCCGGCCGATGCCCGGCACCTGCTTGAGCACCGCATCTGCTATAGGGGATACGGCGCTGTAGCCGATCATGCAACGGTTGTCATAGCCCAGGCACTCCCAGCTCGGCAGCCCTACTCCTGCATCAACTACCCGTGAGGACAGGCTATTGACAAAGGCTGCGGTCTTTTCCTGTTCTACTATCGTAAAGAAAGGGTGCAGAGCCCGGTAGGTATCCCAGGTCGAAAAATTGCTGTACTGTGGGATATCAGACTGCCGCACTTCGCCCTCCACATAGTACTGCCCGTCGGCATCAGAAATCAGATTGGGCGAGATGAAGGCGTGGTACATGCCGGTGTAATAAACCCGGAGCTGCTCTTGGCTTGCGCCAAAAAGGGTGACCTTGCCCAAGACTTCCCGCCACTGCGCTTCTGCTTTGGCGCGGGCCTCGTCAAATCCAGGTGTGCCCTCTGCCTCCAGATTGGCCTGCGCACCTTCCATGGAGACCGATGAAAGCGCCAAGGCGACCTCTACCGCCCCTCCATTCTCCAGCCCAAAATCCAACTGTGCAACCAGCCCTTTGCCACGCCCAGAACGCCCCGCTACGGCACGCCCTTCCCGGGTTAGCGTCATGGACTTCACCGGTTTGGAAAAGCGGGCATAAAAGTGCTGCCGCCGCTGCCCTGCCGACCACCCTTCCACAGCTTTGTACCCCCTAAACTCCCGGTCGCTCACCCATTCCAGATAGGTGTCCTGAATGTGCTCATTGATATGGTGGTTGGGGTCAATGATAAGGTAAGCAGGCTTGCCAGGCTCAAAGGTATAGCGGTGGTAGCCTGTGCGCTGGCCTGCTGTGAGCTCCGCCAATACCCCTTCGTCTCTCAGCTCAACGGCATAATAGCCGGCAGCGGCAGTCTCGTCGTCATGAGAAAACCGGGCTCGGTATCCCGTACCGGGTTCAGCTTCTGTGCCGGGCCCGGCATGGGGCTCACGGGCAGGCATCAAAAGGATATCGCCTAAGCCAGACAGCCCTGGGCCACTGATGTGGGTGTGCGCAAAGCCCTTGATGATGGTATCCGAATAATGATAGCCAGAACACCAGTCCCAGTTTTTATAGTCGTTTGACGGGCTGAGCTGCACCATGCCAAATGGGACGGTCGCGCCCGGGAAAGTATGCCCGTGGCCGCCAGTGCCGATCATGGGGTCGACATAAGCAAGGGGGTCGCCCACCTGCTCAGGGGCAGTGCAACCTGTAGCCCAAAAGGCCAGCGCTAAGAATATGCAGTGAGGGATATGCTTCATGCTGATTCATTTTTTTGGCAGGCTTCAAAAACAGAAAGCCATGTCAACTGCCCGGGCGTCTCACCTGCGCGCAACGCCCAGCGGATGGTTTTTTCCTCTCCAGGGAAAAGGTCGAAAAAGTTATCAGAGGCATTAGCCTCCACCCCTTCCAGCTGCACATAGAGGTTTTTGACCAGATTGCTGCTGCTGAGGGTAGCGGTCAAATGCCCCTCCCCCTGCTCTAGGCGCCACAGCACCTCAGGCGGGCGGAGCTGCAATTCTTTGGGCTTATCCAGCCAAATGATGCGGTCGTAAACTACAGTGCCCTCCCTGAGGACTTCCAGGCGGACAAAGCGCTGCCCTTTTTCAAGCCCCTCGCTTTCCTGCTGCAGCTCAGGCACTTCCCAAACGGTATTCGCCTCGGGCCCTACTCGCAGACGGTGCTCAGCCATCCAGTGCCGCTTGCCAGCAATGCTATAGAGCCCCAGCCTTGCTGTCACCTGCTGATCGCCGGCCTCGTCTTTGATGAACACCGCCTTCCATACAGCCCTCCGGACATCCAAAACCCCGATAACCGGCTGATAGGCCTGCCGGACGTGATAGTGCAGGGCTTTCCACCGGCCGTAGTAATCTATGCCAGACCAAGAAGCTACCGGCCAGCAGTCATTGAGCTGCCAATAGAGGGTGCCCATACAGAAAGGCTTTGCTGCACGGTGGGCTTCAATGGCCATCCGGATGCCTTCTGCCTGCAACACTTGACTGAGGTAAAGGAAGGCCTCAAAGCTCTGTGGCGGAGCGTATGCTTCCATCAGGTATTTACGGATGATGCCGTTGCCGCGCGGGTGCTTTTGGTGCAACTGCATGACAGGGCTTTCCAGGCCCCAGTCTTCTGGCGAGGTGTACCGCTTTACAGATTCCAGCAAAGGGAAAGACTGAAACCCATACTCGCTCATAAACCTTGGGACAGCGTCCTGATAGGTTTCAAAGGGGGCCTCCTCATGCCAGACCCCCCAATAATGGACGTCCCCATCTGCATAGCGGGAAATTTCCGAATAATCGATCATGGGCGAAGAAGGCAGGTAATCTATCCCCGGGGCATGGCCAGCCACCAATTCAGGCAGCAGCCCGTGGAAAAGCCGGTCATAATCTGCTTTGAGCTGCTCGCATTGTACCGGGGAATAGCCGTACGTTTCCTGCCAGCCCCAATGCTCCCAGCCAACGCCGATTTCGTTATTACCGCACCACAAAACCACGGAAGGGTGCGCTTTCAGCCGTTTGATGTTATACACCGCCTCCTTGGCCACGTTGTCCAAAAAAGCCTCATCGCCGGGGTACATCGTACAGGCAAACATAAAATCCTGCCACACCATAATGCCACGCTCGTCCGCCAAATCATAAAACAAGCCTTCTTCATAAATGCCGCCCCCCCATATCCGGACCATATTGAAGTGGGCCGCCTCCATATCGTCGAAGCACTGCCGGTAGCGCTCAGGGCCGGCCTGATCCAAGAAGCTGTCTTGGGGGATATAATTGGCCCCAAGGGCAAAAACAGGCTGCCCATTGATTTCAAAATAAAAAGACCGCCCGTGCTCATCCGGCTTCCTGATGAGCCGGGCTGTGCGCATGCCAAAACGAGAACGAGCAGCCGCAAATGTTGCGCCTGTGCTGCCCGCTACGCGCCATTCTACCTCATATAGGCGGGCTTCGCCATACCCTTTGGGCCACCAATAGGCGGCGCCCGGCAGCTCGAGCTCGAAAGAAAAGTGCTGCGTGCCTTTTTCGCAAGAGATAGGGAAATCGAATGCCCACTGCCCTTGCCCAATGTCCAGCCTGACGAGGTACTCACCTGGCTCGGCCACCTCCAGCTCGAGGCTCGCCAATACCCGCCCCCCTTGGGGCAATAGCTCCAAGGTAGACAAATCCTGATGCTGTATGCGCACACAGCTGTACCCCAACAATTGGACGCCGCGCCAGATCCCGCTAGTCACAAAACGGGGGCCCCAGTCCCAGCCATAGTGGTAGGGCGCCTTCCGGCTAAATACGCTCAGCTTTTCCTCGGAATGGTCATTGCCGGCCGGGTAAACCAAGCCTGCGGCAGCGGCCCGGCCCCTCACCTCCTTCAGCGGAGAGCGGAACACAATCCGGAGCTCATTGCTGCCGGGCTGAAGCCAGCCGCTCACGTCTACCTGATGCCGGAGGAACATATTCTGTGAATCGAGCAGGTGCCTGCCATTAAGCCAAACCGAAGCGTAAGTATCCAAGCCATGGAAATCGAGCAGTTGACACTGATGCGCCAGCAAATCTGGCCCAGCCGTAAAGCCTAGCTTATATTCCCAGTCCCGCTCTGCTACCCACTGCACTTTGTTTTCATGCTCCCGATAAAAAGGGTCCGGTATAGCCTTAGCCCGGAACAAGTCCGAGTAATTGTTCCCGGGCACAACCGCCGGCAGCCATTCGCTGCCTCCCAGCTCTCGGAACACCCAACCCTCAGACAGCCAATAGGATGCCCCGCTCTCCATTGCAGTGCCCGGCCGCGGCACCGCCATATTTTTTTGTTGATTCGACATAAAGGTATTTTTCAGGGCACAGCGTTCCAACACCATCGCCCATTCCTTGAGTTTGCGCTTTTATGGAAGAAAAATAATAAAATACACGGACAAACCGGAACAAATACGCACTTTCAACCAAAAAAAACTGCAAAAACAAAGATTTTTTAAGATATTCCTTAAATTAGAGCCCACCTGGACCTAATCAATTATGCTGAAAGAAGAACGGCAGAGCATGATCCTGGAGATCATCACCCTGCGCAACAAAGTACGGTCGATAGAGCTAAGCGAAGAGCTCGAGGTCTCCGAGGACACCATCCGCAGAGACCTCAGGGAGCTTGCCGACGGGGGCTTCATCAAAAAAGTGCACGGGGGGGCCCTGGCCAACCCTAAGACACCGGAGGCGATACATCAGCAAGGCAGGCAGCCCGGGCAGGAAGCACAACGCATCGCAGAGAAAGCCCTCGGCCTCATTCAGGAAGGCCAGGTCCTGATCTTAGACGGAGGAGCGCCCGGCATAGCCCTTGCCGGGGTTTTGCCAGACACCTTGTCCCTAACCGTTTTCACCAATTCTATGGACATTGGCCTACTGCTCGCCCAGCTCCCCTTTATTGAAGCCTATCTGCTCGGCGGCCAGATCACAGGGCGGCAAGGGCTCGTCGCAGGGATTGAGGCCACTCAAGCCCTACAGGACATACATGCCGACATCTGCTTCCTTTCGGCAGACAGCTTGCACCTTGACTTTGGGGTAACCTCCGAAAACCGCACCATCTCTATGGCCAAACAGGCTATGGCCAAGGCCGCACGGGAAGCCGTTGTCCTTTGCAAAGGCGACCATATCGGACAGGTAAAGCCTTTCCGGTGCCTGCCCACTAGGGACATCCCAACCCTGATCACTGAATACGCTGCTGATACTGCAGCCCTAGCCCCTTTCAGACGGGCAGGGCTCACCATTTTATAATGATTCAAAAGCCAGGCATGCACCACCAATTCTACCTTAACACGCTTTTGCTGCTCTTTTCTGTGAGCACAGCCCTTGCACAAAAGCCTGCCGATTGGGTCAACCCATTCATCGGCACTTCTAATTTCGGGGCGACCCACCCGGGGCCCCAATACCCCCACGGGCTGGCTTCTGTGGCACCGTTCAATACCGCATTCAGCGCGGGCGGGCTCAATCCTACTGAAAAAGACGAAGCCTGGAACTCCAGAGGCTATGTCCATGAAAATAAATTCCTGACGGGCTTCAGCCATGCCAACCTTAGCGGGGTAGGCTGCCCCGAGCTTGGCACCCCCCTGCTTATGCCTACCGCTGGCGCGCGGTCTTTCGACCCACAGGTATATGGCTCTGTCTTTAGCGCCGAAGATGCCGAAGCCGGGTACTATTCCTGCCACTTGGACAAACACAATATCAAAGTGGAAGCGAGCAGTACCCTGCGCACGGGGCTTAGCCGCTATACTTTCCCCGGCGGGGAGGGGCATATCCTGCTCAACCTAGGGCTGGCCTTGAGCAACGAATCCGGCGGCATGGTGAGCATAGTCGATGCTCAAGAGGTCGAAGGGTTCAGGATGGTAGGCACTTTCTGCTACAACCCTGAGGATGTGCGCCCGATCTACTTTGTGGCCCGCATCAGCAAAGCCGCAGAAGAGTTCGGCCCTTACAAAAAAATGCCCGCCTACCGAAATGTAGAAGCGGACTGGGTCGCTTACAACAACACCTGGAAACCCTACCCCTACTTTCAGCAAGAGGTAGCCGGCGACGATGTCGGAGCCTATTTCTCCTTTCAGACTGTGCCCGGGGAGGTGATAGAGGTCAAGCTGGGCATCTCTTTTGTCAGCATCGCTAATGCCCGGCAGAACCTGAACGCTGAACAGCCTGGCTTTGACTTCGAGCGTGTGCGCACACAGAACTATGAACGCTGGAACGAGCTGCTGGGCCGGGCGGAAGTCGAAGGCACCGACTACCAAAAAGAGCTTTTCTACACCGCCCTCTACCACAGCCTGGTACACCCTAGCATATTCCAGGATGTCAATGGCGAGTACCCACTGATGGGACAGCACGGGGCCGGCCGCATCACTACTGGCAACCGGTACACGGTCTATTCTCTTTGGGATACTTACCGGAACGTCCATCCCCTGCTCTCCCTGCTCTACCCGGAAATACAAGAAGACATGGTCAGGAGCATGACGAGCATGTCAGAGGAATCTGGCTGGCTCCCCAAATGGGAGCTGCTGGGCATGGAGACCGGGGTCATGGTCGGCGACCCTGCCACCCCCGTCATTGCAGACACCTACCTGAGAGGGCTGCGCAACTTCAATGTGGAGGCCGCCTATCAGGCCGCACGGCGGGCGGCTACTGCACCGGAGACCGAAAACCCACTGCGGCCAGGGATAGACGACTATCAGGCGCTGGGGTATGTGCCCCTTGACGGGGAAGGGCAATGGGACGGCACCGTGTCTACTGCCTTGGAATATTACTTGTCAGATTGGGCGCTCAGCCGGCTGGCCGCAGCATTGGGCAAGGAAGCAGATGCCCATCTTTTTGCCGAAAGGGCCCGGGGCTATCTTAATTATCTGGACCCCGAAACGGGCTTCCTACGCCCGAAGTACCGCGACGGTACTTTCTACCCAGATTTCAACCCCTTAGAGGGCAAGCATTTCGAACCGGTGACCGGTTTTGTAGAGGGCACTGCCTGGCAGTACCGGTTTTATACCCCACATGACGTGCCCTTCCTTATAGAGCAGCTTGGCGGGGCTGACGCTTTTAGCCAAGCCCTTCAGGCCTGCTTCCGAGAGGGGCTATATGATGTGGCCAACGAGCCTGACATCACTTACCCTTACTTGTTCAATTACGTTGAAGGGGAGGAATGGCGCAGCCAAGAAAAAGTAGCCGAAATCATAGCCAGGCACTACAGCAATCAGCCCGGGGGCATCCCCGGCAATGACGACACCGGCACCTTATCTACTTGGCTGGCCTTCAGCATGATGGGGTTCTACCCACTGTGCCCAGCAGATATGGACTATGCCTTGGTAACGCCAGCTTTCGAATCGGTGCGCCTGCACCTCAACCCGGATTATTACCCAGGCGGCACCATGGACATTCAAGCGCTGCGCACCAGCGAGAACAGCCAGTTCATCCAGCAGATGCTGCTCAATGGCCAACCCCACAACCGCTTTTTCATCACACATCAACAGCTGACAGCGGGCGGTGTGCTCAAAATTGATTTGGGGGATACCCCTTCAAAAAAATAAATTCTTGAATCATGACAAACCATCGCCTGCTCTATACCAGCTGCCTCATCTTTGGCCTCACGCTGGCCGCCTTTGCCCAACAGCATGAACACTATACTTATTCGCCCCAACAATACGTTTGCCTACGCGCGCCGTCGCCGCTCACGATAGACGGGGAGCTTTCCGAAGCGGCCTGGGAAAAAGCCCCCCCTACGGCACTCTTCCAAGACATCGAGGGCAGCATAAAACCCCTGCCCTACTTTAAAACCTACGCTAAAATGCTGTGGGACGACGAATACCTCTACATCGCCGCAGAGCTAGAGGAGCCCCACCTTTGGGCCACCTATGATCAACGGGACATGGTCATATTTCACGAAAACGACTTTGAAGTCTTTATCGACCCCGACGGGGACGGGCACCACTATTATGAGCTCGAGATCAATGCCTTGGGCACCATATGGGACCTGATGCTCACCCGGCCGTACCGCGACGGCGGGAAAGCATTGGATGCTTGGGACATCAGGGGGCTTCAATCGGCAGTAAAGTGCTATGGCACCTTGAATGACCCTTCAGACAAAGACGAGAAATGGACTGTTGAGCTGGCTTTGCCCTGGAACGTTTTGGAAGAAGCTGCTGCCCATGCTGGCCCTCCGGAAGATGGGGAGATTTGGCGCGCCAATTTTTCCCGGGTGCAGTGGCAAACCGTAGCAGACAGCAACGGGTACAAGAAGAAAACCGACCCTGCCACCCAAAAAAGCTATCCCGAGCACAACTGGGTTTGGTCTCCACAAGGGGCCATTGCCATGCACCAGCCAGAGACTTGGGGCTACGTGCAGTTCTCTATGGAGCCTGCTGGGAAAAGGGCCCGCCCCCAAGTGCCCGCCAATGAGGACGCCATCCGCTGGAGGCTGTGGCAAATCTACTACCAGCAGAAAGCCCACCACGAACAGCACGGGGCATACACCGCACGGCCAGAGCAAGTAGGGCTGGAAGGGGAGCCCATCACGCTGTCTGCGGGGCCCGATTACTTCCTAGCCCGCTATCAGCTCGGCAAAGACCACTTCACCATCAATGAAAACGGGCTGCTGCTCAAACACTGAACGCCCCCATCTGCCCATTCACTCAACCTGATTAAAAACTGGAATTATGGACAAAAGGACATTCATCAAAACATTAGGGCAGGGCGCGCTAGGGCTGGCCGGCTCGCATTGGCTATTGCAGAGCTGCAGCCCGGGGCAAGGCAACACCTCCTCAGAGGCCGCAACGCCGACCAAGGTCTGGGCCTGGGCCCGCCCGCAGCAAGGGTGGTCTGCTGAAGACTGGAAGCAAACACTGGCCCGGGCAAGGGTAGCTGGGGTAAATGCCCTGCTGCTCGAAGTTTACAACGGCAACCAAACCTTTTATGAGGGCGGCCAGCTCCCTATGAAGGAAGACCTGCTGGCGGTAGTCGCACCCCTCTGCCACGAGCTGGGCATGGAATTTCATGCCTGGATGTGGACCATGCCGCTGAACAACCCTGATATGGTGGAGCAACACCCAGACTGGTACGCGGTCAACGGGCTCGGCCAACCGGCCAACACCCACCCTGCCTATGTAGACTATTACAAATTCATGTGCCCCTGCCACCCGGAAGTACAAGCGTATGTCGCCGGCAATGTACGCTCCCTGGCCCGTATCAGCGAAGTAGACGGGGTGCACCTCGATTATGTCCGCCTGCCCGATGTCATTTTGGCCAAAGGGCTGCAGCCCAAATACGGCATCGTACAAGACCGGGAATACCCGGAGTACGACTACAGCTACTCTACCTACTGCAGGGAGCAGTTCAAAGCACAAAGCGGCATTGACCCCCTGACAGACCTCGAAGACCCATCAGCCAACGAAGCGTGGCGGCAGTTCCGGTACGACAGCGTCAGCAATATGGTCAACCAAAAGCTTGTGCCAGAGGCAAAAGCCCAGAACAAAATGATCACCGCTGCCGTATTCCCCAATTGGGAGAGCGTTCGCCAGGCATGGCACACCTGGAACCTCGACGCCTTCCTGCCCATGTTGTACCACAATTTTTATGAGCAGGACATCGGCTTCATCCGCGAGCACACCCAAAAAGCATTGGAGCGGCTCAACCACAGCAAACCCGTTTACAGCGGCCTATTTGTACCTGCTATTGCCCCCGAAGAGCTGACTGCGGCTGCGGGCGAAGGCCTGGAAGGCGGGGCCAGCGGCATTGCCCTTTTCGACCTCACTGCGATGACAGAAAGCCATTGGGAACAGCTGGCTGCCCTGAAAAAATCCTAACTTGCTGGCCATGAGAGTATTTCATTCTCAACCCTATGTAGACATCCCCCAGGCAGCAGGCACCTGCTACAGCGGCTGGCCGGCCATTGGGCAAGCCCTGCAGGAACACGTAGAAGCCCTTGGGAAAAACCGGGCCATAATTGCCGTTGAATGCCACCCTGGCACCTACGGCCAAATTGGCATGCGGGCATTAGGGGAAGCCCTGCAGCCCAGTTTTTCCTGCCTTACCTCAGACCTTTTCCTTGAAGAAAAAGAGCTAAGGGCGAAAATCGGCAAGCGCTTCCCTTTCGCCAAGCCTGGCATAGATAGCCTGGAGCAGTATTTTGACCCCGATAAGCTGGCTGCTTTCAGGCCCCTGGTACAAGCCTGCAAAACCGGGGCCATCCTGATCTATGGGCCAGGGGCTGCACTGCTCGAGAAAGCCGACCTTACCGTTTATGCCGATATTTCGCATTGGGAGCTGCTGCAGCGGCTCAAGCGCAGAGAAATTGGCAACCTTGGGGTAAAAAACAGCAGGGCAAGCCTCGCCTACCGCTACGCCTGGAGCTACCTGCTCGACTGGGAGATTGGCTGCCGGATAAAAAAGAGATGCTGAAGCGGTGCGACTATTTCCTAGAAGCCAACAACTGGCAGCAGCCAAAGCTCGCACAAGGGGATGCCGTCAGGTACGGGCTGCAGGCTGCTGCCCGGCAGCCGCTGGTCACAGCCCCATTTTTCGACCCTGAGCTGTGGAAAGAAGAACTCGCCCAACCAGAGGAAGCCCAACAGGAAGAGGCTGCGCAGCCTTTATTCCATCTCAACCCTAATGAAGACAACCTCCTCCTGCGATTGGGCAGACAGCTGTTCGAAGTGCCGGCGCGCAATATGTTCTACCTTTCAGGAGACGCCTTTTGGGGCGAAGGGCAGGCTCATCTCGCCGAGCGCAAATACCCTTTCCAGGCAGGGCTCATCGACCATACCCACCATACAGTACACCGGATTGCCTACTACCCGCCCCCTGATGCTTTACAGCAACTGTTCGGGCAGAGCCCCCTCAACGAAGACTACTACTTCGCCTTATCGGCCCAAGCACAAGGGCATTACTACAGCGGCTTAGAACCTCCCGAAAGCCCGCTGCCCATACCTGCGAGCCCTTCCGACCGGCAATGGCTCTCCCGCATGAGCTCCTGGCCCCTGCGCAAGGGCGAATGCCATTTGGTGCCCGCAGGCACTTTGCACACTACAGGCACAGGCGGCCAACTGCTCCACCTACAGACGGCCCCTGCGCTATTCCGGCAGTTCATTACTGGCAAAGAAGAACAGCAAGAGCCTCAGCTGGACCTCCCCGGAGCGCAGCTTTGGGAAATGATCAGGGAAAGTGCTCTGGGCACACGGGGAAGTGGAGGGGCGCCGCTTACCGGGAGCCTCACGCACGAGATGTTCTCCCTTGCACGCGGACAGTCCAAAGCGCTGCCGGCTTCGCTGGCTATGGCATTAATACCTGTCAAAGGGGAAGTGGAGATCATAGGGCCCGAGCAGTGGGGAGGGCTGGCTAAAGCCGGCGTTTTCTTGTTGCTTCCCGCAGCAGGCCGCCCGGTCCAAATCCGGGCCTTGTCTGCCGTAGAAGCCATCCTCATCATACCCACTTAGCGGGGCGCAAATCCAATTGCCGTTTTTGGGGCCTGCCCCTGCCCGATGGCAGGTGCCGCTATGCTGCGGGGCTCGCTATCCGCTCGGCCCTAGCGGGCTTATCACCCCTCCGCAGCGCTAGGCCAATGCCAGGCTAGAGCTAGAAAAGCATCAACGACTGCGGCATTTTAGCCTGTGCCCACTTAGCGCTTCTTCCCGTTTGGGCAATCAAACCAGCAGCCCGTACTTTTCTTCCCGCTGTAGATAGTAGCGTGCATTTTCGGCCACAACAATATCGAGCGGCAAGTGCTGTACCGCATCTGTAGGTTTGTCAAAAATCAGGGGGTTGACCAAGTTCATAAGCGCGATATAGCCCTGCTCTACCGGGTTCTGATTGATGAGGAACTGAATTCGGCCTTCCTCCAGGTAACGGATATTGCCGGGCAGCAGATCGAAGCCTACAATATTGACCCCTTTGAGCTCTGTAGGCCTCAGTGCGTCCAAGATTTTATAGGCCCGGGAGTTGGTCACAAACATGCCACGGAGCAAGGGCTCGGACCCCAGCAGATCGAGCAGGAACCCCCTCAGGGCCTTTTCGTCATTAAACCCTTCAAAAACAGCACGCACAATGCGCGATTGCCCATTTATGCCCTGATCCTCAAAATAGCGGACCAGGCCGCTCTCCTTGTCCACCAAGTGCTTGGCATTAGCCGGCTCTTTGCTCAAGTTGACAACGGCTACCTTCTCCCGGTCCGCCAGCCCATAGCTGAGCAGTTTGCCCGCCAGCACCCCGCTCTGGAAAGAGTTCTGCCCCACGTAGGCCAGTACGCTGGCATCATCAATCTGTGTATTGAACAGGGACACCGGCAGCCCCATGTCTCTGCACTGCCCGAGCAGCGTGTTCGCCGCGCGGAGGAAAACAGGCGGGAACAACAGGGCGCCGGGGCTGGCAGCTAGCGCAGCGGCAGCTTTCTCTGCAAAGTCGTTTTGGTCGAAGAGGTCAAAGAAAAAGGTCTGCGCTTCTACCCCATAATGAGCGACTGAGCGCCAAGCCTTTTCCACCCCACGGTGGGGCAGCTCCCAGTAAGGGTCTATTGCGGGGTCGGGCAGCAGAATGCCGATTTTCAATATCTTCTTGCTGGCCAGCGCCCTAGCTATGATATTGGGCTCATAGCCGAGCTCCTGCATCACGGCTTCTACGCGGGCCCGCTTCTCAGCAGAGACGTTGCCACGGTTGTGGATGACCCGGTCAACCGTGCCTGTGGAAACATTTGCCTTTTGGGCGATATCTTTAATCCGGATTTTTTGAGGCATATTCTGACGTGTCAAAAGCATTTGTGCCCGTTGGAAGGCAGAGAACGAAATAGCAAAAGCGCGCAATTACGCTAAGAAAATAATTCCCAGGGACATTATCAGCCCCGGGCTGACATTATTGCCGCCCGGACGGCTCATCTGACAGGCAGACGCCCTACCCTTTCTGGAAAACACCTTCCTGCGAGGCTACT
The DNA here is from genome assembly GCF_007993045.1 of Phaeodactylibacter luteus. Lineage (GTDB taxonomy): Bacteria > Bacteroidota > Bacteroidia > Chitinophagales > Saprospiraceae > Phaeodactylibacter > Phaeodactylibacter luteus. The sequence continues at coordinate 69,631 of NZ_VOOR01000007.1, forward strand.
ACTGCATAGTTGTTTTTCCTGCACAAACCCATAATTAACATATTTAAACCGGAAAAAAAAGCTTATCTGCGTATATTATTGGATATGTGTTCGAACACAGCGTTAAAATATTTTAAAACCACGGCTTTTCTTCCGAAAAAATTATATTTTTGCTGTTGCAGCAATCGTACTAGCTGCACTAAATTCCAACTGCCCACGGGCAAGCAAACCGAAAGCCACTATTTTGAACTCAACAGCTCTTGGCATAGACATAGGCGGCACCAACACTAAGCTCAGTTTAGTCAGCCCGGAAGGCAGCATCATAGCTCGCTCCGCGTTCCCTACACAGCAAGCCAACACCCAAGACGAATACGGGGCGCTTCTTGTGGATGCCGCCCGGCGGCTGCTGCGCAAGTCTGCCGCTCCCTTGGCGGGCGTTGGCATAGGCGCCCCAGGCTGCGACCCAGCCCTTGGGGTGATCAATTATGCCGCCAACCTGCCCTTTATCGCAGCTTTCCCCATACGCGATTTTTTAGCAGAAGCGCTGTGCGCGCACACGGTGCTCGTAAAAGATTCTACCGCTGCTGCCTTAGGGGAAAAGATGTGGGGAGGCGCACAGAACATGGACAACTTCATCCTCCTGACGCTCGGCACCGGGCTCGGCAGCGCCTTTTACTTCAACGGCAAAGTAGTAGAAGGCGCCCACGGGCTGGCCAGCGAACTGGGGCACATCACTATCCCTGGCAACAGCAGGCAATGCGCCTGTGGCCGGAAAGGCTGCCTGGAGACCCTGGTATCGGCCAGCGGGCTGAGGCGCACCTGCCAGCTGCTCATGGCACAGGAGCTTACGCCCAGCGCCCTGCGCGCTTTGCCCGAAGACAAGCTTACCGCCAAGTCAATTGCACTGATCGCGCTTGAAGGGGACCCCTTGGCACAGATGGCCATAGACCACATGTGCAATGCGCTTGGCTCTGCCCTAGCCCCGCTCGTACTGCAGATGGACCCCGAAGGGATCTTCCTCTCAGGCGGGATGCTCAATGCCGGGGCTTTGCTCACAGATACGATCGCCCACCATATGAACAAAGCCCTGCTCGAGAATTTCCGCGGGCAGGCCCGGGTGGCCATTTCCAGCCTCGGCCCCGATGAGGCTGGCATGCTGGGCGCAGCAGCACAGGTGTACCGCACAGCCGAGCAGCCTGCCGCAGAGCGGGCCAAAATCAAAAAAGTCTGAGCCAACACACGACATATTTTTTCTCAAAAAGAACCTGTTAATACCTATGAGGAATTTCCTAAAGTACCAGCTCCGGTCGGTGGAGAAAATGCCTGTCAAAATTTGGCCTAAAGCCAAAGACGGATCTGCCCATGTTGCACGTTCCATTGCACTGGCGATGCGCCAAAAGCAGCAGGAAAACAAGCCTATTGTACTAGGCCTGGCCACCGGCTCTTCCCCTATTCAGGTTTACCGGGAGCTCGTCCGTATGCACAAAGAGGAAGACCTTAGCTTTGCCAACGTCGTCACCTTTAACTTGGATGAATACTACCCCATGCAGCCTGGGGCCGCGCAAAGCTACGTCAGGTTCATGAACGAACACCTTTTCGACCATGTCGACATCAAGCGGGAGAACATCCATATCCCGGACGGCACACTCGATATGGATGAAGTAGAGGCCTACTGCGAACAGTACGAACGAAAGATAGGCACTTACGGCGGCATCGACATACAGCTGCTGGGCATTGGCCGTACTGGGCACATCGGCTTCAACGAGCCCGGCTCTTGGGAGGACTCTTCCACCCGCATGGTGCGCCTCGATGGGATTACCCGCCAGGATGCCATCAAAGACTTTGGCCAGGAAGCGGACGTGCCCTACCGGGCAATCACGATGGGCATAAAAACGATCATGAAGTCTAGGAAAATTTACCTCCTGGGCTGGGGGCAGCACAAAGCTGAAATCCTGCAAAGGGCTATCGAGGGCGAAGTGACGCCCAACATCCCAGCCACATTCTTGCAGCACCACCCCGACGTAAGCGTGCACCTCGATTATGGGGCAGCAGAGATGCTCACCCGGTTTGATGCGCCCTGGCTTATCGGCATTTGCAACTGGGACGACGATCTCGTCTGCAAGGCGGTTACCTGGCTTTCCAAGCAAACGGAAAAGCCCATACTCAAACTGACCAACGAGGACTACGGGGAGCATGGGCTTAGCGACCTCACTGTAGAGTATGCCTCAGCTTACGATATCAATATCAAAATTTTTAACCGCTTACAGCACACCATCACCGGGTGGCCAGGAGGCAAGCCCGGAGCCGACGATACCACACGCCCGGAGCGGAAAAGCCCGGAGCGGAAGCGGGTCATTATTTTCAGCCCTCACCCCGACGATGACGTCATCTCTATGGGAGGCACCTTCCTCCGGCTGGTCGAGCAGGGCCACGAGGTACATGTCGCCTATCAGACGTCGGGAAATATTGCCGTACATGACTACCACGCCAGGCACTTCCTGGAATTTTGCCTTGAGCTGCAGGACATGATCCCGGAAATGGGCCCCAACGGCCCTTACCGCGACAAAGTGGAGCAAATGCTCAAACAACTGCTGAACAACAGCACCTCTGCCAAATCCATACGGGAGACCGGCATTGTGAAAGGGCTCATCCGCCGGGGGGAAGCCCGGGCTGGAGCGCGCCTGTGCGGCCTGCCGGACGAGCAGATCCACTTTTTGGATATGCCGTTTTACGAAACTGGGCTCACCCGGAAAAAGCCGCTATCTGAAAAAGACATCAGCATTATAGCAGACTTAATGCGGGAAGTTAAGCCCCATCAGGTTTATGCGGCTGGCGACCTGGCCGACCCACATGGCACTCATGCGACCTGCTTAGAGGCTATTTTCCAAGCCTACGAAATGGTAAAAGGGGAAGACTGGGCGCAAGCAGCCTGGCTATGGCTATACCGGGGAGCCTGGCATGAATGGCCTGTGCACGAGATCGAAATGGCTGTGCCCATCAGCCCTATTGAGCTGCTTAAAAAGCGGGATGCCATTTTCCGGCATCAGTCGCAAAAAGACCGCCCACCTTTCCCTGGCAATGACGCCCGGGAATTTTGGCAGCGGGCCGAAGACCGCAATAAAAACCTGGCAACAGAGTACCGGGCGCTTGGCTTGGCCGAGTATGAGGCCATGGAGGCGTTCAGCCGTTGGAAGTTCGACTGGCAGCCTTCTGCCGCTGCAGCGAAAGGGCTGGAGCCCGGGAAGGGCAAAGCAGCCCCCTCTGGCAGCAAACCTCGTGGCGGCAAGCCTAAATCAAAGGCGGCCCCCACTGCATAAGTGTAATTCAGTTTCGTTTCATACACTATTATTTTGAGAGGAAGGCCATCCCCTTCCTCTCCTTTTCTAGGACCATTTCCAGCATGACCGCCATGAAAAAACTCTTTCTTTTGTTAGCGCTCGCCCTCCCCCTACTGCCCCTGTATGCTCAAGAGCCTGCCATCATCCCGGCCCCGCTCAACCTGGCAATGGGGGAAGGGCAGCTGGACCTGACAGCGGGCATTGCCCTGAAAGTGTCTAAAAAAGATACCGCCGCCACAGCAGTGAGCGCTATGGCCATAAAGTGGCTGGAAAAGATCGCCCCACCTTCCAAAAACAGCAAAGCCCGGTTCGTCATACAGACCAACCCCGCCCTGCCTGCTGAGGGCTACCGGCTGGAAGTCAATGCAGCGGGCATCTCCCTGCAAGGGGGCAGCGGGGCAGGGCTTTTTTATGGGCTGCAAACCCTAATGCAGCTCAATCAGCCCTGGAAAGGTGCGCCTACCCCCATCATCCCCTATGCCACCATTAAAGATCAGCCTGCATTTGCCTACCGGGGGATGCACTTGGACGTTGGGCGGCATCTATTCCCCGTGGAGTTCATCAAGACTTATATCGATATGCTGGCCCGGTACAAAATGAACCGCTTCCATTGGCACCTGACGGAAGACCAGGGCTGGCGCATTGAGATCAAAAAATATCCTAAGCTTCAGGAGATCAGCGCTTACCGCAAAGAGACCCTTATTGGGCATTACAACGATCAGCCGCACCAATTTGATGGGCAGCGGTACGGCGGCTACTATACTCAGGACGAAGTCCGGGAGATTGTGGCCTATGCGGCCGAGCGCTTCATCACGGTCATCCCTGAAATAGAGCTGCCCGGGCATGCACAGGCCGCTATCGCTGCTTACCCGGAGCTGGGCTGTACCGGAAAGCCGGTAGAAGTAGCGACCAAGTGGGGGATTTTTGAAGATGTGTACTGCCCTTCCGAAGCTACCTTCACTTTCCTGGAAGATGTGCTGTCTGAGGTCATTGCACTCTTCCCATCAGAATACATCCACATTGGCGGTGATGAATGCCCAAAGGTGCAATGGGAACAGAGCGAGCTTTGCCAAAAGATCATTCAGGAAGAAGGGCTGAAGGACGAGCATGGGCTGCAGTCTTATTTCATAGCCCGCATAGAACGCTTCCTCAACAGCCGGGGCCGGCAGATTATTGGCTGGGACGAAATACTGGAAGGCGGGCTTGCGCCGAATGCTACCGTCATGAGCTGGCGTGGCGAAGCCGGAGGGATTGAAGCAGCAAAACAGGGGCATGATGTAGTCATGACGCCTACTACCTACTGTTACTTCGATTATTACCAGTCTACCGCTGAAGATGAGCCACTGGCCATAGGCGGCTACCTCCCGCTCCAAAAAGTATACGACTACCACCCTGTGCCAGAGTCGCTGACCGAAGAGCAGGCCCGGCACATCCTGGGCGCGCAGGGCAATATATGGACTGAATACATGCCTACCCCGGAGAAGGTCATGTATATGGCGTACCCCCGTATGCAGGCGCTGTCTGAGGTAGTATGGAGCGGCAAGGGCAAAAAAGGGTTCGGCAGCTTCGTCCAACGGCTACAGCCACATCTGAAGTGGATGGAGCAAGAAGGCATTCAAGCCGCCAACCACCTCTTTGACCTTCAGGCCGAAGTCATTGGCGGGCAGGGGGCACCTGTAGCCCTCTCGTTCAGCAATATGGCCGGTGCAGGGGAGATCAGGGTGCAAGTGGGGCGTGGCCGCGAGATGGCCTACGACAAGCCCTTGCGCCCTGTTGATGGCACCTACCGTGCTCAGACCTATGTAGACGGCAAGCCGGCTGGGCGCAGCACGAGCATCCGCTTTAAGCAGCACTTGGGCGTAGGGCAACGGATAGAGCTGAAGCACCTCCCCCACCCCAAATATAATGGCAGCAAGCCTGCCGCGATCCTGAACGGGGTAAAAGGCAGTAATGAGCGCTATGGGGATGCGGAGTGGATAGGCATAGACAAGGAGGATTTTGATGCGCTTATCTTTTTTGATGAAGCCAAAAAGGTGAGCACTGTCAGCTTCAGGTTTTTCCACGGCCCTGGACAGTGGATCAATGCGCCACGGGAAGTCAAAGTTTTTGCCCTTCAGGAAGACGGGCAGTACATACAGGTTGGCAGCCGGACGCTGCCGGTGCCTGAAGGCAAGATCTTGGAAGCTACCCTTGAGCTGCGGCAGCCCGCAGCCACACGCGGGCTGCGCGTACTGGCCCCCAACTATGGCATTATCCCTGCGGGGCAGCAGGGCGCCGGCCACCGCGGGTGGCTATTTGTAGATGAGCTGATAATCGAGTAATTTTCCCGGGCAGGCCATTGCTGCCATTTCAAAACGAAAAACCAACCGCACATGAACCTCGCAGGACTCGACTGGGGCATTATTCTAGCCTTTTTTGTCATCTCATTGGCTATTGGGTTGCTGGTCTCCCGGCAATCGGGCAAAGATTACAAAGAGTTTTTCCTCTCGGGCCGTGGCATGCCTTGGTGGCTGCTCGGTGTATCTATGGTAGCGACTACCTTTTCGGCGGACACGCCCAACCTGGTGACAGACATCGTCCGGAACAACGGCGTTGCCGGCAACTGGGTGTGGTGGGCTTTCCTGCTCACCGGCATGCTCACGGTATTTGTCTACGCCAAGCTGTGGAGGAGATCGGGCATCCTCACTGACCTTGAATTTTATGAATTGCGCTACCACGGCAAAGCTGCTGCTATACTGCGTGGTTTCCGGGCCATTTACCTAGGGGTGTTTTTCAATATTATGATCATGGCGACTGTGACCTTGGCGGCCATAAAAATCGGGGGCGTCATGCTTGGGCTGAGCCCGTTGCAAACGGTACTGATCGCCTCTATCGTCACCGTGGTTTATACCTCTATGGGCGGTTTGAGAGGGGTTATCCTGACCGACTTTTTCCAATTTGCCCTGGCCATGACGGGCATCATCTGGGCTGCCATCGTGATTGTGAACCTCCCCGAGGTGGGGGGGCTGAGCAAGCTGCTGGCCCACGAGGAAGTACAGGGCAAGCTCAACCTGCTGCCCGACTTTAGCGACAGCAGTCAGCTCGTCCCTTTGTTCATATTGCCCCTGGCGGTGCAATGGTGGAGCGTTTGGTACCCTGGAGCAGAGCCTGGCGGAGGCGGCTACATCGTGCAGCGTATGCTTTCTGCAAAAGACGAGAAAAATGCCGTTGGGGCGACCCTGCTTTTCAATGTAGCCCACTACGCCCTACGGCCCTGGCCTTGGATCCTTATCGCATTGGCCTCTATAGTGGTATTCCCTGACTTGGAGTCGCTCCGCACGGCCTTCCCCAATGTGAGCGAGAATGTAGTAAAGGATGACCTGGCTTTCCCGGCTATGCTAACGTACCTCCCGAGCGGGTTGCTGGGGCTGGTGATCGCCTCCCTGATTGCTGCATTCATGTCTACGCTCTCGACCCACCTCAACTGGGGCTCCTCTTATATTGTGCACGATTTCTACCGCCGGTTTATCAACGAAGATGCGGATGACAAAACACTGGTGCGCCTGGGCCGCTGGTCTACGGTGGCCCTGATGGTCCTCACTGCCCTCTTCGCCCTAGTTTTGGAAAATGCTCTGCAGGCCTTCAACATCTTGCTGCAGGTCGGAGCAGGGACCGGGCTGATTTTTATCCTCCGTTGGTTTTGGTGGAGGATCAATGCGTACAGCGAGATTGCCGCGATGGTCATTTCCTTTGTGATGGCCATCTACCTGGAGATCCTGCACCCCGGAGATTTGGCCAGTCATACCAAGCTGCTCTTGGGCATAGGCGTCACCACGGCAGGCTGGGTGCTGGCTACCTTTCTGACTCAGCCTACAGACCAAAAGACACTGCTCGCTTTTTACAAGCTGATCAAGCCTGCTCCTGGCGGATGGAAACCTGTTATTGAAAAAGGGCTGGCGGATGGGCAGCTGGAGGCTGTTGCCGTAGCCCCTGGGCGGCTGCCGCTGGAGATTGGCGGCATGGTCATTGGCTGTGCCATGGTATACAGCGCCCTTTTTGCCACCGGTTTTTGGATTTATGGCAACATCAGCGCGGCTTTGGTGGCTACAGCTGTTGCTGTGGGGGGCGCTGTGGCCCTCATTTGGATTTGGGGCAAGCTGAACCGGGGGTAGCCCTTGCAGGGTTGGCGATAGGGTGCAAGCCCAATGCTGCTGCGATGAGCCCTGTACTGGCAGCGGGCTAGCGATGCGCAGGGGTGGCAAGCCCGGCAGGGCCGAGCGGATAGCGAGCCCCGGAGCGTAGCGCCCCGAGCCTTGAGGCGAGGGGAGCCTCCAAAAAAACAAGAATCTGGCTAGTGCCCCAAAGAGTGCTTTAGGGTTTCAAAAAACATTTCCTATTTTGGAGGCGGTAGTGCTTTGGGTGCTACTGCTTTCATCATTTAGGCGATAACCAAAGCCCCAGGCTTACTCAAAACCGCGAACCACATGGCGACCGTACTTACCCACAGCCTCTTTACCGAGCTTGATATCCACCTGTTCCGGGAAGGGAAGCATTACAAGCTGTACGAAAAACTGGGCAGCCACCCCATCATGATAGACGGGCAGCACGGCACCTATTTTGCTGTCTGGGCCCCTAACGCACAGTCCGTATCTGTTATCGGCAACTTCAACTACTGGAACCGGGACAGCCATCAGCTGAATGCGCGGTGGGACGGCTCCGGCATTTGGGAGGGGTTTATCCCGGGCGTAGGCAGGGGCGAGCTCTATAAATACCACATACATGCTAAGGACGGGCGCCACCTCCAAAAAGGGGACCCCTTCGCCCTGTTTTGGGAAATACCGCCCAATACGGCTTCCATCATCTGGGATCTGGACGACTACGAATGGCAGGACAAGTCTTGGATGGAAAACAGGAAGGAGAAATCGGGGCTGGACCAGCCTTACTCCGTGTACGAGGTGCATATGGGCACCTGGAAAAAAACACATGGCGGGCTGCGCAGCCTCAGCTATAAGGACATGGCCGATGAAATGGTCAAATATGTGGCCGATATGGGCTTTACCCATGTGGAGTTCCTGCCTGTTATGGAGCACCCCTACTTCCCTTCTTGGGGCTACCAGATCACGGGCTATTTTGCGCCCACCAGCCGGTATGGGACACCGCAGGAGTTCATGTACCTGGTGGATGCCTTCCATCAGGCCGGCGTAGGAGTCATTCTGGACTGGGTGCCTTCCCATTTCCCAACAGATGCCCACGGGCTGGCTGATTTTGACGGCACCCACCTCTTCGACCACGCCGACCCGCGCAAGGGCTTCCACCCAGATTGGAAGAGCGCCATTTTCAATTATGGGCGGCATGAAGTCAAGGCGTTCTTAATCTCCAATGCCCTCTTTTGGCTCGACCGTTACCATGCAGACGGGCTTAGGGTTGACGCGGTAGCCTCTATGCTGTACTTGGATTATTCCCGCAACGATGGCGAGTGGATACCCAACCAATATGGGGGGAATGAAAATTTGGAAGCCATTGCTTTCCTCAAGGATTTTAATGAAACGGTCTACAAAGAGTTTCCTGATGCGGTGACCATAGCGGAAGAATCTACCGCTTGGAAGGGGGTATCCCGCCCGACTTTCGACGGCGGGCTGGGCTTCGGCCAAAAATGGATGATGGGGTGGATGCATGACACCCTCAACTATTTCAAGCACGACCCTGTGCACCGGCAGTACCATCACGGCGAAATCACGTTCAGCCTGGTTTACGCTTTCACTGAGAACTTCATGCTCCCGCTCTCCCACGATGAGGTGGTGCATGGCAAGGGCGCCATTATCGACCGCATGCCGGGAGACGAATGGCAGCGCTTTGCCAATCTACGGGCGCTTTATGGCTATATGTTCACCCACCCTGGCACTCAGCTGCTCTTTATGGGCGATGAGTTTGGGCAGACTAGCGAATGGAATATTGAAAAAGGGCTGGAGTGGTGGCTGGCCGAAACGCCTTACCACCAAGGTGTACAGGCTTGGGTGAAAGCGCTCAACGCTTATTACAAAAACACCCCTGCTCTGCATGAAAAACAGTTTAGCCCAGACGGCTTCCAATGGATAGACCACAACGACAACGTGAATAGTGTGCTCTCCTACCTGCGCTATGGCCAGGATGAGCAAAAGCCGGTGGCCATCGTCTGCAACTTCACGCCGGTGGCCCGGGAAGGCTACAAAATCGGCGTGCCGCTTGAAGGCCAGTGGAAGGAGGTCCTAAACAGCGACCACCCCGACTATGGGGGCGCGGGGCACCACTTGAACACCGGCCTGCTCAGGACGGAGGCTGAAGAATGGCACGGCCGCCCCTGCCACCTTACCCCCAACCTATCGCCTATGGGCATCAGCATCCTAGAGTATGCAGGGCCTGTAGAAAAGCCCCGCAAAAAGGCTGCTGCAGCCAAGAAAGCGAAAAGCAATGGGCAGAAGAAGGCCTCTGCAGAAACGCCTGAGGGCAAAGCACAGCCCCAAAAGAAAGCAGTGAGCGCCCGGAAAAAATAGCCCCTGCCTTTCCCAACAGCATAGCCCAACCCGAATCGCTTCAGGTTGGGCCATTTGCATAGGGGCGCAAGCACCGCTTAACGCACAAACATCAGCTCCCGGTATTTGATCAGGGGCCATTCCCGGTCATCCACGAGGTACTCCAACCGGTCTGCATAGGTGCGGACGGCCTCCATCAGCGGCTTGACCTGTTTGCAATAAGCTTTTGCCATTTCATTGGCATCCTCGATTTCGTTGACATCCCTGCGCACAGCAGTCATCTGGTTGACGTTGTCTTTGATGTAATTGATGTTCTCCGAAATCAGCTTGATCAAATCCAATTGTGCCTTGGCATCAGACTCGGGCAGCCCAAGCTGTTTCAGTTTGAGGGCATTATCTGCCAGCTGTGTCTGATAACTGACTGCTGCGGGCAGAATGTGGTTGATGACCATTTCGCCCAGGGTACGGGCTTCTATCTGAAGCTTGAGGATGTAATTCTCGTTCATCACCTCGTAGTGCGCTTCCAGCTCCCGCTCGGTAAACACCCCGCTATTGGTAAACAGCTCTTTGGCGGCATCAGAGATGTAGGCATTGAGGGCATCGGGGGTATCAGGAGTGTTGGCCAGCCCGCGCCTTGCTGCTTCCTGCCGCCACTCCTCGCTGTAACCATCGCCCTCGAAACGCACCGGCTTAGATTCAGAAATATACCGCTTCAGTATGGTCAGGATGGCAGCATCCCGGTCCTTGCCATTATCCATTAAGCCTCGCAGCTCCGCATGGAATTGCTCTAGCTGACGGCCAACAATGGTATTCATCACCGTCATTGGGGCCGCACAGTTCATGGTAGAGCCCACCATGCGGATCTCAAACTTGTTGCCGGTGAAAGCGAAGGGCGAAGTGCGGTTGCGGTCTGTATTATCCAGCTCTAGGTTGGGGACTTTGCTGAGCAGGTCTAAGACTTGCTTCACGCCGTCCTCATCGGGGGTGATGCCAGCTTCTATGCTGTCCAGCACCTTGGACAAGGTCTCGCCAATGAAAACAGAGATGATGGCTGGCGGGGCTTCATTGGCTCCCAGCCGGTGGTCGTTGGAAGCAGAAGCTACGCTGGCACGCAGGATATCTGCGTATTCGTATACTGCACGTATGGTATTGACGAAGAAGGTCAGGAACTGTAGGTTTTGCCCTGGTTTTTTGCCCGGCGACAATAAGTTGCGGCCCGTATTGGTAGACATAGACCAGTTGTTGTGCTTGCCTGACCCGTTCACCCCGGCAAAGGGCTTCTCGTGCAGCAGGACCCGCAGCTTATGGCGGTGGGCCACCCGGTCCATCAGGTCCATCAGCAGCTGATTGTGGTCTACTGCAAGGTTGACCTCCTCGAACATTGGGGCCAGCTCGTACTGCCCTGGGCCTACTTCATTGTGGCGGGTACGGACCGGGATGCCCAGCTTGTGGCATTCTGTCTCCAGATCGCGCATATACGCATACACCCGCTCCGGGATGGAGCCAAAGTAGTGATCGTCCAGCTGCTGCCCTTTGGGCGAGTGCTTGCCGAGCAGGGTGCGGCCCGTGAGCAGCAGGTCGGGGCGTGCGTTGAACAGGGCTTCATCTACCAGGAAGTATTCTTGCTCCCAGCCCAGCGTGACCCACACTTTGGCCACGGCCTCATCAAACAGCTGGCAGACCGGGATAGCGGCCTGTTCCAAGAAGGCCTGGGATTTGAGCAACGGCAGTTTGTAATCTAGAGAATGGCCCCCGTAGGTCACAAAAATCGTGGGGATACACAAGGTTTTGCCATCGCCTACCTCTAGGATAAATGCGGGGGAAGACGGGTCCCATGCCGTGTAGCCCCGAGCTTCGAAGGTAGACCTCAAGCCGCCGCCGGGGAAGGAGGAGCCGTCGGGCTCCTGTTGCACCAGAGTGCCCGCGTCAAACTCCTCCGTCACTTCCCCTGAAGGCTTCAGGGTGAAAAAGGAGTCGTGTTTTTCGGCCGTACGCCCGGTAAGCGGCTGAAACCAGTGCGTGTAATGGGTAGCGCCCCGGTCCATAGCCCAGCGCTTCATAGCGTCAGCCACAGTATCGGCATCTTCACGGGAAAGTTTGGCGCCAGAATCGATGGCGGATTTGACCCGGTCGTAATCGGAGGGGCTCATATAGCCCTGCATGGTCACATCATTGAAGACATTGCAGCCGAAGAAATCGGAAATTTTGCCCTCGGGCACATCTACGTACTCAAGGTCAAACCCGGACCGGTTCAGTATCGTGTCCAACGCTTGAAATCTGGAAAGGCTCATAAGGAATATGCGAGTTTAAATTGAAAGGGAAACTGCCAACGGCAGTGTAGTGATCAGTTCTTATGCTATATGGCTGCGCGTTGAGCAGCCGCTGTAGTAAAGGTAAAAAATATTCGCCGCAAGGCGGCACAGAAAGGCGTATTGGGCAGATCAGGAGCTAAGGGCTGACGGCGCACAAGCTGTATTTGCTGCCCACTCCAGCAAAAAACGGCCCACCCATTCGGCAATGGGCTGCTAGCGGGCACACAAAAACTGCCCCCGGGCTATCCGGAGGCAGGTAAATGGCATATTCCTATGCAGGAACTAGAACTGATTTGCCAAAAGGATATGGCTGGCCCGGATAATGGGCCAGCCGGGCAACATTACTTCCATGATCAGGAAGCAGCAACCATCACTTCAGCGGTTTTCACCGTAGCAATGATCTGAGCTGCTACTTTATAAGGATCAGCTGCCGAGTTGGGGCGGCGGTCTTCCAGCCATCCTTTCCAACCGTTCTCCACGGTTGCGATAGGGATGCGGATAGAAGCACCACGGTCAGAAACGCCGTAGCTGAACTTATCGATAGACTGCGTCTCGTGCAGGCCGGTCAGGCGCAAGTGGTTGTCTGCACCATATACATCGATGTGGGCTTTGATGACCTCCGGAGATTTGCCGAATGCGCTGCAGACCTTATCGTACACCTCCTTGCTGCCGGCTTCGCGCAGCAGGCTGTTGGAGAAGTTGGCGTGCATGCCCGAGCCGTTCCAGTCGCCAGAGACCGGCTTGCAGTGCCAATTGATGGCCAGGCCATACTTTTCTGCGGTCCGCTCCAGGAGGTAGCGGGCCACCCAGATTTGGTCGCCGGCTTCAGCTGCGCCTTTGGCAAAGATTTGGAACTCCCACTGCCCGGCAGCCACTTCTGCATTGATGCCCTCAATATTGAGGCCAGCATCAATGCAAAGGTCGAGGTGCTCTTCGATGACCTCACGCCCGTAAGCGTTGGCAGCCCCTACAGAGCAATAGTAAGGCCCCTGTGGGCGGGGGTAGCCGTTGGCTGGGAAGCCAAACGGCTTATTGGTCTCCATGTCCCACAGGAAGTACTCCTGCTCGAAACCGAACCAAAAATCGTTGTCGTCGTCATTGATGGTAGCCCGCCCGTTGGTTGCGTGTGGGGTGCCATCGGCATTGAGCACTTCTGTCATGACCAGGAAAGCGTTGCGGCGGCCTGGGTCGGGGAAGATGGCGACCGGCTTGAGCAGGCAATCAGAAGAACCGCCTTCAGCCTGCCCGGTCGAGCTGCCGTCGAAAGACCACATAGGGCAATCTTCCAATTTCCCGCTAAAGTCTTTTGCAATTTTAGTCTTGGACCGCATGCCTTGTGTCGGTGCAGATCCGTCTAGCCAGATGTACTCTAATTTTGACTTTGCCATTGTCTTAAAAAGTTTGAATCGTTGAAGTAATGTGAAGAATGTGTTCCTACTTTTGGAAGGCGGGGGAAATCCCCCCGCCGTCATTTTTTCTGCTCCTATGGCTGTTTGCTGTAGCCAAGCAGCTCTGCCATCAATCAGGCCTGCCCTCTCGGGCCTAGCCTAAAGCCTGGTAGATGGGGTTTTGAACGCGTTAGAAATTCATGCCCACAGTCAGTTTGAAAAAGGAGTCGTTGGCCTCCACAAAATCCGTTCCGGAGGAAAAACGTGCCCAGCCGCGGCCCTTGGGGTCAGCAAACTGTACATAAGGGCCAAACCACTGATAAACATCTGACGACTCCTCGATATTAGAGCCGCCTGCCAGCATGAGGTGCTCGAAATGCAAGCCTGCAGAGACCAAGCTGCCAAACTTATAACCAAAGTTGGCCCAGTAGTGCAGATAGGCGAGCGTAGAGCCCTCTTCAGGCGCTTCGTCTCGCAGAGGGGTATAGTAGCCCAGATAAAACTCCCCTTCCGTCTTTTCACGGCTCAGGGCAATTGTCAGGTTGGGCACGATGCCATCACCAAGGATGCCGCCGCCCAATGCGCCGCTAGACAGCAGGCTGCCGCCAAGCAGTCCTATTTGGGGAGCAATCGTAACCCCTTCCGTTACATTGAACTTGAGGCCTGCCCCAAACTCCGTCCAGTTGCCCCAAGCGCTGCCTGTGCCTCCAGACCAGAGGATACCATAGAAAGTGAAGTCGAATTTGTCGTTCACCGCATAGCTGCCCGAAAAAAATGGGTAGAACCCAAAAAACTGATCTGAGTTGAGCGTCACAGTCATGCTGAACTTGTCCTCTTCTTCTTGAGCAAAGGCTGAAGCCGGCAAAACCATAGAAAAAAGGGCAACAAGAAGGGCAAATGCGCCCATGCGATAAAGTTTGTTGAACTGCTGCATACTAAAAATGTTTACTTATTAGAGAATTCATTAAACTCTACCTGTAGGCTGGCTCTGACTTGGCGGTTGGGCCAGCTTTACAGGTTTTCTAAACCCAAAATCTACCTTCCCTTATTTTAGCCCAAAGGGCTGCAAAAGAGCAGGAAAGGCACATGCCTTCTAAATCTCTCGACAGAGCAGCAGGCACCCTTCCTTACCCGGGAAGATTGTAGTGTATGATGGATTACTTTACCATTTGGTATCCAGGCTCAGTTACGGTGCCCGCTTCGTAAGCCTCCATATCGTGCTCGGCCACGTCAAGCCCTCTTTCCTCTTCTTCTTCGCTCACCCGTATGCCTATTGTCGCTTTGAGGACGTACATCAGCCCAAAGGCGAAGACGAAGGTGAATACCCCAACCGATAGCGTACCGTAAAGCTGTGTCCACAATTGCCCCAACCCTGCCTTTGCGCCAAAAATACCGACTGCAAGGGTGCCCCAGATCCCGCACACAAGGTGGACAGAAGTGGCGCCTACAGGGTCATCGATCTTGATGCGGTCGAAAAAAACGACCGATACCGGTATGACCGCCCCGGCAATTGCACCTATCAGGATCGCATCTGTGGGAGACATCAGATCTGCACCAGCTGTGATGCCTACCAGGCCGCCCAAGATGCCGTTCAGCACCATGGAGAGGTCGTGGGATTTGAACAGGGCGTAAGAGACGAAAAAGGCCGCGACAGCACCTGCAGAGGCGGCCAAAGAGGTGGTAACGAAGACCAAAGATACTGCAACAGGATCGGCAGAAAGCACAGAGCCCCCGTTGAAACCGAACCAGCCGAACCACAGGAGGAACACCCCTATAGCGGCCAAAGGCATACTGTGCCCCGGTATGGGCTTAATGCCATCTTTGGTGTACTTGCCTTTGCGGGCGCCCAGGAGCAGTACAGAAGCTAATGCGCCCCACCCGCCTACAGCGTGCACCAGGGTTGAGCCAGCAAAGTCGTAAAAGCCCGCTGCGTCGAGCCATCCTGCGCCCCACTTCCACATGCCCGTGATGGGATAGCTGATGGCAACAAACAGGGTGGCAAAAATGAGGAAAGCATTCAGCTTAATCCGCTCCGCTACGGCTCCAGATACGATAGTGGCCGCGGTGGCCGCAAACATCCCCTGAAAAATAAAGTCTGTCCAATACGTATAGTTGCCATCAGCGTATGCTATTGCCCCGGCAGCCCCTTCCGGCATGGCCAGCCCAAAGCCCGCAAAGCCGAAAAAGCCCCCTTCGTTCACGCCCGGGTACATGAGGTTGAAGCCTACCACACAGTACGTCAACAGCCCAATGGAAATGATCATGGCATTCTTGAAAAGGATGTTGACGGTATTCTTCCTTTGCACAAAGCCTGCTTCCAGGGTAGAGAACCCAAGGTGCATAACAAAGACCAGCACCGTAGAAACGAGCATCCATACGTTGTTTGCAGTGAATAATGCCTCGTTCATTTTAATTTTCGTTAATGCGTTAAACAAAATAATTCTAGTTCCAAGCACTGAGCGGCACTCCGCCCGGGCAACAACAGGTACGCACCTACAAGGCTACCCCTGAAAGGATAGTCTCCAATACGATATAATGGGCACAAAACAGATTGTCATTCTTTTCCCTGCCCAACGGGAGGGGGCCTGCCCCTGCCAGCGGGCAGGTGCCGCTATGCTACGGGGCTCGCTGTCCGCTCGGCCCCTCGCCCTTCAGGCGTCGGGTCTGGCCTTCGGCCACCCCTGCGCAGCGCTAGGCCAATGCCAGGCTAGGAAGCCCTAAAAGCAAACTGCCTGCGACATTTTGGTTCACGCCCGTTATAATTTGGCTAATCACTTGGAGGGAGAATACCAAAGACAACATATTCAATGTCGACTTGGGCTTAAATCATTTAGGTAAAAGGCAAAAAGGAGCAGGAGCATGGTCCTTTGGGCAGCCTATATGGCCTCGGCGTTAGTCTCGGAGGTACGTATGCGCACAATGTGCTCAACGTCTGTAACAATAATTTTACCGTCGCCCACTTCGCCGGTACGGGCAGCAGAGACGATGGTATCTATGATTTCATCTACTTTTTCTCCTGCGCATAGTATTTCCAGCTGCAGACGGGCAATGTAATCTGAATCGTAAGTGCTGCCACGGTAGGTCATTTTTTTACCCGCTTGAAGGCCAAAGCCTTTAACTTCTGAAAGGGTAAAAAAACGCACGCCGATCGCCGCTAGTGCATCTCTGACCTTCTCGAACTTAGACAGCCTGATGATCGCTTCGATTTTTTTCATAACCAGTCCATTTAATGCAATTAGAGAATGGTGCTAGGGCTATTGGGCCATAAAATGCCAAAAAACCGTTTGGTTATCCGATTTCTTCTTGTTGTTGATACAAATTTAGAGTGCGGTTTTCATTTGATATACTTACATTTGAAAGGCCCTGTTATGCCCAAATAGCACTAAATAAGCTCAACACCCTGATTATCAACGAAAAATAGCGTTTCTGCTGTTATGTTCAACCTCCAGAAAGACCATCTTTTTTCTTTGGTCAAATCTCTGAATAAGGCTGAAAAACGCAACTTCCGGCTT
Organism: Phaeodactylibacter luteus; assembly: GCF_007993045.1. Taxonomy (GTDB): domain Bacteria; phylum Bacteroidota; class Bacteroidia; order Chitinophagales; family Saprospiraceae; genus Phaeodactylibacter; species Phaeodactylibacter luteus. Next base: position 86,648 of record NZ_VOOR01000007.1, read on the forward strand.
TACGTCAACCGTTTGCAGGCGGATGCCAAGTTCGTACAGCTCTTTGATGTGCTGGACAAAATGCAAGCCTATGACGATCAGCAGGTGCTCCAACAGCTGGAAGGGGTGGAAAAAAAGCACCTGCCCAACCTTAAACGCCATCTCTACCGGCAGCTCCTGACCAGCCTGCGGCTGATTTACATCCAAAAGGACGTAGAAATCTCTATACACGAGCAAATCGACTTTGCCCGCATCCTTTATGGCAAAGGGATGTACATGCAGGCCCTTAAGATACTGGAGAGCACCAAGCGCAAAGCATTGGACCATCATCAGGACATCCTGCACCTGGAGATTATCGAGTTTCAGAAGATGATCGAAGCCCGCCACATTACCCGCAGCAGGCGTATTGAGAACAAAATGGAGGCGTTGCTGGACGAGGCCCGGCAGCGCAGCCGCATTGCCCACTCCAGCAACCTCTTCTCCAACTTCAACATTCAGGTACACGGCTGGTATATCCAGTTTGGCCACATCAAATCGGAAGCAGAGCTGCACGCGGTCAATCAGTTCTTCCAAGAACAGATGCCGCAGGAGTTCCTCAATAGCCAACTGACGTTTTTCGAGAAAGCCAACCTCTACCAGGCTTATATGTGGTACCATTACATCCTGCTCGACTTTGAAGGCGCGGCCCGGCACGCCAACCGCTGGATCGAGCTGTTCCAAGAGAACGAACAGATGTGCGAAAAGGACCCCACCCTGTACATGCGGGCCATGTATTACCTCATGGTGCAGTATTACCTCACTCAACGGACTGAAGACTTTTCCAGACAGCTCAAAGCTTTCGAAACCTTTTACCGCCACATTTTGCCACAGCTCAATGATAATGGCAAACTGACGGCTACCATCTACCTCAACCTCAGCCAGCTGAACCACATCTTCCTGACCCAGGATTACGAGCGGGGCGTCTCCCTCATCCCCGGCATAAAGAAAGAGCTTATGGCCATGGGGGCCAACACAGACGTACACCGCATACTCTTGTTCTATTTCAAGTTCGCCTACCTATACTTCTGCCGCAGGGAATATGAAAAAGCATTGGACTACCTCAACGAGATCATCCACCTCAAAGCCAACTCCCTGCGCGACGACCTCCTGCACAATACCCGGATGCTGCACCTGATCTGCCACTACGAGCTGGGCAATTACCGCCTGCTGGACTACCTCATCCCCGCTGTGCAGCGCCTTTTCGACAAAGCCACTGACCTCAGCCCCCTGCTCCTCAAAACCCTGGCCTTTATCAAGGAGCTTATGGCCAAACCGCCCGCCGAGCACCCTGCACATTTCCGGAGCTTCCTGCATGCCATTGCCGAAAAAGCCAGCAGCCCCTACGAGCGCAAGACCAACAACTACTTGGACGTCAGTAAGTGGCTGCTTTCCCACGCCAGAGCAGCAGATATGCCACAGCCCTGAAACGCCAGCCCCAATTCCGGAGCATCACCTGGCCCTATCTCCTGTTAAGAATCGTATATTGCACACTCACCAGTACGCTTACGATGCGCCAGGCTTTTTCCTTACTGTTGACGATCCTGCCCTTTTTGGGAAACGCCCAATCTGACACCCTGCAGCCCGTCAGCTCGCCCGAAGAGCAGATCATCGAAGACTACCTCCAAAGCATAGAGGCCGAAGGGGACTTCGACTTCAACACCATTTTCGAAGAGCTCGAGTACTTCCGCGACAACCCTCTCGATCTGAACGGCGCTAACGAAGGCGACCTCCAAGCCTTGAAACTCCTCTCCGATATTCAAATCCTGGACCTCATCAACTACCGCAGGCAAGCAGGGGACCTCATATCGGTGTATGAGCTGCAGGCTATCCCCAGCTTCGACCTGCTGACCATCCGGCGCATCCTGCCCTTTGTAGCCGTTGGGGGCGGGCTAGACGACTATCAGACCAGCCTGGGGAAAATGCTGGCCCAAGGTAAGAACGAGCTCTACCTGAGGTGGTTCCGGATACTGGAAGAACAGCAAGGCTATACCCCGCTCGGGGAAGGGCAGACCGGCAGCCGCTACCTTGGCGACCCCAACCAGTTCTATATGCGCTACAAGCACAGCTACAGCAACCGGCTGAGCTATGGTTTTACGGCGGAAAAAGACCGGGGCGAAGAGTTTTTCAAAGGCAGCAACCCTTATGGCTTCGACTTCTACTCTGCCCACTTATTCCTCAAAGATTACAGCAAGCGGATCAAAGCCATTGCCCTTGGCGACTATGCCGTAAGCTTCGGGCAGGGGCTCATCCTCTTTTCTGGTTTTGGGGCGGGCAAAAGCTCTGCGGTGATGAACATCAAGCGCACCGCCCGTACGCTCCGCCCTTACACCTCTGTCAATGAAGCCAACTTCCAACGCGGGGCTGCAGCGACCATAGGCCTATCCGACCAGCTTGAGCTCACTGCCCTGGCTTCCCTGCGCAACCGGGGCGCCAACCTTCTGGAAGCCGACACTACCGATCTGGAAGAAGCAGAACTGCGGCAGGCCACCTCCCTCGACCTGGCCGGGCTGCACCGCACCCCAAACGAGATCGCCCGCGAGAACGCCATCCAACAGCTTACCTTAGGCGGGCAGCTCAAATGGAACCACAGCCTCGGGCATATTGCACTGAACACCCTCTATGAAAACCTCAATGCCGACCTCACCCAATTCAGGCCCGCCCCATTCAATCAATTCGATTTTACTGGCAACACCCTCTTTAATGTCAGCTTGGACTACAGTTTCATCTTTCAGAATTTCAACTTTTTCGGAGAAACCGCCCGCAGCGCCAACGGGGCTATGGCCACCACCAACGGCCTGCTGATGGGGCTCGACCGCAGGGTGGACCTCGCGCTGCTTGTGCGCCACTTCCCCCGCGATTACCAGGCCCTCAACGCCATACCCTTTGCGGAAACGCAGGGCGGGCAAAACGAGACCGGCGTTTACCTGGGCATTGAGGCCCGCCCCCACCCCAACTGGCGCTTGAGCGCCTATTTTGATACTTGGCGCCACCCCTGGCTCCGCTTCAATATCGATGCCCCTTCTACAGGGTACGAATACCGGGCACGCCTTACTTATTTCCGCAAACGCGATTTCGAAGCCTTTTTGGAAGTAAGGGATGAGCGCAAAGCACAGAACGTAGATAAAATCGAAGGCAACAATGATGCCATCGTTGAACGGCAAGTTTTCCAAACCCGACTCCACCTGGCCAAAAAGGTGGCCCCCAGCCTGGAGCTGCGCAGCCGCATTGACGTCGGTTTTACAGACAACGAAATCAATGAACGGCAGGAGGGCTTCGCGATCTACCAGGATGTCCTTTTCAAGCCGCGAGGGTTCCCACTTTCCTTTACCGCGCGCTATGCCCTATTTGACACCGATGGGTTCCAAACGCGCTTTTATTCCTTTGAGAACAACCTCCTGTACACCTATGGCATCCCTTCCTATTTCAACCGGGGCAGCCGGTATTACATCAACCTGCGCTACCGGGGCATCCGCAACCTGACCCTGGAAGCCAGGATTGCACAGACTTTTTGGAAAAACCAAGATACCTTCGGAAGCGGGAACGAAGCCATCAACGGGCAGACCCGGACTACCGTAGGCGCACAGATCAAGTACCAATTTTAACCCGTGAGCTAAACCAGACACCATGGAAACCTCTTCTTACCCTACCTTCAAAATCGGCATTGCGATGGCTGGGGCCGTCTCCGCAGGCGCCTATACCGCAGGCGTCATCGATTACCTCTTGGAAACCCTCTCCAAGTGGGAAAAAGCCAAAGAAAAAAACAAACAACTAGGGCCAGAGCACCCCGACTACGACCCTAGCGTGCCTATGCATGATGTGGTCATTGAGGTACTAGGGGGCTCCTCAGCAGGGGGCATGACCGCGGCCATCACTTCGCTCGGGCTCCACGAGGGCATACGCCCTATCAATACGGACAACCCCGACAAGGTGCAGAACAAGCTCTACGAAGCTTGGGTTGGGCTAAATGATCAGGGCGACGGGCCCATGTCTACCCTCCGGCAAATGCTGACCGATACGGACATTAAAAACCAAGGCGGGGTGATCTCCCTGCTCAATTCGCAGCCGATAGATGCTATTGCCGACCGAGCGAGCCAGCTGAGCCGTGTGGCCCCTGTCCCTGATTATATTTCCAGCGACCTTGAGGTGATCCTGACCATTACCAGCCTGCGGGGCATCCCCTTGGCCATCAACTTTTTTGATGAGGTCAAAAGGGCCCCAGATGCAGAGCCGCCCAAGCCCGCTCACCGCATGTTCCTCCACAAAGGCATTGCGCACTTCAAAGCCTGCCAGGAGGGCGATCAGCTGCCCGCCCATACCCTGCCTTTCAACCCACGCGAAGCCAGCCACCGGCAGGCATTGCTCGAGGCCGCCAAAGCTACGGGCGCCTTCCCCCTTGGGCTCGCCCCACGCCACCTTACCAATACGGGCAAGCCCTACATCAAGGCTATGGTAGAGCGGATGTTCACCCCTCGGCCAGGCGAGGGAGCCAAACCGCTGCCCAATCAGGGCCTCCGTATCGATATCGAAGACGAGCAGTTCAACTTTTATGCCGTAGATGGCGGAACGGTCAACAACGAGCCCTTTGGTGAAGTCATCCGGGCATTGGATGAAAAATGCGCCCACGACCCCGGCAAGAACTATGCCGTGCTCATGATCGACCCTTTCCCCAATTTCGAAAATGCTGCTGCACCGCCCGACCAGCACAACCCAAAGCTCATACAGCTGGTACCTGAAGTGCTTGGCGCCATCCGGGGGCAGGCCATGATGAAAGAGAGCGACCTCGTGGGCGGGCTTTCAACCGACCACACCTTGCGCATGGTATTCCCCTCCCGCAGGGAAAACGGGGAAAAGGACCCCTACCCCATCTCCTGCGGCTCTTTAGACGGGTTCGGCGGTTTTTTCAGCCGGGGGTTCCGGGAGCATGACTTCCAGCTGGGGCGCAAAAATTGCCAAAGCTTCCTGCGGCATTATTTTTGTATCCCAACGGCCAAAGCTGGGGCCGACAGCGTGTTCCAAAGCTGGGACGCCTACAGCCCGAAGCATCAGCGCTTCTATAGTGAGCCCGTAGATGGGTACCCCATCATACCCGATATGGACTACGACAACCGGCGGGAGGCCAATCCGGAAATCCCTACGCCTGTGCGGCAAAAGATCAGCCCTTCCGCCCTGTTTAGCTTGGAAAAGGAAATTGAGGGGCGCCTGAAAAATGTCCTGCTGAACGCCAACCGATACGAAAAAACGCCTCCCACTCCGGAGCAGGAAGCCCTTGACCTGGCTGTACAGCGAATTTTGCGCAAGCACAACCAAAAAGCAAAAGAAGGCGGTTTTTTCTCTATGCTCCTCAATGGGGCACTGAAGTGGCTCTGGACAACTTTTGGGGCAGGAATAGCTGCGCGGAAGCTCACCCGGGAAGTCCTGAAAACCATCCTTGCCGATTTCCACAAACGGGGCCTTCTTAACGATTAACCAGGCAATAAAAACCGTGTTTCCCGGTTTTTAGACCGAAACAATTGGATACCATATGATGCCCAAAACGGTATGGGTGCTGCTAGCCCTTTTGACGAGCACCTCTCTGGCCGGGCAGGCCGAATTCTCTTGGGGGGTTGAGCTCTACCCCAACTTCAGCAGCCGGAGGCTCGTAGCTCAGACTACTGAATTTGACCAGGAAGAAGCAGACCGCCTGGAGAACCTGGAGGTAGCCCGTTTCTCTTATTCAGCGGGGGTAGCCGGATATTGGCGTACGGACCGGATTGGGTTCAAAACCGGGCTTTTCTTCACCGAATCAGGGTACGAGACCCGGCGGCAGGAAATCGACCCCAGGGAGGGAGCCCCCAATGGGGCAGACAGCAAGCGGGTGCAGTATGCCCATCAGTACCTCGAAATCCCGGGGGAGCTGCTCTTTTACCAAAACCTGAATGCCAAAAATGATTTCTTGTTCAGCATGGGCATCTCCGCTGCCGTCAACCTCAGCAACCGTGAGCGGACGACTTTCCTGATTGGGGATACCAATGACCGGCAAACCCAAACAGCGCCTGGCAACTTTGCCAGCTTGGGCTTTAGCTTTATTTCCGGGCTGGGCTGGGAGCACCGGTTTGCTCAGTTTTCACTTTCCCTACAGCCTACCTTCCAATTTTGGCTGCGCGGCCTGCTCAACGATGAGTCGGCTATTTTCAACCGCAACCTCTACAGCGTTGGGCTTAGGGCAGGCGTCAAATTCTGACCTAAACTACCTCCCGGATTTTGTCAAGCAGCCCCCGCAAATGTGTTTCCTCAGTATGTGGGCTGGTGAGGGTTACCCGTAGGTAAAGCTCTTCCTTTAGGATGGTCTGTACGATATAGTAGGCCCCGTCTGCAAGGAGGGCCTCCCTGATCCGGGCATTGCGAGCGCTCCGCTGCTCCGGTGGCAGACGGTCTGGCGCATACCTGAAGCAGACGATATTGCACTGCGGCCTTAGGGCCAGCTCAAAATCAGGAGCCGCTTCCACAAGCCGCCCAAGGGTTTCGCCGTTGGCCATGACTTTGTCGAGGTAGGCCTCCCAAAGGCCCATGCCATAGGCTTGCCATAGCGTCAGCACTTTGACCCCTATCATATATTTGGTGCACTCGAAAGTACGCTTGGCCAGGTTTTCCCACTCTTCTTCCGTCTGCCCAGCCCATAGATAGTGGGCACGCTGGCTGAAAGTGCGGTACGCCTGCCGGCCTTCTTTGTAAATCAGTGCGGTGGCCAATACAGGCGTCAGCAGCATTTTGTGAAAATCCATGGCTACGGAATCTGCGCGTGACAAGCCAGACAGTACGTGCCGGTGGCGGGGCGAAAAAGCTAAGGCTGCGCCATGGGCGCCATCTACATGGAACCAAAGACCGTTCGCTTCACAAAATGCTGCTATGGCATTGAGGTCATCAAAAGACCCGGTAGAGGTAGAGCAGGCACTGCCCACCACTGCGATCACTTGCTGCCCTCGGGCTTCAGCATCCGCGAGGAGCCCGGGCAAAAGGTCTGCCCGCATCTGGTACTTTTCATTGACCGGCACCTTGATGATGCCGGCTTCTCCCCAACCCATAATCCGTACTGCGCGGTCTACGCAGTAATGCGCTTCTTCTGAGACCATTAGGGCCAGGGGCTGGGCCTGCCCCTCCGACCAGACCGCCTCCCTCGCTTTGACGCTGCGGGCCGTGAGCAGGGCAGTAAGGTTAGCTAGGGTACCCCCAGAGGTGAGCACCCCGCCCGCTTCAGGGCCGAACCCCATTTGCTGGGCCACCTTTTCCGTGACCACCCGCTCGATAGCGGTGCTGGCCATGCCCATTTCGTAAACCGCCATGCCATTGTTCAGCAGCCCATCAAGCAGGCTGCCCAGCGCGGCCAAGGGCGCAGGCGGGCTCACCTGATGCCCCATGTATTGCGGATGGTGCAAGTGGACAGATTGGGCAAGTATGGCCCCGAACAAATCTTCTGTAGGCTGTGGCTGGCCCGCTACCGACTCCCAGTAGGCGTAGGCCTCTTGCGCAGGGCGATAAGCAATGGCTTTGGGTGCCTCCCCCGATTGGTTTTCCTTCAGAAAATCAGCGAGCTGATCAACGATACGGTGTGCGGTATTGCGGAAGGCCTCCGCATCATAAGCTTTTTCCAGTATTGAGTCCATAGCAACAAGCTTCGATGGTTAGGCAGCAGGGATATCACGGATGATGTCTGTCCCATCTGTTATTTCCACTTCGTAATGATCTGCATTGAGAGAAAACGCCCGGTAGTATTCCCGCTTGGCATGTTTGATGAACTTTGCCTTCGCACTGCCGTGCACTAGGTTAAGGGTGCAACCGCCAAAGCCGCCGCCCATCATTCTGGCCCCTGCCACCCCTTCAAACTCATTGGCCAGATCTACCAGGAAATCCAGTTCCCGGCAGCTCACTGCATACTCCTCGCTAAGGCCTTGGTGGGTTTGAAAAAGCAACTGCCCCAAATCTTCCATACGCCCCTCTTTCAGGCAATCCACAGCTTTGCACAAGCGCTCATTCTCCGCCAAGACAAAGCGGCAGCGCCGGTAAGCCACCTCGCCCATCTCGGCCCGCGCAGCATCAAGCTGTGCAAGGCTAACATCCCTAAGAGAAGCAACATTGGGCGCTGCTTGTTGTACCGCAGCTACCCCTTGGCGGCATTCCATCACCCGGTCCTTGTAAGCAGAATTGGCCAGCTCATGTGACACACCGGTGTTCAACAGCACCAGCTCGTATTCGCCCAGCGCTAACGGGATGTACTCATAGTGCAGGCTGCGGCAGTCCAACTTCAAGGCATGGCCGCGCCGCCCCAGCAAGCTGGCGAACTGGTCCATGATGCCTCCTGGTATGCCGATAAACTCTTGGGAAGAGCGCTGTGCGAGACGGGCCAGCTCCTGCCGGGGCTTTTGCAAGTTAAAAAGGCTGCAGATGCCCAAGGCAAACCCAGCTTCCAACGCAGCGGAAGAGCTGACGCCTGCCCCAATGGGGATATCCCCACCGAAGACCAAGTCGATGCCCTCGAGCAGAACATCTTCCTTCTGCAGCTGTTCAAGGATGCCCATTAGGTAATTGGCCCAGCCTTGGGGGCCCGGCTTCAGGTCGTCCAGAGAAAAGTGGGCTTCCTCCCCCACATCCAGCGCATGGAAGTGGCACTCATTGGTGCCATTCTCAGCCAGTGCGAAGAACAGGTTTTTGTCTATAGCTGCTGGGAGTACAAACCCTTCGTTGTAATCGGTGTGCTCCCCGATGATATTGATCCGGCCACAAGCTTTGACCAGCAGGGGCGACCCGGAAAAGTGGGCCTCGAAGGCTTGGTGGACGTCCAAAAGCGTATGCATACCTTTATTTTTGCCGCAATATAGCCAACTTGGCTCAGCCTCAGACAAGGTTTTAGCGAAAAACGGAGAGCGGATGCTTTTGGGCCGAGCAGGCAATAAAACCGGACTAGCGCTGCGGAGGGGTGGCCAGCCCGATAGGGCCGAGCGGATAGCGAGCCCCGTAGCATAGCGACCGTGCCGTCAGGCAGGGTAGGCCCCAAGTGGACATCTGGCCTGTGCCAAAATGGGCTTGTAGCGGCGTAGCCTTGGCCCGTGAAGGGATTGGTGGATAAAGCGCCTGTCTCCTGTGCTAAGAAAGGTGGGAAGCCGCGAACTCCAGCGCCCGGTGCTCCGACCAAGCTTGGGCGTTGCCTGGCCAGGAAAAACCTACATGCCCGCCTTGATGGGGGCGTTCGAGGTACAACAGGGGGTGAGACCGGCACAGGCTTACCGGGGAACAAGCCTCCGGCAGGATGGGGTCGTTCATGGCATTGACCAGCAGTGCAGGGCGGGCCGTCTCCCCCATATAGTTTTTGGCAGAGGCTTGCCGGTAAAAATCAGCGGCATCGCGGTAACCTCCGAGCGGGGCAGAAAACAGCTCATCGAACTCTCTCCAATACTGGATGTCTTTCAGTTTTTCAGCGGGGAGGCGCCCAGGGAAGCGGCGGGCCTTCTCTTTCACCTTCTCGCTCAGGCTGTTGAAAAAACGCCGCTTGTAGAAACTATTGCCCGGAAACTCTAGCGCATCTACACTGGCTTTCAGGTCACAGGGGGAAGAGAAAGCAATGCCGCCCCGGACAGGCTCCGGCACGGCTTTACCCTTAACCCCCAGGTATTTGAGCAGAATACTGCCGCCCATGCTAAAGCCTACCAATACCACACGATCGTACTGCCCTTTGCCCAGGGCATGCTCGATCACATAGCCGATGTCTTCTATATCCCCGTGGTTGTACATACGGAAGGAGCGGTTCATTTCCCCGGAGCAGCTGCGGCAGTTCCAGGCCAGCACATCCCAGCTGCTGCGGGCAAAAGCATTGGCCATCCCTTTCATATAGTGGCGGGTGCTGCTGCCCTCCAGGCCATGAGTGAGCACCACCAACTGCCGGTGCCCGGCCTGCAGCCAATCCAGGTCCAGAAAATCGCCATCGGGCAGAGTGATGCGCTCTCTGCTGTAGGGCGTCGCCACCCGGCGCAGGAGGGCAGGCAGCACGGTCTGCAGATGCCCATTGAACTGATAGCGGGGAGCACGGGTGTAGGATGAGGAAGGGAGGACAGGCATGAGCCATTATTTTTTAATGGGGAAGGTGTGGTATTCGAAGGAGGCACGCTCCGGCGACAAGCTGGCCGCGTATTGATTTTCGCCAACGATGTAGTACTGCAGCTCTTCTCCCGCGGGCGCGTTTTCCAAAATATTGGCGAACACCCCATCGGCCTGCATTTCGTCGGCATGAGCGCCATCATCCAAAAGCGGCAGCTTGCGGAAAGCGCCCGTTTTCCCATAACGGTAAAAGAGCCAGGCGGCTTCGGCCCCGGATATGCTAGCAGCCACCGCCAGGCTGCCACTGCCCAGGTCTATACATTCTACTTCCTCCACAACCGGTTGTGGCTTGGACACTAACGGGTGGGAAAGCAGGTATTCCTTGCGGGCCTCCATCAGCTCAGCGATGCCGACTATGGCGACCTTATCGGCTTTGGCCGTCTCGTATAGGTTTTTTTCAAACCCCTTGACTTCGTAAAGCCGGTTGGTATCGGCCACCACATGCTCCCGGATAAGGGACTGCAGCTTCCGCCCCTCGTGCAGGTAAGTGCTGTCCAAGAAGTTGTCCTCCACAATGGTTTTGATGTGTGCGATGTACATTTTGCGGTACAAATCGTCAGCCAACAGTTGTGTGATGAGGGGGCGTTTTTCGTTTTTTTGCTTGTAATGGATAAAAGGGCTGAGGGTCTGCATGTCTTCCAAAGTCAGCGGTTTGCCCAGCCCATCGTAACGGAACCCGCCAAAAGAGAGGTTGAGGTCCCAAATGATGGGGTGGAATACCCCGGCTTGGTCTTGGTAGAGGTAGTAATTGTGGCAAAAACGCCCGGTGTAGCTGTCGAGGTTCACCAGTACGCTGTTGAAGGCCAACATCCAGAGCGCTTCGTCTACTGCAAAGACAGAATCCAGCTTTTCGGGGCGGTTATTGAGGATGTCCGTCAGGGCGATGAGCTCAGCCCAGCCGTGGTCCGACTTCAGCTCGTATTTCCCCATATAGCAGGCCGAGTCCTGCCCCAGGTACTGCAAAGAAGCTTTATCCCCTTCCGGGCAAGAGGAAGGCGCCTCATACCCCCAGGCCGGGTCGCACTTGAAGAGCACCCCATCGTGCTCGCCAAAATATTGGTCGAGGAGCTCGTCGTCTATAGATTCGGCATTGCTGTAGAGGCCAAAGTACTCGTCATTGATGAACACTTTGACGAAATTGGCGCGGGGCGATACCATATACTTGTTGGCGATCTGATAAGACAGTGCCTCTCTCAAAAAAGAAGGGTCTCTGAAGACGTTGCTCAGCTTGAGCTTATCGTACCCCCCATCAAGTTTATGGCCCTGTTCTGTTTCGTTGACGTCGATATTGAAAGGCAGCTTTGCGTAGTCGTATTTCCTCACACTGAAGTAAGAGCTGTTGCCCTTGTAGCGTACCCCGGCCCCTTTGAAGGTTTCCCCGTCGAAGCGGACATCGGCGAGCAGGCGCTCCTCCAGCCCCGACTGCTTCATGGAGTCCAGTATATCGTCCCAATTTTCGTGGTCAAACTGAATATGCACTTCGTGCACTTTGTCCAACTTGTAAAGCGCGGGGGCCTCAGCCTGCGCGAAAGCCAGTGTTGCCGTTCCGGCGAGCAGGAAAAAGAGGCAGATACTTTTCAGCATAATCAATTGGGTTGCAATCAGGTAAATACCAAAGCCGGCACCATGAACGGCACCGGCTTTGGCAGTCTAGTCAGTAAAGCTGACGCTGTTTATTGGTTGAGCTCTTCTAGGTTGGCAGTGTGCTGTTCATACATATAACGCGTGGGGTGGAAAGCTGCTGCTTTCGCGTTTTCGGCGTAAATATAGTACTCTATTGCGGCAGCGCCTGCTGTAGGCTTAACGGTGGCACCAAAAACCCCGTCGGAAGCCTCGCCATCGTTGTGGGCGCCATCATCGTACATTTTCATGGATTTGAATGGAGCCCCGGACGTGAAGCGGTAATAGACTTGCACCTCACTGGGGAACTGCCCTACTGTAGCTTGAATTTTGAAGTCGGCCACTTTCTCAGGGGAAAACTGCTCCCTGCGGGCGACAGCAATATCAGAAATTTCAGGGGGCACTACGGCCAGCACCACCTCTTTTTTAAGGTATTCTGTGCGTGGGCTCATCAGCTCCTTCAGCCCGGGGATGCGGCTGCGCTTGCCGATGGTTTCTTCCAGGCTGTTGTCGAAATCTTCCATGGCATAATACCGGTTCTCATCAGATTCGAATGCCTCTCGGATCAGCTCTTGCAGGCTGCTGATGCGCTCTAGGTACTGGTCCTTGCGGAAAACCTCGTTCACCAGGGTACGGATGTGAGCCAGGTACATCTTTTTGTACTGTTCTTGGCTGAGCAGCTTGCTGATCAATGGCTTGGCACTATTGTTGAGGTGGAGCAGAGGGTCCATTTCCTGTAGCTCTTTGAGCTTAAGGTCGGAGCCAACTCCAGTATTTTTGTAACTGCCAAAGCAGAGGTTGAGATCGAACAGGATGGGGGTAAACTTCCCGTTTTCGTCCTTATAAAGGTAGTAGTTCTCGCTGTATCGGCCCGTGTAGGAGCTCAGGTTGACCAAAACGTTGTTGAAAGCGAGCATCCACAGGGTACGGTCTACATGCAAAACGCGCCCGATCTCCTCGGGCTTCTGGTCTAGGAGATAGGTAAGCTCGATCAAATCGTCCCACCCTGATTCAGAAAGCAGCTGAAAATTGTGGAGGTAGCACTTGGCGCTCTCATCAAACTGCAGCGAGCCGAAGACATCAGATTTGCAGCCGGCAGGCTCAGGGTCGAGCAGGTTGGGGGAACAGCGCAGGAAGGTGCCGTCCTTGTGCCCAAATGTGCGGCTCAGGAAAGCATCATCCACGGGCTCAATATTGACGAACAGCCCGTAATACTCACCGTTGACGAAAACGCGGGCGTAGTTGGCCATGGGGGCCGGCATATACTGCCGGGCGACTTCATACCCGAATACTTCCCGGACCATGCTGGGGTCGCGCAGTGCGCTGGAGAGCTTTACGGTGCTGCGCCCTTCATAGTTCTGCTCCTTGTCAATAAAATTGAGCTTAAGGTAAAGGCTGTTGCGCTTGTTGCCTGGCTGGAAAGAACGGCTTTCCCGGTAACGGACCCCAATATCGCTAAAGCGCTGCCCGTTGATCTCGACCGTGCCGAGCAGGAGACCTTCGCCATTGAACCGCAGGGAGTCGAGAGCGTAGCGCCAGTTTTCCTGTTCAAAGCTGATTTTGATCTCCTGAATGGTGCCCACATCATAGAAAGACTGCGCCCCTTCTTCCTGTGCCTGTGCCCAGGAAAAGATGCAGCTTAAGCATAAGCCCAGAAAGATCCGTGTTGTTTTTTTCATGTCAGAAAGGTATGAAGAAGTTTTTCAGGATTTAAATCTCGTGCGCGGCCAGGCTGCATCCATAGATTTTGCACACTTGCCTTTATCCGTGCTGAGCCTTGAAGCAGGTTTAATAATCATTTCGCCCGGCAAATCAGCCATCTAGGGCGCGGTCCGTTTGCTGGCCGCCGCGTTGGGCGAGCCAAACAGCAAAGGCAGCAAAACTACCAGGCTCCTAAACAATTGGTTTACAGGAGTCAGCATTTTAAACATCCGCTCAGGCTATGAAGCAATTGCCTGTCCATACGCCAGAGATTTGAAACGCTTTTCTTGTCAAGAGCCGGTGAGCGCACCTGCACAGTAAAAGTGAGGGGCAAGCGCTTGCAGGCTAAATTTCAAATATGGAATAATCTAATTTATCCCTAGTGCAATATTAAGAAATATTCTTTAGAAGGATGCCGGGGTTTTCGCCTGCTTCTTTGCCAAAAGGGCTACCCCATCAGTTCCAGCAGATGCAGGTAGATGTTGATGGCCATAATAGCCATGACAGCCAGGCCGCCCAAGCGCAGCCACCAGCCGTTCTTCTCCCGGAAGGCAGCTGCTTTTTGGGCTGAAGCCTGCTCCACCTTGATCCTGCCGGTGGCGAAAAGGTACAGGTATACACCGAAACCAAAAAAAGCGAATTCGAGCAACAAACCCAGGTACTCCATTTTCTTTTCAATTTAAGCAGCTTCAGCCGTTCAGTTCTTCAAAGAAACCGGTCTTTTTGTTTTTCCGGACGTTGTCCCATGGAAAAAACCGGCCGTTCATGACTACGTAGATGCCTGGCGTGAGCACTTGCACGAAAGCCAGGGCACTGCCCAAGTTGAAAAAGCCATCAGAAGAAGTCCCGAAAGCATAGGGGATCATAGCGCCGGTCAGGACCACCGTCTTGTCTTTTATACCAGATTGTGCGAGATAACTGGCCGTTTCCACCAAACGGTCTGTGCCGTGGGTGACCAAGATTTTATCATGCAGGGACCTGCGGCAGTTGAAAGCGATGATCTCACGGTCTTCCTCCCTCATTTCCAGGCTATCCACCATCATTAAGGTTTTTACGTCGACCTCAAGCGTAGAGCGCCCCCGCTCAAACATACTGGGCAGGTGGGTGTCCTTAAAAAAGAGCTGGCCGGTGATGTAATTGTACTCCTTATCAAAAGTACCGCCGGTAACAAAGACCTGTATCATAAAATGTAGGATAAAGTGATGCCCTTTCAGGCTGCGGCAATAATACGACAAATGAGGGCCGCCGCCAAGGGCTGTGCTGTTCAAAAATAAAGATTGGCTGCTGCCTGGCAGCTGCCTGCCTGCTTTTTGGTCGGGATTATGCCCGGTGTTCATCCAAAAAAATTGGCACAGCCTTACCTCTCGCCCATTTTGCCTGGGCAAATGCAACAACTATGCGAGTACTCCACATCGACAACCTCAGCAAGCATTATGGCCGCATCAAAGCCGTAGAACGGCTCAGCCTTGAAGTAGAAGCGGGTATGGCCTATGGCATACTCGGGCCCAATGGCAGTGGCAAAACCACTACCCTGGGCATGGTACTGGGCATTACCCGGCCTGCGTCCGGAAGTTTTGAATGGTTTGAAGGGCGCTATGGAGCCGGCCACCGCCGGCACTTGGGCGCCTTGCTGGAAACCCCCAATTTCTATCCCTACCTCAATGCGGAAAAAAACCTGAGCCTGGTGGCCCACATTAAAGGCGCCCCCACTCACAACCTGGACGAACTCCTGGAGCTGGTCAACCTCAGGCACCGCAAAACCTCCCGCTTCAGCACCTATTCCCTGGGCATGAAGCAGCGCCTGGCTATTGCAGCAGCCATGATCGGCGATCCTGAAGTCTTGATCCTAGACGAGCCGACCAACGGGCTAGACCCACAAGGCATCGCTGAAGTGAGGGAGACCATCCGCCGCATCGCTGGCACCGGCAAAACCATTATCATGGCCAGCCATATACTGGATGAGGTCGAAAAGGTCTGCTCTCATGTTGGCATCATCAAAAACGGGCAGCTGCTTGCTTCCGGCACTGTAGGCGCTATCATCAGCGACGACTATCTGGTGGAGCTTGGGGCGGAAGACCTGAGCACCCTGCACAAAGCCTTGCTCAGCCACCCGGGCATCAAAAAGGCCCCGATCGAGGAAGGGCTTATCATAGCCCACTTCGATGAAAAGCGCTCTACCGCCGAGATCAATGCCTGGGCTTTTCAGCAAGGCATCACCCTGAGCCACCTGCGCCCCATCAGAAAAAGCCTGGAGGCCGAATTCCTCGAGATCACGTCCAATTAAGCCCCAACAACTATGCTGCACCTTCTCCAACTGGAATGGAAAAAATTCAACTCGCATACGGCTTTCCGCCTGTTTATATTGTTCTATCTTTTGTTGCTGCCCTCTACCCTGCTTGTAGGCCTGCGGTTCGACGAGCTGCCGCCGCCCCTTTATTCCAATGACGTTTTCTTTATGTTCCCCACGGTTTGGGAATACCTGGGCTATATCGGCAACTGGCTTTGCTTCTTTTTCTTTGGCTTTTTATCCATCATCATCGTCACCAACGAGTACAGCTACAAAACCCTGCGGCAGAACATCATTACGGGCATGAGCCGAAAATCTTTTTTCCTGGGCAAGCTGTATTTCATTTTGGCCATCAGCCTGGCCGCCACGCTTTACTACGCCCTGTGCGGCTTCCTCATCGGCTACCTGAACACTGAGGCCATCTACTGGCACAAGGTGATGCAAAACGCAGATTACATCCCCCGCTATTTCCTGATGTGCATGGGCTACATGAGCTTTGGGCTTTTCCTAGGGTTCATGATCCGCCGTACCGGGCTTGCACTTTTTGTTTACCTCACTTATGTCATGTTTTTGGAGCTCATCCTGAGGTGGGGCGTGCACATGCAGATCATAGCGCACAGGAGCATGCACTTCTACCCTATGAATGCGGTAGAAGACCTGGTCTCGGTACCTTTTTTAGAGATGGCCGACGAGTTCATTTCCAAATACGGGTTCAGCATTTATCTACAGCCGGGCGAAGCTGCTATCACAGTCTTGGTTTACAGCAGCTTGTTCTTGTACCTGGCCTACCGTAGGGTAGCTTATTCCGATTTATAAAGGGAGCGTAAACCCCACCGATCTTTAGCCTGTGGGAGGCACGCGGCCAATGTTGTACACTTGCAATGTCGGCATAAGACATTAAAACCTCGTAAGGGCCTTGCGAGTACACGGGTGGAGCGACAGTAAGGCTTCTAACTTCTTAGGAAGCAGTAAGCAAGTTGCTGTGAAACCTGAAGCCCCTTTGTCTTTAGCAAATAGGTAGTTCACAAACAGGGCAGGATAAACTTCAGCGCAATGGCTGTAGCCCCTTGGCGCTCTTCGATATAAGCTTTGGCATGGGCAGAAGCAGCCTGCCAAGCTTGCCCATCCTCCCAAGTTTTGAATTGCTGCGAAAGGCGGTGCACATCCTCCACCACTGCCCCTCCCCCTTTTGCTACGAGGTAGCGGGCTTCTTCGAACTTCCCGTACTTTGGCCCGAACACCACCGGCAGGCCAAATGCAATGGGCTCTAAGGTGTTGTGCAGGCCGGTTTTAAACCCGCCCCCGATAAAAGCGAACCGCCCATAACGGTATAAAGCGGAGAGCATCCCAATGTTGTCGATAAGCAGTACCTGGGCTTCCTTTGCGCTTTGCCGTTTCTCGAGCTCACTGTACCGGGCGCAGCTCACGTCCAAAGCAGCCTCTATGGCCATCAGTTTGGCCGCCTCTATTTCATGCGGGGCAATGATCACCTTCCAATGCGCAGGCAGGTGAGCATTGATAAACGGCAGCAACACGGCTTCATCTTCTGGCCAGGTGCTCCCGGCCACCAAAATTGCCGACTTGCCGGCGAAAGCTTCAACCAATGGGAAAACAGGGGCCTGCTGTGCGATAGCCGCCACGCGGTCCACCCTGGTATCTCCTGCCACAGTGACCTGTTCTACCCCCGCTCCCCTCAGCAGCACTGCTGAAGCTTCAGCCTGTACCATCAGATGGGAAAAGCCTTGCAGCACGCGGAGCATCTTTTTGCCGTAAGGCCGGAAAAACACCTGCCCTGACCGGAAAAGGCCACTGACCAAAAATAAGGGCAGCCCTCTCCGCTGTACTTCCTTCAGCAGGTTGAACCAAAATTCGTACTTCACAAACACCACGACATCTGGCGCCCAGATATCCAGGAACTCCCTGGCGTTGGCGGGGGTATCAAGCGGCAGATAAACAACAAAATCGGCCCCGCCATAGCTTTTGCGCAGTTCGTAGCCAGAGGGGGAGAAAAACGTGAGCAGCACTTTTGTGCCAGGCTTTTGCTGCCTCACGGCCTCTATCACCGGGCGCCCCTGTTCAAATTCCCCCAAGCTTGCGCAGTGCACCCACAGCAAAGGGGCTTGCCCTTTAGCCGAAGACAGTTGGCGGTGTTTTGTCTTCCACCCTTTGCGGCCATCAGACCATTGCCGGGCTTTAGGGTGGAAAAAAGCGGCCAGCCAAAGGGCCCAGCCGTAGGCCCGCACTGCAGCCGTGTACATGCCCATCATTTAATAATAAATTTCTTCAGATGCACGCTCGCCCACATAAAATGGCAGTACCCAGCCTACCCGCAGCCCCACATTGAAATCTAGCCGGCTCGCAGTATCCTGAGTGCGGGTATCGAAATCAAAACTGCGGCGGCTCATAGTGAAGCCCTGGGTCAATTCCAGCCCGGCAAAAAAGTTGATGCGCTTGTTGGTGCTCAAAATCTGATACCCCACAAACTCTGTAAAAGCCAGCCCATTGGTCAGGCGGTCGTACCCTTTCTTGTACTCATCGTCAAGCTGAGGGACAAACCTGAGCGGGTCGTCCTGAATCCGGATTTTGTGCTGCAGCAGGCCTGCGCTCACGGTCACCCTCAAGCCCGAACGCGGGTTGCGTGGGCCGAGGGGGATAAGCTTGCCGACATGGGCCCCAGCATAAAACCCTCGCATGCGGAGCTGAATGTCGGCAAAAGTCCGGTCGTTGCCAATGATGAACCCTTGGTCGGTGATAAGGGCAGAAAGGGGGTTCTCCGCAACTTGATTGCCGAAAAAGTAGTTCATCTCTGCCCCTAGCAGCCAGTTGCCACGGTCTGTGATCCATTCCAATCCCGTACCGACACTGAAGTGGTTGCCAAAGCGTCTGCCCAGATCGCCACCTGGCGAATGGCCTCCATAGCTGATGTGGTAGAGCACGCCGTTGCCCCGGTTGATGTCAAACTCTCCATACTCCTGAGCAATGCCCCTTGCTGACCAGCACAATAGCAGCAGCATTGCCCCGGCCCGTATCCCATTTATAAGCTTCATCAATTTGCTTTTGCCGCAAAGTTAGTCAGAATAGGAGATTTTGCTGTGCCACCGAGGGACTCCTGCCCGACTTTTAGTAAAATTAAAACGTACAGCACCCGCTGCCTGCCAGCTTTGAACGGGCGCAAAACAGATGGCCGTTCTTTTTGAGGGGCCTGCCCCTGCCCAATGGCAGGTGCCGCTATGCTACGGGGCTCGCTGCCCGCTCGGCCCTATCGGGCGTACCCCCCTTCGCAGCGCTAGGCCAATGCCAGGCTAAAGCCCGGAAAGCATAAGCAACCGCGGCATGTCGGCTTAGGCATATTTGAACCCTACTTTAAAATTGGTTTACCCGGTAATGCAATGCGCCTTGAACAAGCTGACGGTTTTCGTTAGTTTTGCGGCGTGGCTCCAAATTTTCCAAACCCTGCTAGAAACACGACGAATTATGGCAAAGCAACCTACCATCCTCATTACCGGAGGGGCGGGCTTCATCGGCTCCCACCTGGTACGCCTCATGGTCAATAAATACCCAGGCTACCACATTGTAAACCTCGACGCCCTCACCTACGCCGGCAATTTGGAAAACCTGACCGATATTGAGGCCGCGCCCAACTATACCTTCGTCAAAGGGGACATCACCGATGCCCAACAGATGCAATCGCTTTTTGCAGAATGGAGCTTTGACGGGGTGATCCACCTGGCGGCAGAATCGCACGTGGACCGGTCCATCAGCAACCCGATGAGCTTTATCGAAACGAATATCGTGGGCACTGTCATATTGCTGAACGCCGCCCGTGCTCATTGGGGCGACTTTTCCGGCAAGCGCTTCTACCACGTCTCGACCGATGAAGTATACGGCTCCCTTGGCGAGACCGGTTTTTTTACGGAAGATACCGCCTACGACCCGCGCTCTCCGTATTCGGCATCCAAAGCCAGCTCTGACCACTTGGTACGTGCTTATCATCATACCTACGGGCTGCCTATTGTGATCTCCAACTGCTCCAACAACTATGGCCCGTATCAATTCCCGGAGAAGCTGTTGCCGCTGATGATCAACAACATCCGAAACAACAAGCCCTTGCCGGTATACGGTGATGGGCAGTATACCCGCGACTGGCTTTGGGTGGAAGACCACGCCAGCGCAATTGACCAAGTCTATCATCAAGGGCAAGACGGGCAGACCTACAATATAGGCGGCAATAACGAATGGAAGAACATCGACCTAGTGCATCAGCTGTGCGATGTCATGGACCAATTGCTCGGCCGTCCAGACGGCACCTCCCGGGAGCTGATCACTTTTGTAAAAGACCGGCCAGGCCACGACCGCCGCTACGCCATCGATGCCACTAAAATCAAGAACGAGCTTGGATGGGAGCCAGCAGTTCAGGCAGAAGAAGGGCTGCGGAAAACGGCAGCTTGGTACCTGGCCAATACGGAATGGCTGGAAAGGGTGACTTCAGGCGCTTATCAGGCCTATTACGACAAACAATACCAACCACAATAACCGCCTACGGATATGCTCGAACCCTCAGACGAACTCCGGCGGCGCTCCCGGCGTGCCTACCGGATTTTCCAGCGCGTGCGGCGTTTCTTGGGCACCACTTTCCTCGGAGGGCTGGTCGTCATACTGCCCCTTACGCTGTTCTTCTTCCTGGTGCGCCTGCTGGTCCGTTTCATGACTGGCCTGGTTGCACCGGTGAGGGTGCTGCTGCCCCTTTCGGAAGAGCTGCCCGGCTGGTTCCTCGATTTTGTGGCCTTGAGCACCGTCGTCCTTTTCTTTTTCCTGATCGGCTTGATTGCCCGCACCAGCTCGGGCAACCGCCTTTTCGCTCAGGTAGAACAGCAGTGGCTCGTCCATCTGCCTTTTTACAATGTGCTGAGGGAGACTGTGCGCCAGTTTTTTGGGCGCAAAAAAGTGCCCTTCTCACAAGTCGTGCTGGTAGATGCCTTTGGCAATGGCACGCTCATGACCGGCTTCGTGACCGATGATGAGATTGGGAATGGGTATATTACCGTTTTTGTGCCTACCGGGCCCAACCCGACCAACGGCTTCGTCTTTCACGTGCCCGAAAAGGAAGTCCGCTATATTGATGCCCGCCCGGAAGATGCTATGCGCTCCATCATCAGCGTGGGGGCCGGCTCTTCCTCTTTATTCAACCTTCCCAAACCTGCAACCGGCCCTGAGGCCGAACCGCGCCAAAGTTGACCAAATGATCGGATTACAAGTACTTTTTGAAGACAACCACCTAATTGCCGTCAACAAGCCGGCGGGCATGCTGGTGCAGGGCGATGTTACAGAAGATAAGCCCCTGAGCGAATTTGTAAAAATGTATATCGCTGACCGTTACAACAAACCAGGCGATGTGTTCTTAGGCACTATCCACCGGCTCGACCGCCCGGTGAGCGGGGTCGTCATTTACGCCCGGACGAGCAAGGCCCTCTCCCGTATGAACAAGCTATTCCAGGAAAGGGCTATTGAAAAGACCTACTGGGCCATCACAGAGCAACGCCCCGAACCGCTTAACGGCCGCCTCGTCCACTATATCGACAAAGACCGGGAGCGGAATGTGGCCCACGCTAGTTTGCGCAAGCGCAATAAGGACGCCAAGGAATCCTCCCTTGATTATGAGCTGGTTTCTGAAATTGGCAACCATCACCTGCTGAAGGTCAACCCGCATACTGGCCGCCCCCACCAAATCCGGGTGCAGCTGTCTCACATGGGCTGCCCCATCCGGGGCGATATCAAGTACGGGGCCCCTTACCCTAACCCAGATGGCAACATCCACCTGCACTGCCGGTCGATGTCCTTCGTGCATCCGGTACGGCAGGAGCCCATCACCATCACGGCCAACCCCTTGGTCAAGGATGAAGTCTGGCGCATGTTCAACAACCTCTGGGAAGATTGACCCCCTATGGAAAAGCCTGCGCCACACCGCCTTAGCTATGCTTCCCCAGACGATGGCCCGCTGAAGAAAGCCGTAATCCATGCTGTGGAGCTCGCTACCGGGCGCAAACGGCTCGAACGGTTGTACCAGGAAGTCAAAGCTGAAGCACCAGCCACAGCTGCAATCTGGAAAGCCGTTTTGGACAAGCTCAACGTGTCATTGTCTTACGACGAAGCAGCCCTTGCAGCTGTCCCTTCTTCAGGCCCCCTTGTCTTTGTCGCCAACCATCCATTCGGTGTACTCGACGGGCTCATCCTTGGCCACTTAGCCAGCCAAGTGCGGGAGGAGTTTTACGTGCTCGTCAACGAAGTGCTCACGCGGGAGCCTACGCTAAAAAGCCACCTGCTCCCAATAGATTTCCGAGAGACTAAAGCTGCTGCACGGACGAACCTGGAAACCCGTAGCAGCGCTATGGAGCGGTTAAAAGCAGGGGCTGCCATTGCCATCTTCCCAGCCGGCGGGGTCGCCACTGCCCCTCCTCAGTTTTGGCGCCCGGCCCGCGATTTCGAATGGAAACGGTTCTCCGCCAAATTGATCGCTTTTTCCCAAGCCACCGTAGTCCCCGTTTATTTCCATGGGCAGAACAGCCGATTGTTCCAGGCGGCCAGCCAAATCAGCATGAACCTTAGGCTCAGCCTACTGCTCTATGAATTGCGGAATAAAATCGGGGCTACCATCCACCTCAGTATTGGCAGCCCTATACCTTACGCTGAGCTCGCAGGCCTTGGCCGGCAGGATTTGCTCGATGAGCTGCGGCGGCGCACGGAAGAGCTCGCTCGTTCCCGATAATTTTGGTTAACTTACCGTTCTTACCTCTAAACCTCAATAATGGATAAAGCCCTGGCCACCGGGATGCTGCTATTGCATTCCATCTTTTTGTCTGCTCAATTTGCCCCTCCCTTTGACCTTTTTGACGAAGTTGGAGACGTACAATTCAGTATTGGCTCTGATGTAGACGGAGACGGCCGTACAGATGTCATTTGTGCCACTGCAAAGCGCTTATTCTGGCTGCCCAGCCAGGCAGATGGCACCTTTGGGCACCAGCGCCCGATCAGCTTTGCCGATCAGCTTTACCGGTCTCTCACTGCATTTGACATTGACGCAGATGGGGATGAAGACCTTTTATTGGCTTCCTATAATGAAGGGATTGGCATTCACTTCAATAACGGGGACGGCACCTTTGGGGCGGTAGTCATCATTTATTCACCGGGGCCCGTACTAGACCTATACCTGGCGGACCTCAATGGCGATAGCCTGCCCGATGCCCTTGTCGGCCAAGGCCAGGGTGTAGCCTGGCTTCCCGGAAACGGGGACGGCACCTTTGGGGCGCCTTCGCTGATTGCTGCCGGCCATGATGCGGCCAATAGCGTACAGGCCGAAGACCTAAATGGCGATGGCAAGCTGGACGTAGTCGTAGCGGCCCACTCCGACAACCGCCTGTCTTGGCACGAAAACCTCGGAGACGGCACCTTTGCGGACTACCAGATCATCAACGAAACCCACCTCGGCCCCAATTCATTGGACATCGGGGATTTTGACGGGGATGGCTGGCCAGATATCGTCTGCTCAAGCCGCAATGAAGATGACGGGGGCGCCGGGCTTGCCCTTTTCCGCAATTTAGGCCATGGCTCCTTCGCTGCACCCGATACCCTCTTGCCAGCCTATGGCAACTATTTTGTGCAAGCAGGCGATATGGACGGCGACGGAGACCTTGACCTCGTTTCCTGCCATAGGTACGGTGAAGTCGGCTGGTTTCAAAATGACGGCACGGGCCACTTTGGCCCAGACATCAAGCTACAGGACTATGCCGCCCATCAACGCTTTTTGGACCTGCCCGACCTCAATGGGGACGGGCTTCCGGATATCCTCTATGGCATCAACCGCCCAAACCCTCCTAAAGAAGCCCTGTTGTGGCTGGCCTCTGAAGGTGGAGGCACCTTTTCGCCCCCGGCCCTGCTCGAGCTCGGCGTTTCTCAAGTAAGCATACCTGTTGTAGCAGATATGGATCAGGATGGCCGGCCCGACGTAGTATTGGGGTCAAGCGGCAGCGATGCCCTGATTTGGGTGAGAAATGAAGGCCATGGCTACTCCCAGCCTAGGCTCATCGCCCGCCGGCACAACTATGAGCCGGCCAGCATAGCTGTTTTTGATTTCAACAACGATGGCTGGCCCGATGTGCTTGCAGGCAGTGTAGCCGACGATGCCACCAATCAAAGCATGTTTTGTGTATATCTGAACAATGCAGACGGCACCTTCGCTGCTACCCCGCCCTTCGAGAGCGGCTATTTTTATAAACGGGACCTACAGATGGCAGATATGGACGGCGATGGCGACCTCGATATGCTCTGGGCTTCGCCCGGCTTTAACGGCCAGCCCACAGGATATGTGGGGTGGGCCCGGAACAATGGCGACAGCTGGGGCAACTTCGTTTACTTGCTGGAAGAAGCCGTCGGCGTCTTGGACGTCCTCGCTGCTGACTTAAACGGGGACGGGCTGAACGACCTTGTCTTTTGCCAGGGGGAGTCCCCTGCCATAGATTACCGCCTCAACCAGGGAAATGGGAATTTTGTCAGCCTACAAACCATTGCAAACGACTTCACCACCGCCCTGTATGCACAAGCCGCTGACCTCAACGGTGATGGGCTAATGGATATCATCGCCACGGCAGACAACAGCTTCGGCGGCAATGACCAAATTGCTTGGTGGCCAGGCACAGGGGGCGGCTTTTTCGGCCCTCAGCAGCCCATCTACATTGGAGGGCCCGCCATGGAAAAATTTGCCTTGACCGATTACAACAACGACGGGGAGCTGGATATCATCACCTCCGGATACCAGGACTTCCCTATGCAATGGCTTGAAGGCCAGGGAGGTGGCAGCTTCCTTCCTCCATTGCCCATCCCCAACGCTGCCATCGCAGTACGCGGTTTTGAACTAGCCGATCTGGACAACGATGGCGATCTGGATATTGTCGGCAATGCCGAATCTCCACCTAACGGAGGCATAGACAGGGCTATCATTTCTTACAACCTGGCGAATGACGTAGGCGTATCCGGGGCCGTATTTTTTGATGAAAATGCTAATGGGCTGCGCGATACTAGCGAATACCTACTTGACCGTTTCCCTATCACGGTAGCGCCCGAAGCTTTGGCTGTTTTCTCAGACAGCGAAGGGCGTTTTTCCGTTTATGGGGCGGAAGGCACCTACAGCATTAGCCCTCAGCTAGACGACTGCTGGTCACTGACCACTATGCCCGGCAGCTATGAGATCGTTTTTGATGGGACTCCTGTAGACACCCTTCTGTTTGGCGTAAGCCCCAATACGGAAACGCCAGAAGGCAGTGTGACCCTTGCTTCCGCACCAACCCGCTGCGGCTTTACTGTGCCTTTTTGGCTCAACTTCAATA
This sequence comes from Phaeodactylibacter luteus, assembly GCF_007993045.1. Classification (GTDB taxonomy): domain Bacteria; phylum Bacteroidota; class Bacteroidia; order Chitinophagales; family Saprospiraceae; genus Phaeodactylibacter; species Phaeodactylibacter luteus. Next base: position 111,776 of record NZ_VOOR01000007.1, read on the forward strand.
ACGATGGCTGCTGGCCCTTCGATGGGCAGGCTTTCCTGGCCCTCAATGAGTTGGCAACCTATATCGATGCTTCCCCTGCCCCTTCTTCCGTATCAGGCGATACCCTGTTTTGGAGTTTCTCAGCCCTTCAGCCGGGTGAAAGCCGGTCCATCAACCTGAACATGGAAATAGCGGGGGTGGAATTCATCGGCAGTGCGCTGGACCTCCCTTCGGGGCTAGTGCCTTACAATGCGCAGGGGGAAGCCCTTCCTGCCGAGGTTTTTGCATTCACTTCCATCATCAACTGTGCTTACGACCCCAACGACAAGCTGGCCCATCCGGCCAGAGCAGAACAGCCCCCTTTTAGCCAAAATTACACCTTGTTTGACGAGCCGCTGCGCTATACCATCCGCTTCCAAAACACAGGTACAGACACTGCCTTCAACGTCGTTTTGCGCGATCAGCTTTCAGAGGAGCTCAACTGGGAGACTTTTGAGCCGGGCGCAAGCAGCCATCCCTATGAAGCTACGCTATACGATGATGGGCAAGCCGCCTTCCACTTCCGCAATATACTTTTGCCCGACAGCACAACCAATGAGCCGGGCAGCCATGGTTTTGTCCAATTTGAAATTGAGGCCCTGCCCGGGCTGGACGAGAACACCCCTATCGAAAATACTGCTGGCATTTATTTTGACTTCAACCCGCCCATTATCACCAATACCGTAACCAACTTAATGGTATCAGCGCTCCCGGACTCTACCCCTGTGGCAGCATTCGGCTATGAAGCTTTTTCGCTCCTTGTCCAATTTAACGACGCTTCTGGCCTTTCACCCGATTCTTGGTTTTGGGACTTTGGCGATGGGGGGAGCAGTACGCTACAACACCCCGAGCATACCTATGCCTCGCCCGGATCCTATGAGGTCTGCCTTACAGCTGCCAACGCTTGGGGCACTGCCCAAACCTGCCAGGAAGTAACCCTTTCTTCCACCGGCACGGTTTCTGTGGCACCTGTTGCCCTCCCGGAAGTTTTCCCCAACCCCGCAAGGGATAAGGTATGGGTGAAGTATCAGCCCTTGCCGAGCACTGCCCCCCTAAAAATCTACAATGCTTATGGGCAGCTTGTGCTCACCCTGCCCCTCCCCAGCGGGCGCTCCTCCTGGCCTACCGCAGGCTGGCCAGCTGGGCAATATTGGCTGCAAACCCCATCGGGCGAGCGTGTGCCTTTTATTATCCTGAAATGATCAGCGCCCAGCCTGTCCCCGGCGTAGGCACCGGGGACAGGCTGGCGATCAAAGCTAGAAGCGTTTTATAAATTTCGTTCAAGCCGTATGCCACAACCCTCCAATTTTGAAACGCTCTTACAGCTCATGCGCCAAGAAGCAGCCGTTGATCACGCCTATGTTGAGGCAGCCGGCATAAAAACTTCCTACCTCACCGCCGGTGCAGGCCCGGCCCTGCTGTTGCTGCACGGTGCAGGCGGTGGCGCAGTGAACTGGTATAAGATCCTCCCTTCTCTAGCCCGCAACTTCAGAGTGATTGCACCGGACAAGCCCGGGTACGGGGAGTCAGATAAGCCTTGGGGAGATTACAGCCAGGATTTCTATACCCGCTGGCTTGCTGCGCTAATAGAAAAGCTGGATATCCCTTCCTTTTTCCTGGCAGGCAGCTCACAGGGCGGGGCAGTGAGCCTGGCCTACAGCCTAAAGCACCCCGGACAGGTCCGGAAGCTTGTACTGTCAGATGCTGCCGGGCTAAGCGATGACTGGGACCGCAGCATCATCCCCAAAATGGTGCTCTACCGGCTATTCCCATCCGATTTTTGGGGCCGGCTGTTGGGCAATAATGTAATGAAAGACCCTTCAGTTGCCCACCCTGCCTGGCACCGGTACTCTATGGAGGTCATACGGAAGCCCGGAGGCCGTTACCCGTTTTTCCTCGGCAGAGGGAAAGCGGTCCGCACCTTTACGGATGAGGAACTGCGATCGGTGAGCATGCCTACCCTGATCATCTGGGGGGAAGACGAAACCTTTTTCCCACTTTCGCATGCTCATAAAGCTGCCCGGCTGATCCCAAGGCAGCAATTGGCCATACTGCCCCAAGCCGGGCATTTGCCGTGGATGGAGCAGCCCACCCTTTTCACCAGTCAGCTCACGGATTTCCTCCTTTCTGGCTAATTGGCAAAGTGGAAACGGGCGTGAACTAAAATGTTGCAGGTGTTTATGCTTTCCGGGCTTTATAGCCTGGCATTGGCCTAGCGCTGCGAAGGGGGGTACGCCCGATAGGGCCGAGCGGACAGCGAGCCCCGCAGCATAGCGGCACCTGCCTTCTGGCAGGGGCAGGCCCCTATCCTTGCGGAGGGGGCAAGCCCAAAAAACGACCATCTGGTTTGCCCCAATGGAAACTTCTACCCTCCTGCCTTCCTTATTGAACCGTTTTGCTTATTTTTGCAGTGGCGTCAAACCATACCGGCAAGCCGGTGTTGTCTGACCAAAGGCGAGCAATGACCGCTTGCCGATTTTTTACAAAAAACAGCTTCTACCATGGCCATCATCATAACAGACGAATGTATCAACTGCGGCGCTTGCGAACCGGAATGCCCCAATAATGCCATCTATGAGGGCGGAGTAGAGTGGGCCATCGCGGATGGGACAGGTGTTGAAGGCATTTACAAATTGGAAGATGGAAAAGAAGTGGATGCCTACGCTCAGCAAGATCCCATTTCTGATGACTTCTACTATATTGTGCCCGATAAATGCACCGAATGTATGGGCTTCCATGAGGAGCCACAGTGCGCAGCCGTCTGCCCTGTAGACTGCTGCGTAGATGACCCCGAGCGCCGGGAGTCTGAAGAGCAGCTGCTCGGGCGCAAAGAGCGCTTGCACCTGTAGGTTGCGGTTGCTGTCCGCAAAATGGGGCAATAGCATCAGCTGTTGCCCCATTTTTGTATCTTGAGAGCTATCTAATACATTCCAACCTAAGCCAATATATGGAAGCTTTTCAGGCATTTGATCTTTCCGGTAAAACCGCAATTGTAACCGGTGCCAGCAAAGGTATTGGGCTAGCCATCGCCAAACAGCTAGCTTGGGCGGGCGCAAAGGTCGTCCTCAGCAGCAGGAAACAGGAGGCGGTAGCGGCAACCGCCAACAGCATTGGGCAGGGGGCTATCGGTATAGCAGCCAATATGGGCGACATGGAACAGATTGCTGCACTGTGGGAGGAAGCTAAAGCTGCGGTAGGGCCCATTGACATCATTGTCAACAACGCTGCGGCCAACCCTGTCTTCGGCCCCGTTGAGGATACACCGGAGTGGGCTTTCCAAAAAATCATGGCAGTGAACGTACAGGGCCCCTTTGAGCTCGCCCGCTTAGCTCTGCCGGACATGAAAACGAAAAAATCAGGCAGCATCATCAACATCAGCAGCGTTGGCGGGCTTTCTCCAGAGCATCAGTTGGGCATCTACAGCGTCAGCAAAGCTGCGCTGATTTCCCTAACGAAAGTCATGGCCAAAGAGTGGGGGCAGCACGGGGTGCGCGCCAATGTAATCTGCCCGGGCCTGGTCCAGACCAAATTCAGCGAGGCGCTGTGGGGCAATGAGAAGATTTTGAAATACGCCCTTGCGCAGCTCCCGCTACCCCGGGTAGGCCAGCCGGAAGAAATAGCAGGGCTCGGGCTTTTCCTAGCCTCTTCAGCGAGTGCCTACTGCACGGGAGGGGTTTATACTGCAGATGGAGGCTTTACGGTTTAGCCTCCACCCTCGTACCGGCTATTGATTTCTGCGATTACCGCCTGAATGCGGCCGAGCTGCACAGGGTTGTCCAAGATGTCCTGAAAGATGTATTTCCCTTTCAGGTCGGGGTACCCTTCCAATAGTTCCTCCATAAACTCATCGTTGACGATATGTGGCACCCCGGTGTAAGTGTCGAGCACAATGCCGGCCATGGAGCCAGCAAAAACACCCCGCCCAAATAGGTCTGAATCCGGCTCGGTGTACATGCGGTCGATCAGGAACCAATACCGGCCTGACTCCAGCACCCGGGTAAAGTAGTTGCCGCCACCGGGGTAAGTATAGCCCCTAAGGAACCACTCCTGCCCTACCTTAATGGCATATAAGTCTGATTTTTCCTGATCCTTGCGGCTTTTCAGGGAGAAGCGGTTCAGGTTTTTCCTCGAGATAGGCTTCAGCCGCCCGGTGAAAGGGGCCAGGCTGCCGTTGTGCAGGTCTAAGAAGTTTTTTGCACTGGCATTGGCAGGTATAGCCCGGCTACTGCTACTATTGGCTGCATGCACATAGGCGCTGCCGTGCTGCCTAACCTGCTGATAGCGCTGAAGGCACTGAAAAAAGGCGTCTTCAAGCCTGGGCGAATGCCCGTGGGCAACGGTAAGGTGGGGCCCGGAAAGCTGAAGAGCGATCTCCTGCTGTTTACCGTCTGTTGTTTCAAAGCTGACTTTCAAACGGATAAACCCCTGCCCCTCATCATCTTGATAAAGGTGCTCCCAAAAGAAAAGCTCCTTTACGCGCACGGTTACAGCATCTGCCCCTTCAGCAGGGCGCGCCCAACGCTGGGCCCGGGCGGTAAGGTGTTCCCAAAAATGGGCTTCCAAAATTAAAGGCCGCTTCAAGTTGCGGTCTGCCCCTCGGTTGACTATGCCCAAATTGGCACGGAAAGCACGGTCATCGACCACTTGGCTAACGAAAAAATCGCTTTCGAAAGATTGCTCGATCAGCTGAGCAGCCCCAATAACCCGGTAATCTGCCTGAGCGCGGGCCGTAGTGCTCAAAAACAAGGGGATGAGAAATAGTAATGCTTGCCTCCACATAAAGTGCCATTTAAGCTGAATGCTTTCCGAATAATATACGGAACGAAGGCCTAGCCAGGATGAACAGCTCAGGCCCTTTCCGAAAACTACAAATTATTCAACTTTAAAAGGCTAGCTAGGCCAAATTGTTCAGCCTGGCCCAAGCCCTCTTCTGCTGGCAAGCCACCGTTCGGCAGCCTGCAAGTCTTCAGGGGTATCAATCCCGATCGTGTCAGACAAGTCTTCCCCTACCGCAATATCGAAACCCGCCTCAAGCCACCTAAGCTGCTCTAGGGATTCGAGCTGTTCGTACTTCCCGGGAGGCAGGGCAGCCAAGCTCAATAGCGCTTCCCGCTGAAAACCATACATGCCGATATGCTTAAAATACCCTTTGCCAAGGTCCCATTCCGAACGTTCAAGCCCCCGCTGATGGGGAATAGGCTCGCGGCTGAAATACATCGCCCGCCCATCTTGCCTGATGGCTACCTTGACTACATTGGGGCTGAACAGCTCTTCTGCCAGGCCGATAGGCGAGGCTAGCGTGCTCACAGGCACGCCCCCCCCGAGCAATGGCTCCGCAACTTTGACAATCTGGGCCGGGCGGATGAAGGGCTCATCCCCCTGCACATTGATAATGATGCTCTCTGCAGGCAGCCCCGCAGCCACTTCGGCAACACGGTCGGTGCCGCTGAGGTGGCCGGGGTCGGTCATCTGAGCCTCCCCCCCAAAGCCGTCCACCACCTTTTTGATGCGCTGATCGTCAGTAGCTACAATGACCCGGTTGACCATAGGCGTGGAAGCAGCTTGTTCATAAGCCCGCTGTACCATAGGCTTGCCGCCGATCAGGGCCAGCGGTTTGCCGGGGAAGCGGGTACTCGCATACCTGGCGGGGATGACGACAATTATTTCTTTAGGCATAAGCGCTGTTGTTTTCCGCCCCTAAGGTAGCGCAGGCGGCGAAAAGAAGGTAGAAGTGGAGTGAATTACTTATTTTTCCCATCCGTGCCCAGTTTTTAGAGCGTGTTGGGACTTTAGCCCGAGCTAAAGGAGCGGTTCTTTAACGAAGAGCAGGCGGAAAAGAACGAAACTTGGGGTGGCAAGGATTTATGGCTTGAGGCCCTAGTTTTCGGATAGAAGGCCAAAATCCCAACATCTCTAAGCGCCAACCGGGCTACAGGGGAACACTTTAGCAAACAACTTGATTAAACAACAAGGGTAAATACCCCAAAACATGAACCTTCACCTCCCTACCCTCTTCTTGCTCGCTGCCCTGTCGCTGTCTGCTCCGGCCCTTGGGGCCAACGCCGCTACCCTCACCGGCGACAGCCTGCAATACCTGACCGCCAAAGACACCGTGCTGCTGAGTATGGGGCAGCTACAGCAGCCGTTGATGACGCACTACCTGGCCCCGGGGCAGACCCTCTACTCCCTCGCCCGGTTTTATGGCCTGTCCGTCAATGAGCTATACTTTTTCAACCCTGGCCTCAGCCCACAGAGCATGTACTACGGTATGCCTGTCTACATCCCCCTGCCGCCCAAAGCCATACGCAAATATTGGATGCAAGACATGCGCCCTGGAGAATACGCCCCTGCTTATTATATGGTGCGCAAAGGTGATACGCTGTACCGCATAGCTAAAAGCTATTTCAACATCCCGCTCGAAGAGATGATGGCCCGCAATGGGCTGTTAGACCACAACCTGAAACCCAATCAGCTGCTGCTTATCGGGTGGCTTTCGGTTGAAGGGGTGCCCGATAGCCTGCGCAAGCATGTTGGGGGCGTGCTTGGCGAGCGCAATGCTGCCCTGCAAAAGCTGTTTATTTACCAGGCCAACCAGGAGCGTATCCGCGAAAGCCAAGGCGCTGCCTTTTGGCCCAAAGACCTCAACATGGCTGCTGACTTGCTGGCTTTGCACCGGACTGCAAAAATCGGCTCTGTCGTTTCTATCCACAACCCAATGAGCCGGCGCACTGTGTACGCCAAAGTAGTGGGGCGCATACCAGATACGGCCTACAAAGATGATATTGTCGTTGTGGTCTCGCCTCAAGTCGCACAGCTGCTCGGAGCTATAGACCCCCGCTTTTTTGTCAAAGTAAAATACCACCGCTGAGCACGCAGCGCTGAAAAGCGCAAACCAGATTACCGTTTTTTTAGGGCCTGCACCTGACGTAAGGATGAGGGGGCCTGCACCTGCCAGCGGGCAGGTGCCGCTATGCTACGGGGCTCGCTGTCCGCTCGGCCCTATCGGGCTTACCACCCCTTCGCAGCGCTAGGCCAATGCCAGGCAAAAGCCCGGAAAGCTTAAACGCAAGCGGCATTTGGGTTTGCGGCCGCGCTGAAAAGCCCCCCCTGCAGCGCTCCCAACTCAAGACGAAAACACCACTTTTCTTCCCCCCTATTTTGATACCTTTGCGGCAAAACCATATAAGACCAATGGAGTATTACGACAACATCCTCAAGACCATAGGGAACACCCCCCTGGTAAAGCTCAATAAAGTAGTAAAGGACATCCCCGCCTTGGTGCTCATGAAAGTAGAAACGTTCAACCCGGGGCATTCCATCAAAGACCGCATGGCATTGAAAATGCTGGAAGACGCAGAAGCCCGGGGCGACATCAAACCCGGAGGGACGATCATTGAATGCACCTCAGGCAATACGGGCATGGGGCTGGCCCTGGCCGCTTCCGTAAAAGGCTACAAGTGCATCTTTACGACAACAGACAAGCAGTCCAAAGAAAAAATCGACCTATTGCGTGCAGTGGGCGGAGAAGTCATCGTCTGCCCCACCAATGTCACCCCTGAAGATCCGCGCTCTTATTACAGCGTAGCCCGCCGCCTGAGCCAAGAGACCCCTAACTCCTACTGGTGCAACCAATACGACAACCTCTCTAACCGCACCGCCCACTATGAGACGACCGGGCCGGAAATTTGGAAACAGACAGCAGGCAAAATCACCCATATGGTGGTGGGCGTAGGCACCGGTGGCACAATATCTGGTACGGGGCGCTACCTGAAGGAACAAAATCAGAACGTCAAGGTCTGGGGCATTGACACCTACGGTTCTGTATTCAAAAAATACCACGAGACCGGGGAGTTTGACGAAAAAGAGATCTACCCTTACATCACTGAAGGGATAGGTGAGGACATCATCCCCAAGAATGTAAATTTCGACGTCATCGACCACTTCGAAAAGGTGACGGACAAAGATGGGGCACTGATGGCCCGCCGGCTGGCCCGGGAGGAAGGGCTGCTGCTTGGCTACTCTGCCGGGTCAGCTGTTGCCGGCTTACTGCAAATGAAAGATCAGCTGACCAAAGACGACGTTGTGGTCGTTGTCATCCACGATCATGGCAGCCGGTATGTCGGCAAAATTTACAACGACGACTGGATGCGAGACCGTGGCTTCCTCGAGCGAGAACTGTGTGTGCGCGACCTGCTGCAGATGAAAGGCAATCAGCAATTCCTGACCGTCGAATCTTCGGATACCGTTCAAAAAGCCTTTAAGATGATGAAGGAGCACGACATCTCTCAGATGCCTGTAATGGAAGCGGGCACGATGGTGGGCTCGATAACAGAGACGGCCGTGCTTTCTTATTTGCTTGAGAACCCCATGTCGCATGCCGAGCAACAGCTCTCCACAGTGATGGGCGCGCCATTTCCTATGGTGGCTGAAGACCTGCCCTTCAGCAAGCTAAGCCAGTATGTCGATCGGACCATCCCTGCCGTTATGGCCAAAGATAAGGCTGGCAACTTGCACATCCTCACCCAATACGACATCATCCGGGCTGTTTAAAAAAGCTGTACCTGATTCGGGATGCGGGCGCTTATCCGGCGAGGTTCTGTTTGGGTGAGCGCCCGGCCTTTGAGCATACGGCGAGCTACCCTAAGCCGGTGGGTATACCGCCCCTGCCCCCGGTCATAAATCCCATAGTGGTCTAGTTTGTCAATGCGCACACTGCCGTAAGCGTGGATGATCTCCTCGTCCGGCAAGATGATCCCGCAGTGGGAAATCCGGCCGGCCCTGTTTTCGAAGAAAGCCACATCTCCGGGCAGCGCTTGCTGCACAAAGTCAACGACATTCCCTGTGTACACCTGCTGCCCAGCCTCACGGGGCAAGGTAATGTCAACCATTTTGAAGACCATCTGTACCAGCCCAGCTGCATCTATGCCCATAGGGGACCGCCCGCCGTGCAGGAAGGGGGCGTGCAAGTAGCGGCGCGCCATTTTGATGATAAACTCGGCTGATGGCTTGATGTGCTCAGGGAACACAGCCTGCCCGCTAAAGGTATAGCTGACGCCGTCGAGGCGGAAGCGCATCCCATCAAAATTAGGAAGGCAGGAGCCCAAGACAATGGGCACAACCTGATTATCGGCCATGATCGGCTGAAAAAGCTCCAAGCTGTAGGCAAAGTGGGCAGAAAAAGCTTTGTGCTCAGCCGGAGTGATCGCTTTGAGCTGATTGGCTGCTACCCAGCCCACGTAGTTGTCCCAAGTACAGCGCACTTTGATCCATTGCCGCCCTTTAGCCTCAAGGACTTCTGCCAGCTCCCCAAACAGCATTTGGGATACAATTTCACTGGTATCCGTCGCGCTGCTTCGAATCGGCACTATGCTAAGTGGGCAAATGACAAAGGACATGCAAGTGGTTTTTCCGGCGCCCCGGGGCTCGTTATTGCGGGAAGAGGGAACACCTTGGCCCCGCACGTGTTCAAAAATAATAAATATTGCCAAAATGCCGTTTGGTATTTCGAAAAACAGCTGGCCGCGGCCCAGCGGATTTCTTACCTTTGACCGCACAACAAAAGACAAGCAACTCTCCCTATGAGGCAACCGATTATCTGGATTTCACTCGCTCTGCTCCTCTGCGCTTCCACCGCAAGTGCCCAAGACCAGCACTTCACCCAGTTTTTTTCTGCCCCGCTCACCCTCAACCCTGCGCTGAGCGGCACTTTCCAGGGAAAATACCGGGTGGCCCTGATCTATCGGGACCAGGCCCCTTTTCAAACCTACGCCGGTGCGGTAGATTTGCGGTTTCAGCTCGACCGGGCAGGGAAAAGATATAAGGATGCTTTTGGCGTTGGCGTCCTTTTTTACAATGACCGGGTGCCCAAGCTCGGCTTCTCCAACAACCAAATCAACGTTACAGCCGCTTTCCATAAATCATTGAGCCCTTCCAACGATCAATTCCTGAGCGCGGGCTTTCAGGTGGGCATTGCACAGCGCAACTTTAGCTACGAAAGGTTCAACTTCGAGGACCAGTTTGCGGGGGACAACGGCTATACCAACCCTACTGCCGAAATCCTTCCCCCTAACAATTTTGCCTACGGGGATATCGGGCTGGGCATCAACTACACTTATGCGCCCAACCGGGGCATGGGCGTCTACGCCGGCGCAGCCATGCACCACGTGCTAGAGCCAGAAATCAGCTTTTTCTACAATGAAGAAAACCCGGAACTGGGCAGCACTGACTTCTTACACCGCAAATACAGCGCCTATGTGAACCTCAGCATCCCGCTTGGGCTTGGCATCTCGCTTCAGCCCAGGGCGCTCGTGTATGCACAGGGGCCTCACCTGGCGATGAACGGTGGGGCTAACTTCCGCTTTGTCCTTGACGAGATCAACGGTTTTGCGCTTCATACCGGAGGCTGGGTGCGCCCCGTCAGCAGCTTTGATGAGCAGCTCACCCTAGATGCCGTGGTGGGCATGGTGGGCATAGAGTACAGCAATTTCCTGCTCGGCTTCAGCTACGATGCCCGTATCGATGCCGTGGGCAGTCAGCGAAAACAGCGCGGGGCTTTCGAAATTTCCATCGCTTACCTCGGGGAGTACGATGATGAGACCGTGCTCTGCCCTAAATTTTAGCAGAAGCTACCACAAGCTGAGCAAGAGGAGCGCACGGATGGACCATACCACCGTGCGCGCCCAATTCGTTTGCACCAGCTTTCGGTGCACAACAGCATCAAAAGACTGGCTGAGCTGATTGTGCAGGGGCACCTGAATGAAAAAGGTGGAGGCCCATAGCCACAACAGGCCAACCGCATTGCCCCAAAGCAGGAGGTGCCCGGGAAATTGGAGGAGCAGCCATAAGCCTGTACCCAACTCTAACAGCATAGGCGGGGCGGTCACCCAAGAGGTATACCGAGTGTGCAGCCTTTCGTACCCCACAAAAGCCTGGGCAGGGACTTTGCCCATGAGCGGGTAATGCACTACTTGCACAAACCAGATCAAGCCCAGCATATAGCAAGTGGCTAAAAGATGGGTTTTAAAAGCCAAGGTATCCATCAGATCAGAATTGTGGCGGTTTGAGCTCTTTGAAGTGCCCGTTGAGCTGGGCACGCTTACGGAGGTTGTCCATTTCCCTCACCACCGGCAGCAGTTTTTCGAGGTGCTCCTCCATATAAGCCTGGCGGGCCATCTCCGTTGGGATGCAAAGGAACTGATACTCCTGCTCTAGGGAAAAGCCGACATGGTGGGCGAGTTCAAAGGTGCGCAAGGCGGCAGGGTCTTCCGGGAGAGGTTTGCGGATCTGCAGCAGGCCAAAAAGCGTCTCTGTCATATCGAGTATACGGGCGCTCACAATGGGATCGCCGGGCTGTGGGGCATAATCCAGCCAGGCCACTTCAGCGCCAGCGTACAGCTTGCCCGGGCTTTTACGGTAAAGCTGTTCTATGCGGAAAGGCCGGACCCCTTCTGTTTTGACATCGAGCTCCCCGCTGTCGTACTTTTTCTCAATAGAGACAAGCCGCATTTCCGTCCCCACTTCCATGATCTTACCGTCGAGGAATGCAGGGATGCCAAAGGTGATGCCATCCGTTTCGCACTCAGCAAAAAGCTGCCGGTAGCGGGGCTCAAAAATGTGAAGGTTGAGGGCTTCCCCGGGGAAGGCAACCAATTGAAGTGGGAATAAAGGCAGTAATGGCTCCATAACAGTAAAGCAGGATTAGTCTGTATGCCCCCTATAACAGCATTGAGGGCCTGGTGTTGCAAAAATCCATCAGCTTAAAACTAGCCTGGAGGGGTTTAGCAAGATATGCCTACCCGCTCGTCAGCATAGCCGGCAGGGCCTTGGCAAAGCCGCTGTGTTTGAGTTTAGTGGGCTATCGGGCGCAAACCAAAATGCCGCAGCCGCTTACGCTTTTCGGGCTTTATAACCTGGCATTGGGCTAGCGCTGCGCAGGGGTGGTAAGCCTGATAAGGCCGAGCGGATAGCGAGCCCCGTAGCATAGCGGCACCTGCCAGCGGGCAGGGGCAGCCCCCTCATCCTTACGTCAGGGGCAGGCCTACAAAAACGGCAATCTGGTTTGCGTTCAGTTCAGCAAGCGCTTGACTGGCGGCAGGAAGGAGCTCCAGATATGCCCTAGTGGTCTGTCAAGGCTAAAACTAGGGGTTGCCTGCGGCGGCTTTTGAGGCTACTCTCCGTTGGACAACCCCTTACGTAGCGCTGCTATGCGCGGGAACATCCGCCTTGATTTAGCCTCAAAATTCGCTCCCACTCAACCCATAAATTAACACTTGACAAACCACTAGTGCCTTAAGCCATAAATCTCTGATACTTAAGTTGAAGTTATTTTCCGGCTAATCAAGGCGAAGGTTCGCGACTTTAGCCCGAGCAAAAGGTGCGGTTCTTTAACGAAGAGTAGGCGGAAAAGAACGAAACTTGGGGTGGCAAGGATTTATGGCTTGAGGCACTAGCCTTCCTGTTTCACCCCGTCTATATACTCTACTTCGAGCATGACCTCGCCTTCTTCGCTATAAAACCGGTAAGTGCCATGCTGCACACCGTTTTTGTAGTGGGCTTCTTTTTGTAAGTTCCCCGTCTTCCGGTTATACTCAAGGTAAACGCCATCGAGCTCGCCGTTTTTGTAGTGGGCTTCCTTTTCCGGCCGGCCAAAGCTGTACAATGCCCAAGGGCCATCGAGCTTATTGTTTTTGTAGGTTGCACGCAGGGTGAGGTGGCCTCGTGTGTTGAACTCCAGGTAAGTGCCATTCTGTACGCCCTCTGCATAAGTGGTTATTTTGGCGGGGAACACGCCCCCCTCGTGGTAGGCGATCCATGCCCCCATTTTTAGCCCATCGTACAACATGCCTTCCTCTGCTATCTTACCTTCCTCATCCCGCTTCACGACACGCTGCGCCTCGGAGCCCGGTATGTCCTCAACCAAATAGCCTTCCGGCAAACTAGCGGGGTCGGCTTTACCGGGGCGGGCGGGGGCATCTTGTGCATCAGATGGCTGGCAGCCCATGATTGCGCCTAGCAATAAAACAACCATTAAAATCCTCATAATGAATTCAGTTTTCAGCACTTGCCCCTAATTCTACTTCCATATACACCGGCTGATGGTCAGAGAAGCGGAACTGTTGGTCTATGCCTTTCAAGGTTTTGATCTTTACGTTTGGGCTGACGAGGAAGAAGTCGATGAGGGTGATAAAGGTCTCGCCAGCAACATAAGGTGTCTTTGTTTTGCGGTTAGTCGGCACGCGCGGGTCGTACCCCCACTGCCAGCCCTCCGGCATAAAATCCGGCTCGATGTTGATCTGGGTGTAGCCCTGAGTCTTGCCGGGCATGTAGCCATCGAAACGGAAGAAAGGGGGCACTTGGTTCCAGTCTCCGCCTACGATAACATAGTGCCCTTTAGCATACTCTTCTTTTAGGAAACGCTGTAGGAAGGCCATCTGCTGAGCTTTGAGCTGCCCGCCTTTGTCATAGGCAGAGTTGTGGAGGTTGACGGCCACAAGCTCTTTGCCGCCGCTTACGCGGAAGCGGTGCACAGCCAGGCACCTGTCCAATTGGAAAATCCGGGTGGGCCAGCCGAAATCGCCGGGGAGCTGAAGGCGCTCTGATGAATAAGGCTGGTAGCGGGAGAAAGTCCCCAGCCCGCTTTCTACCTCCCCATAAAGGTGCCAAGGCTCAAATACCGGGATCGGGACGACAGGAGCGCGGTAGTTGGGGGCGAAAAATGCCGCATACTCAGGCAATAGCCCCTTGATGAGCTCGAACTGATTGGCAAAATAACTCCGCTTAGAGCGGAAATCGACTTCCTGGTACAGGAAAAAGTCTGACTTGAGCGACTCTGTGTACAAGGCTACCCCTTCATTGTTCTTCTGTACCGCCTCCTGCGGTGCCCGGACCATGCGGCCCCAGGAAAAGTACATGCTGCCGTGGTCAAAAAAGAATTCTGACTCCTCGCCCAGGCCGCCATACCCCAAGTTCCAAGTCACAAAGCTGAGGATGCTGTCTGATATCTCGGGCAAAGCTTCAGCTCCCCGGTTTTCCAAAGCAGCTACAGGCTCAGGCACCCAATCGTTGGCAGTGCCATAAGCCAGCACGGACACCACGTAGGCCACAACGGCCAGGGCAATTGCCAGGATGGCCTTCCCTATCCATTTCCATTTCTTCATCTCCATCGTTTTACAAACCCAACATATCAGACATACCGAACACCCCTTTTTTCCCAATCAGCCAGTGGGCAGCCTGCAAGGCGCCGCGGGCAAACCCTTCCCGCGTATGCGCCTCGTGCCGTATGCTGATGGCATCCACGTCGGAGGCCCAACGGACCTCGTGCGTACCTTTGACATCGCCCTCTCGCTCGGCCGTGATCGGAAGCTGATTTGGCGAAAGCCCATCCCCAGTAAGCCCCCAGCCCTCAAAGCGGGCATGGTGCGCCAGGATATCCTCAGCCAGGGATATGGCAGTGCCGCTTGGGGCATCCAATTTTTGTGTATGGTGTATCTCTGTGAGCTCCGGCTGGTAAGCAGGCCACTCTGCCATGAGGCGGGCCAAATGCCTGTTGAGGGCAAAAAACAAGTTGACGCCTACGCTAAAATTGGAAGCATAGAAAAAAGCGCCCCCCTGCTCCCGGCAGTGGGCAACAGCTTCTTCAAAACGGCTCAGCCAGCCCGTCGTACCGCTGACCACTGCCACTCCGGCATCGAGGCAGAGGGAGATGTTGCCGAAAGCAGCTGCTGGCAAGCTAAAGTCAATCGCCACATCTGCAGCCATCAGGGCTTCCGGCGTCAATTCTTCAGCATTGTCTGCACCTATGCGCAGGACAACCTCGTCGCCGGCAGCCTCGGCAAGCTTTGCAATAGTCTTGCCCATCTTGCCATAGCCCAGCAATGCAATTTTTGCCATAATTTTTCATCCTTTAGTGTGACTCCCCCCTAGAACGGCGTCATAAGGGCAGTTCAAACAAATAAATAGCTACTACACTGAACAGGGAGGCACCGAAAAGGAAATCCCCCTTGCAAAACCCCAATCGCCGTTTGACACCACAGCCCACCCCGGTGGGCTGTTTCATTCCTCTACTCTTCCAGCAGCCCCCTGAGCTCGTTAAGTTTCATCATGCACTCTATCGGCGTCATATTGTTGATGTTCAGGTCTTGAAGGGCCTCCTTGATACGGCCTGCAGTGGGGTCTACCGTTTCGAAGATACTGAGCTGAAGGGTTTCTGTTGAGATTTTCGAAGTATCTGCTTTCGGTGCGTTCACGCCGCCGCTGCCCGCTTCTTCAGTTTGGATGGATTTTTGCTCCAGCTGCGTAAGGATATGGGCGGCGCGCTCCACGATACTACGGGGCATGCCTGCCATCTTAGCTACATGTATGCCAAAACTGTGCTGAGAGCCTCCCGGAACTAATTTCCGCAGAAAGATAACTTTTTGGCCAACCTCTTTGGTGGCGATGCTGAAATTTTTGATCCGTTCAAACTTATTGGCCAGCTCATTGAGCTCATGGTAGTGGGTGGCAAAAAGCGTTTTGGGGCGTGCCTGCCCGTTGTTGTGCAAGTATTCAGCAATTGACCAAGCTATGGAAATCCCATCGTATGTGCTTGTGCCCCGGCCGATTTCATCCAGCAAGATAAGGCTGCGGTCGGAGATGTTGTTCATGATGGAAGCCGTCTCATTCATTTCCACCATGAAGGTAGATTCACCAGAGGAGATGTTGTCCGAAGCGCCTACGCGGGTGAACACCTTATCGACTAGCCCAAGCGCTGCGGATTCAGCAGGCACAAAACACCCCATCTGCGCCATTAGGCAGATGAGGGCAGTCTGCCGCAGCAAGGCCGACTTACCGGCCATATTGGGGCCAGTGATCATCATGACCTGCTGCTCCTCTGTATCGAGGTGGACATCGTTGGGCACGTAGGGGGAGTCGATGGGCAACTGCTGCTCAATGACCGGGTGCCGCCCCTGCCGGATGGTGATGCCGGTGCCTTCGTTGAGCACAGGCCGGCAATAGTTATAGCGGGCCGCTGCCCTGGCAAAGCTCAGCAGACAGTCTACCCTGGCCAGCAAACCTGCGTTGTGCTGAATGGGCTGTATGTAATCCGCTAGCGTGATGACCAGCTCTTCGTACAGGCGCTCCTCAATGTCCAATATCTTTTCTTCTGCGCCCAGAATTTTCCCCTCCAGCTTTTTGAGCTCATCTGTGATGTAGCGCTCTGCATTGGTCAAAGTCTGCTTGCGGGTCCAATCCTCTGGCACTTGATTTTTGTACTTGTTGGTCACTTCGAGATAATACCCGAAGACGTTGTTGAACCCTATTTTAAGGCTGGAAATGCCCGTTCGGCTCACTTCGCGTTTTTGGATATCCAGCAAAAGGTCTTTGCTGTTGCGCACAATATTGCGGAGCTCGTCGAGCTCGTCGTTGAACCCATCCGCCATCACCCCGCCTTTGGACAAGTTCACCGGCGGGTCTTCCACGATTTGCTTTTCGATTTCAGCCCTCAAAATGGGGCAAGGGTTGAGCCCCTCCCCAATCTTAGCCAGCTGTGAGTTCTCTGCACTGCCGAGCAGCTCTTTGATCGGCAGGATAAGATCAAGGGCACGCTGTACCTGTTTGACCTCCCTGGGGTTGATCTTGCCCAAGGGCACTTTCGAAATGAGGCGTTCCAAGTCGCCAATCTGTTGCAAATACTGCCCAAGCTCCTGGTCCAAGGCCTGATTACTTGTAAAATAAGACACCACATCCAGGCGGTTGTTGATGGCTTGCAGGCTGGTCAGAGGCAGTACCACCCATTTTTTGAGCAAGCGCGCGCCCATAGGGGAAACCGTATGGTCCAACACCTGTATCAGCGGTACGCCAGTATCGTGGTTGCTGTAAGCCAGCTCTAAATTGCGTATGGTGAAGCGGTCGAGCCAAACGTAGGCTTCCGATTGCAAGCGGCTTAGGCCGTTGATGTGGGCCAGGTTTTTGTTTTCCGTGGTCGCCAGGTAGTGCAAGGTTGCGCCGGCGGCCACCTGCGCCAGCTCCATATCTTCCACCCCAAACCCTTTGAGGTTTTTGACTTCAAAGTGCTCGAGCAGCCTTTCTCGGGCATAATCCAGCGTGTATACCCACTCATCGAGCATATAGGTGTACAGCTTATCGCCAAACTGCTGCAGGAATGCCTTCTGCCGGTCTTTGGGGAAAAGGACTTCAGAGGGTTTAAAACTTTGCACCAGCTTGTCAATGTAGCTGATGCTGCCTTCACAAACGAGGAACTCCCCGGTAGACACGTCCAAAAGGGAGAGCCCGGCCATATCCTTTTTGCCAAAAAAAACAGAAGCCAGGAAGTTGTTGGATTTATGGTCGAGCAGCTTATCGTCTACGGCTACCCCAGGCGTAACAATTTCGGTTACCCCTCTACGGACAATTTTCTTTTGCGGGCTCGGCTTCTCCAACTGCTCACAGATGGCTACCCGGAAACCTGCGCGGACCAAGCGGGGCAGGTACAAATCCATGGAGTGGTAAGGGAAGCCTGCCAATTCGATATCACTGCCCCCATTATTGCGCTTGGTCTGTACAATGCCCAGCACTTGGGAAGCCGTGACGGCATCCTCGCCAAAGGTCTCGTAGAAGTCCCCCACCCGGAAAAGCAGGATGGCGTCAGGGTGTTTCGCCTTCACTTTGAAGTACTGTTGCATGAGCGGGGTTACCTTACCGCCTTTGGGGGTTTTGCTTCCTTTTGCCAAGAGCTGTCCTTTTTAGTTGGTCGACAAATATAAACCTTCCGGTTGGCTTTTCAAGAGCTCTGGTCGGATACCCTTTACAAGTCGGCTACCATCAGGTTGCAGCCGCGCATATCGCTGTCGTCGAGGCGGCCCAGTACTTCAAAGCCACCGCCGGGCAGCACGCGGCCCAAGTCATCTGTGGCGATAAAGCTGATGGTATCGAGGTTGGCAAGGTCAATGATATTGAGGGCCCCTGACTTGCCGGGTGGGCGGATGCTCAGCGGGTCGGTCACCTCCCGGCACAACACTTGCATAGCCGGGGCCGGGCGGAAAGCCCCCTGCCCCTGTGAGTAGGCCTGCGAGAGCAGCTCAGTCATGCCGTATTCGGAATGTATATGGCTTGCGCCAAAAGCTGTTTTCAGTTCGGCGTGCAGTTCTTCGCGAGTAAGCTCCCGCCGCCGCCCTTTCATGCCGCCGGTCTCCATGATGATACAGCCAGAAAGGTCGGTGGGGTGCTGTTCTGCCAAGTCAAGCAGGGCAAAGCTCACTCCCAAAAGCAGGACAGGGATGCCGTTTTTCCGGCACTGATGAATACTTTCCAGCAATGCTTTAGTGTTGTATAAGAAAAAACCGCTGCCAGGGTAATGCGATTGCCGGATAAAATCCTCCGCCATAAAAACCAGGGAGGAGCCCTGGCGTTCTAAATAAGAAGGCAAAAGCGCCAAGACACAGTACGCTTCGACCGGCCCGTAAAAATGGGCAAAAGCCGCCCTAGCCTGCTGCCGGTACCACTCCGGGTCCCGCAGCGCATGGCGGCTGGCAGTGCTCCCAGTCGTCCCACTGCTGCTGAACACCCTTTCCGGCTGCCACTCGCCAGTTTGAAGCAGGTGTTTTTTGAACAAACTGATCGGCAGAAAGGGGATTTCACGTACCTTACTAATGTGCCCCGGGGAGGCCCCAAGCAAGTTCAGGTAACGCCGGTATACGGGATTGTTCGCCGCTTGATAGCGAAAAACCTCTAGGGATAAAGCCTCGAACCGTTCTGGGCTGACCTCCCTGATTTTCTGCATCAGCTCTTCACGGTACGTTATTTCATTCACAGTAAAAAAGCTTTAAGCCGATGAACATACAAATTTCCACCTTGGTTGCAGCGCTTGCCTTTTTCGCATTCAGCTGTGTACAGCCCCCTGATTACCCGGAAGAGCCGGTCATCGAATATATTGGCTTCAACACGCTGACTTTCCCCCAAGGCGGGGCGGGCACACCTTCCGATACCCTTATCCTAACCTTCGGCTTCACCGATGGGGACGGCAACCTCGGTTTCGACGACTCCACAGTGGACGTTTTCCTCACCGATAGCCGTACCGGTTTCGTTGATGTGAAAAAACTGCCTGTCATCCCTTCTGAGGGGGTCGGCAATGGCATTTCTGGGGAAGTCACCTTGCGGTTCCCCAACCAGCCCTCTCAGATCTGTTGCCTTTACCCTGATCAGAGCACCGGCTGCCAGCCCAACCCCAATTACCCAACAGATACGTTCTCCTTCGAGATACAGATACAGGACCGGGACGGCAATAGGAGCAACATCATCCGGACGGAGACGGTCACTTTGCTGTGCCAGTGACCCAGTCTATGCCTTTGCGCAATAAGCTCAAGGTATGGGCTTCTGCCGACCCAGGCAGGGGGCGGTGCTCGTACACCCAGTCAGCCCGGGGCGGCATGCTCATGAGTATCGACTCTGTCCGCCCATCGGTGTCCAGCCCAAACTTGGTGCCTTTGTCCCAGACGAGGTTGAACTCTACATAGCGCCCTCTGCGCAGGCGCTGCCATTCCTGTTCAGGTTTTCCATAAGGGGCATCCTTATGTTTTCGCACCAAGTGGGTGTAAATTGGGGCAAACCGCTCCCCTACCGATTGCACAAAGGCAAACAGCTCTGCTTTTGAGCGGTCTTCCTTTTCTGTGTTGAGCCGGTCAAAGAAAATCCCGCCTACCCCCCGGGTCTCTTTACGGTGCTTCAGATAGAAATAATCATCGGCCCAAGCTTTAAACCTACCGTAATATTCTGGCGAGTACGGGTCACAGGCCTTTTTCAGCTCCTGATGAAACCAGGAGGCGTCTTCTGTATCAACATAATGAGGTGTCAGGTCTATGCCGCCGCCAAACCACCACAGGCCGCTGTCCATTTCGAAATAGCGGACGTTCATATGTATGATAGGTACCATAGGGCTCACCGGGTGCTGTACAATACTGACCCCTGTAGCTAAAAAATTGCCGGAGGGGACCCCCAGCGCTTGTGTGATGCGGGCAGGCATCTGCCCATGCACAGCAGAAAAGTTGACCCCTCCTTTTTCAATGACTTCGCCTTGCAGAACCCTCGTGCGGCCACCTCCCCCACCAGGCCGTTCCCACAAATCTTCTCGGAAATGGCTGCCGTCTACCGCTTCCAGCTCCCGGCAAATCCGGTCTTGGAGGGCCTTAAAATAATCGATGATCTCAGTTTTATCCGGTGTATGGTGCATCTGCATCGTTTTTTGAGTAAACAGCCCAACGCGGCGGGAAGATAGCCCGCTTGCCGCCTTCTGGCCTTATCATGACAAGCCTGCAGCTTGAGCAGCTTCAGCGATGGTTTTCTTGGTGTTGCCCACGAAAATCTGTCCGTCTATCAAGATAACGGGCCGTTTGAGGAAAGTATACTCTTCGAGGATGAGCCGCTTGTAATCAGCCTCTTGAAGCGCTTGCTCATGAAGCCCCATCGCCCGGTATTTCCTGGCCCGACGGCTGAACAAAGATTCATAGCTGCCCGACAAACGCCCCATCTCGTCCAGCTGTTCTTCGGTTATAGGGCTGGTTTTGATATCTTGCAGGTCAAAACCCTTGCCCTCGCCCAGCTCCTTGATGATTCGCTGACAGGTGTTGCAGGTTGAAAGGTGGTAGATTTTTTTCATTTTTGCCGTAAAGAGACGGAAAAATAAGCAGGAAGGCAACTATTACCTGCCCCGAAATATTGGAGCCTGTTGGGATGCTGGCCTTTTAGGCGAGAGCTTGCAGCTTTTAGGTTAAGCCAGGCACAAAGCCCGGAGGGGCGCAAACCAAAAATTTGGCTGGCGTTTGTGCTTTCCGGGCTTTATAGCCTGGCATTGGCCTAGCGCTGCGAAGGGGCGGCAGGCCCGATAGGGCCGAGCGGACAGCGAGCCCCGCAGCATAGCGGCACCTGCCAGCGGGCAGGGGCAGGCCCCTCCTTACGGCAGAGGCAGGCAAAAAATCGGTAATCTGGTTTGTGCCCAACTCGAGTTTATAGCCTAAATCCCGCTTTTGATACAGAAAAGCGGGAAGGGCTTCCGGAACGGAAAAAAGCGGAAAAGCAGCCTCTGTTTTTGGGGTAGCCCGATTGCGAAAACCCAAGCAGGCTCCTAGCCGTGCTTGCAGCCTGCCAGAACATCGCAACCCCGCCTATGTGCCTGCGATGCCATCTTGGGATTACCATACTTTAGAAAAACCAAAAGCCTATGCAAGGAATTTCCGGTGCCGAGCTCATCTTAAACGAAGACGGGAGCATCTATCACATCAACCTCTGCCCAGGGGAGCTCGCCCCTACCATTATCACAGTAGGCGACCCGGGCAGGGTAGCCCGGGTTTCGGACCGCTTTGACGAGGTGAACGCCCGCAAGAGCAAACGAGAGTTCATTTGCCATACTGGCCGGGTTGGGCGCACGCCCGTCTCTGTCATCTCCACAGGGATAGGCCCAGACAATATCGATATTGTGCTCAATGAGGCAGACGCCCTTTTCAATATCGATTTTGAGACGAGAGCGCCCAAAGAAGAACTGAGCACGCTGCGCTTCATCCGCATCGGCACATCCGGGGCTTTGCGGCCAGATATAGCAGTAGACAGCTTGGTCGCCTCGGCTTACGGGCTAGGCCTGGACAACCTCATGGGCTTTTATCATTACCCAAGCAATCTTGGGGAGGCAGAGCTGACCGATCAGCTGAACGCATTTATGAAGGACACCATTGAACTGCCGTTTTATGCCTGCTCAGGGAGCGCCGGCCTGCTGGAAAAGGTAGGGAAGGGAATGCAGCATGGCATAACACTCACCGCACCTGGCTTTTATGCGCCCCAAGGCCGGCAACTGCGGCTAAAGCCCAGGTTCCGTACACCGGAGATCGAACAGTTGGGCCACTTTGCGTTCCGGGGGATGCACCTGGCCAACTTCGAGATGGAGACAGCAGCCATTTATGGGCTGGCACGGCTGTTGGGGCACGAAGCCCTCTCTACCAATGCGATTTTGGCCAACCGCCCTGCCGGCACTTTCAGCCGCAATCCTGCCAAGGCTGTGGACCGCCTGATTGAAGAGGTTTTATCTCAACTAGGCTGAGCGATGAACTCAAAATTCACCTGCCTGATGGTTTGCCCCCTCCTGGCTGTGCTTGCCCTGGCGATAGCGGCAGGGCAAGCAAACGCTCAGGCTCACGAATATGGCTGGGCCCAGGATGCAAATGCCCTTAAAGAACAGATAAGCGCTACCCGGGATGATTCTACCCTGGCTTACCTTTACAACGAGCTGAGCTGGAGCTACAAGAACAAAAGCTTGGGCCTGATGGAGCAATACGCGCTCAAAGGGCTTCAGCATGCACAGCAGTCAGCCTACCAGGTAGCAAGGGGCAGGGCCCTCAATCTGCTGGCAGTAGCAGAAAACATGCGAGGGGAATACCATGCGGCTTACTATAAAAACCAGGAGGCCTACCAGATTGCACAGCTAGCGCAAGACTCCTTCCTCACCGCTGTATGCCTAAACGACCTGGGCGTGTACTATATGATGAAGGGGCTGCAGGATTCTGCCCTCTACAATTTCCAAACCAGCTATGGCTACCTGCGCGACCAAACTTCGCCCCCGGCTGTTTTCGCCCTGCTCAACATCAGCCTGATCCATTTTTTGAACGACAACCGGGCCCTTTTCGATATTTACTTTGAAAAAGCAATCCAAAGGGCCAGCCAATCTGCTGACCCCAATATGCTGGTAGAAACTTGGCGGGGGGCAGGGCAGGCTTTTGAGGAAGAAGGCAAACTGGACTCTGCGGAATACTACTATGCCAAAGCCATGGCTTACAGCCTGGAAAAAGGGCTGCCCTTTCAAACCGCCCTTACCCAAAACAACCTCGGGCTGTTCTACCAGCAACAAGGCCTGACGAGCCGCGCAGCAGCAGCCTTCTCGCAAAGCATCAGCTATTGCCTAGCCGAGAAGTTCTTCGATTTCCTGACCGTGCCAGCGCTGAACTATCTAAAGCTGCTAAAATCTCAGGACAAGCCCTTAGCTATGTTGGCATTGCTCGAAGAGCTGCAGCTGCCAGAACGGGCTACTTTACCCTTTGACAAACGGGACCTGTTCAAATTGAAGGCAGACGCCCTCGCCGCGATTGGGCAAAGCGGACTGGCTTACCCCCTGAGGGATTCTTTCCTGCTGTACCACGACCGCATCCTCGACGTAGAAAAGCAAAAAGCCATTGCCGAAATAGAAGCCAACTATCAGGCCCGGGAACGGGATGCCCAAAACCAGCTCCTCAAGCTTCAGCAAAGAGAAGACCAGCTCAAATTGCGGCAACAGCAACAATCTATTTTATGGCTGGGCCTATTGATCGCCCTCATCGGCAGCCTCCTGCTCTTGGCCATCAGGAACAACCGGCAAAAGCAGCGGCTCGCAATAGAACTGGAAAAGAAAGTCGCCCAAAAAACTCAAGAACTTGCCCACAGCAATCTGGAGCTTCAGCAGAGCAATCAGGAGCTCGAACGGTTCAACCACATCACTTCCCATGACCTCAAGGAGCCTTTGCGCAATATCATCAGCTTTACTAGCCTTATCGAAAAGAAAAGCGGGGCTAGCCTGACCACCGAGGCCAAGGAGTATTTTGAACACATCAAGCGCAGTGCCCGGCAGCTCCATCTGCTCGTAGAAGATGTTTTAGCTTTTTCCCGGGCGCGCAAAGTCCAGGAGGCCCCAACCTCAGCAGTCGCCCTGAATCTAGTACTAGACCAACTTGCCTTTGCGCTCTCCCAACGCCCTAACGCCAAGCAGGAGCAGCTTAATAGGCCCACTGAGCTGCCTGTGATCGCAACCAACGAGCAGCTCCTTTTCCTGATTTTAAAAAATTTGGCCGAGAACGGGCTGAAATACAATCAGAGCCCCACTCCTACCGTGTCCGTCACTTACCGGCAACTGCCACAGTACCACAGGCTTTATGTAAAGGACAACGGCATCGGCATACCACAAGCGTACCACCACCGCATTTTCGAGCTGTTCTATAGGCTACACGACAGGGGCACCTACGAAGGCACAGGGCTCGGCCTGGCCATTGCAGCGAAGCTGGCTCAAAAACTGGGCGGAAAGATCGGCCTCAAAAGCGACCCGGGCAAAGGGAGCACTTTTTGGCTAGACCTGCCACGCCTGCCTGCATGAACGGGCACGCGGCTGCTGAATGGTTTTCCATGAAAACAATATGGGCGTAAACCCAATTGCACAACGGGATGGGCCTGCCCCTGCACAATGTGAGGGGGCCTGCCCCTGCCTGATGACAGGTGCCGCTATGCTGCGGGGCTCGCTCTTCGCTCGGCCCTATCGGGCTTCACACCCCTCCGCAGCGCTAGGCCGATATGCCCCTGGAAAGCTAATATATTCATGCAATGGCTAACTTAAAAAAAGGCCGCAAGAAACCCTAGCATCTCTAAAAGCCAAAAACCCCTACCTCATTAAAGAGACAGGGGTTTTTAAAAGCAGCCTACTTTAAGGCCAGCAACAACAGTATCAACTGTTTTTGCCTTGCTCAGCAACCTGCGCCAAGATCTGCTCGTCCGTCATGTTATCATCATCATCATCGATAGTGACATGGCTCCAACGGATGCCTTTTTCAATTTTGTAGGCGCAGTTTTCGCTTACGCCAAACTGTTTGGCGATGATCTTGCGCTTAGTCTTGCCCCGCTTGAGCAGTTTCTTCATCATGCGGACCTGCGTCTCCGTCAGCTTGTAATTTTTGGTCCGGGAAGGGCGCCCTCTCTGAATGGGGCTTTTCTTTTGGTAAACCTTCCAGTCTTCTTCTGTCGCCCACACTAGGTTGGTCCAGTTGTTGTTGCCTTTGTCATAATCCTTGTGCAGGATATACTCCTGGTCTTCGGATTCCCGCTCCACGAAGTTCTCCGCTACAAACCGGTGGATGTAGACAATACCTGTAGAACCGTCCCTGAGCTTTTGGTTAAGCATGATGAGGCCGCCGCGGGCTTTTGCCCCTTTGAGCAAACGCTCCCGCCCAGTCAGCTTGTCCACGCTTTTGATCCTACCAAAAGAAGAAATCTCATAATCACAGGTTTTAGTTTCTCGCCCGAAATCTACAGGCGCCCATTTTTCATTCCAAAATGGCTTGACCTTCTCTGGGTTGGCTGCCCACCGGTCTGATTTTGGCTTGTCTGACTTTGATTTTTGCATAGTGTAACGCTCTAAGTTTGATTGATTGATTGATTGCAAATCGACAGCTGGAGTAAAGCTGTTTTTGTCCTTTTACCCATTAATAAGGGCTTGTCGGTACTCGAGTGGCCGGACCTGCCCTGCTGCCACCCCTTTTTCCTGCTTTTCACACAGTAAAATCGGGATTCGCGTTCTGGGAGTCTTCCTCAATCCCACGAAATGGCTAGTTCCCGGCTAGAAAGCTAAAACCCCAAAGCAAGCTCTGACGACCATCAGCAGCTTCCACAAGCCACACCTGTCCAAACAGGGCTGCTACTGTGCTTTCCACAGCCGAGGCGGAGGCTTTTCTATGGCAAACCTACAAGGCACAACAAATATCACTGTAAACATCTGTGGTTTTGCCAACAGTTTTCCTTGAAGTAGTTCCATCTGAAAACCAATAAATTATGCCCGCCTGCTGTGCCAGCATGCCCAGCAAGCGCTGATTAGGCTATAAGAACAATCTTCAAGCATGCTCTAAGCTCAAAAACAGCCGGATACCAAGCCACAGAGTACATTTCTCTCTACTCTTGCGTACAAGCGCCTTGAGAAGCCAATCTGTACGAAGGTTTGCCCGAGCAACTACCGCCCACAGCGCCCTTCGCAGCTCAGGAGAGGCTGTAACTGCATACGCAGACCGTTTTCCGTGATACTTCTTTTTGCAAATACCCACAAGAGTACCTGCTGACAGGTTCTCGAGAAGTAGACTGTTTTGATTCCAAATGATGGCTTGGGGTCGGATCCTCTGCTTATCATTCATGAGGGTGCGCAGGGGAAAAGCAATGGATAGTAGCGATAGTCCTAAATACGGATGTCAATTTCTCTGATAGCCCCATAAACGCTGTTCAACAATTTAAGCGGTGCTTAAGAAAAACAGGCTTGGGTTAGATTGCAGAAAAGCGAATGCTCTGTGTTCTTTCTTCGACATTGCTTGGACAAATATAAGCCTTTTTGCCAAAAATCCAAATTAAACACCCTGCCTGCTATATTTTGACAGGAACATTCTTAGCCTTGCCCGTCCGAAGGCCCCGCGTAGATTAACCGCGCTTGAGCGCCTATCCGGGATTTCAGAATAATTGTATATTTTACACTAAGTATAGCGCTTTTTCCACTCCCGCCGGCCGCTGTCCACCAAACAAAATTCCAATATTAAGGCACTATTTTAACCCTGCTGCCCAATTTCAAGCCATCTTGGGTTAACAGGGTATCATTATTGGTTAATTCATTGGTGGAACACTGGGTTTTGCACACTTACTTTTGTACCGTCAACAAACAAGCAAGGCCAAGCAAGAGCCAGCCTTGCCGGACATGTGCTATAAACGACTCCATACACTGCCTGACCCAAAAGGCAATTTCTTCACAAAAGTGAAACCATTGACTATGAAAAAGTTAGCTATCCAACTTGCCCTTCTGCTGATTGCCACAGCCCCGCTGTCTGCCGCTCCAGGCGACCGCCTGCCAGAAGTGGAATTCAACCGCATCCCCGCTGAGCAGAAGTTCAGCCTGAAAATCACTAACCTGAGGGAAGCCGCTACCGTACTCTTGCGCGACGGCATTGATGGCACCATCCTTGCTGAACAAAAAGCTGCAGCAGGTACAGATTATGCCAAGATCTTCAACCTGGAAGGGCTAAACCCAGGGACCTACCTCGTCAGCATCAAAACCTCGCTTTCAGAGCTGGTACAGCCTATTGAGCTGACGCACAGTGGCGCTGAAATTGACCCTTCCCGGGCACGCAGGTTCTATGCGCCGGTTTTCAACCTCAGCAAAAAAGGCTATATTGACATATCCTACTTTGCTGGCACGATAAAAGATGTGCTGATCACCATTTACAACAACAACGGCAGCAAAGTATTCAGCGAACGCCTTGATAACGTACTGCTTGTGGAGAAACGCTACAAACTGGAAACGCTCCCTTGGGGCCGCTACACCATTCAGGTAGAAACCGCGGACAAGGTGTACTCCAAGGAGTTTGACGTACGCTAACCGCTGCCTTTGGAGCTGCTTGGGGGATCATTCGCAGGGTTGAAATAGCCCATCCCTGCTATGCTGGCCCGGCGCAGCAAGCCTAGCCGCCAAAAAGCCGCTGTCCTTTCCAGGCCAGCGGCTTTTTTACCGCAGCGCCCCCCGCTTTCCGAGCTCCACCACTTCCATCCCCTCTATGCGTGCCTCCTTTAGCGTAAAGCGGACTACCGTCCTTACCTGATGAAAACCATGATGGCCAGCTGCCCCCGGGTTGACATGCAGCAGCCCCCGTTTTTTGTCTGGCATCACCTTCAGTATATGCGAATGCCCACATATATACAATTGGGGCTTTAGCTCATCGATCAATCCGCGCACCCTGGGGCTGTAGCGGCCGGGATAACCGCCAATGTGCGTCATCAGTACCCGGACGCCCTCACATTCGAACCATAGGTCCTCTGGATAAGCCTGCCGCAGCTCCCTCCCATCGATATTGCCGTATACCGCTCGGAACGGCCTGAAATCAGAAAGTGCATCGGAGAGTTTAGGGTCTCCGATATCTCCAGCATGCCAGATTTCGTCGCAGCCCTCAAAATACTTGAACACCGCCGGGTCAAGATAGCTATGGGTATCTGATATCAGCCCGATCCGCTTCATAAAGACAACACAATTTTCCCAAACTGTGCGCCCTCAGCCATGCGCTGGAAAGCCTCGTTGGCGCGGTGCATCGGATAAACGCGGTCGATCACTGGGCGGATCTGATGCTTGCCGACAAAAGCCAGCATATCGCGGAATTCCTGATCGCTCCCCATGGAAGTGCCATGGATGGTGATCTGTTTCCAAAAAATCATCTGAGGAGAAAAATCAGGCACTTTCCCTCTTGTGCCCCCATAGGTGACGATGCGCGCGCCAAAATTGGCGATTTTGGGAAAAAAAGCGAACCCGGGGCCACCTGCGCTGTCAATGATCAGATCAAACCCTCCGGCCATTCCCGCCAGCTTTTTATGCCAATCGTCCTCTTTATAGCTGGCCCCTCCTACAGCGCCCATAGCCCGGGCCTTTTCTAGTTTTTCCGGGCTGCCAGAAGTGACATAGGCCTCCGCCCCACAAGCTAGTGCAAACTGTAATGCAAAAAGGGCTACGCCCCCTCCGATCCCAGAGATGAGCACCTTCTGGCCAGCAGCACACCCGCCTCGGGTGAACAAAGCCCGGTAGGCTGTCAGCCCGCCTAGCGGGAGGGCTGCGGCTTCTTCCCAGCTTAAGTGCGCCGGTTTGTCCTCGAGCCGGTCTTCTGGCAGAATGATCTGCTCTGACATCGTACCGTGGTCGGGCATGCCAAGCACACGGTAGCTTGGCTCCTGATGAGCAAGCGAACTGCCCCAGCCTACATTGGGATTGATGACGACCTCTCGCTGGCCGGCAAGGCCGGCACCGTCAGCTCCGAGTATACTCGGGGCCTTGATGCCAGGGTACAAGCCCTGTGTGATAAAGACATCCCTGTGGTTGAGTGCCGCTGCTTTGATGTTCACGGTGTGCTCGCCCGCTTTTGGGGCAGGCAGCTCAAAGTCGGACCAACGGGGCGGCTGCCCCTTTTTTTCTAGCACGTATGCTTTCATAATGCATTCTACAATTTTGGGACCAGAACATAGCCATTTTTGGCGTACTCCCCAAAATCATCATAACGGATTTGCAAATAACCGCTCTGCCCCCAGCTGCTCCCCCAGCTGCTCATGACCTCAAACATCTGCTCTACTTCATCGTATCCGACAACGATTAGCGGATAGGCCACAGAATGGTCCTTGCCTGGCTGCCACACGCCCGTGCGCACCAGGTTCTGAATCGAGGGGCCAGCTTCCAGCTCGATCAAGACAGGGTTGCCACGCATCAAGGCTTTCTTGGCCTCAAACACACGTTGGCGGCCCTTTGTCGTAGCCCTGAAAATATGCAGGTAATTGTTGATCTGGTACTTCTGTGTGGCATACACGGCATTGGGTATGCTGTTCGCATCGTAAGGCATGATGGCTGCACTGACGGTGCCGGCATCCGCCAAAAAGCGGCAGGCTTCTTCCAGGTTGACCGGTTTGCCTGAGTTTTGCAAATTGAGCGCGATGAAATCTGGGCTCAAATTGTCCTTGTAGTTGTTGTTCAGGTTGATGTAAAACTCCAGGCAGGTAGCCAGGGCGTAGCTCAAAGCTGAGCCTTTGGGGCCCAGCTTGCGGACCGGCATCATATAGGGCTTTACGCTCTGCTCTGTGAGGTTGTCGGAGGGGTCTATGGCCACCCCGGCTACCGTGGGCATCATCCGCTCTATCCAAGCTGCATCGGTTACCCCGAAAGCCACCTCCTCTGTACTTTTGGGCAGCTGTACCTCGATCTGTGCGGCTAGCGGTTGGAGCGCCAGCATGATCAGCAGGCCAATGCCTGATATCTTTTTCATTGTGTACGGTTTTGGTGAACAAAATCTTGGGCACTACCTGTGCCAAGCGTTTAATCAACGCTATCGGTAGGTGCTTTCTTACACCGCTTCGGCCTTATTTATCATTCACAGCACCAAACGCATTGCGATGATACAAATAATTTTATTTCCTATCTATTGCTGCCAGCTCCGCACAGCTTAAAAAATAAAGGGCGCCCGGATGCACCAACCCCAATTGTTAACCGTTTACTTTGTAGCGCAACCTACATCCAACCACACGAACATGAAAATCGCTAAAAAACTACTGCTGGGCCTCGGTATACTGATCGCCCTCCTCTTGGCACTAGCCATTATCCTGCCTGTTGTCTACAAAGATGAGATCATTGCCCTGGTGAAGGCGGAAGCCAATAAAGCCGTCAATGCCGAAATTGCTTTCGGGGACGTGGGCCTTTCTCTTTTCAAAGACTTCCCCAATTTCAGCCTTTCGGTATCTGATTTCTCCGTTACCGGGAAAGCCCCTTTTGAAGGGGTTGCCCTTGCAAAAGGGAAAACCGCCGCTTTTTCTCTAGACCTCATGTCTGTCATCAAGGCGGACCGGCCCGTTTCTGTAAAGTCCATATCTTTGGAAGCCCCGGCCCTGCACGTTATTGTGCTGAAAAACGGGCAAGCCAATTATGACATCGCCCTGCCTTCAGATGCCGTGGCAGAAGAAGCAGCGCCTACGGAAGGCTATGGCAACCTCGTCATCAACCTCGACGAGTACAGCATCACCGACGGTTCCCTCATCTACGATGACCATAGCCTGGATGCCTACGTCAGCCTGTCGGGGCTCAACCACAACGGCAATGGCAATTTCACCATTGATGTTTACGACCTAGACACCCATACTGACATCGGGGCACTTACCGTATCCTATGGGGGCATAACGTACCTCAATGAGGCCCGGGCCAGCCTCGATGCCATTTTCAACATCGACCAGCCCAATGCGGTGTATACCTTGAAAGATAATAAGCTGACGCTGAACGAGCTGCAGATTGTCGCCGATGGGAAAATAGCCATGCCGGGTGAAGACATTGATTTAGACCTTAGCTTCAGCAGCCCACAAAACGACTTTAAGCGCCTGCTCTCTATGGTGCCCAATGCCTACATCGAAGGCTATGAAGACGTAAAAGCAAACGGCCAGTTCCAACTGCAGGGCGAAGTCAAAGGCATTTACAATGATACTTCCTACCCTGCCTTTGAGCTCCGCGCTGCGGTCAGCGACGGACAGGTACAATATCCGGGGCTCCCGGCCAGCATCAACGATATCAATGCCAGGGCGACGGTCAATAGCCCCAGCAGTGATTTTGACGACCTCGTTGTTGATGTCACCCGCTTTGGGCTTTCCCTGGCAGGCAGCCCGTTCAACGCCAGCTTCCGTTTGTCTACCCCTATGAGCGACCCCGCCCTGCAGGCCACCGCCAAAGGGAAGATCGTATTGGAAGACCTGGCCAGGGCTTTCCCCATGGAGGGGGTTGAACAGCTGCAAGGGCTCATCAATGCAGACCTCGCAATTGATACCCGCCTGTCCTTTATCGAGCAGGAAGCCTACGAGCAGGTCAATATGTCCGGCAACCTGGATTTGTCTGGAATGAAATACGCGGCTGAAGATATGCCTGTAGTGAGCATAGCAGAAGCCAGTATGGCCTTTTCCCCCCAGTTTGTCGCCTTGCGCAGCTTTGATGCCCAGCTCGGCCAGAGCGATATCCAGGCCTCTGGCCGGATTGACAACCTGCTGGCCTACTTCTCCCCGGATAAAACGTTAAAAGGCAGCCTCCGCATCCGGTCGAACACCTTTGACGCCAACGAGTGGATGCCGGCAGAGAGCAGCGAAAGCACAGATGCCTCAGCGGTTGCCCCTGATACTACCGCTTCTGCGGAGGTCTTTGACCGCTTCGATTTCATCCTAGATGCAGCCATCGGAGAGCTGATCTACGATAGCTACCGCATCAAGGAAGCCACCGCTGTAGGGCATATGACTTCCAATATGCTCCAAGTGGAAGAGCTGTCCGGCAATCTCGGCGGCAACGACTTCCTGCTCCGTGGCACTTTGACGGGCATTTTCGGCTACCTGTTCGATGCCGGCATGCTTGGCGGGGACATACAGTTCAAATCCGCCAACCTTAACCTCAATGACTTCATGGGCGAAGAGGAGGCTACCGCTGCCGTGCCGGCAGAAGGGGAAGAAGCGGCTTACAGCGTCATTCCCGTCCCCCCCAATATCAACATCAACGCCATGGCTGAAATTGGGCGTTTGCAGTATACCAATATCGACCTCAAGAAAGTCTCTGGCCACCTCGTCATTGCCGATGAGGCGGTGGTCCTGGACCAGGTAAAAGCCAATGGGCTGGGAGGCGAAATGCTGATGAGCGGCAGTTATGACACTTCCGACCCGGAGGCACCGGGCTTCAGCTTCAAGTATGACCTGAGCGGGCTGGACTTTCAGCAGGCCTTTACCACCCTCAACACTTTCGAGCAACTGGCGCCCATTGGCAAATATATCGACGGCAAGTTCAACAGCACCCTTTTGCTGAATGGGGTGCTTGGGCAAGACCTGTACCCCAAGCTCAGCTCTATCAATGCTGAAGGGTTTCTGCAAACAATGAACGCGGTCATTGAAAACTTCAAGCCATTACAGTCTGTAGGCGAAAAACTGAACGTAGACTATCTGCGGGAGCGCATCCCTATCAAAAACTCCAAAAACTGGTTTACGATTGAGAACGGCACACTGGCCCTGCAGGAATTTGACACTAAGGTCAGGGACATAGCCATGACGGTTGGAGGCACTTACAGCATCACCGATTTCCTGAACCTCAAAGTAAAAGCGACCGTGCCCCGCAAAACACTGGAGAAAAACGCAGTGGGGGCTGCCGCCAATCAGGGGCTGCGCTTTTTACAATCTGAAGCCGGAAAGCTCGGTATCAACCTGGCCCAAGGGGAGAACATCAACGTGCTAATCAACCTGACCGGTGCCATTACCGCCCCCAAAACCAGCCTCAAACTACTGGGCATGGACGGCGAAGAAGATACGTCACTTGGCGATCAGGTAAAGGAGCAAGTGCGCGATGAAGCTAAACAGAAGCTGGAAGAAGGCAAACAGGCAGCCCGCGATGCTGCGCAGCAAGCTGCAGATTCGTTGAGGGCAGAAGCTCAAAAACGGGCAGAGCAAGCGGCCAAAGATGCTGCCGCAAAAGCTGCGGAAGAGCTCAAGAAGAAATTAGGCAATAAAGTGGATTCTACTGCACAGCAGAAGATCGATTCTCTGCTGAACCAGGCCGGCGGCAAAACAGCCGACGACATCAAAGACAAGCTTGAGAAATTCAACCCGTTCAAGCGGAAAAAGAATGGGAACTAAACGGGCGTAAACCCGATTGCCGTTTTTTTTACCTGCCCCTGCCACAAGGATAGGGGCCTGCCCCTGCCAGCGGGCAGGTGCCGCTATGCTACGGGGCTCGCTGTCCGCTCGGCCCTGTCGGGCTTGCCACCCCTGCGCAGCGCTAGGCCAATGCCAGGCTAGTGCCTTAAGCCATAAATCTCTGATACTTAAGTTGAAGTTGTTTTCCGGCTATAGTTCTCCAAGGCAGGATTTGTGCAAAGTTGACGCAGGTATTTTTTTCGCTCGCAAGGCGAAAAACGCAGGCATAGCCTCAGCTACGGCGAGGCTTTTCAACGCGGCGAGCGGGAAAAAGAGCAAGTCAAAATGCATTAATCTCGCCTTGGAGAACTATAATCAAGGCGAAGGTTCGCGACTTTAGCCCGAGCTAAAGGAGCGGTTCTTTAACGAAGAGTAGGCGGAAAAGAACGAAACTTGGGGTGGCAAGGATTTATGGCTTGAGGCACTAGAGCCCGAAAAGCATAAACGCCTGCAGTATTTTGATTTACGCCCAACCAAACCCTTAGGCTGTACAGCGGAAAGCGGCCCTGGCTTTCCGCTGTGGCTTAGGAGCGCTTAGCAATGTTAGATTAACATAGCGCCTCTTAATTTTCTTCCCGCACCTCAAAAGTCATGGCGTGGTCGAAGTCGCGGAAATCGACCGGGCTGACCCCGGAAACGCCCTGCTCCGCCATATACACCCCATAGATGGTGTCCACAGCAGCCATGGTCAGCTTATTGTGGGTGACGATGATGAACTGGGAGTCTTTAGAGAACTTCTTGATGATCTTGTTGAACTTCTCGATATTGGCATCATCAAGCGGGGCATCCACTTCATCGAAGATGCAGAACGGGGCTGGCTTCAGCAGGTAAAGGGCAAAGAGCAGGGCGGTAGCCGTCAGGGTCTTCTCCCCACCTGAAAGCTGGGAGATGGTCTGAGGGCGTTTGCCTTTGGGCTTGGCCACAATCTCAATTTTCGACTCCAGCGGGTTATCCGGGTCCAAGAGCACCAGGTCGCAGGTATCTTCGATGGTGAACAGGCTCCTGAACACATCTATGAAGTACAGCCTGGCTTTATCGAAGGATTCTAGGAACTGCTGGGTAGCCGTCTCCTCTATCTCTTTGATCGTAGCTTCGAGGTCATCCTTAGCCTGAAGGATATCGTCCCGCTGCTGGGTGATGTTTTCCGACCGGGCTTTCATCTCATCGTAAGCCTCTACCGCCATCGGGTTGACCTCACCGTAATTTTCCAACCGGCCGCGCAGGCGTTCGGTCTTCAGCTGCAGCTCTTCTTTTTCGATGCCCAGCTTGGGCTCCAGCTGCAATATTTCATTGATATCGATGTTGAACTCGATGCGCATCCGCTGGGCTACAGCGCTCACTTTGTATTTGACATCATTGACTTTGTCCTTGAGGGTATTCACCAAGATCTGGGCGTCTTGCCTTTTCTTGTTGAGCTGCCGCAGGCGGTCTTCCATTTCATTGATGCCGCCACGAGTTTTATAGTAAGCCTGTTCTGCCTGAGTGAGCCGCTCCTCCCTTTCTTTGCGCTGGCTATAGGCAGTGAGGAGTTTTTGCTCCAGCTCGTCTGCCTGGCCCTGCAGCTCTTGGATTTCCTGCTTTGAGGTTTTTTCCTTCTCCTTGTTGGCTTGAATACTGGCTCCGGCCTCATCCAGCTGCCTTTCGCGGAAACTCAGCTCTCGCTGCAGTGCAGAAACTTTGTTCTGCTGTTTGATGAAGCTGATGTTTTTTTCATTAAAAGCGGTAGCGGCTGCGCTAAGCTGCTCGGCCACATCCCGGTAAGACACATCGGTATCTGCAATCCGTGCTTTGACTTGGCTGAGCTCGAACCTTTTCAGGCGCAGCTGCCCGTCGATGTCCTCATTATCAGCCTGCAGCTCTTCCATTTGGCGGCCCTGTGCCTGCAGGCGTTCCTGCGCTTCTGCCAAGAATGACTCGAAATTATCAAGGCGGGCAGCGATGGCTGTTTTTTCCTGCAACACCTGATTGAGCATACGCTGCTCCTGCTGTATTTTCAGGCTGCCCTGCTGAGCTTTAAGCTGCTCAAGCTGCCCTTTGAGGCTATGGAAACGGTCAGAGAGCTTGTCGTCTTCTTTCTCCAGCTGCCTGATCTCTTCCTCCAGCACTTCGAGGTTTTTCTTGCGGCCTATTTTTTTCCCTTCGAACAAACCAATAGAGCCCCCAGAAATGCTATACTGCCGCTGTATGAACCGCCCGCTTTTCGCCAGCAGTATATACCCGGCTTCCGATACAGGCCCCTGTATCTCCTCGCTGTCGGTCACCAGTACCTGTTCCAGGAGGAAGGCGATGAGGTTGCGGTACTCCGGGTCCGTCTTTACCAGATCGGTGGCCCGCTGAGTGCCGGGCAGCATCACAACCGGCGGCACATAGCTGGCAAAAGCATCGAGGAGGAAGAAGTTGGCCTTGCCCTTCTGCGTTTTGTTCAGCAGCTGTATAGCGCGGTAAGCCGCCTCAAGGTCCGGTACGACGTAATAGTTCAGGTAAGGCTCCAGGAAATTTTCAATAGCCACCCGGTAAGCCTCCTCTACGTAGATAAGATCAGAAAGCAGAGGTGTCGCTTTGTCCCATTCTGGGGATTTGGTCGTGCTCAAGAATTTGATGGACTCTGGGAAGCCTTCCAGGCTTTCGACCATGCTCTGCGTAAGCTTGAACTCATTGCGGCGGGCATCGAGGGTACGCGACACCCTGACCCGCTGCTTGTTGAGCTGCTCTATCTGTTCCTCAGTTTTTTCTAGCTCGCTGAGCCGTTCTTCCTCGGCCTTCTCCAGCTCGCTCAACCCCAGCTGTAGCTCTTGTTCACGGGTTTCAAGCACACGGATTTTCTCTTGCAGGCCATTGACTTCCCCATTCCGGCGGTCGATCTCCTCTCGCCCCCTTGCCGCTTCGCGCTTCCCGCTCTCTATCTGATTGGTATTGATAGCTTTCTGCTTTTCCAGCTCAAAAACCTGACGGTCAAGCTTCTGCTGCTCCTCCACAACCTGATCGAGCCCGGCTTTTAGGGAGCCATGATCCTTGCGGATGCGGGCAAGGGCCTCCTCCGCCTCGTTCAGCTCTTCTTCCAAACGGGCTTCGATGCGCTTTTCCCCGTTCAAGTCTTCCCTGTACTGCCCAATGTCTTCGTTAAGCTGCCGGATGCGCGCTTCCGCTGCCTGTATGTCTTCTGCCAGTTTGCTCAGGTTGCTGTTGAGGAACTGCTGCTTCTGCTGCTGCATCCGCTTGTCGTTCTCCATGCCACGGATATTTCCCACGAGGCTGTTCAGTTCTCGCTGCCGGTTGGACAAAGCCTGCTCCTTGTCCAAGTTCGCTTTGCGCTCCTGTTCAAGCACCGCTTCGAGCTGATTGATGCCGACATCATGTTGCCGGTAGGCATCTTCTTCCTGCTCCAATTGTTTGCGGAGGCTGTTCTGCTGCTCCTTGAGGGAGCCGATGCTCAGCAAAGCCAGCTCAGTGCTGTACTCCTTGTACTGCGCTTTGATCTCAAAATACCGGCGCGCCCTCTTGGCCTGTTTTTCCAGTGACTTTAGGTTGTTCTGAATTTCGTGCAGCAGGTCTTCCACCCGGTCGAGGTCTTCGGTAGTGCTCTTCAGCTTATTGAGGGTCTCGCGTTTGCGGACTTTGTACTTAGAGATGCCAGCGGCCTGCTCAAACATCTTGCGGCGAGAATTGTCTTTGTCCGCCAGGATGTCGTCTACCATCCCCAGTGCGATAATGGCGTAAGAATTGGAGCCGATCCCAGTATCCAGGAAGAGAGACGTGATGTCCTTCAAACGGCAGGGCACCCCATTTAGGCGGTACTCCGAATCGCCGTTCCGGTACAGGATGCGGGTGATCGTCAGGGTGTGGTACTCCGTGGGCAGCAGGTTCTTGGTATTTTCAAAGGTCAGGGAGACCGAAGCGATCCCACCTGCTTTCCGGCGTTTGGTGCCATTGAAGATAACACTGCTCATGGTATCGAGGCGGAGCTCGCGGCTCTTCTGTTCCCCGAGCACCCAACGGATCGCATCAACAATATTTGACTTGCCAGAACCATTGGGGCCGACAATACCAATGACATCTTCCTCAAAGTTGATGACCGTTTCGTTAGCGAAACTTTTGAACCCCTTGATGTCTAGCTGTTTTAACCGCATATGTTGTGCTTGAAAGCTTGCCGGGCTGCGCTGCGGCCCGAAGTACGCCATAGCCCACAAAAATAGGATTTAGAAAGGGTTTGCCAACTTAGCGCCTGTCTAAAATTCTTTCTATTGCCACCCAAGTATTATAGAGCCTGTTTGCCCTTTTTGCTTAGGGCAATACCCCAAAACAGGCATAATCCATTGATTTGCAACTATCAACAATCAAGCAATGCCCCAACTGTAGGGCGCCTACAGGGCAGCGGGCTAGCGCTGCGGAGGGGTGGGAAGCCCGATAGGGCCGAGCGGACAGCGAGCCCCGCAGCATAGCGGCACCTGCCGTCAGGTAGGGGCAGCCCCCAAATTGGCAGCCTGATATTGATCCAGTTTTAAATTTTGTTACTGGGCAGGGCTCAGCCGGAAAAGGCACACCACATTTCAACGGCTGCCGGGCACCGGCCTGAACCCGCTGAAAAAGAAAGGCAGCCCGGAATACGAGCTGCCTCTTTAAATCAGAATCGATTTTTTTGTCGATTCCCCCTTGCGCCTTTCCGGGGCGGGAGCAGGTATGCGCTCCTCCCCTATTTATGTCATAACTGCAGTGCCGGAAGCTCCCTTAGCAGTGCTTGGTGATGGCTATTTTGATGGCCACGCCGGCGGAGCTGTATGTTGGGCTTCAGGTGCTTAAATATCAAGATGTCCTTGATCTGCACTTGTTTTTCTTTCGATGATGCTAAAGTCAGGAAAAGGGCAAGAGGGAGTGTTCGCTCACGTTGCAAAGGTGTTCGCAAATGTTGCAAGCGGGATCTCCAGCGGAGCAAAACACTGTAAAACAAGCAATTAGGTCTCACTGGGCGAATAACCGAATTTTTCTTTATACCGGGTAGCAAAATACTGAGGGCTGCCGAACCCCGTCCTAGCGCTAACTTCTGCCACGTTGAACTGGCCTTGCTGCAAGAGCTGATGAGCACGCTCGAGGCGGAAATCCCTGAGGTAGGCTGTAGCCGATTTCCCAGTCAGGGCTTTCAGTTTTCGGTGGAGCTGAGAGCGGCTCATGAACACCTCTGCTGCGAGGAGCTCAATGGTCAACTGTTCATTATCGATATGGCTTTCGATGGCCTGCTTCAGGCTGACGATAAATTCAGCCTCTGCTTCCGGGGGTTGATAGCTGTGCGGTTGGGTATTTGCAGGCTCGCCAGATAGCTGGAAGTAGGCCTGCATGTACTCCCGCTGACGGAGGAGGGCATTGACCTGGGCGGTGAGCTCTTCAATATGGAAGGGTTTGCCGATATAAGCTTCTGCACCATGGTTGAGCCCTTCAATGCGGCTGTCCAGCCCAGATTTTGCGGTCAGCATAACGACCGGTATATGAGAGGTGCGCTTGTCTTTTCGCAACAGCTGCACAAATTCAAACCCGTCCATACGGGGCATCATGACATCAGAGATGATGAGGTCGGGCGTATGCTCGGTAGCGAGCTGCAGCCCGGTCACTCCGTCGCGTGCAGCGAATACTTGAAAATCGGGCTGAAGGATACTGTGCAAGAAAGCCCTGACCTCCTCGTTGTCATCAACGATAAGGATACTGAGCTGCTCCCCATTGGAGCTGCCGACGTGGGGCGCTGTGTTTTCCGGGATCGAGAGGGGGCTGTCCTGGCTGTTTTGGCTGACCGGGATGGGCAGGGAGACCGTAAACTGCGAGCCGCCCCCGGCCATGCTCTCCACCCCAATGTGGCCGTTCATCAAAGTAGTGAGCTCTTTGCAGAGCGCCAGGCCTATGCCTGTACCTGGAGCTTGGGATGCCCCCTGGCTATCCGATCGGTAAAACCGCTCGAATATACGCTCCTGCTCCTCCTTAGGGATGCCGAGCCCGTTGTCTGTGACCCTAAACTGCAAAGGCAGAGGCTGACCGGGCATAAAATGGCTGCTCACCACCACCTGCCCTCCGGGCGGGGTGAATTTTAAAGCATTGGAGATCAGATTGGTCAGTATTTTTTCCACTTTATCATGGTCAAAGTAGACATGCTGTAGTGCAGGATCTGCGTCTGGCTGAAAAAGCAAGCCCAGCTCTTGCCCCTTTGCCCTGCTGCTGAACCCCTGCACGATATCTGCCATAAAATGAGAAAGATCCCCCTTTTCGTAGAGGACAGGCATGAGCTGGCCGTCCATGCGGTTGATGTCGAGCAGCTGGTTGACGAGCTTCAGCATCTTTTCCGCATTGCGGACGATCAGTTGGGCCCAAGTTTGCTGCTGAGGCTGTTTTTGGCGGGCCTGAAGCTGCCGGGCCGGCTCAAGGATCAGCGTCAGCGGTGTCCTGAACTCATGGGTGATGCTGGAAAAGAAGTTGCTTTTGATCCGGTCAAGCTCTGAGAGCCTTTCGGCTTCCCTTTGTTCGAACCGGAGCTGGTTCCTGAGCTTGGCCCTTCTGACTTGCACGGAGTAGGCCGTCCAAATAGCGGCAGCTGCGAGGAGGCAGTAAGCAGCCCAAGCCCAATGGGAAGCCCACCAGGGCGGGGTGATGGAAAAGGAGAGCGCAGCAGGCTTTGTACTCCACACCCCTTGGCTGTTCGCCCCCCAAACTTTGAAGGTATAATCGCCGGGAGAAAGGTTGGCGTAGGTCACTTCGTTGCGGTTTCCGGCTTCTACTAAGGAGGCATCGACCCCTTCCAATTGATAGCGGTAGCGGTTGTTGGCGGCAGCGGTAAAGTCAAGGGCTGCAAACTGGAAACTCAGGACGTTGTCGGAATGCCTCAGGGTAAACCGGCTGGCCGTTGGGATCCATGCTGGCAGGGCATCTTGCCTATGGACATGGTAGGGCTGGTTGTTGATGCTCAGGCCTGTAAATTGTATTTGCGGGCGGGCGCTTGAGTCTTTCAATTCCGAAGGGTGGAAGAAGTTGATACCATTGATGCCGCCAAAGTAGAGCGTGCCATCTGTTGCCCTGAAATAGGAAGTCGTATTGAATTCGTTGTCTTGCAGCCCATCTTGTGCGGTGTAATTCCGGAAACCTCCCGTTTGGGGCTGAAAATTAGACAGCCCCCGGTTGGTACTCAGCCACAGGTCGTCATTGGCACCAGCCAAAATCCCATAGATCACGTCATTGGGCAAGCCATCAAGCACGGTGTAGGACCGGAACTCCCCGGATGGGATGTCCAAGGCATTAAGCCCTCCGCCTTTGGTGCCGACCCAAAGCGTCTCGGGGGCGAACGGGGCTATGAGGAGGCTGTGGATGAAATTCTCGGATAAGCTATTGGGGGTATTGGCATCAAATTGATAGAGCCTCGGGCGGCTCAGCTTTCCGGCTACAGCCGAAAAGCCGATGAGGCCATACTGTGTGCCCAGCCAAAGCTGTTGATGGTGCTCGTCAAAAAAGATCGCTTGTATACCTACGATATTATTTATTTCCGGAAACCATTCAGACAGGTCGTAGTACTGAATGCCAGCATCCGGCTGCCGGGTTGACAAAGACATCAGCTGCCCGTCTCGGTTGCCCAGCCAAAGCCGCCCCTCCGAAGAGCACACCATTGGGCTCCTCGGTTCTGGAGTGCCCTCATAGGGAAACCTTTTGACGGTTCCGGTTTTAGGGTTGACGAAAGCCAGGCAAGCCCCTTTTTCTTCTATAGGGTAGTGCAGCCAATATTCGTCGAGGGCGGGGTTGAGCAGCCAGGTGGCCCGCCTGAGCCAATCAGGGAAGCCATCGGGGAAAGCTGCATTCCTGCTGGCTGGGCTGTAGCGGAGCATCTTTTGTGGAGACCAATACCACACCTGCCCTTCCAGGTCCTCGTAAATCTGCCGGATCGTCTGCCCTTCCAGGTGATGGTTGAAGCGGCCGGCAGTGGGGCTGTAGGGGAGCACTCCATAGCCGTTGGTCCCCAGCCAGATGATACCGCTGCGGTCCATGTATATCTGCGGGGTAAGGTAATTCCCTTTGGAGGGGGCCACCGAGGCAATTTCTGCCGAGCCGAGGCGTAGCCGGAACAAACCGCCAGAAGCCCCCCATACCTCCCCCTTTGGGGAACGGATGAGGCTTGGCGTGTACAAAGACCGGACCTCCTCTGGGACAACGTATACCTGCTTGACGTCCAGTTGGCTGTCTAGGTGGATGATCTCATCTGGGGTTGGCACCAGTACGCCCCCATCCGGCAATGACAGCAGCGTGCGGTATTGATTGGGCGGCTTAAGGGCGTGAGGCCCTAATGCAGGGGTCACTATCTCTGGCTGTAAGGTTTGTGGGTCAATACGGTACAATTGGGCATTACTAGCGGCCAGGAGGGAGCCATCCCCTAGAAAAGCTAAAGCGTTGATGACGGGAGGGGCTTGGCCCCCAAAATCGACGCTACGGGCGCGGACGTGCCCGCCCAGGCTGGCTGTGGACAAACGGCTTACCGATGTGAATGAAGCCGTGAGCCTGCAAAGCCCCATCCGTGTGCCGGCCCAGTAGGTAGAGTCATTTTGCTGTACAAAGCTGATGATCTCATTGGAAGGCAGGCCGGCGGCCGGGCTGCTGATGTGATGAAACTTGCCCGTGTAGGGGGAAAATATGCTGATGCCGTTGTTTTCGGTCCCCACCCAGATATTGTGGTGGGCATCTTCGTGCAGGGTATTGACGACATGGCCTGCGAGGGAGAAGGAGTCTTCTGGCGAGCTATTGTAGACCCTGAGGCGATAGCCATCAAAACGGTTGAGGCCGTCTTTGGTCCCTATCCAAAGGAAGCCTTTGGAGTCTTGAAGGATGGTATGCACCATGCCTTGCGATAATCCATCTTTTGTACCGATGAGGCCTTCATCCTGAGGCGGCTGGGCGTATAGGAGGCCAGATGTTGCCAGGGCGGCTATTATGAAGATTTCCGCTATGCGCATGAGTTTAGTGCATCGTTTGGGTACACAATCAAAGGGCAGTCGGGAGCGTTTGGGGCAGTTTAAAGGGAAGGCATTTCCTTATCATTTCGAAGTAAATATAACCGTTAACAGCTCGTTAACAAAAGTTCGGGCCTGATTAACGCTAGTGAATCTGCCATTCCCTACTTTTGTGCCTAGGCACGAGCGGAAAGGGGAAGGCTGATGGCTCATTTTGGCAGGCCTCCAAACCTTTTTTCATGTGCCGCGTTCCCAATATTAATTAAATCCAAAACTTAGCAAAGATGTTGAAGCAAATCAAAGTTGCCGCTATGGCGTTGTTGGCAGTAGGTTTCGCAGCCAGCTGCAATAACAGTGAAACTGCAAGCCAGGCCGAAGCCCGTGAGAGCCTGGAAAATAGCGTACAACCTGCAACCCCACAGCCCGCCGCCGCACAGGCTGCTGCACCTGCAGGCCCTACCACTACTATGGAGTTCGATGCCACGGAGTTTGACTTCGGTACGGTACAGGATGGAGAGAAAGTGTCACACACTTACACCTTCAAAAACACCGGCAGCGAGCCGCTTATCCTCAGCAATGCGAAAGGCAGCTGTGGCTGCACAGTGCCAAGCTGGCCACGTGAGCCTATCGCTCCGGGCGAAACAGGCGAGATCACAGTGGAGTTCAACTCTAAGAACAAGAAAGGCCGCCGCAACCAGAAAGTGACCATCACTGCCAATACCAACCCGCCGCAGTCATTTATCTACCTGAAAGGTGAGGTTATGGGCGATGCAACTGCTGCACCAGCAGTAACGCAGTAACCTGCTCCTGATCGCCTGTTTGCGGGCGTATTGAAAAGCAGTACACAAGCCCGGTTTCCAAAACACTGGAAACCGGGCTTTGTTATATCCGGACATATCCGGAATTAGTATCTTCGCGCCATGAAAGTTTCAGATTACCTGTCGCTGGTCAAATTCAGCCATACCATATTTGCCCTGCCGTTCGCTATGGTAGGCTTTTTCCTCGGCACGGTCGATTCTGGGGAGGGGCTCAGCCTAAAGCTGCTTGGCCTTGTCGTGCTGTGCATGGTTTTTGCCCGCAGTGCAGCAATGGGCTTCAACCGTTACCTAGACCGGGACATCGACCATAAAAACCCCCGCACGGCCAGCCGGGAGATCCCTGCCGGCGTCATATCGGCAAAAGCCGCCCTGCTGTTTGTTGTTTTGAACAGCCTGCTGTTCATTGGCACCACTTGGTTCATCAACGACTTGTGCTTCTACCTTTCCCCGGCTGCGCTGCTGGTCATATTGGGGTACAGCTACACCAAGCGCTTTACCTTCCTATGCCATTTCGTGCTGGGGCTGGGGCTGGGGCTTGCACCGGTCGGGGCTTACCTTTCGGTTACAGGCGCGTTCAGCCTGTTGCCTATACTGTATGGGCTTGCTGTGCTATTTTGGGTCTCTGGGTTTGATATCATTTATGCCTTACAGGATGATGATTTCGACCGGTCGTTATCTCTAAATTCAGTGCCGGTCAAAATGGGGCGCAGGCGTGCACTGAGCTTGTCCAATGCCCTCCACCTTGG
The DNA here is from genome assembly GCF_007993045.1 of Phaeodactylibacter luteus. Taxonomy (GTDB): domain Bacteria; phylum Bacteroidota; class Bacteroidia; order Chitinophagales; family Saprospiraceae; genus Phaeodactylibacter; species Phaeodactylibacter luteus. The sequence continues at coordinate 155,327 of NZ_VOOR01000007.1, forward strand.
CTCTGCGGCATTTATCCTTTATGCTGCTTGGCTGCTGGGGGGCAACGCGCCGGAAGTGTTTGGCGGGCTGCACTGGGGCGGTGCTGCTATCTTCCTGGTGTTGTTGTTTTATCAGCACACTTTGGTACGGCCTGAAGATTTGTCAAGGGTCAATTTAGCCTTCTTTACGACCAATGGCGTGGCAAGCTTGTTGTTTGGAGCCTTTTTCATCCTAGATGTGCTTGTTTAGCTGGCCCACCCGCTGTATCGAACCGAAAAGGCTTTCCGGTTTTGGAACCTTCTGCGGCAGGAGCCGCTGAGCGCCATAATGGCATTGGACTAGCGATGCGCAGGGGTGGCAAGCCCGGCAGGGCCGAGCGGACAGCGAGCCCCGGAGCGTAGCGCCCCCCGCTCTTCAGGCGGGGGTAGGCCCCAAAAACCAAATCGCTAATTTATGCCCGATGGGCTCTACAGGCCGATGGCTTTAGCGAAGGCTTCCACACCAAGTGCATTGAGGCATTGAGGGGCAGAGAGCCCGCCCTTCCGGGCGGCAAAGACCCCATAACGTATATCGTGTATGCCAGCGGTGCTGTGAGCATCAGGGTTGATGCACAAAGGCACGCCTTTTTCCAGCGCGTAAGGGGCCCAAGACCAGTCTAGGTCTAGCCGGTAAGGGTTGGCATTGATCTCAATGGCCACCCCATTGGCAGCACAGGCATCGATGACTTTGGCATGGTCGATAGGATAGCCTTTGCGGGAAAGCAGCAGGCGGCCGGTCGGGTGCCCCAGTATGGTCGTGTAGGGGTTTTCGATGGCGGTGATGAGGCGGGCAGTAGCCTTGTCCTCATCCATACGGAGGTTGCTGTGGACGGAGGCGATGATAAAATCGAAGGCCTTGAGCAAGTCTTCCTCATAATCCAGGCTGCCATCGTTGAGGATGTCGCTTTCGATGCCTTTAAAAATCCGGAAGGGCGCCAGCTCCTTATTCAGTGCATCGGCCTCCTCCATTTGCTGCAGGACCCGTTCTGGCTGAAGGCCATTGGCATAAAAAGCGGACTTGGAGTGGTCGGTAAGGCCGAGGTACTCGTAGCCCTGCGCTTTGGCATAGCGGGCCATCTCTTCCAGGGTATTGGCGCCGTCGCTGTAAGTGGTATGGGCATGCACCACCCCCTTTATGTCGGCCTCCGTGATGAGCGCTGGCAGCTGCCCGGTGCGGGCGAGGCTTGCTGCCCAAGACTGTTCCCTCAGCTCTGGGGCAACAAAGGGGACCGAGAGCGACTGGAATATTGCCTCCTCATTGTCAAAAGCCTCGGTTGGGGCAGGCAGGGCGCTGGCAAAATCATCAGTTGCCGTGAGCTGGTACAGGGCGCTGCCAAAAGCCTCCGCAGCACAGGTGTAAACATAGGCGGGGACACCCTGGGCGGTTTTGCCTGCCCACTTCCCCTCCCCTACCTGCTCTAGGGGGGCTAGCCACAAGCTGGAAGCGATGACGCCTTCGGGAAGCGCAGCACTTCCAAAAAGGATTTCGATATGGCTGACCACTACAGCTTTGCGGCGGATGGCCCCACAGAGGCTGGCCTTCACCTGAGGGTATTGGCTTTGCAAGGCATCCAAAAGCTGGCTGGCTTCTGTTTCCACTGCAGCGTAGTGATAGCGGTTTTTGGATTTCTGGTAGTACTCTAGTTTTTGGCGCAGCTCTTCCTGCGTTTTTTTGCCGAACCCTTTCAGCTCGACAAGCCGGTTTTCGTTTACGGCATAAAGCAGCTCACCGATGGACTCCACCTGTAGGCCCTGCCAGACCGCCATGATTTTTTTGGGGCCAAAGCCTTTGATGTTGAGCATTTCCTGAATGCCCTCGGGCGTTTTGGAGCGGTATTTCTCCAGCGTGCTCATCTGCCCAGAAGCCAAAAGCTCCTGGATTTTGGCGCTGATGGCTTTGCCAACCCCTTTGATCTGCCCAATTTCTTCAGGCGCCATGCTGCTGAGCGGGCCTTCGTAAGATCTGAGCGTACGGTAAGCGCTTTGATAGGACCGGATTTTAAATGGGTTCTCCCCGTGCAGTTCCATCAGCTGTCCTAGCTGACGGAACTGCTGGGCAATCTCTTTATTGGTCATTGCGCGGCTGCTTTTAAAAGGTCACTTCTTTCTCCAGGGTCTTTTCGCCCCGCTTGATGAGCACGATGGCCTTGTCGCCAGCGCTAAAACTGGACAACCCCTCCATATAGCCGTAGATATCTTTTACGTCCATATCTCCGATTTTGAGTATGATGTCCCCTTTTTCGAGGCCAGCCTTGTCTGCGGTACGCCCCTGCATGACGCCATCGATGCGCATGCCTGTGCCTTGGTAGACGTAATCCGGCATGACCCCGAGGGTGACTTTGTAGGCAGCAGGCCTGCGGCTCTCCTGCTCGTCTTGGGTTTTGGCAAAAACTAAACGGCCTTGCCCATCTAAGCTTTTGATAAGCGCCAGGATGTAATCTGTGGTAAGGAGCAGCCCCCGGTAATTGACCAGCTCGGAATCGTCTTCCGGTTTATGATAATCCTCATGCTGCCCGGTAAAGAAGTGGAGGACAGGGATGTCTTCGAGATAAAAAGAAGTGTGATCGCTAGGGCCAATGCCTGATTCAGACTGCACAGCAGAGATGCCGCCTATACTGAGCCTGTCGAGCGCAGTTTTCCAGGCAGGAGAAGTGCCCACCCCGTTTACAGAAAGGACTTTTTCTTCGTTGAGCCGGCCTACCATATCCAAGTTGAGCATGTAGTTGACCTCTGCGAGGTTGATGGTAGGGTTTTGGACATAATACTTAGAGCCGAAGAGCCCCATTTCTTCTCCGGAAAAAGCGATGAAGAGGTAGTTATTTTGGGGGGCGGCCCCTTCTACCAGCAGCTCTGCCAAGCGTAGGATGCCGGCCACGCCGCTAGCGTTGTCATCTGCCCCGTTGTGGATAGCGGGGCTGCCCGTATGCCTTGAGCCCATAATGCCGTGCCCAAGATGATCGTAGTGGGCGCCAATAACGACAGTATGCTCGGCCCCATTGTCCAGGTAGCCGATTACATTTCGGGCAGTGCGCTCTTCGGTCTCCTTAGCATGCGGGTGCGCTTTGTACTGCACCTCAAAGTCTTGGAACCACTCGCCTGCGTAGCCTTTGGGGGAAAGCCCAAGCTCTTCAAAACGGTATGCGATATAATCGGCAGCCTGCCGCTCCCCTTTCTTGCCCGTCTCCCGGCCTTGCAGCAGGTCAGATGCCAGGTAGACAACGTCCACCTGCAGTTTCATGAGCGCCTCTGACTGCCCTTGTGCTACGGCCGTGCCTGCCAGGAAAGGCAATATGAGAATCCATGCCTTCATCTTCATGGTCTTGTGTTTTGTTGTTTTGGAAACTATACAAATAACTGTTCAATATCTATTTCTTCCCCCCGGTCTATACGGCCCCGCTCATTGCGGCTTACCGATACACAAGAGGTCACGGGGTCGTGTTCAAAAAAGAGATAATGCCCTTTGTCTACGCCATCTTCAAGCATCCGCCCTTTTTCCCGCATGGTATCTAAGGGCCGCAGGTCGTAGCTCATGACGTAGGGCATGCCGATGTGGAAGGAAGAGGGGATGACATCCGCGCAGTAGACTAGGGTATGCCCGCCCTGTTCGAAAATGGGGACCATCATGGCTTCTGTATGGCCATATACGAAGCGCACCTTGATGCCTGGCATCCACTCTAAGTCGTCTTTCTGGACATCCAGAAATTTCAGCACCCCTGCTTCTTTGAGGGGCACAAAATTTTCCTGTAGGAAAGATGCTTTTTCTCTGGCATTGGGGTAATAGGCCCAGTTGTAGTGGGCCTCGTTCGACCAATAAACCGCATTGGGGAAAGTGGGGATGAGCTCCCCTTTTTCGTTGTAGCGCACCGCGCCGCCTACATGATCGAAGTGCAGGTGGGTCAGGAAAACATCCGTAATATCCTCTGGCGCTAGCCCTTCGGCCTTCAGGCTACTGAGGAGGGTCATATCCCCATGAGGATGGAAATGAGAGCGGAACTTATCCCCCTGCTTGTCCCCTATGCCCGTATCGACCAGGATCTTGCGGTCTCCATGCTCTACCAAGAGGCATCGCATAGCCCAGGTACAAAGGTTGTGCTCATCGGGCGGGTTCAGCCGCTGCCACATGGACTTGGGGACGACGCCGAACATGGCCCCTCCGTCGAGCTTAAAATAGCCTGTATCAATCAACTTGATCCTCATAAACCTTTGGGATATTTTAGAGCGTGTTGGGACTTGAGTAATCGGTCTGTCCCGCTAAGCTAGCGGGACACTTTTTTGCCTATACTTCGCCCCGAAAATCCTCATTTCGCTTTGGAACGATAAATTAGGCAGAAAAACCGATGCTGGGCTTATCGCCCTTGAGCCCTTCGCGCAAGGCCGCCATGCGGATGGCCGTCACTGCGGCTTCCACCCCTTTGTTGCCATGCTTGCCGCCTGCCCGGTCCAAAGCCTGTTCTTCGTTGTTGGGGGTGAGCACACCAAAGATGAAAGGCTTGCCGTATACCATGCTCAAGTTGGTCAGCCCATTAGCGACTGCATAGTTGATGTACTCGTTGTGTGTTGTCTCGCCTTTGATGACACAGCCCAGGCAAATGACCGCATCGAGTTTATGCTTTTCGGCCAGCATTTTAGCGCCCGCTGTGAGCTCGAACGCACCGGGCACCTGCAGGGTGTGGATTTGGCTATCCGGCACCCCATGTTTGGCTAAGGTGTCAAAGCAGCCTTCATACAAAGCATGAGTAATGTGGGCGTTCCAATCGGCAACGACAATGCCGAATGAAAATCCAGCAGCATCTTTAAGGCTGCGCTCATCGTAATCTGAAAGGTTCTTTAGGGCACTTGCCATAGTCATTGTTTTTTGAAGAGGCCTAAAAATAAGAAAGGTAAAGCTCCCCGTAGAGAACCTTACCTTTCTGCCCGTAGTTCAACACAGGAACGTAAAAAACGTTACCCTTTAGATACCCGGACGATGTACTTATCGATATCGCGGCCGATCGGAGAAGCCGGATAATCGGCTTTGATGCGCTCGTACGCGGATTTCGCCTCGGCCAGGTTGCCGTTGCGCTCGTGGAGCATGCCCATTTTCTTAAGGTAATAAGGAGTGAGGACGCTGTTGTCTCCTGCATTGACCGCCTTTTTGTAGGCGCTCATTGCGGCATCGTAATTGCCCAGCTCAGACTCAGCATCGCCGATCGCACCATGCTTCATGATGGGCGTGATCTCCCCTTCCGGGCTAAACCCTTTGAGGTAATCCAATGCAGCTTCGTACTTGCCCAAGTGCAGGTAAGAAACGCCAGCGTAGTACTTGGCTGTATTTGCAGCAGGTGTGCCGCTGTATTCGTCAATTATATCGAGGAAGCCCGAAAAACCACCGCCTGGGTTGGTCAGCGCCAGAGCGAAGGAGTCTTGCTCAAAGCGCTGCTGTGCGCGGTACATCTGAGCCACTGCTTCTTGCTGCTTAGGCGCTTTGTAGAAGTTCTTGTAGGCCAGGAAGCCGCCAACAAGCACCACTAATGCGACCAAACCACCGAAGATGTAAGTTTGGTTAGCGTCCATAAAGCTTTGCGCCTGATCGCGCACCTCGACGATGTCCACCAGTGTTTCGTCTGACTGCTTCTGATTCCGTTTTCTTCTTGACATGATATGGTTACTGTTTTGAAAAGCTGGGCAAAAATAATGTAAAGTTTGATAGGCGCAAATTTTAGCCCCTGTTAAAACCCGAAGAGTTGTTTAAGCAGCAATAGCCTTGATGCATCGCAGGCCGTTGCAGGGTTGAGGGCCGCTCATTTCCGCGCTGCCCTGAACCGGCGCATCAAATCTAACAAATGGGGCAGCCCCGTGTGGAGCTGCCCCATTATCGAGCCTATAGTACAAGCAGTTTAGTCCTTGATGAAAGGATAATCTGCCTGTACGTAATTTTCTTCCCACAGCGCGGACGCATCGGGGAACTCAGATTCCTCGGCGAATTTCACCGCCTCTTTGATCTCCTCCTTGATTTTATTTTCGATTTCCTTCAGCTCTTCGGCTGTGGCGATTTTATGGTCAAGAATAGTCTGTTCCGTAATTTTGATGGGGTCGCGGTCCTTGTACTGCTGCACCTCCTCCTTGGTCCGGTACTTAGCCGGGTCAGATACAGAGTGCCCTTTATAGCGGTAGGTGCGGATCTCCAGATAGTACGGGCCGTTGCCGGCACGGATATGCTCAGCCGCACGCGAGACCGCCTCGTGTACTGCTTCCGGGCTCATGCCATCTACTACTTCACTTGGCATATCGTACGCCAAGCCCATTTTGTAGAGCTCCGTCACATTGCTTGTGCGTTCTACGCTAGTGCCCATGGCGTAGCCGTTGTTCTCTACGATATAGAGCACTGGGATTTTCCATGCCATGGCCATGTTAAAAGATTCGTGCAAGGCCCCCTGACGGGCAGCGCCATCTCCGAACATGGTCACGCAGAGGTTGTCCGTGCCCTTGTACTTTTCCGCGAAAGCGATACCGGTGCCGATAGGGATCTGAGCCCCTACGATGCCGTTGCCCCCGAAGTAGCGGTGTTCGGCAGAAAAGAAGTGCATAGATCCGCCCTTGCCTTTTACGATACCGGTCTTTTTCCCGTAGAGCTCGGCCATGCAAGCGTTGGTATCACAACCGCGCCCTAGGGCGGTGCCGTGCTGCCGATAAGCGGTAACGATGGCATCTTCTTTACGGATAGCCGACTCCATCCCGGCTGCTACGGCTTCCTGCCCAATATAAACGTGGCAGAAGCCCCGGATTTTCTGCTGCCCGTACATCATGAGCGCCCGTTCCTCAAACTTGCGGATGCGGAACATCAGTTCATACCATTCGAGGTACTGCTCTTTGCTGTACGCAGGCTTTTTAGAACGGCTTTTGGTTGTTTTTTTCTTTTCTGTTGCTGTATCCATACCTGATTCCATGGTTATATTTCAAAATTGCTGGCTGACACCGGGCGTAAAGGGCAAACCGCCCCTGTCCCGCTTTTCAGCTTAGTGGTTCAACAACTCAGACACCACCTTGTTTTCGATAGGCAGGAGCGGTTTGCCGCTGTACGGAGTTGGAATAGGCAAATATACCGCCCCAATAGGGTTTTGCCAATTTTCCAGACAACTTATGACCTTCTAGATGAGGCAACCCTTGTGAAACCTCAAAAAGCTAAGCGATTGATGACCGACAAAGCAACGCATCTGGCCTTCACGGTAGCACGGATCGAACGGCCTATGCCCGATACGGCCCATATTTTCTTAAAGCCCGAAACACCTGGGCTGGCTTACAAAGCAGGACAGTTCCTCACCCTGCTGCTCCACGATAGCAATGGCGCCCCCATCCGGCGCTCCTATTCCCTAGCCGGCGCTCCTGCAGCGGGCGGCCCCATTTCCATTTGCCTCAAGCGGAAGCCCAATGGCTCTGCCTCCAGCTTCCTGACCCAACAACTGAAGCCCGGCGACCGGCTCACTGCGCTCCCCCCTGCCGGCAGCTTCACCCTGCCTCATAGCAGTACAGGGCCTTACCTCTTCCTCGCCGCTGGCACGGGGATTGTGCCGGTCTGGTCTATGATAAAAGAGCTCTTGCTTACGCAGCCCGAGGCCAAAGCGAGCCTGTTGTATGCCAATTCGGGACCGGCTTCCATCCTTTTCGGGAAAGAGATTGCCCGCTGGCAAGCCCGCTATGCTCAGCGGTTCAAGGTGCTGCACCTCTTGAGCCAAGCGGCGGAGGCCAAAAGCAAAACCGGGGTAAGGGCCGGGCGCCTGAGCAATGCAATGGCTGAAGAATGGGCTTTGGCTGAGGCGGGCCCAGCTTTGCAGCAGGCACACGCTTTCCTTTGCGGCCCCACCGGGTTTATGCTGAAAGCCGAGATGGCCCTCAAGTTCATAGGCGTGAAAGCAGGCCGTTTTCATAAAGAAGACTTCATCATCCACACGCCCTTCCGGCCAAATGCAGCTACTCTTCCTGATGCCAACGCTACCCTGAAGGCCAAAGGCGCCCGGCCCTTTCCTTTCAAAGTCGAAGCTGGGCAAACCCTGTTGGAAGCCGGGCTGAAAGCAGGTGCCGACCTCCCCTACTCCTGCCGCAGCGGCAGCTGCACCACCTGCGCTGCACAGCTGCTGAAAGGGGAGGTGGACATGTACACCCACGACACGAAAACCAACAGCACGGCCACCCGTGGCCACATTTTCACCTGCGTAGCTTACCCGCTCACGCCGGAGGTCGAATTCAGGTAAGGGCGGCACCCGGCACAAAAATGCCCCTCCCGCGCCCGATTTGAAGTTGTTTTTGTACTTTCATCCCGATGAACTGTAAAAGTTGCCAGGCCACATTGCCCGAAGGGGCCCGTTTCTGCCCACAGTGCGGCGCCCCACAGCCTCAGCTGCAAGGCCCGGTTGAGCCTTTGTTGGATTTGAGCGGCGATCTGCCTGAACAGCTGAACGGGCTTTTCATGAGCACCTTGAAGCGCAAGCTGATAGAAGAACAGCCGGGCACCGCCTTTGAAGATTACGCGGAGCTGCTCTACAGCAGCGGTTTCAGAGACCGCCTGGCGCAAAAGTATGCCCACCTGTCGGAAAGCCTGCGACTACTGCAAGACAGCGGCACCCCTGCCCAAAGGCTCAACCATAAAATTGAACGGGAAATGGACGAGCTCACTGATCAGTTCGTCATTCATTTTGCCCGTGCCTTGAATACCATCGACTTACCCGAGGCGATACTCCGCTATCAGGGGCCCCGCAGCCGCACTGCGCTGCCTGTGGGGCAAGCCATCTTCGATTACCTTCACTTTAGCGATCAGCCAAAGGAGACCGTCTACACCGATTTCATCCAAATGCCCAAAACCAAGCTCCGGAATGCGGGGAAATCCTATCTCAAAACGGCATCGAGAGCAGAGCGGGTATTGTTCATTTGCGATCAAAGCCTGCTAGGCTCCTGCAAGGAAGGGTTCGCTATGACCGAGCAGGGGCTGTACTGGAAAGCCCAACTGCAGCCTCCTGCGCACGCCCACTTTGCTGCTGCCCCTACTGTGGCCCGGGAAAAAGACTGGCTGCTGATCGACGGCCATTTTTTCAATGCCAACCCCACCCTCAACATCCGGCTGATGAAACTGCTCCGCAAACTGAGCACGTGGCTCTCTACAGGCGCTTAGCGGCCTGAACGGACAGGTGAAATACGCCCAGAAAACGTAAAACCAATAAAAAATGGGGCCACAGCACTCCTGTGGCATGCCAAAAGGTTGGAACCGTTCCTTAAAATTGCAAAAAGCCCGGCTCCCCTGTAGCATTTCCGCCGGGCAGATACGCCCAAAAAGGCCGGGCGTAGACCAAAATGCCGCAGACGTTTGTGCTTTCCGGGTTTTAGCCTGGCATTGGCCTAGCGCTGCGCAGGGGTGAAAGCCCGACAGGGCCGAGCGGACAGTGAGCCCCGTAGCATAGCGGCACCTGCCCTCAGGCAGGGGCAGGCTCCAAAAAAACGACAATCAGGTTTGCGCCCAAAAGGCCTGCCAAAATACTGAGCGACTATGCCCAACCCTGCTTTCTCCTCCCCCACCCCAAATGCAGCTAAAATTGCTGTTGCCGACTTAGACGGGGTGCTGCGCGGCAAATACGTCAGCGCAGAAAAATATGCCCAAATACTGGAAAAAGGCTTCGGCTTCTGCAATGTAATTTTCGGCTGGGACATGACAGACCTTTGCTACGACAATGCCCAAGTCAGCGGATGGCATACCGGCTACCCTGATGCCCTGGCCTGGCCAGATACGAGCACCCAAAGGGCCATCCCTTGGGAAAGCCAGCTGCCCCTGGTACTGGCCGACTTCAGCAAAGATGAAAGCGGTGCGGCCAGCGTTTGCCCAAGATCCCTATTGAAACGGGTGGTGGGCAAAGCTGCTGAGATGGGCTACGAGGCCTACTTCGGTGCAGAGTACGAATGGTTCAGTTTCCGGGAGACCCCGGCCTCGGTGCACGAAAAGGGGTTTCAGCAGCTAACGCCCCTCTCCCCTGGCATGTTCGGGTATTCTATGCTCCGTTCCAGTCAGCACGCCAGTTATACAGATGCCCTCCTACAGCAGCTGCCCGCTTTCGGCATCCCGTTGGAGGGCTTGCATACCGAGACGGGCACCGGCGTTTACGAAGCAGCCATTGCCCATAGCGGGGCGTTGGAAGCAGCCGACCGGGCGGTGCTCTTCAAGCAGGGCGTAAAGGAAATCGCTCATCGGCAGGGCCTCCTTGCCTCCTTCATGGCCAAGTGGGACAGCGGCATGCCAGGCTGCAGCGGGCACCTCCATCAGTCCTTGAAGCATACAGGCACCGAGCAGCCTGTCTTTGCCGGACCGGGCCGGCCCAATGGCTTCAGCCGGGCTTTTGAGCACTACCTCGCCGGCCAGATGGCCCTGCTGCCCATTCTGCTGCCCCTGCTCGCGCCCACCGTAAACAGCTACAAACGCCTGGTCGAAGGCTCCTGGGCCCCGGTGAACATGAGCTGGGGCATAGACAACCGGACCGTAGCGCTGCGGGCTATCCCAGGGGCGCAGCCCAGGGTGGAAGTGCGGCTCGGGGGCGCTGACGCCAACCCCTACCTCGCCATAGCCGCCTGCCTCGCGGCCGGGCTCTACGGTATCGAAAACCAGCTCGAACTAGAACAGCCGCCGGTGAGCGGAGATGCATACCAGATAAAAGGGCTGCCCGCACTGCCCAGAAACCTGGGAGATGCTACCGCCCGGCTGAAAGCCGCCCCCCTGGCTGGAGAATGGCTTGGGGAAGCTTTTATCAGCCACTTCGTACGCACACGGGAGTGGGAATGGGCACAGTACAGCCAGGCCGTGACCAATTGGGAGCTCAAAAGGTACTTTGAAATTATTTAGCCGATGGATTTCATCAATATCATCCGGAATGCGTGGGCAGCCTACGACCCCAGCCGGCCTATCGACCGGGTCTCAGACATCAGCGCCATGGTCTCCACCAATCATGTCTTTAAAATACGCTTGGCCGATAAGCAGAATATCATAGCCAAGCTCTCCTACTTCGGCGCCTTTGAGCATTTTGTGGAAGACCACACCATCATCAATGCGCTGTCCAACAACTTGCCAGTACGGTATGAAAACTTCCTCTCCAGGGCATTGATGAAGGGGCACCGCCTATTTGTGCACCGCCATAAGACCGACGAACTCGACGTGTGGGTGGTTTTCTACCGGCCTATCCGCATCCGAAACCGCATGCCCAGGCGATTGTCCGGAGAGCACATCGACCAGCTCGCCGTGGAGTTTGCCAAATTCCATAAAAGCTGCCACCTCATCCGGCACACCCTGCCGTTGTCCTCCAAAAACATGACGACAGACATCAACGAGCTCGCCCGCAAGGCTAGCCAATATGGCCCTTACCGAGACGAGATCCTGCGGCAGTGCGATACTTTTTTGTACAACACCTACAGCATCAACGCCAATGGTTTTGACATCATACCTGTGTTTGTAGACTGGAACATCGGCAACTTTTCCGTCACTGCCACGGGGCGCTTTTTTTCCCGCTGGGACTATGACTGGTTCCGCATGAGCTCGCGCGTGGCAGATTTTTACTTTATCAGCCGGGTCGTTTCCCATGCAGGGGACCAAAGCGCTTTCACCTACAACGCCAGCACCCTGATGGAACCGCGCTTCCTGCGCTTTTTAAAGAAATACCACGAAGTGCACCCTCTAAGTTTTGAGGAGGTGCTGTTCATCAAAGAAGCCTACCGCTTTTTTCTTCTCAACTATGTCATCAAAGAAGGGCACAACTTCTTCCTCCAATCTTTTGCCACCCAACTGCAGCGGGATGCTTTTGAAGCCCACCTGCCCACCATCGACCAGGCCGTTCAGGCAGAACAGCTGGCGCGGGCGCTGCATCTGTCCTAACTCAACTGATCTCCTATGGAAAGGAACGCCTCTTTTTTCACTATTGCACGATCTTTCAAAGCCATTTTCCTCGACTCCTACGGGGTCGTCAAAAACCACCGCGGCCTCATCCCCGGCGTACAAGGCACCATCAACTACCTCAGGGACAGCGGCAAGACCCTGCGCATCCTCACCAATGATGCTTCCAGGAGCCCGGAGCAACAGGCTGCCCGTTTTGAGCACCAAGGGCTCAAAGGCTTACAGCCTGAAGAGATCATCACCAGCGGCATGATGGCACATATGTACCTGGTGCACAAAGCCAAATCGGGCCGTGTAGCCTACCTCGGCACTCCGGATGCTGCCGCCTATATCCTGCGGGCCGACTGCCCATCGGTGCCCGTCAGCGATATCGACCTTGATGATATCGATGATATCTCCGCCATGGTCTTTTTGGACGATGAAGGCTTCGATTGGAACCAAGACATCAACAAAACGGTCAACCTCCTGCGCAAGCGCAACATACCAGCCATCGTAGCCAACTCCGACAAGCTCTACCCGGTGGCCCAAAACGATGTCTCCATAGCTACAGGCGGCATCGCCAGGCTCGTGGAAAGCATCCTCAACCGCAATTTCATCCATTTCGGAAAGCCAGACTCCCAAATGTTCAGCTATGCCTTTGACCACATCAACCAATACGGCCAGTTTGGAAAAAGTGACATTCTCATGGTTGGGGATACCCTGCATACCGATATATTGGGCGGCAATAAATTTGGGGTGGCTACGGCCCTCGTCTTCACGGGCAACACCAGCCCCGATACGGTAGACCTGGACATCAGCGCCTCGGGCATCATCCCCGACTACATCTGCCCTTCCATTGTACACTAAAAGCGGCTGACAGCAGCCAATTTTAAAGGCCAGAGGAAAAAACAAATTGCCGATTCCAGAGTTTTGCATCCAAAGCCCAAACAATATGCCAAAACACCGGAAAAAGGGAGACCTGCCAGAGAAAGACTGCCTGCACTGCGGCCGGCCCTTCACCTGGCGCAAAAAGTGGGAACGGTCTTGGGAAGAAGTACGCTACTGCAGCGAGCGCTGCAAGCGCGAGGCCAAGAAAACCGACAAATCGGAATCAAAAGACATTTTAAAGTAAACCATCATGCCGGGACAATCCAACACGCCAGCCAATCACAAAACTGAAGAAGGGTACAATGAGTACCAGTCTTTTGCCTTCCACCCTTACAATGTACTGCTCATCCTATCGCTTTTCGGCATCACCGCTATGTTCCTCGCTTTCACGGCCGCCTTTGTATACACCAGGGTCCAAAGCGACCTCCCCCCCTTGCGCCTGCCCAATATCTTCATCTTCAACACCCTCATCCTCCTGGGCAGCAGCGCTACTATGATCTGGGCCAAGCGCAGCTATCAGGCCGATCAGACACAAAATTATCAGCGTGCGCTCATGGCGACCATGGGCATCTCCTTTCTGTTCATGGTTTTGCAGGGCGTAGGCTGGTATCAACTGTTCAGCAATCAAATATACATCCACAGCGACAACTCTGCAGGCTACCTCTATGTCATCTCCGCCCTCCACTTTGCCCACGTCATCGCCGGGCTGCCCTTCCTGGGGCTTTTCCTATGGACCGCGCGCAAGCGGATGAAAGAGCCGGTCAGTGTACTGGTCTATTTCTCAGACCCTGAAAAAAGGCTGAAGCTGCGCCTGCTCACCATCTATTGGCACTTCCTGGATGGGCTATGGATTTACCTCGTGATTTTCTTTTACCTCAACTACCTCTTCCGGTAGGCTGGCGCCCCATCCAAAAGTTTGCTGCCAGGCTGAGTCCGACCAAGATGGCTGTTTTTTGGGGCCACCCCCGCCAAAAGGCGGGGGCCGCTACGCTCCGGGGCTCGCTATCCGCTCGGCCCTGCCGGGCTTTCACCCCTGCGCATCGCTTGTCCTGGGCAAAGCTTGGCCGCCTATTGCCTGCCCCCAGCATAGCTGCTGCAGGCTAGCGCCCGGGGCTGGCAGATAGCCTGCTGAACGACAAGATCCCCGGAAGAAGGCATCGCCCCTTGCAAACCAAATCCCGCTTCGTACGCTTTCTTTCCAAAACAACTTGCTCAACCTTCAGTCGAAAACCCAACCGCCATGCATTTCCCATTATTACAAGACCTGCTCCTCTTCATGGGTTGCTCGGCCATCGTTGTCTACGCGCTACAGCGCATCCGGCTGCCTTCTATACTGGGCTTTCTAATGACTGGCATCTTGATCGGCCCACATGGGCTCGGGCTGGTGAGCGAATCCGAGCAGATCGAGCTCATCTCGGAGATTGGAGTCATCCTGCTGCTTTTCGTCATCGGCATGGAGCTGTCCATCAAGCACCTGGCCTCCATCAAAAACTCCGTATTCATAGGCGGCACCCTGCAGGTAGGGCTGACGGTGATCGTAGCAGGGATGGTGTATTACCTCTTGGGCAACAGCTGGGAGGCGTCTCTTTTTGTAGGCTTTTTGTTTTCGCTCTCGAGCACCGCCATCGTGCTAAAGGTACTGCAGGACCGCAACGAAATATCCGCCCCTCAGGGCCGGAATGCATTGGCTATCCTCATTTTCCAAGACATCATCGTAGTGCCGATGATGCTGTTCACGCCTATTATCGCCGGGCAGTCCGGAGATATCACAAGCAGCATATTGGCCCTCCTGCTCAAGACGGCTGTGGTGGTGGCCATCACGATCATAAGTGCCCGCTACCTAGTGCCCCTGCTCATGCGCAGCATAGCCAAAACCGGCAGCAAGGAGCTCTTTCTCATCACCACCATCACCATCTGTTTTGCAGTCGCTTTCCTAACTGCCGAAGCAGGGCTCTCCCTGGCACTGGGCGCATTCCTAGCCGGTTTGATCATTTCAGAATCCGAGTACAGCCATCAGGCCACGAGCGTCATCCTGCCTTTCCGGGAGCTGTTCACGAGCTTCTTTTTCATCTCGGTCGGCATGCTGCTGGACTTGCAGTTCTTTTGGGCCAACATCAGCATCGTAATGCTGATCGTCTTCATCGTCTTTGTAGTCAAGTCGCTGATTGCCTCCCTCGCAACGGCTGTACTAAGATACCCTCCGCGCACCTTCCTGCTCACCGGGCTTGCCCTGTTCCAAGTTGGCGAATTTGCCTTTATCCTATCCAAAGTCGGCATACAATACGGCCTGCTCAGTGCTTCTGCCAATCAGTACTTTTTGGCGGTATCCATCGTTTCCATGCTGCTGACGCCCTTCGTCATCATTTTCTCTGAGCGCATCGCCTTTGGCGTGCTGAAGTTCCGCCCTTTGAAAGCATGGGATGAAAAATTGCTCGCTTCGCAGGAAACTGAGCATACCGTTGCTACAGATCAGCTCCACAACCACCTGGTGATCATTGGTTACGGCATCAATGGGAGGAACCTGGCGAGAGCCGCCGCTTTCAGCAATATACCTTACGTGGCCGTGGAGCTCAATGCAGAGACCGTCAAAACCGAACAGAAAAAGGGCGTGCCCATCCTTTTTGGGGATGCCGCAAAAGACCCTGTGCTAGAAGCGGCCAACATCTCCAAAGCCAGAGTGGTAGTCATCGCGATTTCCGACCCTGAGGGCACCAAGGTGATCCTCCAAAACATCCGGACCATCAGCCAGTCCGTCCACCTCATCGTCAGGACGCGCTTCGTCAATGAGATACCCGAGCTTATTGCCCATGGTGCTGATGACGTTATCCCTGAGGAATTCGAGACCTCGATCGAGATCTTCTCCCGGGCCCTCCGCTACTTCCTCATCCCCGAAGACGACATCGAGCACTTTGCGGAGATCACCCGCTCAGACAACTACAGCCTTTTCCAAAATAAAAAGAGCATCCCCCGCACTTTCCGCCCCAGCAAATACCCAGAGTTTGATATTACCTGCCTGAAGGTCAAAACAGACAGCCGCCGCATTGTAGGGAAAACCCTGAGCGAGCTAGATGTGAGGAACCAATTTGGCATCAACATCCTTGGGCTGTCCCGAAAAGACCAACTCCTAACCTATACCGGGCCAGATGAGGCCATCCTGCAGCGGGATATCCTGTACGTTACGGGCCCGCAGGAAAGCATAGATCGGTTTAGGAAGGCAATTGAGTAAGTAAGAGCATTGCAGCGAAATATGGTGCACTCCTGACATCGGCATCAGCAACAACCTGGGCGGCAACAGATGGCGCTCTACACCCCCACCCCCTGATACACCTCCCCCAGCTTCAGCTCCAAATCCAGTGTGATGAAGGAGAAGGCATTATCCTGCCCCGCCACCGGCTCCCGGATGATCCACTGGCCCGCATCGTTCCGGTAGAAGCCCTCTATCTGGCATTGGTCCTGTGCGACCAGCACATACTCCCGCAGACTGTTGATAGCCCGATAGGCTTCGAATTTGGGCCCGCGGTCACGGGCTGCTGTGGAATCGGATAGCACTTCGATTAACAGGAGGGGATTAAGCAGGGTGTCAGGGGCATTTTCCAAATAATGCTCCTCTCCTTCCGTGAGCACGAGATCCGGGTAATAATATTTATCATCTATACCAGATTTTACGCGTAGTTCGGATGGATACAATTCATACCTGGCTAAAGGTCCGAGATAATTCCAAAGAATGGTCGTTAAATTCCTGACTAATCGATTATGCTCTCTACTACTTCCACCCCTAGCAATCAGTTTTCCATTTTCGTATTCATGGCGCTCCTCCTGCGCTGCTTCCCATTCCAGGTAGGCGGATGGGGATAGTACGGTTGTTGCCTCTGCCATTGGTTATTTTTTATTGTAGCTTAAATTAAAGTACGGATTTTCGGGAAAAGGAGCAAGTGGAACAGAGCCTGCTAATGGGCGCAAACCAGATAGTCGTTTTTTTTTTTGGAGGGGGCCTGCCCCTGCCAGCGGGCAGGTGCCGCTATGCTGCGGGGCTCGCTCTTCGCTCGGCCCTGTCGGGCCTGCCGCCCCTTCGCAGCGCTAGGCCAATGCCAGGCTATAAAGCCCAGAAAAGAAGAACGCCTGCGACATTTTGGTTCACGCCCCTGCTAATCTTGCCAAAAAGCCTAAACATCCAACACGGCCGAAACCTCCACCGCTTTCATAAAATCCGTAGCTATTTCATCACCCGGCAGGAAGATATGGATATCGGTGTACCCCTTGGGGCTTGGGCTTCGGTAGCGCTCTATCTGCTTATCCTGCAGGTTGACGATCCAAACCTCTGGAATGCCATGGCTGGCGTAAAGAGGCAGCTTAATGTCCCGGTCTTTTTCCAGGCTGCTGTCAGCAACTTCAATGAGCAAATGAATATCTTCAGCAACAGGATGTGCATTAACATAAAAGTCCGACCGATAACTCAGCAAGCTTAAATCTGGTTCCGGCTCAGAATAATCATCGAGTTGTATAGGATCTTGCACACCAAGGATGATAGATGAGGGCAACAGCTGGCTAAAAAGCCTAATCAAACGTTTCACTGTCCCCGCATGATTACTTTTTATCGGGCTCATATCCACAATTTTGCCATAGAGCAGTTCGACGCGCTGCTCCCCGAAGACGCCAGCCTCCCCCATACGATGGTAGGCTTCTGCGGAGAAGCGGTGGGTATCGGTTATTTCTGTGGTCCGGGAAGTCATAGTTTTGTCTTTGTTGCAAAATACAGAAATCAGGACTGGAATGCAAGGCGCCCTACAACGCCCGCAAATTATCAATCATCTGCCGGGCATGCTTCGCATTGCGGTAGCCCTTCATCACAGCTTGCCGCAGTAGCGCATCCGCTTCATCGAAGCACCCTAGGGAAGCCTTGGCTATCGCCATATTGGCGTAAGCGATGGCTTGGCCGGGATCGAGCGCTATAGCCTTTTCGAGAAAGTGGACGGCTTGCTCAAACTGCATCGTGTGGGTCAGGTGGAGCGCCCCAAGGCTGGTGTAGGTTTCCGCATAGCCCGGGTCGAGGCTGATGGCTTTTTCGTAGCAGGAGGCAGCCTTGTCGTACTGCCCGGTCAGCCGGTAGCAAATGCCAAGATTGGTCCAGTAAGAGGCCGTATCCGGCCGGATTTCCAGCGCCTGCTGATGGGCATCAATGGCTTCCTGATAGTAGCCGAGCTGATTGTACGTATTGCCGAGCACCGCATAGGCTTGCGCCAAATCCCCTTTATGAATGCCCGGCTGGGCAATGGCCTGCTGAATCGTGGCTGCCGCCTGCCGGTATTCTCCGTCCTGGTACTGTTGGCTGCCTCTTGCGAGCAACTGTTCTGGCCCATCCGGGAGTTGGGCAGGTTCAGGCACCGGGGCTTTTCCAAGCTGAGTGACGGCTTGGATGAGGATCTGCCGCAGCTGGTTTTTCTCAATCCCGTAGCGCTCTGCTGTGATGATGCCCAAATTCCGCTCCCGCTCTACGGCATTCAGACGGGCGGCATACTGTAGCAGCTCTTCTTCGGTGACCTGCCCCCTGAGTTCCGGCAGGTGGGCCCGGAGCCGGCTGATCACCTCCTTAAGCTGATCGTTGAGCAGCATGTTCTTCAGGGCTTCCGGCAAATCTTGCTGGTTCATAATCCAAAGGGCATCGTTGATTCAGCAGTAATTTAAGGATAAGGTGGGAAAGCTCCTCCACAAGTGCACGTCAAATTATCCGAACGGCCTTCTATTGCCGAGCAGAAGCCTTCTTTCTTGCAGGCGCTCTGAAGTGCGTTGCCTTCTTGGTGAAAAAGCGTAAAAGGGAGTAAAGCGCCTAAAACATCCAAGCTGTTAAACTACCTTAGCACAGCAACAACAAGCAGGCTGCCGCCCAAAGGGCTTGGCCCCGGCAAACCTCGATGTGGGCTCCCGGCAAGGCACGCCAAAATAGAACTAAAAGCATGACTAAATATAAATCTATAACGCCCGGATTGTTGGGCTGTACCCTAAACACGGCCTCCCTATGAAAAAAGAGCAAATCGGACTACTGCTCGGGCCGCTGCTTTTCGCAGGCACCTTATGGTCCGTTCACCCGGATGGGCTGAGCAGAGAAGGCAATGCAGTACTCGCTTCAACCTTATGGATTGCCACCTGGTGGATACTGGAGGCCGTCCCGATAGCGGTTACAGCGCTGCTCCCTATCATCCTATTCCCCCTGACTGGCGCGCTTGACCTCAAAAGCACCACTGCATCTTTCGGGCACCGGTATATTTTCCTGTACATAGGGGGGTTCATGCTTGCTATCGCCATAGAGCGGTGGGGGCTGCACCGCCGGATGGCCCTGCACATCATCCAATTTATCGGCACTAACGTCCGCAATATCATCTTGGGCTTCATGGCCGCGACAGCCTTTTTGTCCATGTGGATTTCCAATACAGCTACCACGGTGATGATGCTGCCTATAGGCCTGGCAGTGATCACACAGCTCAAGGATAACCCGGCGGCCCAAGCAGATGAGAACCTGACCTTCGGGAAGATACTGATGCTCGCCATTGCCTACAGCGCTTCTATCGGGGGGATAGCCACTTTGATCGGCACACCTCCCAATCTGGTGCTGGCGGGCATTGTGCAGGAGCTGTACGATGTTGAAATCACCTTCTCCAAGTGGATCCTAATCGGCCTGCCGGTATCCATAGCGATGTTGTTCATTTGCTGGTATTATCTGACCTACCTGGCCGCTAGCTTCAAACAGCAGTCTTTTCCAGGCGGCAAGCAAGAGATCAAACGCCAAATTGAAAAGCTCGGCCCTATCACCTACGAAGAGAAGCTGGTCTTGGGGGTATTCGTGCTCACGGCCCTGACATGGATCACCCGGTCATTCCTGCTCAATGCATTTGCTCCTGCGCTGGATGACACCATTATTGCCATTATCGCAGCAGTGGCCCTTTTCATCCTGCCGGCGAGCAAGGAGAACCGCGGGCCGCTCCTCCAATGGGAAGAAGCGGTGAAACTCCCTTGGGGCGTTTTACTGCTCTTCGGCGGTGGGCTGGCCCTTGCAGAAGGCTTTAAGGGCTCGGGGCTGGCTGCATGGATTGGCAGTCAGCTGTCACTGCTTGAGGGGCTTTCCCTGATATTTTTGCTATTGGCATTGGTAGCAGCGGTGAACTTCCTGACCGAAATCACCTCCAACCTGGCCACGACTGCGATGCTGCTCCCCATCTTGGCTCCTTTGGCGGCAGTCATCGGCGTCCACCCCTACCCGCTTATGGTCGGGGCTACCCTAGCCGCCTCCTGCGCATTTATGCTGCCAGTAGCTACCCCCCCAAACGCTATCGTATTTGGGTCTGGCTATTTGACCATCCCCGAAATGGCCAAGACCGGTATCTGGCTCAATCTGATCTCCATTTTTGTGCTCAGCCTGATCGTCTACTTTTTATTGCCGAGCCTATGGGGTTTTGACCCGCTGGCTTTTCCTAAGCATTTGAAGCAGGCCGGATGAATATGGCTGGATAGCAGCCTATTTGGAGCGCGTAGGCGATGATGGGGCCGGGCTAGCGCTGCGAAGGGGTGGAAGCCCGGTAGGGCCGAGCGGATAGCGAGCCCCGCAGCATAGCGCCCCCTGCTGAGAGGCAGGGGGAGCCCCCAAAAAGAAAAAAAAACGACAATCTGGCTGGGGCATGCAGCAGGTGCTATACGTGTATTGCTGTGCCGTGGTGGTGTTCTGTGCCTTGCCAGGTACGGCGTGCGGAAGGCTGAAAGGGCGCTATCTTGGCTGGTGCTGACAAGCCAGGCTCCGTATAGGTGCCCATCGCCTGTTGTAGCCCGGCCGTTGGCTATCCGCCTATTCGTCCAGGTGCAGGACCAGCACGGGGCGCTGAGCGTGCAGTACGATCTGCTTGGTGGCGCTGCGGTGCATGATATTAGCCCAGAAGCCGCGGGGCTTGGTCACCATGACCATGAGCTCCGCTTGGCATTGTTGGGCGTAGTTGTCCAGACCTTTGTCCAAAGATTCGCTCTCGACCTCGGCCATTTCAAAAGAAAACCCAGGGTCGCCCTTTTCAAAGAGCTCTTCAAATATGTTCCGGTTGGCGGGGTCAGGGAGGCTCTTCCCTTTACCGTCTTGTACGTGCACAAAATGCAAGCACGCCTTGAAGGGGGCATTGAAAGCCATGAGTTTTTCAATGACGGCCGCGTCACCTGATTCGTAGCTGCTGGCGTACACGATGTGGCGAATGCCGGAGAAAGCCGCTTGGGGCGGGACAAGGAGCACGGGGCAGGCGGAGCGTTGCGAAACGGAAGAAGAGACGCTGCCGAACACTTTTTCGAGCAAGCCGCCATCCCCGGTAGTGCCCATAATGACGAGGTCGTGCTCCTCGCTCTGTGCGGTGATCTCATCGGCTGGGAAGCCTACAGACAGTTCTGTCTGGGCCAGGAAAGGGAAAGGCCCAATCTCTTCAGCCATGTCTTTTACAAAACCTTCGAGCATTTCTTCCCGTGCTTTCATCAGGGCAGCAACCGGAGGGATGAAATCCGCTTCCCCTGTCGCTTCGGGGGTGAATACATGGAGCAGCCGCGCATGTTCAATGCCCGTCAGTTGGCTGAAGGCTGCCGCGTAACGAAACGCATTCCGGGAGTTTTCAGAAAAGTCAATAGGGATCAAAAGGTTTTTCATGGTCGCTTTGGTTTTGGTAGTGCGCTGCTGTGCTGCATCAGCACAGCAGCGCTGAAACGGCTCAGGAGAAGCTGCCGGCCTTTGGGCTTGCAGCAAGCATCTCCTCGCTGGCTTGCGCCTCGAACTTAACAAAGTTTTTGACAAATGCCTCAGCCAGTTGATGGGCTTTTTTGTCGTAAGCAGCAGCATCTGCCCAAGTTTCTCTAGGATGGAGAAGCTGCTCGGGCACGCCGGGGCAGGCGGTTGGCACATTGAGGCCAAATACCGGCTCTTGCTCATAGCGGACCCCTTCCAAGCTGCCGTTTAGTGCTGCTTTGATCATGGCACGGGTATATTTGAGCTTGATACGGCTGCCCGTGCCATAGGCCCCTCCTGACCATCCGGTATTGATAAGCCAAACATTGACCCCGTACTTCTCCATGCGCTCGCCCAACATGGCGGCATAGGTGGTTGGGGGCAGCGGCATGAACGGTGCGCCGAAGCAGGCCGAGAAAGTCGCTTCTGGCTCGTTCACCCCTTCTTCTGTGCCGGCCACTTTTGCGGTATAACCGGAAATGAAGTGGTACATCGCCTGGCCAGGGGTCAGGCGGCTGACCGGAGGCAGAACGCCGAAGGCGTCGGCGGTAAGGAAGAAGATATTTTGGGGGTGGCCCCCCATTGAAGGCTGTGCGATGTGCAGGATATGTTCTATGGGGTAAGATACCCGTGTGTTGAGGGTGATGCTGCTATCGGTGTAGTCGACCGTTCGGGTATTGGGGAAAAAGCCAATATTCTCCAGGATGGCCCCATGCCGGATAGCATCATAGATTTCCGGCTCCTTCTCACGGGTCAGGTCGATGGTTTTGGCGTAGCAGCCCCCTTCGAAGTTGAACACTCCGTTGTCTCCCCAGCCGTGCTCGTCGTCCCCGATAAGCAGCCGCTCAGGATCAGCAGAGAGGGTGGTTTTGCCGGTGCCGCTCAGCCCAAAGAAAACGGCTACATCCTCATCTTGGCCAATGTTGGCAGAGCAGTGCATCGTCAGCAGGTCCCGGAAAGCGGGGAGCTCAAAATTGAGCACGGAGAAAACACCTTTTTTGATTTCGCCGGTATAGCCAGAGCCACCGACCAGAATTTCCTTCCGCCCAAAGTTGATGATAGAAAAGTTAGGCTGACGGGTACCGTCTATGGCGGGGTCCGCTTCAAAGCCAGGGGCATTCAGTACAGTCCATTCAGGTGTGAACTCGTGCAGTGCTTCGGGCTTGAGCTTTAGGAACATATTGTGCACAAAGAGGTTGCTCCAAGGGTACTCTGTGATGACGCGCAGAGGGGTACGGTATTCGGGGTCTGCACAGGCTTCAACATCGCGGACGTATATTTCCCGTTCGTTCAGGTAGGCGGCCACCTTTTCCCGCAGGCTGTCGTAGGCCGTGCGCGAGAAAGGCTTGTTGATGTTGTTCCAGTCCACCCGTTCGCGGGTGACCTCATCTTCCACGATGAAGCGGTCCTTAGGGGACCGGCCAGTAAATTTGCCGGTTTCCACACAGAGGGCTCCGGTATCTGCGAGCATGCCCTGTTTTTTATTGAGTGTAGCTTCCACCAGCTCTTCAGGCAGCAGGTTGTAATGAACAGACTTAGGATGGCCGATACCGATTGCGCTGAGGCTTTTGAGAAGTGCTTTGTGAGCAGCCATAACTTGGGGCTTTTGGTATGAAAATAGATTAAAAGAGCAGGTCAAAGTTCAGCTATGCAGAGGCGGTGCGGGCTGAGTTTAGCAAGGGGCAGGCAGTGATTTTTATCATCCTGCATACGGTCCACGGGGCGTTTTTTGCCTATTTTCACCCTTTGCAAACCTTGGCGCTATTGCTCAGGGAAGGTGATAAAGAATGTGTATGCCTTATACCTACGAATACCCCCGCCCATCGATGACCGTTGATTGTGTGATCTTCGGGCTCGACCAGAGCCACAAGCTCAAAGTGCTGCTGATACAGCGCGACCACGCCCCGTTTGAAGGGCATTGGGCCCTGCCCGGGGGCTTTGTGGATATGGATGAAAGCTTGGAAAGAGCGGCTCTGCGTGAACTGGAAGAGGAGACTGGGGTCAGGGACGTATTCATCGAACAGTTGTATACCTTTGGCAGCCCTGGCCGAGACCCTAGGGGGAGGGTGGTCAGTGTGGCCTACTACGCCCTGGTCAATTTGGGGGAGCACCCGGTAAAGGCGGCGTCTGATGCCCGCAAGGTAGAGTGGTTTGAGGTAGATCAGCTGCCGGAGCTGGCATTCGATCATGCCCAGATCCTGGCTGTAGCGGTAGGGCGGCTCCGCGCAAAGGTACGGTATCAGCCCATTGGCTTTGAGCTGCTGCCGGAGCTGTTCACGCTGTCTCAATTGCAGCAGCTCTATGAGACCATTTTGGGGGTAGCGGAGCTGAACAAGCGCAACTTCCGCACCCGTATACTAAAAATGGGCGTGCTCAGGGAAATGGGCAGGCAGGAAGGGGTTGCTCACCGCCCCGCTATGCTGTACAGCTTTGACAAAGAGAAGTACGAGCAATTGGCTAAAGAGCGGTACGAAGACCTGCTGCGCAGGGGGGTTGATTTTGAAATTTAGGGGGCTGTTGCAGTATGTTTATTGTTTACCCAATCTTGTCTAATGTTTTTTTCTTTCATCTGTAATTTCAA
>NZ_VOOR01000070.1 GCF_007993045.1 Phaeodactylibacter luteus
GGCGTTCGGCTGTGACATGGCCGGGCAGCATACCGTCTCCCTATCCCTGTCCGATGCAGCAGGCAACAGTGCCCAGTGCACCGCCAACGTCACCGTAGCGGACACCACCGCCCCGACAGCCCTCTGCCGCGACGCTACCGTATTCCTCAACGAGCAGGGCGAGGCGGCCCTTCCTGCAAGCCTCATCGACAACGGTTCTTACGACAACTGCGGGGTGCAAAACCTCAGCCTGTCCAGCCAGGCGTTCGGCTGTGACATGGCCGGGCAGCATACCGTCTCCCTATCCCTGTCCGATGCCGCAGGCAACAGCGCCCAGTGCACCGCCACCGTCACCGTAGCGGATACCACCGCCCCGACAGCCCTCTGCCGCGACGCCACCGTATTCCTCAACGAGCAGGGCGAGGCGGCCCTTCCTGCAAGCCTCATCGACAACGGCTCTTACGACAACTGCGGGGTGCAAAACGCCAGCCTGTCCAGCCAGGCGTTCGGCTGTGGCATGGCCGGGCAGCATACCGTCTCCCTATCCCTGTCAGATGCCGCAGGCAACAGCGCCCAGTGCACCGCCACCGTCACCGTGGCGGATACCACCGCCCCAGTACTACATTGCATAAACAAAACGGTATACCTGCAACCCGATGGCCTCTATACCATTCAGCCAAGCGACTTGTGGGATGAGAGCCAATCTTCTGACAATTGCAGCCTACTGCCCCCCTCCTATCCGGAGACTATTTTCACTTGTAATGACCTTAATGAGACCAAGGCCATAACGGTGACAGCCACAGATGAAGCAGGCAATAGCAGCCATTGCAGTGCTATAGTACAGATCGAAATGGGGCAATCTTTACCCGCTGAGTGGCAAGCCCATGATATTGGCACGCATCACGGAGAGAGCCACTACAGCTATAACCCCTGCACAGCTACGTTCTATGCTTCCAGCTACGGCCTAAACCGCATATTTGGCACAACCGATCAGACCGGCAATATCCTGCAGGAGCTCTGCGGAGATGGACAGATAACGGTGCGCATACCTGAGCTCTTGCAGGGCTATGCCGGGCTTACGCTCAGGGAATCAGAAGAGGAAAGCGCCAAGGCGGTCTCAATCTTCACCAATGGGGCCAACCATATCCGCCGTGAAGTCCGCACCCTAGCCAATGGCAACAAGCACTCCGCTATAATGATTGCCCTTTCGCCCAAATGGCTAAGAATTTCCCGGCATGGGCACCTTATCCGGATCTGGTACAGCACCAACGGGCAACAATTCATCCTCGCCTCTCAAATTTCCTTAGCAGCCACCGAGTGCATGCAGATAGGTATGAGCCTTTTCTCCATTCAGCCATTCCAAGCTGTAGAAGCATGGTTCGACCAAGTTGAGGTAGTGGGAGGCCCTGCCAGCGCTTTGCAATCTTCATCCTACCGCGGCATACTGGAGCAGCCAGCCATCAAACAAGAGATTGAGGACTTTTTGCCCTTGGCTCCTGCTCAATCACTGAGCGCGGATACCCGGCAAGATGTAGGGTATCTGATTTTCCCTAATCCGGCAGTATCGTACTTCACTCTTCAAGGAGAGTTATTGCAGGCGGGCGGGCAGGCCGTGCTCATTGATGCAAGTGGGCAAGCATTAGACCAAAGGGCGCTCCCCAATGGCACAGAGCAGATCCTTTGGCCAGTAGAACATCTGCCCTCAGGCACCTATTGGATAAAGACTGCAGCAGGAGCTGCCGGGCCTTTGATCATAAAACACTGATTTTGTAAAGACATTTAATCAGCCGCTGCGCTTGGCTCTTTGCTGCGCTTCAACTGTATACCTACCTATTCCCAAAAATTGGGCTAAGCACTACAGGGCGCAAACCAGGTTACCGTTTTGGGGCCTGCCCCTGCCTGACGGGCAGGTGCCGCTATGCTGCGGGGCTCGCTATCCGCTCGGCCCTGCCGGGCTTGCCACCCCTCCGCAGCGCTAGTCCGGTGCCGTGGCAGTGCCAAATTTTGGTTTTTGCCCATACTACACTTTAGGTACTTCTAATGGCAGAAAGGGCGGAAGCAGAAGAAGAGCTGCTTTCCCCTTTCTTTTTTCAACGCTTCAACTTCCGGGCTTCGCCATAAATGTCTACCGCATTCAGGCGCAGGGCGATATCTCCCTCGCCCTCCCTTTCGAAGCCTAGCGAGACCGGGCCATCGCCTTCCCTAAACTGCTCCAACAGCCAGCAAAAGTCTGCATGGCCCACCCGTTCCCCGTCCACTTTAACCAGGCGGTCGCCAAGTTGTAGGCCAGCGTCCACTGCAGGGGAAGGATATACCAGTTTGCTGACCACCAGCCCATCCTCTTCGGGCGTCACCGAAAACCCCATGCCTCTCCAAGTCTGTACGACCTCCCCTCTGGGCTCTAGGTACAGCATATTCGCCCTCCAATCGATGGTGACACGAAAGTGCCGGAGCAGTTCCGTACCCAGCAGGTGGCTTCCGCCCCGCTTCACCCTCAAGAACACCGCAGCCGCCACTGTATCCCCTTGTGTGGTGAAAAGGCCGGGCATCTCACGGTACCAAACGGAATCCATAGCGGCTCCGTATAGCCCTACCCCAGCTATGCCATCGGTGTACACCTCTGCTTTTTTAATCCACTCTTCCGGAAAAAGGCTGCGCTCCAGTGTCAAGCCATTGCCAGAACCAAAATCAAGGGTTACATCTGCTATGGACAGGCTGTCGCCTATGCGGAGGTCAATGATAGGAGTACCCTGCGCTTTGGTCCGGAAAGGGATCTGCAATGCCGACTCCGGCACAGGCAGGTTCTCCAGCTGATCGGTTACCAGCAGCCGCTCTCTCTCGTAGTCAAACTGCCAGTAGGCGCGCTTCATCAGGTTGGCGCCAAGCAAGCCATCGATTTCCAGGCAGTTGAAAACAGGGATAGTGCGCAGGGGCGAAATCAATGCCGGCTGATTGCGGAAATCGAGCCCCCCTATCTTAAGGTGCTTAATGCGCGTGCGGTTGATGCGGTCCCTGCGCCCGTAGGCGTCCTGGGCTGTACCGTATTTCCGGACAGGCAAATTGAGCGCTTCCACCGCGCCTTCGTCAATTATCGTAGGCGCGCCCGTGTCCAATAAGAAAGTAAGCGGCCGGCCATCTGCTTCAACATCCAAAAAAATGAGGCCATTAACCAGCCGGACAGGGATTTCCTCGATGAATTGCTCTTGTTTCAAGCTGCCAGTATCCCATAGCTGTGAAGAGGCGCAGCCCGTCAGCACCAACAGAAAGGGCACAGCCCAAAGCTTGTATGCCATAAATGATTAGGGTTTTACCAACTTAATAGACCGCTGGACACCGCCAGATTGTAAATTGAGGACATATAAGCCGGCAGGAAGATTCAGGGTTGGGTACTGATAATCTGTGCCAGGCTGAATGATAGCCGCTGCCAACGGGCGGCCGCTGCTATCGAACAGCCGGCCAAGCAGCACCTCAGGACCAGGGTTTTCTACGATCAGCGCTGCGCCAAGGGGGTTGGGGTAAGCACGGGCAGCAAGCGGCAGTTCGTCCTCGGCCTGGGTCACCCCGTTTACCGTTTCATCTATGGCACGCAATAAGGACAAGTCTGAAAAATCGTCCTGCCCAAGCTCCCAGATCATTATGCCGCCAAGCTGCGACAGCGCAAGCTCTGTTTTATCGACGATGGTGGGGATCCCATTATAGTAGACCTGATCAACCTGATCCGCCCACGCATTAGCGGGGTCCCACCCCACAATGGTAGCATACCGGGCACTGCTCACCGGAGATGTGCCAAAATTGTACCCATAAAAAGGCACCCCGAGCGTGAGCTGTGGCTTGGGCACCCCCTGCCCTTGCCAGTAAAACATGGAGTTGAGCGCGAAAGAGTAGGGCGAGTGCGGGCCAGGATTGTTGGGGTCCCAAGAGCCGGTAAGGTCATAGGCCATCATATTGACCCAATCGAAAGCCGCTAAGGCTTCTTCGCTGATATCTGGGTAGCGGTAAGTACCGGGCAGGGCGGCCGTCAAGGGCAGCCCGTGTGCATCCATTGAGTCCCTAAGCTCCAGTACAAAAGGGCTATATTTTTCATTCACATGGCTCCATTCAAGGTCAAAATCGACTCCATCAAATGAGTTTTCAGCCACGTAAACCATAATCTGGTGGATAAAGGCAGAGCGGTTTTCCGGCAGCATCAAATGTTCCCAGGCAGCCTCCCACGCTGGGGTAAGCGCCCCGCCCGCAAGGGAAATGAACACCTCTGCCCCTGCCTGATGTGCTGCCTCAATGACTGGCGTGGGGTCTTGCCCGTCAAGGCTCAGCTGCCCCGACATATCTGGGTTGGCGAACGCCAAGTTGACATGCGTCAGGCGCTCGTACTCAATTTGGCTATTGTAAGCAAACCGGTAGTACGGCAGGTAGCCAATGACTTTGAAATCATTAGTTTGGGCCATCGCAGGGCCCAAGGCCAGGCACAGAAAAAAGCTAAGCAGTAGATTCTTCTTCAAAATTGTTTTTTTTTGGGTTTTGGAAAATTGCATAAGGACAGGATAGGCTACTTGCGAGGCACTCCCTGCCACCCTACATCGGTTGGGCGTGAACCAAACTGTCGCAGGTGTTTATGCTTTTCGGGCTTTAGCCTGGCACTGGCCTAGCGCTGCGCAGGGGTGGCCGAAGGCCAGACCCGACGCCTGTAGGGCGAGGGGCCGAGCGGATAGCGAGCCCCGTAGCATAGCGGCACCTGCCATCGGGCAGGGGCAGGCCCCCATCCTTGCGGCAATCTGGTTTGCGCCCCATCGGTTCTAGCCCTGCCCATAAGACAAAGCGGCCAACTGCTACTGCACACTGAGCAGGCATTGGCTCCGCAAAGCGCCACTTCGCCCAACAGCCAACTAAAATGCAGAATACTACACAAAAAAACAAATATTATTTCACGCCAATGCCTTTTTATGGAATACGCTTCAACAGAAGCCGGATAAGGAGTATCCAGGGCAGCCCATGAAAAGCCAAGTCGAACCAGTCTAAGGGGCCCATACCGACTGCGCCGCCGCGCACCCATTTGATTTTGCCCCAGATGTGAGGCTCAGGGAAAAATGGGGCAAGCCCGAGGGTAAGGCAAAGTATAGCCACGAATTTCCAGTCGTTTATTGCTTTGAGCATAGCAGGTATTTTTTACTTTCGTCTTTGCTCTGCAAGGTAAGCAATCCCATTAGCCTCTTATGTGATAAAAATCTCCAAACTCATGCCCAGCCGAACACCGCCGGATGCCCTCAGCCTGCTCCTCCAATTACAGCGAGCCTTACGGGAAAAGCCAGGGCAGACCCTCTCTGAGTGGTGGGGAAGTTTATCCAGCACCCCCGCTGCCGAAGCAGAGCTGCTTACCCCCAGCCTGCTGCAGCAGCACCTGTACAGCCAGATTGCACGCCCCTGGGAGCGGCTCAAAAGGGACAAGCCCAAAAAGGCTGTCCTCAAAAAAATACCTGCTACGGATTGGGCCGCCTTCGAAATCGTCAACCTCCACCCGCACCTTTCCCGAAAGCCCATGACACTGAGCTTTGTGCTCGAGCTGTTGCGCAATGCCATCAGCCACGATAAAGTGCGCTGGGACAAAGAACTGAACGCCACCTTCAGCGATTGGGACAACAACAAGCTCCGCTTTTCCATGGAGGAGATCCAGCGTTTCATCGCGGCATTCCGGGCGTTCCGCAAAGGCTGACCACCGTCCGTTCGTGGCACAGCCTGGCCGTTTCGTCGTTTTTGACCGCCCAATCGCCCCATATTCTGCGCTGGCTCTGGCTAAATTGGTAACTTTAAGCCTGCTTTGCCACCTGAAGAACCACCTGCCATGATCAATTGGAGAGACATCGACTACAAAGAACAGGCCGAACAATTCCGCTTTGCGGTCTCCTCCTTCCCCGATGCCGCCCAGTTTATTGTGAAAGAAAAAGTCTGGGAAGGCTTCTGGAAATACGGTTGGTTTTCGCGCATCCTGACCTTGGCTGCCATCCTGATAGGGCTCAACATGATCAACAACGTCTTTGAGTTTTTCTCTACCCTGCGCAATGGGCTAAGCGAAATGTCTATCTCGGGCATCGGCACCTTCGCCCAGACCGCTTTTGAGAGCAGCTATGCTTTCCTGACCGGCAGTGGCTCCCGTTTTTTCATGCTGGCCTTGTTGGAGGTCATCATTTTCCATGCTTCCCGCCGCACCCTGCACATTATCGCGGGCAAAGAGAGCAACGCGTCCTTCAACGACTTTGTGCACGCACAGGTGCGCATGCTCGTTGTAAGCGGATATGCCTGGGGGATGACACTGGGGCTCGCCATACCCGTCAAGATATTCTTCGGCATTTTTGAAGGGGCGGCTTTCCTAAAGATGCCCGTACTCTTCCTCATCGAAGCCTATTTCATGGGCTTCTCCATAGTAGACAACTACCAAGAGCAATATGGCTTGTCTATCAAACAAAGTGCAAAATACGCACAGCGCTACCTCGCCATCAACCTCGCCATCGGAATTGTCGTCCGGGTCCTGTTTTGGGTACCAATAGCCGGCCCGGTTTTTGCCCCGCTGCTTGCCGCAGTGGCTGCAACAATGGTCATGCACCAAGAAACTCCACTGAAGACTGAGGCAGAAGCGATGGCAGCAACGCAGCCCAGCTGACCCCTATTCCTTATCTTAGGGCCAACCTCACATCCTCAACATGATTGAAGCCCGACAGCTGCACAAAACATTTGGAACATTTACCGCCGTGGAGCGCCTTTCCTTCCGGGTACTGGCCGGGGAGAGCCTGATGCTCATTGGCCCAAGCGGCTGCGGCAAAACCACTACCCTGAAAATGCTCAATGGCCTGATTGCCCCTACTTCAGGGGAAGTGTGGATTGAAGGCCAGCCTTTACATGGGCAAGACATGGTGCAGCTGCGCCGCAGGATGGGCTATGTGATCCAGGATATTGGCCTGTTCCCGCACTATTCTGTTGCGGAGAACGTTGGGGTCGTCCCCCGCCTGTTGGGGTGGCCCTCCGGCAAAATCAAAAAACGCTGTGCCATGCTCTTAGAGCAACTTGGGCTGCCGCCTGGCGCTTTCGCCCAAAAAAAACCGCACGAGCTCAGCGGGGGGCAACAGCAAAGGGTTGGGATTGCCCGAGCCCTGGCCGCTGACCCGCCCATCATCCTAATGGACGAGCCTTTTGGCGCCCTAGACCCTTTGACCAGGCAGCAGATCCGGCGCGACTTCCGGCAGCTCGAAGCCCTGCGGCAAAAGACGGTCGTGATGGTGACCCATGACATTGAAGAGGCCTTTGAAATGGGCACCCACATAGCCGTCTTGAACCAAGGCCGGATGGCCGACCTGAGCGCCCCCGAGCAGCTCCTACAGGGCCCGGTCAGTGATTTCACAGCAGCTTTCCTCGAAGAGAAAGCCCCACAGCTCGAATTCCAGGCACTGAGGCTAGAGCAGTTTCTGAGCGAGCTGCCCCGCTCCCTGCCTGGGGTTAAGCCCGAAGACTGCCTCCAAGCCCCGGCCTCTACTCCCCTACTGCGCGCGCTGCACCGGCTTGCCAAATCTGGCCGCCCTGCGCTTTGCCTTACGGCCCATGAAAAGCGCTACTTTGCAACAGCCGATGGCCTGCTCCGCCTTTTCCAAAACCACCTAAGATCATGATGACACTCCTTGCGTTCCTAGAGGACAACCGGGCTAAATTAGGCGAGCAGATCCTCGAGCACATTGGGCTTACCTTTTTCTCTTTGCTCCTAGCGGCCATTATCGCCATCCCTTCGGGCATTGCCATTAGCCAGAGGCCCAGGCTTTCTGCCGCTGTCCTTGGCACAGCCGGGGTGCTTCAGACCATCCCCAGCATTGCCTTATTGGGCTTTTTGATCCCCATCTTGGGCATAGGCGTAAAGCCAGCAGTATTCGCCCTTTTCCTTTACGCCCTGCTGCCTATTGTCCGCAATACCTATACGGGGATTACCGGGGTGCCCCATCCGGTAAAGGAAGCCGCCACAGGTATTGGGCTGTCGCCCAAACAGCGCCTCTGGCAAGTGGAGCTGCCGCTGGCCTTGCCCGTTATTTTTGCAGGGCTGCGCACTGCTACCGTCATCAATGTGGGCGTTGCCACCCTCGCCGCATATATTGGCGCAGGAGGGCTGGGGGAGTTCATCTTTGGCGGCATCGCCCTCAATAATGCGGCCATGATCATGGCTGGCGCACTGCCCGCTGCCCTCCTTGCCATCGTATTCGACCAACTGCTGGCCCTGCTGCAGCGTTTGGGCCGGCCAACCCTGCACAAGCAAAGATGGCTGCTCTTGCTCGCCCTGACAGTGCTCTCCTCTGCCTACTTTTGGCCACAAGCCTATCAGCCCGGATGGAAAGGTGGGTTCCCCCCTGAGTTTGCCGGAAGGCCAGACGGGCTAGCCAAAATAACAGCCGCCTATGAGCTGGATTTCAACACGACCATCCTCAATAATGCGCTGATGTACAAAGCAGTAGCAGAGGGGGAAGTCGATGTCATCAGCGGATATGCCACCGACGGGCGGGTGGAAGCCTACGATTTAGCCGTCCTACAAGACGACAGGAATGCCTTCCCGCCTTACTTCTGCGCCCCTCTTGCCCGGGCTGGGTTTGCAGAAGAGTACCCTGAAGCAGTAGAAGCCCTGCAACTGCTTGCTGGCCGCATCAACGATTCCCTAATGACAGCCCTCAATTATCAGGTAGACATTGAGGGGCAGCCACCGGAAGATGTGGCCGGAAGCTACCTGAAACGCGCAGGGCTTTGGCGGCCCGACCAGCAATCTGGAGGCCCAAAGGTCATCATCGGTTCCAAAATATTTGGCGAGCAGTACATCCTCGCCTCTCTGTTCAGCCAATTGATCAATGGCTACACCAACTTAGATGTAGACACCCGGCCCGGGCTCGGGGGCACTAAGATTTGCTTCGACGCCCTTCTCAACGGAGAAATCGACCTTTACCCAGAGTACACCGGCACTGGGCTTCAGGTGCTCTTGTCCCCTCCTTCAGACACCCTTCGGGAGATCCTCTCAGACCCTGTAGCCGTATATGGCTACGTGAGCAGGGAGTTTGCACGGCAATACGCACTGCAATGGCTTAGCCCTATAGGCTTCAACAATACTTACGCGCTGATGATGAGGCGGGAGCAGGCTGAAGCGCTCGGCATCCGGAGAATCAGTGATTTACGGGAAGATTGAGCAGGGCACACCTGCTCCGCCCTCTTTATTCCGCCCGGTACTTCACCTTCCCATCCACCATTGTTATTAATACAGCCGCCTCGAGGATTTCCTCGTCCGAGCACTTGAGCAGGTTTTTGGAAAGCACCACCAAGTCGGCAGCTTTGCCCGGCTGCAAAGAGCCTTTGAAGCCTTCCTCAAACCCCGCATAAGCATTGCCCAGGGTGTATGAATGGATAGCCTCCGCCCGAGTCATGCGCTGTTCGGGAAAAAACTCAAGCCCAGTATCCGCCCTTTTCCGGGTTACGGAAGCATAAAAGCTGGCCAGAGGGTCTACATCCTCTACCGGCGCATCGGTCCCATTGGCTATGATCACCCCTTCATCCAAGAGGCTGCGCCATGGGTAAGCACCGAGGCGGGAGCGGGCTTCGCCCAAGCGTTTCTCTACAAAAGGGGCATCAGAAGTACAATGTATGCCCTGCATAGAAGCGATGACCCCGAGTTCCCGAAACCGGGGGATATCTGTAGTATCCAGGTGCTGTGCGTGTTCGATCCGCCAGCGCAGGCCGGCTTGCTCAGGGTGGGCTTTCATCTGCTCCTCATAAATATTGAGCACCACCCGGTTGGCCCGGTCGCCTATGGCGTGCACGCACATTTGCATGCCATGCTCCATGGCGAGGGATGCGATGTTTTTCACTTCTGGTATAGGCGTTGTATTTTGGCCCGTGAAGCCTTTTTTGTCATTGTAGGCCCGCAGCAGCCAAGCGCCAAATGCGCCCAATGCACCATCAACCTCCGACTTAATGGCCCGGCAAGTATAGAAATGGTTGCCCTTGTCCAATATAGGGAAGCCCTCCAGATTGCCCTTCATCTCCTCGTAGCTATGGCGGAGCATAGACCAAAGGCGAAGGTCTAGCTCTCCAGCTTCTGCCAGCTGTGTGTAGCGGTCAGCCTCAAAGTATTTGGTGCCTGCATCCTGAAAGGAAGTAATGCCTTTTCTCAGGCACTCCTCTTCGGCCAGCTCCACAGCCCGGAACCACTCTTTGGCTTTTTCCTCCTCGGAAAGCCCTTCCCGGTACTCATCGTAAGCCGCGTTGATGAGGTTCATGGCCCGCTCCTCAAAAACGCCAATAGCCTCTCCCCGAGAATCGCGCACCACTTCCCCACCGGTAGGGTTTGGAGTCTCTGCGCTTACCCCGGCCAGCTCCATGGCTTTGGCATTGGCAAAAAGCGAATGCCCGCTAGCATGGCGGAGCATGACCGGGTTGTTAGGGGAAACCGCGCTGAGCTCATCGTGGTAGGGGTAGCCCAAAACAGAGCGTTCTGGCACTTGCGACCATTTTTCCTGGTGCCATCCTCTGCCGATGATCCATTCGCCAGGTGCGGCACCTTCGGCTGCTGCAGCGACTTCGGCAACGATCTCCTCCCAGCTTTTCGAATTCAGGAAATTGAGGTTGATGAGGCTGTAGCCCAAACCGGAAAAATGGCCATGGCCCTCAATAAAACCGGGCATCAAGAACTGCCCGTTCAGGTCTTCCATTACGGTACTGTCCCCGCGGTAAGCCATGACATCCGCTTCCTTGCCCACTGCAAGGATACGCCCCCCCTTCAGTGCGATAGCCTCTGCTGTAGGGTTGAGGGTATCTACTGTATAAATGTCGGCATTAAAAAAAATGGTGTCGGCCTGCTCTGTCAGTTCCGGAGCACTGCCACAGCTCAACATTACTGCCGGCAATAGCGCCAGCCAAAAAAACTTCTTCATACTAATCTGGTTATGGTTGGTACATTTCCAAAGGTAAGGCATAGCGCCCGAACGGCAAGCTCAGAACATGGACAATCAAAGGTGCCCCCTATGCGGGCGTGAACTCGGCAGCCCTGCACAGACCTCCCGCCACCATCTTATCCCGAAGTCGGAAGGAGGCGGGCCAGAAGATATGGTGGAACTGCACAATATCTGCCACCAGAAAATACATTCCCTCTTTTCCGAGCGGGAGCTGAAGGATTATTACCACTCCATCGCCCGCCTGCATGAGCACGAGGACATACAAAAATTTGTGCGCTGGGTGCGTAGGAAGCACCCCGACTTTTATCAGTACAACCGGCGCAAAAAACGCTAAAACAGTGCACAGGAGGGCTGGCCCCGCTGCCAATACCCCCCAAACTACTGCCCGGGCGCAAACCAGATTGCCTTTTTTGCCGGAGGCTGCCGGAAAGATGGGGCCTGCCCCTGCCCAATGGCAGGTGCCGCTATGCTCCGGGGCTCGCTATCCGCTCGGCCCTATCGGGCTTGCCACCCCTTCGCAGCGCTAGGCCAATGCCAGGCTAGGGCCCGAAAAGTATCAACGCCTGCGGCATTTTGGTCCACGCCCCTACTGTACTGTACAACACTCATTGCCCCTTGCCATAGCTGTTGCCCCCTTTACAGTAGCAGCACAGCCCCTTGCCACAGGCGAGGTTGCTGGCCGGGAGCTTCACCATTCCCTACCGCTCAAAGCCAATATTTAACAAAAGAAAAAAGTATCTTTCAAAAAAAATCTCTGCCGATGCGTTTTGATCGACCTTTTGCCAGGCTCACCCTGGCGCTCCTTGTTCTGGCCCAAGCCTATACTGCCATGGCCCAAGGCACACCTGTAGGCCCTGTTTTCAAAGACGGGGAAGCCCAAGTTGTACCAGCCTTTGAAGACTCCGACACCTGGATCCGCCATGACCTCTGGGTAGAAACAGACTTTGACACGGATGGCGATGGAAAGCCAGACCGCATGCACGTCTCCGTCACCCGCCCAGCCCAAACGGAGGAAGGGCTGAAACTGCCTATCGTCTACGTTACCAGCCCTTATTTCGCAGGGGTAGCCCCAGATGTGCCCGGCTTGTTTTGGGATGTCCGGCACGAACTGGGGGAGCTGGCAGGAGAGCGTGCCCATCCGGAGGTTGACCGCCGGGTAGAGCGCCCGGTCATCTCCAACTCCCACATTAAAGACTGGGTGCCCCGAGGGTATATCGTAGTGCATTCTTCTTCGCCCGGCACAGGGCTTTCGCAAGGCGCCCCTACAGTGGGCGGGGACAATGAATCTCTTGCACCAAAGGCCGTCATCGACTGGCTGTGCGGAAGGGCAAAAGGCTACACCTCAATCGATGGGCAAGAAACGGTAGAGGCCTACTGGTCTACTGGAAAGGTGGGCATGACAGGCACTTCCTACAACGGCACCCTGCCCCTTGCAGCAGCGACTACGGGAGTGGAAGGGCTTGAGGCCATCATCCCCATTGCGCCCAACACTTCTTACTACCACTATTACCGTTCCAACGGTTTGGTGCGCTCCCCGGGCGGATACTTGGGCGAGGATATCGATGTGCTGTACGATTTTATCCACAGCGGCAATGAAGAACGGCGGGCTTATAACAATGCCACAGTGCGCGACGGGGAGCTCGTGCCCGGGATGGACCGCCGCACCGGCGACTATAACGACTTCTGGGCTGGCAGAGACTATCTGAACGACATGGGCCCTATGAAAGCCGCCCTGCTGATGTCTCATGGGTTCAACGATTGGAATGTGATGCCTGAGCACAGCTACCGCATTTACCACGCAGCCCGGGAAAAAGGGCTGCCTGCGCAAATTTACTACCATCAGTTTGGGCACGGCGGCCCGCCGCCGATGCGCATGATGAACCGCTGGTTTACCCGTTACCTGCACGGGGTGGAAAATGGCGTAGAAGAAGAAGCCCGGGCTTGGATTGTCCGGGAGCGAGATGACCCGCAAAACCCTACAGCTTACCCAGACTATCCCCACCCTGAAGCCCAGCCGGTCACCTTATACCTACAAGGTGGATCACCTGGCAGGGGTATGCTGTCAACAGATAGCAAAGGCCCAAAAGTCAAAGAGATCTTAATCGACAACTACTCTTTTGACGGGGCTGCCCTGGCCAAAGCGGAAATCACCAACCACCGGCTTATTTACCTGAGCCCAGAGCTGACAGAAGACATCCACCTTTCCGGCATACCGGAAATTACGGTCCGCATGAGCAGCAACAAGGCAGCAGCGAACCTTTCCGTGTGGCTCGTGGCCCTGCCTTGGGAAGAAGGCAGGCGCTCGCGCATTACCGACAACATCATCACCCGCGGCTGGGCTGACCCCCAAAACCACCGCTCTCTGAGCGAAAGCGAGCCGCTGAAGCCCGGGGAATTCTATACTGTGCGTTTCCCACTGCAGCCCGACGATCAGGTCATCCCTGCCGGGCAACAAATTGGGCTGATGATTTTTTCAAGCGACAAAGAGTTCACCCTTCAGCCTGCGCCGGGCACAGCCCTGACGGTAGACCTTAGGGGCACACAGCTTACCCTTCCTATCGTTGGGGGCGAAGCAGCTTGGAAAGCTGCTACCCGCTAGCGAGGCACTGGGCAGATGAGGCGCGCTCAGTGTGCGTGCCCCATTGTGCCGCCTTCTTGTCAGGCGTAAACGAAAATGTCGCTAGCGTTTAGCCTTGTCGGCTTTGGGGTGGAGCCGGCCTAGCGCTGCGCAGGGGTGGCAAGCCTGATAAGGCCGAGCGGACAGCGAGCCCCGTAGCATAGCGGCTCCTGCCCTGTGGCAGGGGCAGGCCCCCATCCTTGCGGAAGGGGCAGGCAAAAAAAAACGACAATCTGGTTTGCGCCTTTCTTGTCCAGTTAAAACTGCTCCTCAGATGAATAAAACCTATCTCATCCTGCTTGTTTTAGGATTGATAACCACCGCTGTTAGCGTTTACCAAGCGCTGAGCGGGAAGCCTTTTGCCGATTACTGGGACGGGCTGGTATTGGGCATCATATTGACTGGTGCCGCCTACTTTCAAAAAGAGAACGATCAAAAAGAAACATGATATGGCCCACGCCCTGCACGATTGGAACATTCAGATTTTGTACCCTGCTGATTTCAAAGAGGTATTGGCGGTCTGGGAAGCCGCTGTTAGGGCTACCCATGATTTTTTGCCAGCATCGGCCATCGAAACCTTCAAGCCCCTCATCCTCAATGAGTACTTGCACATGGTAGATCTTAGAGGGGCAAGATCACCTTCGGGAGCGCTCATGGGCTTTCTGGGCGCAGCAGAAGACAGCCTGGAAATGCTGT
Source organism: Phaeodactylibacter luteus (assembly GCF_007993045.1). Classification (GTDB taxonomy): domain Bacteria; phylum Bacteroidota; class Bacteroidia; order Chitinophagales; family Saprospiraceae; genus Phaeodactylibacter; species Phaeodactylibacter luteus. Next base: position 14,251 of record NZ_VOOR01000070.1, read on the forward strand.
TCCTCCACCCCTGCTACTTTGGGCAAGGGCTGGGCCGGGCTTTAGTTCAATTCGCAATTGAAGCGCTGGGCGTTGCCAAAGTGGACGTCAATGAGCAGAACAAGGGCGCTGTCGGCTTTTACCTGCATCTGGGCTTTAAGGTAGTGGGGCGGTCGCCCTTGGATGCACAAGGGAACCCTTACCCTATCCTCCACCTGAAGCTCAGTTGACGGGCACCTTGCTACACCGCTTACGCACGGCCGGGGACCCTGTTCCTGCGCATTCCCAGAAGAGACCGGCCGATACTGCCCTCGACACCCATAGATTAGAGCAGGAGCTTGTAAAAACCGCTGTTTGGCACTATCTTTCTTAAAAAAAGATGCTGAACCTAATTTGCCGTTTGCTGGCACTCCTCCCTTTTTTGGCCTTGGCCAGTTGTTCGCCTACAAAAGCGGCCACTGCCGAAGCAGCCACTGAGCCAGCGCAGGTTTCCTTGCCCGGCCACCGTTGGGAAATCATAGAAGTCATGGGCAAAGACATCACGGCTATGCGCCTGCAGGCCACTCCTTTTTTACAATTCTCTACTGAGGCAGAAGGCTTCCGCCTAAGCGGCAGTGATGGCTGCAACAACCTCATGGGGAGCTACGATATGGGCGACCATGGCACTATCTCTTTCGGGCAAATGGCGTTCACCCGGAAAGCCTGCCCAGAAAACGGCGACATCAATGCGCCACTTGTAGAAGCCTTGCAAAAGGCCACTAACTTCACCCTGAGCCAAGACGGGCAACAGCTGCAGCTGCACCGGGGCAAAATGGCCCCTTTTGTCCGGCTGAGGTTACCAAAGTAAAACTGACGATGAACTTGAAGGCCCTGCCTACACTGGCTCTCCTCCTTAGCTTGTACACTTTGCCAAGTTGCAACCCTATGCAAAAACAACATCAACGAAGCGTTGAACAATACATCCGTGCCTATAACCAATTTGACATAGAGGGCATGCTGGCCCTGCTCCACCCGGATATCGTTTTTCAAAACATCTCCGAAGGGGAAGTCAGCCTGGAAACGAAAGGGATAGCAGCCTTCCGCAAACAAGCGGAAGAAGCTCAAACCTTTTTCAGCGAACGAGAACAAACGGTGACCAGCTGGTCCTTTCGCCAGGATACGGTCATAGTAGGCATCCGCTACCGTGCGGTATTGGCCAAGGACCTGCCCAACGGGCTAAGGCATGGAGACCCCTTACAGCTAGACGGGGTGTCTGAGTTTGTTTTTGAAGGGGATAAGATCATCCGCCTGACCGACAGGTCCTGAAGCCGAGGTACAGCGCAAACCACGAGGCTGTGCCTACCTGCGGCCCAACTGCAGTGGGAAGCCCGTTTGCTGTAGGAAGCGGCTCAAGGTGATTGAGCTGGTGGCGCCTGGCTCGGTATGCAAGCCGCCTTTAAACGACATGCCCAAGTATTGGGCGGTGGAAGAGAAAGGCAGCCAAAAAGCATCGCCGAGGTGGTCGCCATTGGAGACGGTAGCTACGGATAGCGCTTTCCCCCTCAACTGCCGCCCCAAGCCCTTTTCGATTGTCAGCAGATCGGTCAGGCGGTCGAAGAAGACTTTCATCGGGGCGCTCATGGCGTACCAGTAAACCGGGGTAGCCATCAGCCAATGCTCATAGCCGCCTATGAGCATTTCCATCAAAGGGCGGAAATCATCATTAGCGCTGTAGCTGTGCGCATAATCGTAGAAACCTATGTGGTAATTGCTTAGATCAACCACAGGGCAAGCGGACAGAGCCGCAAGATCGGCGGCCAGCCTGGCAGCATTGCCATCGTTGCGTGCACTGCCTAGAATGATGATGCCTTTAGCTGCCCTGTTCATCAGCTAGAAGGATGACGGGTTCGCAATGTACCGGGAAGTTGCAGGAATTGGCGATAAAGCACAAACTGTGGGCCCGGTCATGCAGGGCCTGTGCTTGGGCTAAGGCGCTGCTTTCCAAGATACTGACTTTTGGCTGTAGCCTGACCCACTCGAAATGCCCGCCCCCATCTTTGGTTTCAGCCATGAGCCCTGAGGCGTCATCTTCGTAAGCCGTGACTGTGATGCCAGCTTCAGCGCAAAGGTGCAGGTACCACAGCTTATGACAGGATGAAAGGGCTGCTACCAGCATTTCTTCGGGGTTGTACTTCTCTGTGCTGCCCCTGAACGCTGGGTCTGCACTCCCCTGAAAAACAGGTTTGCCGGGAGCTCGGACTTCAAAATCGCGGCTGTAAGCCTTGTAGCTCTGAGTCCCAACGCCCAGGTTGCCGGCCCATTTTAGGTGGATGGTATAACGATGCTGTCTCATGAGGCTCAAGGTACAAGATTTTGTATACATGGGGAGCGGGCCCTGCTTCTACGCGCACCTCCACCTAAAGCGTTGGATGGTCAGCGGACGATTACTTCATCCAAAAAGAACCAGGCAGGGTAGCCGACCCCATAATGCCAGGGAGGGCAGACTTTCACTCCTTCCACCTCCACGCGGATGTAGCGCGCAGCTACCGGGCGTGCGCTTTCAACTTTTACCCCGACAAACTTAACCTCCCGGGAGCGGTCTTCTGCCAGCGCTTTTTTGCCGAAAGGCAGAAAATCCGTTCCATCCGCAGAATAGCTATAGGTTACACTTTTGGGCAGCAGGATCCAAGCGCCCAGCTGATGCAGGAAGTCCGCCTCTACGCTACGGACTTGTACCGCTTTGCCAAGGTCGATGACAAAGCTGCCGTCTACGCCTTCCCATCCTACCCACGAATCTCCAAAAGTAGTGCCGCCGAACAGCTCATCGGTCAGGGCGGCCTCCCCTTTTTCCTGGTACGCTGGAGCGGGGGGGACCTCCCATGCCACTTCCGCCCCTTTTGCCAAATTGCCCGACGGCTTGGAAAGGTAGCGCTCGCGGTACAGCTGCACGTAGTCCTGTGGGCGGTTGCTCCGCTCGTTCAGGGTCTTTACCTCAAAGCGGATGCACCTTGCCAGGAAGGTATCCAACTGTTGCTCCAAGGCAGGGGCATACAGGCTGCTGTCCGTACGAGCGATCTCCAAGCGGGCGTACTGTAGGGGCAGGCGCGACCGCCGGACACGCTCCAGGACTTCAGGCTGAGCAGCCACGGCAGCTTCAGCCTTATCGAACAGCGCTATGTAGCGGGCCATAAGCCGGGGCCGGAGCATGCCATTTTTATGGGTGACCGGTGTATCGTAGATCCACAGTGGTGTATCGGCGCTCAACAAGGCCGCCTCGAGCATTTTCTGGTATTGGTACAAAAACGGGGCCGCGGGGCCATAGTAGCCCTGCATAAAGGTTTGCATCAGGCTGTCCGCATCCTGGTAGGGGTCCCAAAGAAGGCGGGCGAGCATGAAGGCGCGCAGTTCGGAAAAATCTTCCCCCCGCTTGCCGCCCACCTGTGCGAAGTGCATGCGCACATTATGCTGATGGAAGAGCGCCATATTGGGCTGAAGGACATGGAAATTTGGGAAAGGGGCCACCAAGTTGTCAAAGTTGATACCATAATCCCAGACAAAGAGGTTGTCCGATATTTCAGCCCAGCCCTTCAGCGCTTCGGCAAACTCCTGCCCGCTTTTGCTCTCGGTAAGGGGCACTTCGCGCATAGCGTCTATGCTGCACAGCATGATATTGACGTTCTCCCGTGGGCGGGCATACTTGGGGGGCGGCATACTGTACAGGTAGGCCAGGGTAGAGATCACCTTATCGGGAAAGCGCTCCGCCAGCTGATTGACAAAGTAGATCAGCGTGCCGGAGGGGCTGCCCTCCCGCTCATCGATAGCTGCACAGGACGGGCAGGTACAATAGGTGAAGTTGCCATCGTTCTGGCTGACAGAAATCATCTGCTGGCCGGGATGGGCTTTGAAAATAGAATCGAGGCGAAGGCTCGCCTTTTCCAGCACTTCCGGATTGGTGAGGCACCATTGGCTGGCTTTGCCCGGGCGCCGCTCTCCGTTGATAAAGGAATAGTACTCGGGGTGGCTTTCGCCAAACTCTTCAGCGGGCAGGATGCGGTCGAAAGTGTGCACCCAGAGCTGCCCTGCGAAAGCGTCGCCGGGGGACTCCAGGCGGAACCAATCTTGGTAAACCGGGTCTTCATTGCCGTAGCTGAAGGTTTGGCGATGAGCAAAAGCAGGGTGTTCTACTTGGAAGATATCAGGCAGCTGTATGTCAGTATGTTTGGGCAAATGATAAACCCCTTTTGCCCAGTACGCCATGCCCCAATACTCATCGAGCAGCGTCAGGGCGGCATAAATAGTGCCTTTGCCCGGCCCGCCCAAGATACGGAGCCGTCCGTCTTGAGTACTGATCAAAAAGCCATCCTCTTTTAAGCTGACAGCCGGTTGCCAGCTGTTGAGCTGGAAAGCACCGATGAGCACATCGTTGGGCCGGGGGGCGCCAGCGTGGTGGTGCTGCAGCAGGGGCAGCTTTGCTCCGCTGCTTTCTAGTATGAAGCGCTGCAAATAGACAGCAGCAAGGCTATCTGAGGAGTTGCCATTATCTACAATGATCCGGCTCTGCGGCAGGCTCCTGCTGACTAGCGTGACCTGTGCTGGCAAATAATGGGCTGCGGCCAAAAGGCACAGCCAAGGGCAAATCATCCTGAACATAGGTGAGTGTTTTTTTTGATTTGCCAAGCTATTGAGCAAGCGGAAAATAGAGAATTTCCATGATTTGGCCACCTGTAATAGCGAAAAGAATGCGCTCTCCCAGCCCAAAACACATTCAGCAGAGCATGACCGAGCAGGATTGGCCTAGCGCTGCGGAGGGGTGGCAAGCCCGGCAGGGCCGAGCGGACAGCGAGCCCCGCAGCATAGCGGCACCTGCCCTCAGGCAGGGGCAGGCCCCATCCCTACAATTTGATTTGTGCTGAAATACGACCGTACTTTGAACATCACTTATTTCGATAAACCTTTACCAATTGATTAGACTTTGCGTTTTTTTGCAAAAAAAAGAATGGACAACCTAGAATTGCTCATCGACTTCCATAAAAACGCAGAACGGCAAGGCCCGGGCAGCGATACCGATACCCTTTTGGCCGTTTCAATATCCCGTCTGGACAAGGAGCAGCCCTTGCGCATTGCCGATATCGGCTGCGGCACGGGGGCACAGACGCTAGCCTTGGCGCGGCATACCAACTGGCATGTTACTGGTGTAGACTTATTCCCAGCGTTTTTGCAGTCCCTGCAAGAGCAGGCACAGCAGGAAGGCCTATCCGCCCAGGTCAGCACTCTGGAAGCTTCAATGGACGCCCTCGAAAAGCAAGGGGAAGGCTGGGATGCCATCTGGTCTGAAGGTGCCATCTACAATATAGGTTTCCGCAAAGGGCTGCAGCTTTGGCGGCCATTGCTCAAGCCCCACGGGGTCATCGCAGTATCTGAACTGACTTGGACAGCGCCCGATCAGCCGGAGGAGATCCGGCAACATTGGCAGGAAGCTTACCCGGAGGTGGGCACAGTATGCGAAAAGCTTGCTGTACTGGAAGAAGAGGGCTTTCAGGTAGTTGGGCACTTTTGCCTCCCGCCCTCTTCTTGGGAAGACACCTATTATAAGCCTATGGAGGAGCGGTTTGCCCCTTTCCTGGAACAGCATGGGCATAGCGCGGAAGCGCTCAGCCTAGTGGAAGGCGAGCGCCGGGAAATTGAGCTGTACCGCAAATATCAGCACTATATCAGCTATGGCTACTATATAGCTCAGAGAAAGGGCTAGCCCGGTTGGTCCGGATTTTCATTTTGGAACGATGCCCACTGAGCAATAGGCCAAATTTGTGCCAGCACGACGGAGCCTCTGGCCAGCCGCACCGTCGACACTTAACCTGAACAACTGCTGACACATGAGCATCAATCAGCTTGCGGGCCATAGCCTGTTCGAGGCCCTTTACCAGGAAAAACTGGACCGCCTCCCCCTGCCCTTTGAGTCATTCCGGATGGAGACTTCCTTTGGGGCCACCCACGTCCTACTGGCCGGCCCGGCGGCGGCTACGCCACTGATCCTGCTGCACGGTGCCAACAGCTGTGCAGCTGATGTCCTGCTGCTGTTCAAAGGGCTGGCCCGGCATTTCCGGGTGGCCGCCGCCGACATCGTAGGCGAGCCCAACCTGAGCGCCCCTGCCAAGCCCAACCGGCTCGACCTGTCGTACGGGCATTGGCTGTACGAGCTCATGATGCGGATGCACATGCAGGAGGCCATTTTTGCAGGGGTTGGGCTTGGGGCCTTTGCGGCACTGAAGCTGGCACAGCTTGCACCTGCTGCGGCGATGAAGCTCTATTGCGTGCACCCTTCCGGGCTGGTGAACGGCAGGCGGCACCAGCTCTATACCAGCCTTTTGCTGCCCCTCGCATTACAGCGGCTGAGCGGCCGCCCCTTGCTTTTGAAACGCATGGCCCGCAGCCTGTACACTGCTCCTACAGCGGCTGATCTGCAGTGGTGGGCCATGTTGCAGCGCCACCGCCCGGTGGATACGGCGCCCCTACCTTTGTTTGAGGCCGGCGATTTCGAATTGGTACAAAACCCTGTCTATTGTTTCGGTAGCCGGGGCGACATCATCTCCCCCGGGCCGCCCTTGCTGAAGCGGGCAAATGCAATATTCCCCAGCCTGGCAGGCACCCTCCTGTCCGAGCAGGAGAAGCATTACCCTAGCCCTCAGCTCGCCCAGCAGCTAGCACAGTTCATTTGGGAAACCCGCTAAATCTCAAATCATCCATCCTTCATACTTTTAGTGTGTTATATTAACGCATTGATCAAAACAGGCTCCGGCCCTAATCCTTTTCGACATGCAAAACCAACTACTCGCTATTTTCATGGCATTGACAGCCTCCCTGCCTATATGCCAGGCCCAGGAGGCTACCCACCCCTATCAATTACAGTCAGATGTTGTTTGGGCAAGCCCCGGTGGTTTCGACCTTACAATGGACATTTACACCCCACAGACCGGCAAGAGCGCTTACCCGGTCTTAGTCATTTTCCACGGCGGCGGGTGGCTCATCAACAACAAATCCATCATGGACGATATGTCTGCCTACGTAGCCGGCCATGGGGAATACGTGGTGTGCAACGTCAATTACCGCCTATTGGGCGATCAGGGCAATACGGTGACCATGGACGCGATAATTGGGGATGTATTTGGGGCAGTACTTTGGGTTAAGGACCACATTTCAGCCTATCAAGGCGACCCGGGGCAGCTGATCGTCACCGGGGACAGCGCAGGCGGGCACCTATCTGCTTGCGTGGTGATGATGGGCGATCAGCTGAGCTCGTCGGGCTTTGCGGAAGCGCCTATCGGTTTTCTGCCCACCTACCTGCCCGAAGGCATAACGGCTGAAGCTGTGGCTGCTGCTAAGGGGCTGGAAGTACAGGCTGCGGTCATCAGTTATGGCGCTTTCGACATCTACCAATCCTGTACCGTTGGCGGTTTTGAAAAGCCCTCCAACATCTTCTGGCAGCTTGGCGGAGCAACGCCCAGGGGGATTTTCGGGGATGCCTACAATCCGGCCAGCCATTCAGAACGGTACAAAGCCGTTTCCCCTTTGTACCATATTCCGGACACCTCAGCGCGCGCCTTGCCGCCCATGCTCTTCACAGTGGGCAGTGAAGACAATCTGACCACGCCAAGATCGGTGAACACATTCGTGGAGAAAGTCCGGGCAGCGGGGCATGAAGCCGAATACTGGGTACACGAAGGCCGCCCGCATGCGTTTATGGACAGCGGCAGCAACCCTTTCCTAAAAATCAATTTTGAGGAGGATGCCATCCCTGCTTTGGAAGTCATCTTATCATTTTTAGACCAAATCTTTCATCCTGCTCAAGATTAAGGATAAGAAGATGTTTTCCAGTGTTTTAAATCAACCCTGATCAAGAAAAGCCGCTTAAGTACTGAGGCAGGGCAATCGCAAAGTAAGTCCTAACCTGCTAACACCTTGAAAAGGTACTCGTCATTCCATCCGGCCTTTTTTCGCTTAGCCTTGATGCCGACTTTCGCACTTGTCTCTTTTTTCAGCAAATTGAGGGCATAGTGGCGCACGAGGTTTTGATTGACAGCGGCGTTGCCTTTCCTTGTCCGGTTATCGTCTTCTCCAAACGCGACATCCAAATTGAATAATTCCCCCTTATGTTTTTGGAAAGCCCCTGCTTGGCCGGGGCTTTATTTTTACCGCTCCAAGCGCTTATCTAAAGGCTCGGGGAGTGCTGCTGAACGGGCAGGCAACCAAGATGTCGCAGGTGTTTAAGCTTTTCGGGCTTTAGGCTGGCATTGGCCTAGCGCTGCGCAGGGGTGGCAAGCCCGATAGGGCCGAGCGGATAGCGAGCCCCGTAGCATAGCGGCACCTGCCTGCGGGCAGGGGCAGGCCCCTCATCCCGCAAAGCAGGCTGGGCAGGCAAAACCGGCAATATGGTTTGTGCCCAAGTGGGATGTGGTCAAGCGGCTTTTGATTGCCCGATAGGCAATTAAATATTGTAAAAGAAACCTGCAAAGATGCTGGTCTTCTGATAGCCGGTTTCTATTGAGTTTTTTAGACAGAACTCGCGATCCAGCCTCAATCAAAAAGCCAAACGAACGCTTCTGAAACCTTGTTTGAATTAAATTTTAGTTTGATCATAAAATATATCAAGGAAGGTTTTACCTTGCTTAGCAGAAGTCTCAAGAATCTGCTTGATGGGGCTCTTTCTCCAAGAAAACGTCCAAAACCTCTCCATTAAGTCATACGGTTTGGTAAACGAATCATTCTCTTGGCCGAGAAAAGTGGTTTTCGTTTACCCTGATTAATAGTAGATTTTATTAAAGTAAATTTCATTTGCCCCTGAATTGCCTTTTTCGCCAGCTCTGTATCACACGCCTGCCTGCCGAAGTATCGACACGCAGGCAGGTCCTTACCTTCGTAGCTAGACGAAGAAAGAGAATAAAAGGGCTCCCTTTCTGAAGCCGAGGTTCCGGGCATTCTTTGATCTGGCAAAAAATCCTAATCCATGGTCTATACAAGCA
>NZ_VOOR01000071.1 GCF_007993045.1 Phaeodactylibacter luteus
GCCGTTGTTCGTCACCGTGATGGTGTAAGGTACCGTTGTGCCGGGCACGTAGGTATTGGTACCGTTCGTCTTAACCGTGGTGATGTCCGAAATCTGATTTGGGGAAGTTGCTTCGTCATCCGTATTATTTCCGGGAAGCAGATCGTTCTGATCGCCGAATACGGTTGCCGTGTTCAGGTAGTCGCCGGTGGTATTGACCGTGGCGGTAATATTGAGGGTGGCGGTAGCGCCGTTGGCCAGGTTGCCGATAGTCCACCGGCCGGTACCGCTATTATAGGCACCGCCACCGTCGTCGCTAACGTAGCTGTAGCCGCTGGGCAGGTTATCCGTGACGAATACGCCGGTGGCTAGATCCGGCCCATTGTTGATTACCTGCAGGGTGAAGACCACGTTGGTGGCGACATCCGGCATGGGGTTGTCCACGGTCTTGAATATTTGCAGATCTGCATAGCAGATTAGTTCATCGACGGTCACTTGCGTGGCGCCGCTGAAGCACATGGCTACTGGATCGTAGAAGGCGATATAGTAGATACCGGAGGGCACCATGGTGGGATCCGCCACCTCATTGCCCGTACTAACCGGGAGGGAGCTGTGGTAGGTGACCGTGGTGCCGGCGGGTTGATTTTCTATATTAATGGTGGTGAGGTCGGCGGTTTCCTCCGGGCAGGTGGTGTTGGTCACCACCGTCGGGAAGACCGGGAATACTTCGACTTCCGCCTCGTTGTTGGGCAGGAAGTAATCGGGCTGATCGAGGCTGACCGTCGCCTGATTGAGGTAAGAGCCTACCTGATCGGCCGCGGCCGTAATCTGCAGGGATACAGACTGCCCATTGTTCAGGTTACCGATGGTCCAGACGCCGGTGCCGGGTGTATAGCTGCCGCCTGAATTATCGGAGCTATAGGTAAAGCCGGCAGATAGCAGGTCATCCACCTGAACGCCCGTAGCATCACTGGGGCCGTGGTTGGTCACCGTGAGGGTGAAGACAACGTTGTCCCCGAAGTTAGGCATGTTGTTATCGACGGTTTTGGTGATGCCCAGGTCGATTTGGGGAGCATTGATGGTGATGGTAAATACGGCCTGGTCTTCCAGGCAGGTACCGCTCGCCGCATGCGTGTAGGTAAAGGTATAGACCCCCGGCGCAGAGGCGCTGAAGTCGACGTTAGCGGGATTGGAGATATCCACGGCATCGCCTCCCGTCTGTGCCCAGGTACCGCCGGCGTCTGCCCCGGACAGCAGGGCCGTCAGGTCATAGCCCGCGCCGCTGCCGGCAGTGAAGCTATCGCTGTTGTCGTCGCCCGCCAGCGGGCAATTACAATTTTCTACATCGAGGGAAACCGCCGTTGAGGTTTCGCTGGTGCCGCAGCCATCCGTTTGGGTAACCACTACCCGATAATCGGCGGCTTCCAGGCCGCCCGGGCTGTTGATGGTCAGGCTAGTGGTGTTCGTGCCGCTGTAGGTGGCGTCATCGGTGAGGTCTTGCCAGCCGATGAACTTATTTTCTTGCCACTGATAAGTGAAGGTGCCGCTGTTGTTGTTCGTGATCGAGAAGTTGGCGGTAGTGGATATCGGAAGATCGCAGACCGTAATTGGAACGGGCTGCGTGGAGATCAAGCTCGAGAAGCCGCTCTGCACCTCTACCAGGGCTTCCGCTTCGGAAGCACAGCCGGTGGTGTTGTCCGTGACCTGCACCGTATAGGTAGTCGTGGTATTGGCGATGCCGCTGGGATCTTCTACGAATGGGCTCGACAAACCCGTAGCGGGCGTCCATAGGAAACTATAGGAGCCGGCAGGGCTCACGTTGGTATTAAAGGTGAAGGAGGTGCCCACGCAGGCCAGCACGGGGTCAACCGTTACAGTCGGCGCTGTTGCAGGAAGCACCTTAACCGTCACCTCTTCGGTAACCGAGCAGCCGGTAGCCAGCGAGGTGGCCGTCAGCTGATAGGTGCGCGAAGCGGTGGGGCAGACCGTGGGGTTGGCTACCGTGGCGCTGCTCAGGTCGGTGGCGGGGTACCAGCTGTAGGTAAAGCCGGCCTGAGGGGTGAGGCCGATCTGCGCACAACCGCCGGTACAGACGCTGGCCGATACCGGGCTGATGGACGGCGGGGCCGTTACGATGATCTGTATGTCATCCGTGGTGGTACAGGTGCCCACCGTCATAGTGAGGGTAAGGTTGAAGGTTCCGGGGCCGGAGATATTGCTGTCAAATACCGGAGCTGCAGCTGATGTGCTGCTCAATGGTCCTGTGTCGCCGGTCCATGCGATGGTGCCGGTGTTGGACGCACTGCCGATGGTGGTCGTCTCGCCCAGGCAGATGGTCCGATTGAAGCCAGCTTCCGGCTCCGACTCGGGGGAGACGGTGATCTGATCGGTAAATTCACAGCCGTTGGTGTAGATCACTCGCAGGGAGTAGGTGGTGGCTACCGACGGATTGGCGGTGGGGTTTTGGATGGTACCGTCGTCCAGGCCGGTGAGGGGGCTCCAAATGTATTGGGCTACCCCGGTGGAGGGCGCATTGGCCCCGATGGATACGCCGGCGCCCGTGGGGCAGCTGCTGAGATCAGCCCCCAGATCAAAGGCGGGGTCAAAGACGGTGACCGTCACCGCGTCCGTAGGGTCAAGGTTGCAATTGCCAGGGAAGGTAGCGGTGACCGTATAGGCCGTGGTGCCCGTGGGCGAGGCCAGCGGCTGGGCGATATTGGGGTTGCTCAGGCCCGTGGTCGGCGACCAGGAATAGGTAACGCCCGGCAGGGCAGGCGAGCCGATTTGTACCTCATCGCCCAAGCAGATGTCCTGATCCGGCGCATCGGCAATGGTGGGGTTGTTGTCAATGGTGACAGTGGCCTCATCAGTATTGGTACAGCCCTGCGGGTCCGTCACCGTGAGCGTAAAGGTGACCGTGGTGGCCAACAAGATTTGCGGCTGTGGCGAGGTTTCATCCGTGCCATTCTGCCAGGGGGAAGCGGCGGGCTCCCAGGCAAAGGTGTTGGCTCCGCCGCTGTTGTCCGGGGTGCCGAGGGTGATCACAGCATTGCTGCAGGCCGTATAGTCCGGCCCGGCATTGGCAACCGGCCCTTGGGCAGTAACGTCTTTTTGTACTACGGAAAAACAACCACTGACATCCTCGGTCACCGTCACGGAATAGGTACCGGAGCTGGCGCTGCTCACCGTGATCTGTGGGTCGCTATCGGTGCTGGTGAAAGCATCAGGGCCCGACCAGGCGTAGGAATAGCCGGCTACGGGGGGCAGGCCGATGTTGAGCAGGGTGCCGCTGCAGGCCTCATCATCGCTTACAGGGAAGTCCGGATAGCTCCAGGCCGGGTTGTTGACTTCGATGGTCCCACTGCAGGTAAAAGAAGGGTCGATGGTGCTCGTGGCGGTGACCGTATAGGTCCGGTTGACGCCGTCGGTCAGGAATACTTCTCTCCCGGTAGTGGCGCTCAAGCCGTCAGCCGGCGACCAGGTGTACGTAAAATCATTTGCAGCCCCGGGGCCGGCGGTCGCAAGCAGGCGGATGTTGCTGCCATCGAACAGCGGGCAGTTGCCATCACGGGCCCGTTCTATCACCACACCGCAAGCACATTCAGGTACCTCTACCGTACTTACGCAGGTGGTACCTCCAAAGCTGACCTCCAATTGGTACACATCCAGCCCGCCGGCACCGGCTGGACCTACAGGCACCACCGGATCGGTGGTGCTGCCCAAGAAGCCCGTATTCCCGTTGACGGAGCTGAGGAGGGTCCAGGTGTAGGTCTCCGCGATATAGGGGGTCTGGTCGGGGGTACCAATGAAGCGCGGGCCGCAGCCGTCCAGTCCGGCAAAGGACCGAATGACCGTCAACTCAACGTCATCGGTGAAGGTGCAACCGTTTTGTTCGGCCGTCAATTGATAGGTGATCGGATCGGGCACGGTAGGGAACTCATCACCACTGTTGAAGGTAACCTCAGCAGCGTTATTGGTCTCTAAATATTTGCCCGGCGCCCAGGTGTAAGTATAGCCGGGGTCGGCGGGTGTGCCCAAAGTAGTGGTGGTCGGGTTGCCCGCGCACAATACCTGATCGGGCCCGGCAAAGTTGGGTGTAGGTGGTGGGCCGGTAAACGTCACCTCGACGGCATCGGTCGTGGTGCAGGCCAGGCCATCGGCATTGGTATACGTGACGGATAGCGTGTAGGTGGTGGTCGCCCCCGGCGTGGCGATGGGCTGGGCGATATTGGCATCGCTCAGGCCCGTAGCGGGGCTCCAGCTGTAGGTAGCAGCAAGGCCCTGTGGGGGCGTTGTGCCGATCTGAGCACCGGGGCCGCCCGCACACAGTTGGACATCGGCGCCGGCATCGGCCTCGTAAGGGATCACCACCGCCTGATCAATCTTTCGGCAGCCTGCATTGTCGATCACTTCCAGGGTGAAAATGGTCTGGCCTGCGACCGTAGCTACGGGGTTGGCAATGGCCGGGTCGTTCAGTGCGCCAGCCATATCCCAGGTATAGGTGTAAGGGCCTGTGCCCCCACTGGCCGTGGGTGCCCCCCCCAGGGTAACCGGGGAGGATGGGCAGGTGTAAAAAACACCGCCGGCATCTACGGTAGGGGCCGTACCGCCACTAATGAGCAGGGTGTGCACATTGGAGGTGTCGCTTTGCTGGCAGTTCCAGTTGGCGATCCGCCGGAAGTACCGGTCTGCTAGCGCGGGCTCCGGCAGGAAGTCTTTCCCTGTCGCCCCTGCGATATCCGTCCAAGACACATTATCCGTACTGATCTGCCATTGGTAGGTGATGGGGTCCTGATAGATGGCATCATCATCGGTACCCATAATGACTTGCGGGCTGCCCAACTGACAGGCCGTCTGCGTGGCCGGGCTGATGTCGTTGGTGACCGCAGCGGTCGATGACTGGCACTCCAGCTTGACGACCCAGTAATCTGGTGAGAAAAATCCACTACCACGGTTGTCCTCTGATTTATCCCCAGAGATAGACGAACCGGAATACCCCCCCAAAATGAAGCCCCCGTCAGCCGTTTGTGCGACCGCTTGCAAAAAATCACCATTGTCCCCCCCAATGGTTTTATCCCATTCGATAGTAGTACCTAAAGCGTCTAGCTTGACCACCCAATAATCATCAAAACCAGTAACACCTTTCGTATTTTCTGATTTATCCCCAAAAATATTCGTGTTCGAATGACCAAACAAAAGGTAACCCCCATCACCCGTTTGAGCAACCGCTAGCAAGTCATCTTGTCTGTCACCCTCTAGGGTGTTTTGCCATTCGATAGTGCCCTGGGCGTCGAGTTTCACCACCCAATAATCATCAAAACCATAGTTAGGTTCTGTTTTATCACCAGAGACAGGGGATTTTGAAGACCCTCCCACCAGGTAGCCCCCATCAGCCGTTTGTATGACCGTTTCTAAAGCATCAGACTCGCTCCCCCCAATGGTATTTTCCCATTCCATAGCCCCCTGAGCATCCAATTTAACGACCCAATAATCTAGATTACCTTGGCTGTCCTCTGATTTATCCCCAGAGGCATCTGAGGCAGAATAACCTCCTAGAATGTATCCTCCGTCAGCAGTCTGCTGCACTGATTTAAAGACTTCAGTGTCATCTCCTCCCAGCGTATTATCCCATTGTACGTTACCCAAAGCATCGAGCTTGACCACCCAATAATCACCAGAGCTATCAAAAGCATCCTGCGATTTATCCCCAGAGGCATTTGAAATAGACTCTCCACCCAGGACATAGCCTCCATCAGCCGTTTGTACGATTGCTTTTAAAACATCACCATCGGTCCCCCCAATGATTTTATCCCATTCAATCACACCAAGAGCATCGAGCTTGACTACCCAATAATCTAAATTACCATTAATAGCATCCTGCGATTTATCACCGCTGGCAGATGAATTAGAATAACCACCCAAAATACAGCCCCCATCAGCCGTTGCCGCGACCGTTTCTAACAGATCAAGGCCGTCGCCTCCAATCGTATTCTCCCACTCGAAAGCACCTGAGGCATCTAATTTCACGACCCAATAATCACTAAAACCATCGGTAGGTTCTGATTTATCCCCAGATATATTTGAATTAGAATACCCTGCCAAGATGTAGCCTCCGTCAGCAGTCTGCGTCACTGATGATAAAAAATCCTCATCGTCCCCCCCAACGGTTTTATCCCATTCGATATTGGGAGGCATAACTTGCGCCTGCAGGGTGCTGAGCCCCAAGAGCAGGCAGAGGAATGCCAAAGACAAGTATCCCTTTGCTGTTCCAAAGTGGGAAGGGATGGCTGCTGAGCGGTGTGTAAAGTTCTTCATGAAATTCTGTTTAGCGTCTTTTACCCGTGAAAGCCGCGCCCGGAAGGAGGCGTGGAAGGTCCGATTGAGATTGATTTTTTTCGTGTCTTTGATGTGTAGCATGTCGTTCATGGGTGCGGCTTAGTTATTGTTAATGTTTGGGTTGATGTTGCGGATGGTGCAGTTGGGCGTCACCTCTGCTGCGTCCACATTATTCGTGGGGTCGGGGTCGTTCTCGTTGCCGCTCACGCGGGCGATATTGAGGTAGTCGCCGGTGGTCAGCACCGTGGCGGTGATGTTGAGCGTGGCAGTAGCACTGGCGGCGAGGTTGCCGATGGTCCACAAGCCGGTACCGCTAGCATAGTCGCCGCCGCCGTCATCGCTGACGTAGGTGTAACCCGAGGGCAACAAGTCGCTGACTTCCACACCCGTAGCTGCCGCCGGGCCGTTATTGGTCACCGTGAGGGTGAAGACGACGTTGTCGCCTACATCGGGGGTGGGGTTATCGACGGTTTTGGTGATGCCCAGGTCGGTTTGAGCGACCGGCGCGGTCGGCTCATCGTCTGTATTGTTGTTCGTATCCGGGTCGTTCTCGTTGCCCGTCACGGTGGCCGTATTCAGATAATCGCCCGTCGCGTTTACCGTGGCGGTGATGTTGAGGGTGGCCGTAGCGCTGGCGGCCAGGTTGCCGATGGTCCACAAGCCGGTACCGCTAGCATAGGCGCCGCCGCCGTCGTCGCTGACATAGGTGTAGCCCGAGGGCAACAAGTCGCTGACTTCCACACCCGTAGCCGCCGCCGGGCCGTTATTGGTCACCGAGAGGGTGAAGACGACGTTGTCGCCTACATCGGGGGTGGGGTTGTCGACGGTTTTGGTGATGGCCAGGTCGGTTTGAGCGACCGGCGCGGTCGGCTCATCATCTGTATTGTTGTTGGTATCCGGATCGTTCTCGTTGCCCATTACGCTGGCCGTATTCACATAATCGCCCGTCGCGTTTACCGTGGCGGTAATGTTGAGCGTGGCGGTGCCGCCGTTGGCGAGGTTGCCGATGGTCCACAAGCCGGTACCGCTATTATAGGCACCGCTGCCGTCATCGCTGACGTAGGTGTAGCCGCTGGGAAGGTTATCCGTCACTTCCACACCCGTGGCCGTATTGGGGCCGTTGTTGGTCACCGTGAGGGTGAAGACGACGTTGTCGCCTACATTCGGGGTGGGGTTATCGACGATTTTGGTGATGGCCAAGTCGGCTTCGGCAGCTGCGAAGCTCACCTCGTAGTCTTCTACTTCGCCGTTGGCAGCGGGGCCAAAGGGATTGCCGGCCGTGAGCTCATCGGTACTCAATCGCAGACGCAGGAAGGTTGGCGCCGGACTGGTATAGCTGGCCGGCACGTTAAAGCTGATATTCTGCGTAGATAAGCCGCCCGTGGGTACGGTGATCAGGACCGAGCGCTCATCGGCATCGCTCACGAAGTCGCCATCGCCGTTCCAGTCGATATAGCCGTACAGGAAGGCATCGCTGCCGCTGTTATTGGTTACTTCTACCGCTATGGTGTAGCCACTCTGGCCGGCTTCGGGGTAAGTCAGTACTGTACTGAGCAAGCCATCATCCTCCGCACCATCACCGGTAGCGTCTGCGCTGGCGAGGGCGGCCGCTTCTGTATCCGGGGCCGTTTGCCCCAGGAAGATATCCGGACTAAGGGTAGCGGCAGCGGCGATGGGTATTGCGTCGTCACTTAAATCGTAGGTAGCCGGGGCGTCGCCGTAGTCATAGCTGACACCTGTAATGAGCACGCGGCAAGTGATCAGGCTGTCGCAACCTTGTGGTGAGAGGGCCGTGAGGGCCAGGTCGACATAGCCGTTGGCCCGGTCGGTATCGTTGATGGTATAGGTGGTGGTGGCCGCCGCCGGATCGGCAAAGCTGCCGCCGGAGCCGGAGCTCCAGGCTACCGAAGCCGCATTGGTGACCGTATAGTTGAGGCTCAGGGTGGTAGCTGCCGTGGTCACATCGGCCGGGCAGGTACCGCTGATGCCCGCTAAGGTAGCCGGGGTAATGCTGTTGCTGCCGCTGGCCGTACCCGTGCCGTTGACGCTGGTGGGCAACTGGGCCACTTCGGCGCTTAGGCCAGTGGCGGTCGTGCCGATTTCGTAATCCAGCTCGAAGGTAGAAGTACCTGCCGGCAGGGTGTAGATGGCCAACTGCTGCATGCCCGTTTTTTCCGAAAGGGCATTAGGTACATTCGGATAAGCCGGGTCAAATATATTGGGTTCGGCCAGGATAATGCCGTTGGTTTTATCGTAAGGCTCACCACTAAAGGCCGCGGAAGTGCCTGTGAGGTCGAGATTCAGCAGGGTATTGCTCAGTGTGAGCCCGCTCTGGTTATTGATGGTGATGGTGGCCGTGCCGAAGGAGCCGGGGCAGTCGCCATCACCCGTCATGGCTACGCTTACCGTCACCTGGTCGCCCATGGGACAAGCGGGGCTAGAGCCGCTGTAGGTGAGGTCGTCAGTGCTGTTTTGCGTACCGTCAAAGCCGTTGAGGCTGCCGGGGCCGCCACCAAGTGCAAAGGCGGTATTGGGGCTGTACCGTACGGGGTCGTCAGAAGCACCGGCAAATTCTAAAACTAATTGTGGTCTATCTGCAGGGTTAGCAGCATCATCAGAATAAAAGCCGTATGTAGTTTCAGCACAGGCTCCTGCACTGCCTGGATTAATGACTAGCCCAAAATTTGGATGTGTGCCAGCGAGCCACTCACTAACAAGCGTTGTAACATCAAACTCAACAATCGTATTGATAGGTAACTGAGGCGCAGCAGCGGTAGTACCTGGTACTGGTACGCTTTGACTACCGTAATCACCTGTTGCAGCAGGAACTGCTCCATTACATGCGCCTTCAGTCCATGACGCTATTGCTCTTTGAATATAAGGTACAGCATTAGCATCAGAATCCGAATTATCGGTTGACTTTTTAACTATGAAGGTAGCAGATATAATATTTTGACCAGCATAAGGGCTTAAATCAAATTCAACAACTGCTCCTCTAGGATCAATTGTACCACACAAACCTCCAGTATTGGGAGAGTTTCTAAGGCCTAACCCACAGTTCGACAAATCATCCGGAGCACTAATGCTAGACTGAGCTTTATCTGAGGTTAAAGTGGCAGAAGTGCTTGGGCCTGCACTTGGAGAAGCTGTAACATCTACGCTGTAGTCGTAGGGGCCGGCGCCGGCGCCGCTGATATCGTAGGTGAGCTGGTAGGTGGCGCAGGCGCCGGCGGGTAAGGTGACCGAGCCTGGCATCATTGGGTCGGAGATAAACGGATCAGTCCCCACCAGCATACTGTCAAGCAGTGTAGCCCCAATGGGGGCATAAGTCTCCATATTGAAATCTACCGCATCGCCCGTCCCCGTATTACAGACCTGCACGGTATAAATCACCTTATCATCGCAGCCCACGCCGGAATTAGTAACCTGCACATCGAGATTAGCGAAGGGCAGGCAGCCCATACCATCGGCGCGGCTACCCGCCAAGGAGATATTATTAGAGACATCGCCCTCATCGGGCACGGTGAGCTGATTGGACAGGTTGCTGTAGCTCAGCGGCACGCCGTTGCCGGCCTGGCCACCGTCGAAGTTGACGACCGCGTAGAGGGTGGCGGTATTGACCAAAGACGGATCACTGACGGTGCCATTGAAGGTCCCCCCTCCCAGTGGGATGCTCTGCGTGCCGGCATCCTCGGTAAACAGGTACTGGGTGCCGGGCAGAGTGGGGTCGCCATTGTAGAAGGAGATTTGCAGGTTGCCATTGAAGTCTTCGCCCGCTGAATTGTTGGTGACTATATAATTGGCCGAGGCAGTAGCTGGGCCGGGATTGCAGCCGGTGATTTCGAAATTGGAGATACCTACCGTCAGGTCGAAGGCAGGCGGTTCGGGGCTGGTACCACAGGCCGTAGCCTGGATGCCATTAATAAAAGTAATGGCATCATTGGCCAGGGTCTGATAATCACCCGCAGCGAAGTACCCACCGGGAGAAGCCACGTTACTACCTTGCAATATGGTACAAGTACTAGCCGCATCAATGGCCAGCACGACGATATAGACTCCCTGTTGCTTAAGAAAAGTTGCCAAGGAAACAATATTTCCGGATATCTGATTACAGGACGCATCCGTCATCAGTACGATGACCTTCGGTGCGGTACGCCCGGAAACAGGATTCTGATCGATCACTTGGGCGGCCCGCCGGAGGGCGTCGTAGACGTTGGTGCCACCTCTTAAGGTACGCGGAGCACTCGCGTACGATAGCACATCGCTTAGACTCGTGGTGTAATTCTGTCCCACCGAGGGAAAGCTGTACTCCTGGAAAGTGCCTGTATTGGCCCAGGTACCAATGGAGACGCGCGATTCGGTATTGCCGGTACCCAGGGGGGTGAAGGACAGCCCCAATTGAGAGGCGAATTCGCGCGACTGGCGGTTCTCTAAGGCATCGACTGAGCCGGAGTTGTCGTTGGCGATGTGGATGTCGATGCCGCAGGACTGGGCCTCCAACCCGGCAGTCGGCCAAGACAGCAGCAGACAGAGGAATGCCAAAGACAAGTATCCCTTTGCTATTCCAAAGTGGGCAGGGATGGTTGCTGACAGGTGTGTAAAGTTCTTCATGAAATTCTGTTTAGCGTCTTTTACCCGTAAAAGCCGCGCACGGAACAAGCAAGCAAAGGGCCGGTAAGTCCTCACTTCTCTCCTATCCTTGATGTGTAGCATGTCGTTCATGGGTGCGGCTTAGTTATTGTTAATGTTTGGGTTAATATTGCGGATGGTGCAGTTGGGGGTCACCTCTGCTCCGTCTACGTTATTCGTGGGGTCGGGGTCGTTTTCGTTGCCGCTCACGCGGGCGATATTGAGGTAGTCGCCGGTGGTCAGCACCGTGGCGGTGATGTTGAGCGTGGCGGTAGCGCTGGCGGCCAGGTTGCCGATGGTCCACAGGCCGGTACCGCTAGCATAGGCGCCGCCGCCGTCGTCGCTGACGTAGGTGTAGCCGCTGGGTAGATTATCCGTCACTTCTACACCCGTGGCTGCGCTCGGGCCGTTATTGGTCACCGTGAGGGTGAAGACGACGTTGTCGCCTACATCGGGGGTGGGGTTGTCGACGGTTTTGGTGATGCCCAGGTCGGTTTGAGCTACCGGCGCCGTCGGCTCATCGTCTGTATTGTTGTTGGTATCCGGATCGTTCTCGTTGCCCGTTACGGTGGCCGTATTCACATAATCGCCCGTCGCGTTTACCGTGGCGGTGATGTTGAGCGTGGCGGTGCCGCCGTTGGCCAGGTTGCCGATGGTCCACAGGCCGGTACCGCTAGCATAGGCGCCGCCGCCGTCGTCGCTGACGTAGGTGTAGCCGCTGGGAAGGTTATCCGTCACTTCTACACCCGTGGCTGCGCTCGGGCCGTTATTGGTCACCGTGAGGGTGAAGACGACGTTGTCGCCTACATCGGGGGTGGGGTTGTCGACGGTTTTGGTGATGCTCAGGTCGGTTTGAGCGACCGGCGCGGTCGGCTCATCATCTGTATTGTTATTGGTATCCGGGTCGTTCTCGTTGCCCGTTACGGTGACCGTATTCAGATAATCGCCCGTCGCGTTTACCGTGGCGGTGATGTTGAGCGTGGCGGTGCCGCCGTTGGCGAGGTTGCCGATGGTCCACAAGCCGCTACCGCTAGCATAGGCGCCGCCGCCGTCGTCGCTGACGTAGGTGTAGCCCGAGGGCAACAAGTCGACGACTTCCACACCCGTAGCCGCCGCCGGGCCGTTATTGGTCACCGTGAGGGTGAAGACGACGTTGTCGCCTACATCGGGGGTGGGGTTGTCGACGGTTTTGGTAATGCCCAGGTCGGCATCGGCGGAGAGCAAGCTGGCCGAGCGGATTTCCTCCACACATACGTTATCATCGTGGGTGACGACGACAAAGTATTCGTTGCCGAACAGACCGGTGGCATTGCTAATGTTAAGCATATCGGTATCCGTACCGCTGTACACACCGGTATTGTTGAGGGGCGTGCCGCCGGCATTGGGGTCGCCGAGGTACCACTGGTAGTTGAGGCCAGCATTGGCATTGCCCGGTGTGGTATAGTCGGGCGTTCCACTGCTGAAGGTGGTGGTTTCATCGGCGGTGGCGCCGATGGTGAAAGTGACCGGACTGCCGGAGGGCACCGTGACATCGACCGGGTCGGTGTTGATGTTGACCTGGGTGGCCAGATACTCGTTGCCATTAGCCCCATCGTAGCCATCGGTAATCATTCCGCCGGTGGTTACCCGGCCATCGCCGTCGAAGCCATCGCCATCGAGGATGCCGTCGCCGTCGGCGTCGGTGCCGCCGGATTCTACGACGTCAAAGCAGCCGTCGTTATCGGAGTCGAGGTCGAGGTAATTGAGGATACCATCTTGATCGGAATCTAAGGACTGAAACCCAAACAGAGTATTATTATCAAAACGAACATTACCACTAGCGTTATAGAAATAAAAACGAAATGTGTATACCGTATTACTTTCTAGGATTACAGGATTGGCATTAAATATCCCCCCGCTTAAAGGAACCGTTTCATCTTGGATAAGTATCTGCTCGACTGAGTTCACAAATACGGATAAGGCGAACTGAAAAGCACCTTGACCAACATTGGTATTACCGAACCGAGCATCTGAAATAGCAAGCGGTTTTGCTCCTATGGTCATAGTAAATTCTGTATAATCACCTGCAACCATAGCATTAGCTAAAGTAGTTTCATCAACTCCGGTAATATCATGATAGGAAGCGATTGGAGCAATAACTTTATTTACCGTTAAACTGGGGCCATCGCCATCTTCTAGCCTTGTAGCACTTGTAATACTTGATGATAAAATAATATCAGAACCGGTAGCAGTATGCCCATCTTGAGCCCACAATATTAATAAGCTAGGACTTGCTGAAAATTCCTCACTATCCAAAATCCCATCATTATCATCATCCAGGTCGCAAACATCGGTAATGCCGTCGCCGTCGGTGTCGGGATTGCCGGAGGCCGGGTCGCAGGCACTGATGAGCTGGGCCGAGCGGATCTCCTCCACGCAGGCATTGTCATCGTGGGTGACCACGACGAAGTATTCGTTGCCGATCAGACCGGTGACGTCGCTGATCGCGAGGGTGGCGCTATTGGTACCCGAGTACACACCGCCATTCGTGAGCAGGGTGCCGCCGGCATTGGGGTCGCCGAGGTACCACTGGTAGTTGAGGCCGGCGTTGGCGTTGCCGGGCGTGGTATAGTCGGGCATGGTATTCGGAGGGGTGCCGGTGTAGGTGGTGGTCTCGTCGGCGGTGGCGTCGATGCTGAAGTTGGCTGGAGCGCCCTCAGGCACCAGCACATCCACTGGATCGGCATTGATATTGACCTGGGTGGCCAGATACTCGTCGCCATTCGCCCCGTCGTAGCCATCAGTAATCAATCCGCCGGTGGTTACCCGGCCATCGCCGTCGAAGCCATCGCCATCGAGGATGCCGTCGCCGTCGGTGTCGGTGCCGCCGGATTCGACGACGTCGTCACAGCCGTCGTTGTCGGAGTCGGGGTCGAGGCGGTTGGGGATGCCATCATTATCAACATCATCATCAACATTGCTAAATGCGTAATCGATTTCGGTAATATTAAATCCTGAAAAACCAACAAACCAACCATCGGTTTGTACAATTTGTATATATCTGGTAGCTTGCGATAAAACATAGGAAATAATCGATGGTGTAGCAGGAATACTCTCATCAAAAACTACCTGATTATCACCGCCCCCGGCACTATAACTTCCGGATGGCACTTCAGATATTGTTGCTTCAAAATCTCTACCAAATCCAGTATTGTCTGTTACGGTTACTTCTATCGTTTCTCCTGCGGGGATAACTACCCCTAAATCGATCACTAAATAATCTAAAGGGGTAAAGGTTTGAGCTGCTGTTGCTATATCATTGTCATCCAGCAGCGCGGGGTTGCCCGTAACACCGTTGGATACAATTACACTTATATTGCCTTCACTAGTGAACGTACCACCCTCATTGCTATCCAAAATCCCATCATTATCATCATCCAGGTCGCAGACATCGGCGATGCCGTCGCCGTCGGTATCGGGATTGCCGGGGACGGGGACGCAGGCATTGAGGAGCTGTGCCGAGCGGATTTCCTCCACACATACGTTATCATCGTGGGTGACGCGCACGAAGTATTGGCCGAAGAGGCCGGTGGCGTCGCTGATGCTGAGGGTCTCGGTATCCGTACCGCTGTACACACCGTCATCCATGAGCAGGGTGCCGCCGGCATTGGGGTCGCCGAGGTACCACTGGTAGTTGAGGCCGGCGTTGGCGTTGCCGGGCGTGGTATAGTCAGGCAGGGTATTCGGGGCGGCGCCGGTGTAGGTGGTGGTCTCATCGGCAGTAGCGCCGATGGTGAAGTTAGCCGGAGCGCCCTCGGGCACCAGGACATCCACTGGATCAGCATTGATGTTGACCTGGGTGGCCAGATACTCGTTGCCATTGGCCCCATCGTAGCCATCAGTAATCAATCCGCCGGTGGTGACCCGGCCATCGCCGTCGAAGCCATCGCCATCGAGGATGCCGTCGCCGTCGGCGTCCACGCCGCCGGATTCGACGACGTCATCGCAGTTGTCGTTGTCGGAGTCGAGGTCGAATTCATTGGGAATGCCGTCATTATCGGTATCGACGAATTCTGGATAGAATAAAACATCAAGCCAATTAAAATTATATAAACCACCTGACTGTGCAGTGTTGAAAGTAAATGTAGTTATACCGATACTACTAACATTCAGGCGGGCAAATTTATTAGATTGAAAATTTCCTTCCCTCGGATAATTGGTTGTTAAATGCCCACTACCATTGGTTGATAAATTGCTTCCTGGAGAGCCAAATGGGATGCCATTACTTCCATACCATCCTGACCAAGAATTTGCACCCCCAAAATTTGTTACGTTTCCATTGTTATCCGTGTAGGAAAATGATGTTACACGTTCAAAGTTTGGTGATACTGTTTCAAGGTCTTCGAAACTAAAAATAAAGCCCCTTAATGCTACGGGGTCGCCTGTATTGGTATTAAAAAATTGTACCGTAAGACTAGCGTTGGACAATTCTATACTACCATTTGCCTGAGAACGAAAGCCAAGGATTCCCGAACCTGTCACTACGATATCAATTGGCAGGCCTGATGACGTTGTAAACCCTGTATATGTATTCGTTCCGTTTGATAATTGAATAATACCATTTGAAGCATTGGTAGCTGATCCTAAATCGAGAAAAAAAGTTCCAATTTCTTCACTATCCAAAATCCCATCATTGTCATCATCGAGATCGTCGATATCAAGCACACCATCGCCGTCGCAATCGCCGGCGGGGCCGGTACATTGTAGGCTGTGGGGGTAGTCTTTAAGGGTAAAGGGTAAAGGAGAAAGGGTAAAGGCCTGGGGGTTGACTTCCAGCACCCAGTCGCCCTCAGCGCCGGTGACGTTGGTAGAGGCGGCGACAGCAATACCAAGCTCTTTCTCCAAATAAGCCACGGCAGCCTGGCCTTTGGGGCCCTGGGCGAAGTTGCAGCCGTAGATGTGGAGCCGGGTGGTCACATGGTGGTGTGGTGGTGTGGTGGTGTGGTGGTGTGGTGATGTGGTGATATGGTCATATGGTGGTGTGGTGGTGTGGTCATATGGTGGTGTGGTGGTGTGGTGGTATGGTGGTGTGGTGGTGTGGTGGTGTGGTGATGTGGTGATATGGTCATATGGTGGTGTGGTGGTGTGGTCATATGGTGGTGTGGTGGTGTGGTGGTATGGTGGTGTGGTGGTGTGGTGGTATGGTGATATGGTGGTGTGGTGATATGGTGGTATGGTGGTGTGGTGATATGGTCGTGTGGTGGTGTGGTGATATGGTGGTGTGGTGGTGTGGTGATATGGTGGTGTGGTGATGTGGTGACATGGTCGTGTGGTGGTGTGGTGATATGGTCGTGTGGTGGTGTGGTGATATGGTCGTGTGGTGGTGTGGTGATATGGTCGTGTGGTGGTCGTGTACCACTGTGCGATTGCTTCGGCGCCCAGCCATTGACCGTTTATGAGGAGCTCGCCGGGGCGGCCGTGGGAGAAGAGGTGGAAGGTGCCGTCAGCGGTACCGGCGACGGCCTGCTCGAGGAGGTGGGCGTCGGGCAGGGAGGCGTCGATGTAAGTGTGGGAGCTAGCCGGGGGCTCGGCGAGCAGGCTGGTGCCCGCCAGCAGAATAAATACCAGGACGAAGAGGGCTGCGGGCAGCCGGGTGGCGGATGCGGCAGTAGCGTGTAAATTCCGCATCATCTTATTTGATTTAGCTCTGTAGGTTTTCTGTTTCATAGTGTGGCGTTGGTCGTTTAGCTCAAGCTGGTTTTGGCCCATTGGAGGGTTTCTCTGATTCTTTGCTGCATGGGTGTTGGCTGCAGGCCAAAGGTTTGCTCCATGGCGGTTGCGTCCAGGATAAATGGCTCATTGAATTCGTAGAGCATTTCCACCATTTCTTTGGCCGCTTTATTGAAGAGGCCCAGTACCGACAGCACCATTTTTCCGGAGGCTCTGTTTTTCAGGGGGTAGCCCAGTTCTTTTGAGATCAATTCCGTGAGCTGGTTTTGGGAATAGGGCTGTCCGGAAGGCACATGCCAGGTTTGGCCCAGGGCGCTGTCTTGTGTACCGGCAATCGCTAAAGCGCGCCCAAAGTCCTTGACATAAGTGAAGGTGTGGGGTTGGTTTAAATCACCCAGCATGTTCAGCGTCTTACGCTGTAGGGCTGCTTTAAAAAGCATGGCGCCGTTAATGGGTTCCCAGGGCCCCCAAAAGTCGCTGCCCCTGACGGTCGCGGCTCTGATTTCCCCCCGGTGGTGTGCGTCAAAGACGGTTTTGGTCATTTCCGCCCGGACTGCCCCTTTTTTTGAACAGGGATTATAGGGGTTTTCCTCCGTCATAGGCTGGCCATGGGTATTGCCGTACATATAGACATTCTCGGCAGCGATAAATTTTGCTTTACTGGCAGCGGCCAGCTTGATAATGGCATCTTGCAGGGGGGGGGAAATCCTCGCGCCAGCGATGATAAGCGGGCTGTGCGCACTGGTAAATGGTGGTAGCGCCCTGTACGAAAGGAAGCGACTCCGAGAAGTTGGTGGCATCAGCTTTAACGACAACGGCCCCCGCCGGCGGTTCTTCCATGTGGCCGCTGCGGTTAATGAGGCGCACCTGCACCCCCTTTTCAAGGAGTGCCGCTGCGGTATACCGCCCCAGGGGCCCTGTACCGAAGATGACGTGTAGCTCACTACTCATTTTGTGCTTGTTTTCTTAGCCGTTGCTTGCATTTATTGTATGACCACCCAGGATTTCGCTCCGCGCCTACTGCGAGGGGTGAGCCCCGGGTGGTCAGGCTTATCGTTCTAGAATCCCACCCGAATGCCGACCGACGCCCTTAGCCGATTATTGTAGAGGTCTTCATCGCCCAGGAAGCTCTCGTACCCATAGGTGGTGGTGTGGGTAAGGCCGGCAAAGATGTTCAGGTGCGAATTATCCGGAATAAGCTGGTAGACCATTTGGCAGCCGATCTCAGAGAGCCAGCCGAAACCGGCATCGTTACCTCCCTGCAGCTCATCTTCCCATTCATTGACCCGGCGGCCATCGGGGGTGATGCGATCCTCACCCAGGAGATAAAAGCCGGCGCCAAAGGAACCGAAGGCGACGGGAAACCGCAGCATCAGGCGGTCCGATTTCAATTTGAGGTTATAGGCCATTTCCAGTCCGAGGAAGCCATGATCGTTGGCGACCTGCAAGACGGATTTCCCTTTGTAGGTGACGCCTTCGGCGAGCACCAGATCGTACAATTGTCCGGTATTGATGGGGCCGCTACGGCCATAGGTGCGGATACCAAAGTCCCATTTTCTGTTTTTTGAGGTAATGCCAATACCGATACCCACGGCATTTCCCACGTGGCCGGGGAGGAACATGGCCGAGTACTCGGGCTGGAAATAAAAGCCGATCCCTTCGTTTTGGCTGTAGCCATGGGTAGCGAAAAAGGCCACGATGATGATGGTAAGCAGTTGATATTTTTTCATCAGATAATTCATTGGTTGGTATTTTGGGGGCTAGAAAGTGAGAAAGGGGATCGCCTGGCCATTCGATTCTCCGAAGGCATATTGATAGCCCAGTGATACCTGCCAGAAGAATTTCTCCGTATCACCGGTAGCCCCGCTCATCGGCCCCGCATATACCCTTAAGGAGTAAGCGCTGTTGTCCTTTTGGTAAGAAAAGCCGTTCAACACAATCGCGGAGACCGGCATTTGCTCATCGTAGATCGGCTCCTCGCCGAACTGCATAGCGGCTCTGAACATGGCGCCGGTATGGAAGAGGAAACGGTCCGACAGGCGCAGGCCGAGGATAATGTTGGGGTCGAGCTCTAAGCCATTCGTGGAGGAAGGCAGCTCCGGGTTTTCATCATTGGAGAGGTAGCGGTAGCTGGTGGTGAGATTGAAATCCAGCCGGTACTTTTCGGACTGCTTGATGTTGAAGCCCAGCACGGCTCCGGCAAATACCGTGCTGCCGTCTTCAATGGCCCGGGCGTTGACAAAGCGGTAGCCAATGCCGCTGTACCTCAGCTGAAGCCCCAGGCTGAACCGTTCTGAGACCTGGTGCTGGAACCAGAGGGTTTCCAGGTGGTTGTCATTTTTACTGGTACCCACCGATAAGCCCAGGTACGATTGGGCCTGCAGGGCAATTCCTGTACACGTAAGCATCAGAAGGGCTACATACTGTTTTGCGCTCATTTTTGTTTCTCTGAAGAAGTGAAAGATGCTGGAAGCGAGCCTACGGACCTCAGCGCCGAAAACCCTTATTTTTGCCGTCACGCCCTTTCCAGCGGGCATAGGCATCTCCATTGCACTGCCTGCACACAGGCCGCTGCCCTGCGGAATGTGGTGAGGGAGGAGTGAGGGGTGAGCCGGGGATTGCCCCCATGTGAAGCAGGATACAGCGCGCAGGGCCGGCCCTATGATTGGCACAATAGAAGAGAACATGGAGCTAGCCGGACTTTTCATGATACAGGGGTTTGAAATAGGTAATTAGTTTACTGTGCGTGGTGCGTGGCACAGTCTTCCCGGTGTTCGGAAAAAGGGGAAACAGTTTCCTGCGGAAGTGAAAGCTTACAAATGATGGAGACCGGTGCCCTTAGTGAGCAAGCCTCCCGATATCCGGTGTATTGGCAATTGAGAAGGAAGCGGCTCGACGGCAGAACCTATTATAGCAGCCTTGAGCAGAGGTGAGGCTACACAGCCTAAAGGGAAGCTTTGGAGGAGATCTTGTCCAATCTTGTAAGGAGCAGAGCCACTCATTTTGCTTCCCACGAAGTGGGTAGAGCAAATCGTGTCCATGAAAAATGATTTGTTATTGTTCGTTTGTTCTTATGGCGGACCTCTGGCACATATAGAGGTTCTTCTTGATTCCGCTATGACAAAGGAAGACCAAAAAAATAGGATAGTCCGGAAATTACACATGGTCATTTTGGCAATTCCCTATGGTTAATCCGGCAATTCAGCATGGATAAACCGGCAACAAACACTGGCTGTCCGGCAAAATGGGTTGTCAAAAGGCTATACGCCGTATTTTCGGCCTAGCGCTGCGGAGGGGTGGCAAGCCCGGTAGGGCCGAGCGGACAGCGAGCCCCGCAGCATAGCGGCACCTGCCGCCCGCCCCATCCTTGCGGCAGGGGCAGGCCCCTATCCTTACGGAGGGGGCAGGCTATGCCATTACAGCTGCGTGCATCTCAAATCTGCCATGCTACAGTTGCTTATAGCCAAGTGCAGAGCCTATGGCATCCTGATATAAATAGCATGATGCGGTTGCTTAAGACACTGTATGTTTGTCAAGAGGCCTCTGCCCCTGCTAAGGGCCATATCTCAGGGCAGTTGAAACCGCGCTCCTCCCGATGTAAGGCCGGCACTTTGCCCCACAACAGCAAAAGATCGGAGAGACAAGCCCTTGGGCTTCACCGGATGTTTTCTTGCTGATGCCTGAAGCAGCGATCCTCGTCCAAAAGCGGTGGGTGCCGCAGGCGGGAGCAATAGGAGGCTGCTTAGCTGTTTAGTTTTACCGGAGTAAATGTATTATCTTTGTAAAAGAGGCATGCTACTGTGAAGCCAAATGAGCTGGCAAGCTCTTCACGGGAATCATAGTGTGCAGCCCTTCTCTCCCAAACGTGATACACACAAAAACTTGGCATCTGGAATTGGATTCTGAACCTGGGTGAATAGCCCTATTTGGACGAAAATGCACACACAATTACAATTAGCCAAGCTTTTGCTTTTGTTGGTCAACTTGACGTTGTTCAGCAGCGCCAACGCACAGTCATACAGCAGCGTAACAGACCTGGAAGAATACCGACTGGAGCTCCAAGTATGGACGAAGGGGGATGGTATTCCGGACTGGTACGTTGAAGGGGTTTTTCAGGACAGCCGCGGGATGCTGTGGATAGCGTGGAAAGGCCGTTTATGCAGGTTTGATGGCAAATCCATAAAAACAGTCTTGGAGGAACCTAGAGGGCACTATGAGTTTGTAGCGACCTATCTGGGAGAGGACCGGCTGGGCAACATCTGGAAGCTTAGCGCACGGGAGGGTTCAAAGGGGATTGAGGTTTACAACCCATTTACGGAGACGTTCACGTCTATGGAAGCGTATCTGGGCAAAGAGGCCGGGCAGCTGCCGGCAGACATCGACTTCAGGCAGTGGGCCCTTTATTCTTTTCACGAAATCATCTACCTGTACCACCGCGATGACGGCCAAATGTGGAAGTTCGACGGGCATTGGGAGCAGATCTGTGCGGGCAGGAAAGAGGAGATAGTTGGTGCCCAATTCATACCGGCACCGGGCAAGGGGGTATGGAGCATCAGTGGGCAAGACGGGGTACGGCTGCTCGATCAGCAAGGGCAGACGGTAAAGCACTTCCCTGAGCTGAGGTGGCTGGACCCACGGCATCCCGACCTATGGTGGCCACTAGATACGGCCCCGGAGGTTGAGCTGTTGCTGACGGAGGATTTCAGGCTGCAGCAGCGGCTGTCAGAGGAAGAAGTGCGCTGCTTGTACACCGATCAGCGGCTGGACAAGCGCCGGAGCGCGAGGACAGTTTTCCAGCCCTACCAGCTTCAGCGCTATTTGAGCCGGCAGGAGCGCTTGCCGGGCGGGCATTCAGCGCTACAGTTGGACTTTAACGGCATCAACAAGCTTGAGCTCGTCAACCGTGAGCGCCAGGATCGTACCAACCTTTTGCCGGTTATCAATGAGGCTTTATCCAAATTCAACCTGTCGGTCGACAAAGCACCTGATTTCATTTACGGCTACCCCTGGCCTATCGTACTGAGAGATGGCAGTATTTTGTGGCTTCCACAGGGCAGGGCAGCCATAGTGATTGCGCAAATCAAGCCCGTTCATTTTCAGTCAACGGAGCAGGATAAGCGTTTTTACTGGATGTCTGCCCGGGGAGAGAAGCTATATACCCTGGCGGAGCCAGGCAGTCAGGTATCTGCTTATGCCCTTGACCATTTTGCCAAGGAGCGGCTCGTGCCCTCTTTTTTCCCAGTTAACTGTTTGTCGACCCAAGCCGACTACCTATGGTACGGCTATAGCGGTAAATTTGGGAAGTTATCGTATGCCCCACCTCATACTAGTCAGCTGATCACCGCAGGGCAAGGCGGGGAGGAAGAAGACTATCATCATATATATGACCTTTTGTTTTTGACGGACAGCCTGTTGTGGGTGGCGAGTGACCTAGGAGCATACGAATTGGATTTAAAGAGCCTGGAGCGCCGACCTTTAATTGACAGCACGGCGGTAAACGTCTTTTACCGGGACCGTGGAGGCCGGGTCTGGGCAGGGACCGAGCAGGGGGCGTACAGTTTTTCAGAGCACCGTTACTACTTGAATGCATTGCCGGAGATCGGAGCGCTGGATATCGTCCATTTTTATGAGCAGAGCCCGGATACTTATTGGCTGGCTACTCGTCAGGGGCTGATCCGTTGGGAGCCGGGCAGTGACCGCTATAAACGCTTTACTACCGAGGACGGGCTGTCAGACAACATTATACATGCGGTATACCCCGACAAGCATGGGCGGCTGTGGATGTCTACGAATTATGGCATCTCAGCTTTTCTGCCAGCAGACAGCACATTCCAATCCTTTTTCATTGAGGACGGGCTGAGCCACAACGAGCAAAACTTCAGGGCCCATGCTCAGGATGAGTCTGGCCGGCTTTATTTTGGCAGCCTGGCAGGTATCAATTACTTTGACCCTAACGACATCCCGTTGCCCCAAAACCAGATGGGCTATGACCTATTTGCGAATTATATGACGCTTTACGATGGTGAAGGGAAGATACTTAGGGAACAAGCCATAGTACTAAACGAAACGGCCCCTTATGCCCTCCCCCGCTCCTGCAAACAGCTATCGATAAAATTTTCCCTGCCCAATTATCAAACCAGAAGGCTGAGTATAGAGTGGCAGATTGCAAATACGGGCGGCCAATGGCAAGCGCTCGGCAGCGACAGGGAGTTCTTCATGCCTAACGTCCCGTTTGGCGATCTACATTTAGCGTTTCGGGTACGGAATTCCGATACGCATCAGATCATGGGCACCTATCAGCTACATTTTGAAGTGCAAAAGCCAATCCTCTATAGTTTGTTCTTTTGGCTCAT
>NZ_VOOR01000072.1 GCF_007993045.1 Phaeodactylibacter luteus
CTCAAAGTGGTTACGAAATCTGCGATTAGACAGTATGCTATCGTCTTCAACACTGAGTATTTGCCGTAAACGCTCCCCTCTTGTTTTATAATTTATTGTAGGCCAAAGTATTTTAGAGACATTTCCAGAGGCTACCAATATGGACTGAATAGAAGACCAAATTTCAATCCTGTCATGATTATCGCAAGCAGTCTTTAACCTTTGAGCAGCTCGCTTTGCAATACTTGCCTGCAAAGCAAGCTCATCTATCAATACCATTTCTGAAAAAGTCGCCATTTTTACTGGTCTTTATCTCCAAAAGAACTCAATGCTTAAAGTTCTGGGATCGTTGGTGGTTGGATCACTCTTCCCCCACCACTCCCAGTATCTCCCGAAAGCTAGCCAGCCCCGCCTCCAAATTCTCAATAATCTCTTCCGCCAGCTCATCCGGGTCGGGGAGATTGTCGAGATCGGTGAGGGAGTCGTCTTTGAGCCAGAAGATGTCGAGGTTGGTCTTGTCGCGGGCGCTGATCTCCTCGTAGGTGAATTTGCGCCAGCGGCCGTCGGGCTGCTCCTCGCTCCAGGTTTCCTGCCGCTCGTGACGGCTGGAAGGGTTGTAGCAGGCGATGAAGTCCTTGAGGTCTTCGTAGCGCATGGGCTTCTTCTTGAGCGTATGGTGGATGTTGGTACGGTAGTCGTATATCCACACCTCTTTGGTCCAGGGATCGGGGGCGGCTTCGCGGTTTTTGAAGAAGAGGACGTTTGCTTTGACACCATGGGCATAGAAGATGCCGGTGGGCAGACGCAGGATGGTATGCAGCTCAGTATTGCGTAGTAGTTGCTTGCGGACGGTCTCCCCGGCACCGCCTTCAAACAGCACATTATCGGGTAAAACTACGGCAGCCTCACCATTGACCTTTAGCAGGGAACGGATGTGCTGCAGGAAATTGAGCTGCTTGTTGGAGGTGGTCACCCAGAAATCCTGCCGGTTGTAATTGAGGTCTTGTTTGTTTTGCTCTCCATCTTGGTTGGTGACCGTGATGCTGCTCTTTTTGCCGAAAGGCGGATTGGCAAGCACATAGTCGTAGCGCTCGCTGGGGGTAGAAATGAGGGCGTCCGTAGGGGAAATAAAGGTCTCCCCGTCAATTTCGCCGATGTTGTGCAGGAACATATTCATCAGGCAGAGGCGGCGGGTACTGGCTACGATCTCGTTACCGTAAAAAGTTTTATTTTTTAGGAACTTCTTCTGGGGCGGATTAAGCCGGCCGCTATTTTTACTGATATAGTCGTAGGCGGCCAGGAAGAAGCCGCCGGTACCGCAGCTGGGATCCATGATGGTCTTCTCTGGTTTGGGCTGTACGCACTCCACCATAGCACGGATGAGCGAGCGGGGCGTAAAGTACTGCCCGGCACCGCTTTTGGTATCTTCGGCGTTTTTCTCCAGTAAGCCTTCATAGATGTCGCCTTTGACATCGGAGCCGATCAGAACCCAATCTTCCTGGTCGATCATAGTGATGATCTTCAGCAGCTTGGAAGGGTCTTGCACCTTGTTTTGGCTCTTGACGAAAATCTGCCCGAGTATGCCTGGCTCCTGCGCCAGGGTACGGAGCAGCTGCCCGTAGAAGGCTTCCAGTTCTGCGCCTTTTTTGCTGCTGAGGTTTTCCCAGTTGCAGATTTCCCCGTCTGGTATTTCCTGCCCGTCCAGGTCGCGCAGGCGGGGGAAGTGGATTTGCTTGTTGTAGGGTGGCTTGGAAAGCTCGCTGGCCATTTTCAGAAAGAGTAGGAAGGTGACCTGCTCCAGGTAATCGCCGTAGCTAACGCCATCATCGCGCAGGACGTTGGCGAAGTTCCAGACTTTGGAGACGAGGGCGGAGGAGTTGCTCATGATTGCTTTTTTAGGTCTTTTTTAGCGTATGGGGCGTTTTGGGGGCGCATTGCAATGCGCCCTTACATGCGCCCTTACATGCGCTCTTACTTATAGTTTTTTTCCCAGTTTTTGGGGTTGTCGATGATGTATTGGGTGATGGTATCGTAGGCCTTTTGATCACGTATGATACGATCGTGGTAGCGAGATTGCCAGGCGAAGTCGGGGTTGACCTTGCGGGCGGCTCGGGTGACGGCTCCCTTGAAGCCTCGGATGACTGAGGCGAGATTTTTTGCCTGAGGGCCGAAGCTGTTTTGGGCAGCCTGCTTTGTAGATGTGATGGTGTCCATATTTTCTTTCGGTAGTGCGGCGGTTTTGTTACTTCTACGCCTGCTATTATAAGGATTTTTGCCGATCTCTATTATGGCGTGAAAGTGATCCGGCATGACTTGCCAGGCACCGAGCCTGATGTTCATGTCAGGCCGGAGTGCTGGCCCTTTGGCCCATTCATCCGCTACGAGTTGCCCGATTGCGGAGCACTGCATCTCCCCGTCCTGTATTTGACCAAAATAATGCACCCGGTTCCTGGTGACAAGCGTGACGAAGTAAGCAGCTTGCCAGCTATAGTCCCAGGACTGCAGGCGGGTGGATTCGTTTTTGTAGCGCTTCATATTGCATATGTGTATGATGTACAAAATAGCTTGTGTATCATATTTTGCGAAATTTGAGACACAAATCATTTTATAACTATTCTATGATATAAAAGACAGCCTCACGTTCCACAGCCTTGAAGCTTTTACAGCCTTTGTATAAAACTTAGCCCTTCAGACTGCTCCTCAAAAGACATGTGGGCCCCTTCCATTACGACTTCCTGAAAAAAGGATAATACATCAATCTCACTGCCTAGGACCTTAAACAGGTGCTCCTTCCAAACCTTCCGGTAATGCCCCCGTAGCAACTGCTGGAATAATTCCTCAAACCGCTCTTCCGCCGATACCTCATCATCTTCCTCTTCATAGTCCAGCTTCCAGGGGATATGAGCTTTTCCGATGAGATACCAGATAACAGGTTGGTCCTGCTCAAGCTGCATCTCCTCTGTAAAGTACTGGAAGTCATCCATCCAATATCCATCTACAGCTTGTGCGACAAACTCCATAGCCAAAAGGGCAAAGGAAGCTTTCAGCAGGTCCTGCTCAATCGCAAGCATGTCTTTAG
The DNA here is from genome assembly GCF_007993045.1 of Phaeodactylibacter luteus. Classification (GTDB taxonomy): domain Bacteria; phylum Bacteroidota; class Bacteroidia; order Chitinophagales; family Saprospiraceae; genus Phaeodactylibacter; species Phaeodactylibacter luteus. The sequence continues at coordinate 3,059 of NZ_VOOR01000072.1, forward strand.
GCAGACTACCTTGTTCTGTCTTTTCCAGCAACTGCAAACAGGCTTGTTCCGCACCCGCTGCATATTGATCCATCACTATGGGAAATGGGTTGCGCATCATATAATAGCGTTTAGGTTATGCTTTGCTTTTGGTCTCCCCCTTAATCCGCTCCAGTAGCTTCTCCGCCGGCTCCCAGTCCGGCTCCGCCCGGCAGGCCTGCAGCTCCGCTTCCGTAAGCAGCTCCCCGGCGAAGGCTTTCTGCAACAGGCTCTGCCGCAGCCGCTCCGCCCGCTTGAGGTTGGCCTCAATGTCCTGCTCCAGCTGATCGCAGACGGAAAGGCGGGACTCGATTTCCTGGACGATTTGGTGTTGTTCGGGGAGGGAGCAGAATGGGATTCTTAAGGTACGAACCTTTTTAATTCCAAATGCAGACTGGGTAGTAGCCTTTGCTCCTTGCTTAAATTGTTGCTCGATGTAAGGAGATGAGCACAAGTAGAAAAGGTACTTCGGCAAAATCGTCTTCAAGGAGCATACCAACACTAAGTTTGCAGAGAGACTGAAAAATCGCTCTTCAGGAACAAAAAAGGGTTTCCCGATGGTGCCGATTTTACCGATTACAAAATCCCCCTTTTTTAACTTATATCTCGCAATATGTTCCTCTAGTACTTTCCTATCAACTTTCCTTGCCCCAGCAAAATCTATTTTCCCAGTTTCTTTATCAAAATTTGCAATACTGATGTAGGGAATACCTCCTTCCTTTTTGGGTGGAGTACGGTGACTAGGTTGGGGGTCGATAGCATCTGCAACTTTTTCAAGATCGATTTCTGTCCACTGGTTATCCTTCTGTATTGGTGATTCAATTCCTATAGGTTTCAACTTCCCTGGCTTCCTCGGCTTCTTCCCCACCTTCCCTTCCGCTTCCCAGTCGGCCACGGCTTGTTTCCACTCCGCCAGTTGCTGTTCGTAGTAGCGTTCGCGCTCGGCCTGTATTTGTGCGAGGAGTTCTTCAGCGGTGGGCAGGTCGGTTTGTTGGGCGCGCCACTCCCGCGTCAGCTCCCCCTCGAAGGCTTTTTTCAGTACGGCCTGCCGGTAGACTTTGAGCTGCTGCTGTGCTTTTTGGAGGTTGGCGACGCCGTCTTCCAGCTCGCTGAAGAGCTGCTCCAGCTTGGCTACTATGGCGCGTTGTTCGGGGAGGGGGGGGAGGGGGATAAGTTGTTTTGAATACGTAGAAATCCAGTATCTTTTGTGGGTTTCACTTCTGATTCTATGGGCTTGCATCCAGTTAGCAATATATTTAACATTCACCCATTCTTGTCTAGGGATTAAAATCTTCATTGCAGAAGATTTTACTTTAAACTTGAAGTCCACATACCTTGAAGCTGTAGTGAAATCATCGAAAATAATGACCGGCAGGTTCTCAAATATTCCATCTGTTTCATTAGAAAATCCTTTGATAAAGGTTTTCCCAGGGGTCAGAACAGGGGTTTTATAGCTATCATGATACTCGGTGCTTTCGACAATATATTTGGTGGGTTGCTCATAATCAAGTATATCTCCTATTCTGATTTCCACCCATTTTGTTTGCAAGTCTTTCTTCATAGAACCCATATATTATTTATCGCTTCAAAGCCCCAATCTCAGCTGCGCTTCCCGCTTCGGATAAAACACCCCAATAATCACGAATGGGTTGCTCCCGCGCCGCCGGTGCCAAGTCAGTGTTGTACCCAAAAAAAAGTAGAGGTCTTTATCGTTAAGGAAGTCTGTTTCGTATTTTTGCTTTACTTTCTCTAAAGCCGCTTGTTGATCCCCCTGAACATCGCGCAGGCAGTTCCAATAAAGTTGCCCGATTTCCCAGTCTTCGATCATGAGACGGGAGGTCCGGCCGGTTTCATCTTCAAAACGGTAATAAAACTTGTACGGTACTTTAGGGAATTTGCTTTTTGCTTCCTCTTCTTCTCCGAATAGCGACATCTGCTGTTGCAGACCTTTCCATACTGGTTTCCAGTCCTCTTCATCTTTTACTATATCCAGACCAAGGACACGTTTAGGCTTGAAAGTCGCTAGGGAAGTATTCTGCGGAGCTTTGGAATGCTCGATTAAGGTAGTCAGGTTTGTATAAACGTTCTTCAGGCAATAGTCCTTTCTTAGGCTCCAATTATCCCTAGTGGGTATACGCTCTCCAACCTGCAGGTCTTTAAATTCGTAATCTTTGGGTGAATAACTTTCCGGTCGGAAGTCATCTTTACGTTCTTTGAGGTCTAACTCAATCCAAGTATACTTGGTTTTTTGGACTTCCCCTGACCGTTTGAGTCCACGCAGGAAACTCAATGGAATCGGGTAAATACGTATCCAACTCCCATCCTCCTGCACTCCGGCTGTACACACCAATTCATCATAACTTCGCGAGGGTAGCGGGTAAGTGGTTACCGTCAATAGGATTTTGAGGCGTGGCATAGATCAGAGGTGTAAGAGGTTATAATTGAAATCCTCGTGTTGCGTGATCGCATTGGCCAGATGGGTACGGTGGCACTGACATTCATCGGCCTCAAAGCAAGTAAGGGCTACCCTGCCGTGCTGTTCGATTAAGGATAGGATATACTGCTGCGTCTCCAACGTCTGAGGCAAAACCTCTTCCCGGTAGGCTGCAAACAAGCGGTCGTAGTCAGCCTGCGTCTTCAAAGCTTTGCGCTTTTCGGATACAATACCCACCTCCGGCAAATGAAGGAACTGAATACCTACCCCTTCGCAGGCGGCTTTCAATTGCGACTTACTAAAGCCATACTTCATGCTAAAGGAGTTCTTGCGGACATCGCAGAGGACTTTGACGCCTTCCAGAATCAGGGTATTGATGTAGACCTCTAAGGGTTTGCCTTCGTAGCCAATGGTCAGCAGGGCAGGAGGCCGGGGAGTTGGTTTTTGGCGCGCTACCGCTTTGAGTTCCTCTTCCTCAAGGACTTTTTCGGCAATCTGGCTGTTGATGGCGTAGTAGGGGTATTCCCGGTAGGTTTCTAGTAATATCTCCTGACTGCTTTTCTTCTGATACTTGTGCTTTAATTCATCCAAAAGCAGCTGATCGGCAGGCCGGATGGCAGAGAGGTAGCTCTCCTCTGCAATTGAGGACCACTCGTTTTCCCTTTCCCTTACGAGATCGTATTTACCTAGCGTACCTAAGTCGGCATTAGCTTGAAAAGAGAAACATCCAAATTTATACGGCACAAAGTGAAAGGCCGGCTTTGATTGCCGCTGAGTGAATAGAAAAAGGAGTTTTTGCAAGGTAATCTTTTCCATGCGGCCGTCAAAGGTTTCGAGGAGTGCGAGTAATATTTTTCGTCGATAGTACATTTAAATATTGGTTCCTAGATTAGTCAAAATCATGCAGCCTGACAAAATTCGAGCGCATCGGCGACTTGCTGTTCACTAAGCTGATACACATGGGCAATGTAGGGGATGGGGTCGCCTGCTTTAAAATGATCCAAAAGGGTTTCGGGATAGATATTATGCCCGGCGATCAGCGGGTGACCAAACTTACGGGCAGGGTCTACCACTATGGCTTTTTCTTTTCCGAGCGGCCAAAAACTGGAAGCCATGCCTTCTGTATCAAAGCTTAGCTTTTTGAAGAAGAGCTCTACAAATTCCATATTCAGCTGCCGGGTGCCATCGAGGGTCATGATTTCCCCGTCCGGCAATTCAAAGTAGATGTGCGTGCCGTCAGTACGCAGACTTTTCAATACTTCCCGGTTGGCAAAGGGAAACGGTGTGCCTTTCAGCTGATAAAGCTCCCGGTGTGCCTCTAACACCTTGCGTGGCGCAACCCCGGCTTCACCAAACAGGATCAACAGGTAAAACTCCACCAGTGTATGAAACCCTACCGCCTGTGAGCCTTCCACCCGCCAGGAATAGAGCTCGCCGTAGCTTTCTCCCAGCCGCTCGTCCCAATAGGTGTTCACCCAGCGGTACACACGATGGTACGGCTGCCCCAAAATCTGCGCCATCTCCCGGATGGTGTAGATGCCTTGCCCGATTTGCAGGGTGTTATCTGAAGTCATCACATGATTTATGTCAGCAAAATAGTGATTATTGTCTTAACCTTATGCATGGACTTATGGAAATAACAATTGCGGGCGAGTAAATAATCTCCAAAAAGATTATCCCGCCCCCTACGCCACCAATACCTCATTCAACTCCTCAATCACCCCATTCATCTCCGCCCCAAAGAGCTGATACATGCGCCCCCGCCCGCCTACGGCATCAAAGGGCGTATAGTCCAGGTCATCCATTTCCAGGTGGAAGCTGCCGGCGATGTGGTCTTTGATCATGCGCAGCCACTGCATTTGATCTTCTGTGAATTTCAACGCCTCACGTACCTTATGCCATACAATCGGCAAGAGCCTGTTTTCTTTCCGCCATCTATTATTCGGGTTGAACTTGAATGGGTTGATGAAATTCCTTGTTCCTAAAAAACTCAGATTTTGGCTGCCTTTGAACCCCCCAAGGAACCGATTTAGCCATTGGATAAGAAACGTACAGCTCTCGCTTGGCACGGGTAACGGCGACATAGGCATTATTCCTTTCCTCTTCTATAGCGCCTTTTCTAATGGCCCTGTAATCAGGGAAGGTCCCCTGCCCCATTCCAATAAGGAATACAACATGGAACTCCAGGCCTTTAACCGTATGTACTGTGGCGAGCGTAAGTCCATGTTCGCTTTGGGTCTTGGTAACACCCATGGCAAGAAATCTTCTGAAGTCACTTACAGACTTTGCATTTGCAGCTACCGAACGGACATAGTCCCCCCATGCTTCCTTCCACTCTTCAACGTCATTGAAAATCAAATCTCTTTCATAGTCTTCTTCAACAACTTGACTAGCTTTCAGGACTCTGTCCAAAACATTGGGAAACTTATTTATGTCCTTATCTATGCTTTGCCAACACTCAATCAAACAATCGAAAACCTCTTGTGGGAGATAGTCGAGATTACTCTCTGATAATACACGTTTCAAATCTTGAATATCCTTACTTAAAGTGGGCTCTATTTCTTTAGGTATATCCAAAACGTCAATAAGCTGATTGAAGTACAAGTATGCCTTTTGATTCGATAGTACACGGATACCCAAATCAAAAATTTTCATGGTAGTGGATTGCGGATCCAGGATACCTGTACCCTTCTTCAAGAAAAACTTGTCCTTCAAAGCCAGATCTTCTTTAAGCTTTTCAATTAAGGTACTGAAAACGAATCTATTTCTTCCTAAGATGGCGATCTTGTCTAGTGTGAGTTTTCCATCATACGCTTCCTCCTCTCTACCAATGAGGTCATTCACCTTTTTGACGATCCAATTCGCTTCCGCCGCTTCATCGTCGAACACTTGAAACTCCACCTTTCCTTTATAATAACTCTTCACTGTATTTTGGTGAATCCCCGCAAGTTCATTCGCAAGCTCGATAACTGCATCAGATGAACGGTAATTATACTGAATTTTGACCTTTTGGCTCTCCTTCAGATTAAAGTCTTCAACGAAGACCTCCGTCATGAATTTACTGCTAGCCCCAGCGTACCCGTGAATGGCTTGGTTAGCATCACCAACCATCATCACTTTTCTTATTTTATCTCCACACAATGCTTTGATAAACTCATATTGAGCAAAGCTCAAATCCTGTGCCTCATCCACTAAAACATACTCGTATATCCTGCTGTACAGGTTTGCAACCGCCGGGCGTTCATTCAAAATTTTCCATGCCAAAAGAATAATGTCATCGTAATCTATTAGATTCTGATTTCTCAAAAGATCATTGTAGTCTTTGTAGAGGCTGATTTTTCCAGGTGTCCAGTTCCTACCAGGCGGGCTATCAGCGTCGCTATCCAGCGACACCAACTTTTGTTTCTTGCTGCTTATAAAGCTGATACACTTGTTCAGTAGATCAGCCTGATACTGTGCTGCCGTTTTATGCTTTGTGATTTTTTCAGAGGTTGGGTTAAGGTAGTGCCTTGATAAAAAGGGATTGGAAAGGATGACTTCCGAGACAATTTCCTTTTTATCTGATTCTTTATCAATAATAGTTGGCATTTCGTCCATCCCCAGTTCGTGGCGACGAGACTTGATTATATCTAGGGCAAATGCATGAGTCGTTCCAATAAATACCCTGTCCTTTATTACCTTGCTTAAATCTTTAAGCCTTTCCTGCATCTCTGTGGCGGCTTTATTTGTGAAGGTAAGACATAATATTTTTGACCTACTCTTGGGAGAACCTTCAATTATTTGACGAACAGACTCTGTCAAAACACGAGTTTTGCCACTTCCTGCCGATGCTTCCACCAACATTGGCTCACCGCTTTGCAACCATTGATCGACAATAGCTTTTTGCTCCGGGGATAAACTCTGTTTAGACATAGCTTAAGGTTGTAGTTTCTGGTCTAAAATAGTAAAAAGAGTCCTGATTTTTTCTGGTATTTGCTTTTTCGGGTCGGTATACTCGACAATCGATTGTGCCCATAAGGGAGCAATTTTAGCTTTCCAACTGTCAACCCTATCGGACAATTCCAGCTTTGTCAGTTTCCTCAAGTTTTCTCGCTCTGCATCTCTTTCTTGTGCCTTGGCCGCTTTATGTTGCTCATTTGCATAAATAGGCTCAGTAATTTTAAACAAAGCGTTCTCAATCTCCTCTCTGTAACCCTCGCTGATAATGTAGTCTTCTATCGAAGCATTGAGAAGAACGAACCGATCGTCGTCATGAATGTCTACACCTAAATTATTTGCTATTTTGTTGACCTTTGTCTGAACCGATGGGTTGTCATAGTCACTAAATATAATCCATGGGATTCTTAGGGCATCAAGAAACTGAATATACATTTTATAAGTGTCGCCACTACATTCCATAAGGCTAACACCTTTCTCAAATGCTTCACACCCCCAATGTTTTTTCGCGAAAACAGGTAACGCTCCTTCTTCCGTTGGTCCTTCAAAAAGAACAACAAACCTGGCAAAAAACAACTCCCCTCGTGCTCTGATTATTTGAGTTTCTAAGGAGTGCTTCTCTTTTAGTGATAATGCATTAGCTAACTCCTTCAAATCAGCAATACTAGTGGAATCATCTGCTTTATAAAACACTCTAAGCTCCTCCAATCCCGCCAAAGGGGCAATATAGGGCGAATGGGTGCTTATGATTTTCTGCCCCGTGACATTTTTTAATTGCCCATACACTTGCCTTTGGGCATTTGGGTGGAGATGAGCCTCTGGCTCTTCAAGTGCCAAAACTGGGTGTAACATGTCTCCGTCATCATCTGCTTTTTTCTTTATCCAGTTGACATAAGCTTTGTATCCAAGCAAAGAAGCCCAACTTCGGGTGCCCATGCCATGATACTCCAAACTAAACGTTTCAGAACCACCGTCTTGAAAATTGACTTTAAGCCCTTTGTGAAGATCTCTTAACCTCTTCGGGAATGGCGTGATTTCTACACCACTGCCTTTGGTTTGCACCGTCTTGTTGAGTTCTTCCAACGATGTTTTAAGGTGTTTCAAAACAGGACTCTCTTCAACTGTCTTTTGATTCAGGGTCGTTAACTCTCCCTCTAACTGTTCTTTTTGCGTATCGTCATATTCTATTTGAGAAGCCAAGCGCCCGAAGTAGGATTGAGCAAACTTCAAATCCTCTTGCAAATCCCTCTGTGCATCAATGAAGTACAACGGTATTTTCGATATATTGGCGGCTACCTCTTCATTTTCATCAGCATTTCCTGAATCCCAATCCTTTATGATGTACCGTTTTATTTGGGCCTCACTCTGTTGAGCAGAAAAGTCTATAACAGTCCTGTAGGCAAAAAACTCTTCACCCCGTGAGTCGATTTGAATATCAGATCCAAATACTTGCGCCCATTCATCTAAGAAAGTTGAATTACCATCTGATTTAATTTCGATATCAATCTCTACACGAGGGTTTGCTGGGTATTGTCCAGCCTTGTTGATAAACAAATCGTCCCGGGATATAAATTTTCGGTCAGATGTAAGTGCTATTGTTAGTGCTCTCAGGAAAGAGGTCTTTCCTGAGTTGTTGGCTCCCAATAGTAAAGTCACCTCTCCCAAAGTCGTTTCTACGCTGCTGAGAGAGCGGAAATTCTTAACCCGTACTCTGTTTATTTTAATTTTCATCTGTTAATAGTCTTTTCGTCGGTAGCACATTAGTATTTTGATCTTACTACTGTTAGGTTAGCAATTAAGTGGGTCGTTATAATCTAAAAAAAGGAGTCTTACGCCACCAACACCTCATTCAGCTCCTCAATCACCCCATTCATCTCCGCCCCAAAGAGCTGATACATACGCCCCCGACCGCCTACGGCATCAAAGGGCGTATAGTCCAGGTCGTCCATTTCCAGGTGGAAGCTGCCGGCGATGTGGTCTTTGATCATGCGCAGCCACTGCATCTGATCTTCTGTGAATTTCAACGCCCCGGCCTGCTTGCCGAATACCCAGTCCTGGAATTTCTTGTCCACGATTTTCGGGTAAGGCGTCAGCTGCTCGTCTAGCCCACACACCCGGCGAACGAGGGAGACGAGGGCAACCAGCTCCTGCTTCGGGCGGTTGGCTTGGATGTTGTCCAATTTTGCGTAAGCGTCCCACACCGCGTAGGGCGCAAGGGCGGGTTTATCCTGCCGGATCCGCTCCAGCAGCTCCTCCACCATGCGGAAGGTCAGGTCCCGCCGCTGATAGGGCTGCCCGTAGAACAGGCGCAGGGCGGTGATTTCGTCTTTGTGGGCTTCCAGGTATGCCGCAAAGTCATCAGCCAGTTGCTGTGATTTGCTGGCGCTTTCCTTATCCCACTCGCTTTGGGTGACGGTATCCAAATTGTGGGTGTCGATGATCTGCTCGTGCACCTTGCGCACCTTTTCGAGGTACTCATTCACCTCCCCTGTGAAGTTGGAAGCGGCTTTTCGGGCCAGTTCCTGCTGTACCTGTTCCTGTACCACATCGGCTGCCGGGCCTTCGGGGTCTTCCCGGCGGCGTTGTTCCGTAGCCTGCTCCAGTACATCCGGGTCAAAAGCATGTAGCAGCTCGCGCGTCATCTGTGGCAGGTCTTTTCCACCAGTGATGTCGCGCAGCCCGGCCTTTTCCTTTTCGGTCAGTTGCTTATCCAGGCGGCTGAGGCGGTTGGCCAGAGACAAGAACAGGTCCTCCTCCGCGACGCCCATGCGGATAGCGCCCAACAGGTCTTTCAGGGGCACACCCCGCTTGCGCTCCAGGGGGCGGGTATTGGTCTTCTTAGTCTTAGTCACGCCTACCGCATCCACGATGATGAAGTGGGTCTTGGCTTCCGCTGCGCTTGAGACCTCCTGCAGGTCGTCCCGGTGGATGGTGCGCGTACCCCTCCCCATCATCTGGGTGAAGTAGTTGCTGCTTTTCACATCTCGCATGAAGAGGAGCACTTCCAGCGGCTTCACGTCCGTACCGGTGGCGATCATATCTACGGTCACCGCAATACGGGGGTAGTAATCGTTGCGGAAACGGGAAAGCAGGGACTTGGGATCCTCGTCAATTTTGTAGGTCACCTTCTTGCAGAATTCATTCCCTTCCGCAAATTCTTCCCGCACCACCCGGATAATGTCATCAGCATGGCTGTCTGTTTTAGCAAAAATCAGGGTTTTAGGCACCTGGTATTTGCCATCTTTGATGCGGTCCGGGAAGATTTCCGTTTCCAGCGCCCGTTTGAAGGCCCGGATGACGTTGCGGATCTGACTGGGGTTGACCACTTTCTTATCCAGGTCACGGCGGCTGTATTCCAAATCCTCGTCCTGTTGTTGCCAGCGTTTCCGGCGGCTGAGCTTTTCGCGCCGCTCCACGTCCCAGCCTTTCTGTATAACGCCTCCACCCTGGGAGATCGCCGTATCAATCAGGTAAATTTCGTACCCCACATTCACACCATCGGCTACGGAGTCCTCGTAGGTATATTCACTGACGACATTCTCATCGAAGTAGCCAAAGGTGCGCTTGTCGGGCGTAGCCGTAAGCCCCACCTGAAAGGCATCGAAGTAGTCGAGCACCTGCTGCCAGAGGTTGTAAATAGAGCGGTGGCACTCATCAATAACGATAAAGTCGAACTGCTCAATCGGCACCCGCTCATTGTACACTACCGGCAGGGGCTCTTTTTTCCGGCGCTGCTGATCCAGCCAACTGCTTTCATTGGGGTTGTCCTGCTCCGCCTGTTCGTCGAGCTCCTCCCCTTTCAGTATGGAGTACAGGCGCTGAATGGTGGAAATACATACCTGACTGTCCGGTGCGATGTAGCTGGAAGTCAACCGCTGCACATTATACAGCTCGGTAAATTGCCGGTTATCATCTTTAGGCTGGAAGGCACGGAATTCCTGCTCTGCCTGTTCGCCCAGGTTCTTGGTATCCACCAGAAAGAGGATGCGCTGCGCATTGGCGTGGCGCAGGAGGCGGTAGACGAAAGTGGCTGCCGTGTAGGTCTTCCCGGCTCCCGTTGCCATCTGTATCAGGGCACGCGGGCGGTTTTCCGCAAAGGATTTCTCCAGGTTCTCAATCGCTACGATCTGTGCTGGCCGCAGCCCCTCTTTGTTCAGGGGCGGCAGCTGTACGAGCTGTGTACGGAGGGACTTTTTCTGCTTTGCCCAGTTGGCCAGCGTCTCCGGCCGGTGAAAACTGAATACACGCCGGGCACGCGGCTTGGGATCGCGGTTGTCCGTGAAGCGGGTCAGGGTACCCGTGCTTTCGTAGATAAAAGGAATCGACTGAGCGCCGACGTACTTCCATGCCGCTTCGGCGTAGTTTTTGGACTGTTCCTCCACCGTTGACATCCGGTGCCCCTCCTCTTCCCGCTTCGCCTCAATGACCCCAATCGGGATACCATCTACGAAAAGGGCGTAGTCTACAGGGCCTACTTCCGTTTGGTATTCCCGCATCGCCACGCCTTTCCCATCGAAGGGGCTGCCCTGGTTCTTATCGTACACCAGCCACCCCGCCTGCCGCAGCATCTGATCGATTTGATCGCGGGCCCGTTGTTCGGGATCCTGATTGAGGGTTGGGTTCATGTTCCTGCTGTTTGACCGCGTGGGATGCGGAACGCGTTATTCCTTTACTGTCCACATTAGTCAGCCTTTGTCTTTATTTGTCGTGGTAATATAGGGGATTTTTAAAAATTGGCATGGAAAGAAGTATAGACCTGGGCAGTAGTCAAAATAAAGATATGGCAGCCCGGATGCCCAAACTGCCATATCTTTCAGTGTCGCTTTAGCCTTAACAATTTACTGCGAGTAAGTGGCGTAACCTGTCTTTTGCAACTGCTCCCCCACTCTCGCCATCTCCTCTTCACCGTTCCAGGCTAACAGGTAAGGCCCAGCTTCCCGCACTAGAGCTTTGCCCAGAAGTTGATAAATGTAGCGCGACAGCGCCGTATCGAGTTCTTCATCTTTTTCCAGACCTTTTTTGACCAGAAGCTTTCGGATTTGTACGATAGCTGCTTCTTCAAATTGCAAGAGCAGTTCGTAGGTCTCTTCTTCTTCCGGTTCAGCACTTGAAGCCTCTCGCAACAATTCAGCCCATTGAAATAGGAAAGCTTCCCGGTCGGTAATCTCTTCCGAGTAGTTAGTCAGTTCGTATAGGAGTTCCTCCAGGTCATCCTTCAAGTCTTCTGGCAAATCCGGCATAGCCAATAGGCCACCTGTTCTTTCAAATTCCTCTTCCGTCATTGCTTCAACCCGTACGGCCAGTTCAGGGAAGAATGCTTCGCTCAGCGGATATGCTGGCCGCCAATCTTCATACTCTTGCGATATACCGTAAAACAACTCCTCCACCCAAGAGCCGGGGAAGTAGTCGTAGAGAAAATAGGATACATTGTCGCTTTCTTCATCCTGGCTTGGTATGGTATCGCCAGCTGAAAGACCGTTGGACAGTAAGCGGCTAACCTCCTCAGATAGTGTGGTTCCGTTCTCCTGCGCCTCCTGGGAGATTGCTGCGTGTAAATCTGGTTCGATGCGTGCACCGATGTGTACTTTGCGAGACATAGTTAAATAGTTTGTTTACCTACAATTTAGGAGGGTTCACGGGGTGTTTACAAAGGTGCACACGAATGTCACGGCTGTTTCTGCGTTTCCTTTAAGCAATCCGGAGGGCTTGTGTCACGGCTAAGTAGCACCTGCGTGCCTATGGTTTGTATAGTTGGGCCAAGCGCCTCTCGGTTATCCAGGAAAAAAGCTAGTGCTTGTTCCCGTTTACGCTCTGCCTGCTTTCGGCACCTACTGCTGCAATATTTTGCCCGGGCCCGTTTAGTCACGGTAGACTGACAGTTGATACATTGGAAGGTATACCGGTGTGAACGGCTACCGGCTTTACGGCGTTCCTCACCTCCTATGGTATGAACGAGATAGTGAACGGGGCGAGTCTCGTTCAACAGTATGTTGACCAGATTTAGCAACGATTCTAAAAAAGCCTGTTCCGCTACCATCTGCGCTTATTTTGGGGTTGAGTATTCTTGGATAAGCCGTGTATAGTGGTCCACCCATCTCTGATTGTTGTCGATTGCATCAAGCGTACGTTTACCAGCCTGTTCACCCTTTCGCTCAGCCGCCAGTTTTTTCTGCACGTGACGTCCCAGGCGTTTTTTATAATCCTTAAGCCTCCGTTTCCATTGGCGGAGGTCGGCTTGCGTTGGTGTACCCTTAATAGCATATGAATCTTTGGTGTGCGCAGTTGGTGTGTCCGCTGTGTGCTTGTCTTGCTGAAAACCTATTTGCCTGCGCTTGCTAGGGATAATGACAACCTTCTCTTTTTGATCGTCTGCCTCCTGATCGAGCTTTAGTGTAATGGTTAAGTTGTTGATTGCCGTCGGGTCGTACAGTTCTTCTTTGTTGGCGGGAAGAGGGGCAGGGGGTGTAGCGTCCTGAAAACGCTTAATCCTGTCTTGTAGCCAGTAGTTCACCCGTTCGCGAAGTGCTTGCCAGGCGTTCACCCAAAAAGGAGGCATGAAGTCGTATTGGCTGATCTCCACCTTCTCCACAATTCCGGAGCCTTTAGCGTGTACACGTTCAAGAATAACTGCTGTCATAAAGATGAGCAAGCAAACAAGTGTAAACCATCCCAGTCCCAATCCATATTTATTCACCTGCTGTGATCTTTCCTGGAGGCTGGTCGAGTTCACCCGGCGAATGCTGTCAATTTGGGCGGTATACGCAGTGTTTACAAAGGTTAACGCTTGTTTGCCTTCCTCCTTTAAATCGGTCAATGCTGTATTTTTTTTGCTTTTGAGCGCTGCCAAAGCCTGTGCACATTCTGCTTTTAATTGATCTCGTTCCAGACGCAGCTGATCCTTTCGGGTTGCAAAACTGAGCCCCGTCCGAATCTCCCGGCGGTGGTAATTGGTCAGTTCACGTGATTTAGCCGCAATACGCTGCTCAAACGCTTGGGTTACAGCATTGGATTCTTCCGTAAACCGCTGTACGATCTCCGTACTATCAAGTGTGAACTGCATTTGCCATTCCCGTTGCTTATACGCGTACACGCTATCAATGGGATCCGTTAACACCTCATCCGCTGCCGGTGCTAACTGGTTGACGATGACCTTTGAATTTTTGAACGATAAGACTCCGGAAGTAGCCAGGAGTACAACCGTTATCAGGCATACCAAGATGGTCATGGGGAGGTGCATACTGGTGTACCGCTTGTACAAAATAGCGTCAACCGCTTTGGGAGCGAAAACCCTTAGCCCCATTTCAATAATAAGTGTACTGAACACGGCAATAACCACTGCCATCATAAATCCAACATTGGGAAAAAGGGGGAGTAGTATGGAAAGGAAGGCCGTGTACAGGATCCCGATCTCCGTGAACCCACTAACCACCTGCGCTGCTGTTTTTATCCGGCAGATGGTTGCGATCAGGATGGCGTATACAGCGTAGAATTCCTGATTCTGGGGGAGCGTTTTTAGTTGTTTCATAAGTCTTGATTTTCAGCAAAGCCGTTTCGTTTATTTTTTTCTTTCATGAGTATTCCAAAATCCTGTAACAATTGTCACAACTGCTTAATAGGCTGAAAAACAAAACATTAAGTTATTACATGTGCTGTCACACCCTGTAACGTCTTTTGTAACACCGTCGAAGTGGGTTGTTGACTTTGTAACATTTGTAACAACTTGTAACATTTTGTAACAGATTATAAAGTGTTGATAATCACGCTTAAAGGTCTTTTAATAAAGAGTGTGACAACTGTGACAAACTTTTTAGGTATCATCGCTTAAAAAATCTGACCGTTTGAAAACGTAAGGGCGGCCGTTGAAACCGATCCACTGGACTTTGGGGGAAAAGCTCTCTGTATCGCTTGTCTCGTTTTCGTTATACTTTTCGACGATTCTTGGATATTTTCCACGGGTGACCTTAGACTTCCCATTCTCGTCCAATAGCCTCCCAATTTTCAGATGATCAGCAAGAATCTCTTTCAGCCAACTCACCTGTAAACGGCCATTAAAGAGCTCCTTGTTGATATCTTTCAACGGCATCAGAATTTCATCAATCCCCTCATCTTGTAGGGCTGCAAACAGTTCTTCCAGTTGAGTACGCAAATGCCGAGCGTCTCCAGGCTGGTTGAGTTCCACGGTATCCTCAAACACATCAGTGAGGTATAGCTCAGGGTGGAAGTACATCCGTCCTTCGTGCGGGGCAACAAGCTTTCGGTGCTTTAGAAAATGGATGAAAGCAGGGATTTCAGCCTTCAATTTGTCCAGGAAAAAGGGGTCCTTTTCCTTAAGCTGTGGGACACGTAAGATCCAGAACCGGTCGTCGTGCTCCGTGACGTAGATCATCCTTTTGTTATTCGAATAGAACTGAAACTTCGTGAAGAAATCGAGTGAATATTGTCGCTGATTTTTTGCGTTTACGGTGATCTGGTGAGCTGTGCTGAGTGCCTTGATACGCTCCACATCGACTTTCCGGTCGAGTAGGGTCTCCTCACAGATTGCCAAATTCTTACCTGCTAGAGGCTCATTGAAATCTGATTTAAGGTCGCTGTTGCTGATTTGGATGGCATTATCGCCAAAAAGATCGAGCAACAAATTGCCGAAGGTGCTCTTGCCGGTATTGTTTTCGGGGGAATAAAGGATTAGCACCGGTAGATGCTGAGTAGGGCGCGTAAGCAGAAGTTGAACGTAGTCCAGTCCCAGTTGATACATGAGGTAGGACTGCCCATTTCGTTCCCTATTTTCTTCCCCGAAGATATGCTTGAAAAGTTGTAGTATGGATGGAATATCCCCTGGTTCAGCTTTGTGTCTAAGTGGGAAGTACTTATTGAAAAACCCTTTGTAGGAGAGCTGGAAGTCAAAGTGGTCCGGCATGCAGCAAAAGCCATCGAAATATTCAACATACTGGGCGAACTTCTTGCCATACTTCATTTTCAGCGTGCCCACATTCCTCTTTACCAGTTCTTTACGAAACCTAGGGGCGTCTTCGTCACCGCGATTGATGATTGGCTTATTGATATGCTCAAAATACTCATCACCGATCCGGAAAACATGTTTTGCCCAGGCCGGTTTTCGGAGTATTAGGCAGTCTGTTTCCGTGCTCCACTCATAGATATCGCCTCCAAAGTTGAATGGCCGATCATCCCCAATTTTCTCCATATGAAGTGGCCAAAAATCGTGAATACCCCCCAACCCGAAGTATCGCAATAAAGCTGAAAGCGATGAAGTGATCACTTGCTTATAGAAGTAGGTGTTTTTCTGCTGGCTAACATTCAGTAGCTCCTTCATCACTTCATCTAGCTGCCCCGCTGCATCTGCACTGTTGACCAAATCATCCAAGCCCTTCGGGTGCTCTGGAAAGCAATCAGAATTCACGTGAAAAAAATGTACAGCAAGGTTCGAGTTATGCTCCAGTGCAAGCTCCCGTATCTTCTTCGCAGCGCCGTAAAAAGTTCTCGGTCTTTGGGAAAGGTCGCCTTGCACCCCGAGCTCCTTTTCACTGATATCCCGGCAGTCGCCGTCCCACAGGATGATAACATTCTCCACCTCACATGTATCGATCAGTCGCAGGATATGGTGATGAAGCTTTTTTGTTTCGCCGTCCCGAAAATGCGTGATGCTGGTTAGCCCAACACAAGCTACCTCTTCTGATACCAGAGAGACACGCCAGGCTTTCTTGGCACCCTCGGTGAGGAAGAGGGTCTTGATCTTCTTTTTTTGTTCGAAGGCATCGCATAGGGTAGGAGGGAAATAGGGGTAGGTGCCTTGCCCCTTTGGGATGATGTATTTCTGATCGCCCTTAGGCTCCTGTAGCCGGATTTGGTGGAAGAAAGCCAGTTTTGAGTTGATGTGGCTCATTTTCCCCGTCCCCTTCTTATAATAAGGAATCAGTTCGCGGTCAATCGTCCAGAAATTAATCACCAAGTTGCCATTTCGGTCCGCTTCAAAGCAGGGGATGGTTTTAGTGCTTGGGTCCGGATGTTCTGCCTCCGGGTTGTGGACGGTAATTCTGTTGTTTTCGTTTGTTAGTCCAAGCTCGTCGAATTGGGCTTGGATGAATTCGTTTACGTGTTTCATAGCTGTTGATCGCCCTCATCGCATCTCCGCCGAAAATGGATATTTCCACCCTTGCACAAATCCTTATAGATTGAAGCAATAGCACCTAATCGAAGTGGACTTTCGAAACGCTGCGAAAGCTGTTCATTTCCAGGAAGTTGACAGGTCGAGTGTTCAGAAACAGCAATCGGGTTTTTGTACGACTGTGTACGGCTGTTTCGTTTGCTTTTCTCGGAGAAAAGTGCGACTTTTGGCTTGAGTTTAATCATAAAATAGTTCGATGTAAAAGAGGTTTTCGAGTGGAATTCGAGACCTCTTTTTTACTCAGAAGGTAAAGGCTCAAGAATTTTCTCCAGATCTTCCTTTAGTTCAGCATCTTTTGCGAAAAGCTTGCCGCCCAGCCGGTACAACCGAATTTTTTTGTCCTTATGCATGCGAACTACGGTGCGAACGCTAACGTCTAGCTTGCTTGCCACTGTTTTGAGGCTCAGAAGAAGTGGGTTGGTTTTGGTTTGATTCATTGACATTTGTTTTTGAATGACAACTCATTCTTTTAGATGAAAAAATACAGATGGGCCACCATCCAATGCAAAGATAAGCAATAAAAATGACATGTCAAATAAAATTTAGAATTGACTGCATTCGCCGAGTTAAGTCGTGCCCGTTTTTTGGGTAAGTACATTCTTAACTACTTGATAAGACCTCATAATACTTCCACAACGCTAAGTCTATTTCCTGTACATTGAAGCTCCATTCCTGAGCGAGTGCTTTAAGGTCGGATAGATAGGTAATGTAGTTGTTGGGGTAAAATAGCTTTTGTCCTCTCCATATAACACTTTCCAGTTCCTGGTGTCGATAACCCCGTAAGATTCCGGAAAGACTAATGCCAAAATAGCAGAGGCGACTGGAACGCCCACTCCAGGCAGGACAGCAAGGATATTTATCCTGGATTTTATTTCAAGCCTTCCGTTTTCATTGGTGAAACTAAAAGCGGTTGGGCGTAAACCAGATTGTCGTTTTTTTTTGGGGGGCCTGCCCCTGCCGTGAGGGCAGGTGCCGCTATGCTACGGGGCTCGCTCTTCGCTCGGCCTTATCAGGCCTGCCGCCCTTTCGCAGCGCTAGGCCAATGCCAGGCTAGAGCTCCAAAAGTATAAACGCCTGCGACATTTTGGTTCACGCCCAAGCGGTTTGGGTAATCAGCTTCGCATTCTCGTCTGTTATTAGCGATCGTTTACCTTGTTGGCGACCATACTGCCTTCTTAACTTCCAATGGAATATCCGGTCTAATTCATCTAACGACAAAAAAAGAGGATCCCTTGTCCGTTTAATCGCTTCGATCATTACTTGCAACTCCTGGGTGGTCGTAGTGCTCAAAGCATCCTTGAGCAGGTCTTCAATCTGATCACGGCTTTTGAAGTTGAAGTTGCGCATAGTAGCAAACTAGGTCTTGTTCAATAGTTGATAGGTTTCAGTAGGCATAAGAAGATGGGGCATTGAATAAACCGTCTTATTCCGCCGCCTCCAGCAAGAAAGCCTTTGCATAGCCTGTCTTTCCGTCCACCTGTACTTTCCACCAGTATTTATCGATCTTTTCTAATGCTTTTACTTCCAAACCCTTATGCAAGCGCCTGATAACCCTTGACTTGGCGGTTGGTTGTTCCCCAGCAATTCTCAATTAGATGAATTATCCCTGCGCGCCCAATGATTTTGTACTTTTCGCTGATGAAAAAAAAGAAGCCAAGATGGCTTGGGGCTTGGGGCTTGGGAGTTTTGACAGGCTCTATAGAGAGGTGCTGCCCCCATTGTTCAAGAGCATGGCCGATGTCCGTGCGAGCAATACG